>NZ_BBCB01000047.1 GCF_001311825.1 Salidesulfovibrio brasiliensis JCM 12178 | reverse complement strand
CCGCCGCGTAGCGTAAGCGGAGCGGCGGCCCGCGCTCTGAAACGGGAAAACACGCTGGGGGTCAAGGGGTTATAGCCCCTTGCGGGTGCAGGGCAGCGCCCTGCCCGCCGGAGGCATCTCGCTGCTAGAGCATTGCCGCGAGTTTTCTGAGGTGCGAGCGTTCTTCGTTGACGCAGGCCTGCACGTGTTCTTTTTCGTTGTCGGGCACCATTTTTTCCATTTCGGTGAAGAAGAGGATGGTGTCGCGTTCGAATTTCATGGCGAAGCGCAGGGCGTCTTCGTCGGTTTCGAGCTTGTCTTGCAGGGAGTCTCCCCACTTGCCGCCGAGCAGGATGTGGGTGTTGATGAGGTCGGTGATGTAGCGTTGGTATTCTTCGGTGTCGCTCCATGCGGGCAGCTGGATGTCGCCGAGGTTGCCGAGCATGTCCGCGAAGAGGGTTTTGTGTTTGCTTTCCTCGTTCATGAGGTATTCGAAGATGTTTTTGGCGGCCTGATCCTGCGCGCGGTCCATGAGTTTTTTTGTACATGGCTTCGCCCTTGGTTTCGATTTCGATTGCCGCGTTGACTATCTCATTGGCCTTGAAAAAATGTGCCACAATATTGCTCCTTGTCTGTTTGTCAGCGTATCAAACTACAATTTTACACCACACCAGCATTACTCTCAATGGAATCCGCAATGCTTGCGATTCTTCAGAGCCGTGGGCGTGTGCCTTCGGCGGGCAGGGCGCTGCCCTGCACCCGATCAAGGGTCATAACCCTTGATAATCCCCATCTGCCTTCCGGCTCTCACCCCGCAACAAGGCCCTGGTTTTCACTTATCAAACTTCACTCAGCCAAGGTCTGCATTCCTTCACGTCTTCTCCTACCATCACACTCAGCCTCTTGCCCATCAATCGCGTGCCCTCGAAGCCACCCCGCCAAACTGCAAACCAGCGTAACAGGTACGCCGTTCTGTGCGGTGCAGTTTGGCAAGCCAACACGTTTTGGAGATTCTCAAGAACCTTTTGGAAAAAGGTTCTTGAGCCCCCGGAGGGCCGCCGGAGGCAAAAAAAGGGGCCGAAAATCGGCCCCTTCCATACAATAATATCACATTGAACCATTACAGTTCGTTGGGCAGTTCCTTGAGCTCGGCGTAGGTGAATACGGGTCCGTCAGCGCAGACGTATTTCGTGCCGATGTTGCAGCGTCCGCAGAGTCCGACGCCGCATTTCATGCGTTTTTCAAGGGTAGTGACGATGTTTTCGTGTGCGAAACCGAGTTCTTCGAGGGCTTGCACGGTGAATTTGATCATGATGGGCGGTCCGCAGGTGACGGCCACGGCGTTTTCGGACGAGGGTTTCATGTCCAGCAGTACGTGGGGGATGAGTCCGACGCGGTGCGGCCAGGAGTCGTCGGCGCCGTCTGCGGTGAGCACGAGTTCCATGTCGTCGCGGGCCATCCAGTCGTCGAGATCTTCCTTGTAGCAGAAGTCTGCGGGCGAGCGGGAGCCGTAGAGGACGGAGATTTTGCCGTAGTCGTCGCGGTTGTCGAGCATGTAGAGCAGCAGAGTGCGCAGGGGGGCCATGCCGATGCCACCGCCGACGAAGATGATGTCTTTGCCTTTCATGGCTTCGGCGGGGAAGGCGTTGCCGAGGGGGGCGCGCACGCCGACTTTGTCTCCGGCCTTGAGGCGGTGCAGGGCGGAGGTCACTTCCCCGGCCTGCATGACGCTGAACTGGAGATAGTCCATGCGGGTCGGCGGGGAGTTGATGACGAAGGTGGATTCGCCGGTGCCGAACACCGAGAGCTGACCGACCTGTCCGGGTTCGAAGGTGAAGGCGTTCATTTTGTCTTCATCGTCGAGGCGGACGCGGAAGGTCTTGATATTGGACGTTTCTTCCACCACTTCGAGGATGGTGGCGGTGTCCGGGAGATAGGGATTCTGGCAGTCGCACATGGTCTATCGCTCCTTGACGCGCATGACGATGCGGCGGATGTCCACGGAGTTGGGGCAGCGGGAAACGCAGCGTCCGCAGCCGCAGCAGAGGATGGTTCCGTCGTGGAGGTCCGGGTAGTAGCCGAATTTGTGGCCCACGCGGTTGCGCATGCGGTGCGCCTTGGTGGGGCGCGGGTTATGGCCGCTTGCTTCCTGGGTGTAGTTGTGGCTCATGCAGTTGTCCCAGGTGCGGATGCGTCGGCCCGAGAGCCCGCGGGACTCGTCGGTGATGTTGAAGCAGTAGCAGGTGGGACAGAGGTAGGTGCAGGCCCCGCAGGAGACGCAGGCGGCGGTCATTTCGGTCCAGAAGTCGAGATCGTCGAAGGCTTCCATGATCTTGCCGGGCACGTCGCTGATGTCGGGTGCGTCGCCGAGCTTTTCGCGGGCGGCCTTGGCCACGGCGTCCGCCTCGGCCTTGACGCCTTTCTTCTCGGTGGTTTCGACCAGCGCGAGCATGGCTTCGCCTTCGTCGGACACGGCGCGGGCAGCGTAGCCGCCTTCGACGGGCACGAGCAGCACGTCGGTGCCATCGTCGTCAGCCGGGCCCGAGCCGACCCAGTGACAGAAGCAGGTGTTCATGGGGGCGGTGCAGGCGACGGTCACGAAGCGCGTGTTGTCGCGGCGGGCCTTGTAGTAGGGGTCGGTGACGCGGTCGGTGGCGTAGACGCGGTCGAACATGGCGAAGCCCCGGATGCCGCAGGGCCGTGCGCCGAACACCACGGTTTTTGCGTCGGGCACGGTCTCTTCCAGTTCAAGGCCGAGGGTCTCGGGCTCTTCCGGGGTCTTGACGCGCTTGAAGCGCATCAGGTCCTCGGTCTGGGGGAAAATGGCCTTCTTTGGCGACTCGGCGGCTGCTGGTCGAGCAGGATGTTCGAGGCGTCGTTGACTTCGCCGAAGACGATTGCTTCGCGGTCGCGGACCGGGGCCAGCACGGTGTGGTCGGCGGCGAGCGCCTTGACCCATGCGTCCAGATTCTCTTCGGGCAGGAATACGGTCTTTGCCATTTACCAGCCCCTTTCGTTGATGGTTTCCTCGTCCACCTGGAAGGTGAAGAGCGGCGGCACGGCGGTCGGATCGACGCCGGACTCGTAGTTGAACAGGTCCTTGACGATGGAGCTGAGCTTTTTCTTGAACATGAGCACCGGGATGTCCATGGGGCATGCGCGTTCGCACTCGCCGCATTCGGTACAGCGTCCGGCAAGGTGCATGGCGTGGATCAGCTGGAACATCCATTTGTTGCGGATGTCGGTTTCCTGCGAGAGCCAGTGCGGGTCGCGGGAGTCGCCGATGCAGTGGTCGCGGCAGACGCAGAGCGGGCAGGCGTTGCGGCATGCGTAGCAGCGGATGCAGCGGTCCATCTCGCCCACCCAGAAGTCGAAGCGTTCCTCGACGGGCGTGTCTTCGAAGGCCTTGATGCGGTCGTACTGGACGGCTTCGTCGCCGTGGGGTTCCACGGGCTTTCCGGCCAGATGATCGAATTCGAGGGGGTTGGGGTACTTGCAGGAATCACATTTGGTGGCCTGCAGGTCCTTGAGGTCCTTCTCCACGGTCTCATCGCCGCTGGTGATGCGGACGGTGTCGCCGTCAACGTCGAGGGCGCTGACGCGGGTGAGGTCCACGGCGGCCTTGAGCTTGGCCTTGTCGAGCACGCCGGTGCAGGGCAGGCCGAAGATGACCACGGACTCGCGGTCGATGAGTTTTTCCTGAATGAGCTGCACCACGGTGCGGGAGTCGCAGCCCTTGACCACCACGCCGACCTTCTTCCCGGCGAGGCCGGTCAGGAAGGAGGCGAGGTTGTGCACGCAGGTGGCGTCGAAGATCAGGCGGTCGATGTCCGCCTCTTCCTTTATGTGAAAGGGCGTTGCGTGAAACGGGTCGAAGCCGCGTTCCCAGCCGATCACGAGGTCGAGATCGGGCAGCGCCTTTCTGATCTGTTCTTTGAGGGTATCCAGTCGGGACATGCTTTCCTCCCGGTCATCCGAGGTTGGCGGCCTTGAGCCGTTCGGCCGCGTCCGCAATGACGGGCGCGGGTCCGAGCGTATGGATGCGCTCGGTGAATTTGGTGACCACTTCCTGCCACTTCTGGCCTTCGGAGGCCGAAACCCAGGTGTACTCGAAGCGTTCCGGGTCGATGCCCGTGACGGGCAGGAACTGCTTGAGCACTTCGAGGCGGCGTCTGGCGTAGAAGTTGCCTTCGGAGTAGTGGCAGTCGCGCGGGTGGCACCCGGAGACGAGCACGCCATCGGCACCCGAAAGCAGGGCCTTGATCACGAAGAGCGGGTCCATGCGTCCGGTGCAGGGCAGGCGCACGATTCTGAGGTCGGTCGGCTGGTCGAAACGGGCCACGCCCGCGGTGTCCGCGCCGCCGTACGAGCACCAGTTACAGAGAAACCCGACTATGCGTAGTTCTCGTCCATCCATGACAGGCATAAGGCGTCCACCTCGGCGAGTATCTGGTTATCGGTAAAGTGCTTGAGCTGAATGGCCCCGTGCGGGCAGGTGACGGAGCAGATGCCGCAGCCCTGACACACGGTGTCGATGACTTCGGCCTTGGTCGAGCCGTCGCGGGCCTCGATCTCCTTGATCGCCCCGAAGGGACAGGTGCGAACGCACTTGAGGCAGCCCACGCAGCGGCGCTGGTTGACTTCGGCCACGGCGGGGTCGGACTCGAGCATGTCCTTGGCGAAGAGGGCCAGCACCTTGGCCGCGGCCGCGCTGCCCTGTCCCACCGAGGAGGGGATGTCCTTGGGACCCTGGCAGGACCCGGCGAGGAAAACCCCGGCGGTGTTGGTCTCCACCGGGCGGAGCTTGGGGTGCCCTTCAAGGAAGAATCCGTATTTGTCGTAGGAGATGCGCAGTTTTTCCGCCAGTTGCGGAGCGCCGGTCTCGGCTTCCGCGCCCACGGCCAGCACCACGAGGTCCGCGTCCACTTCCATCTGGGTTCCGGCCAGCGTGTCCGCGCCGCGGACCATCAGCTTGCCGTCCTTGGGGTAGACCATGGAAACACGGCCACGCACGTAGCGGGCGCCGTATTCCTCCATGGCCCGGCGGGTGAACTCGTCATAGAGTTTTCCGGGCGCGCGGATGTCCATGTAGAAGACGTAGCTCTGGGAGTCGGGCAGGTGGTCCTTGGTCAGGATGGCCTGCTTGGCGGTGTACATGCAGCAGAATCCGGAGCAGTAGGGCCGGTCGATGGATTTGTCGCGCGAGCCCACGCACTGGATGAAGACGATGTTCTTCGGCTCCTCGCCGTTGGAGGGGCGCTTGATGTGCCCGCCGGTGGGGCCGGATGCCGAGAGCATGCGCTCGTACTGCAGCGAGGTGACAACGTCCGGGTAGCGGCCGCCGCCGTACTGTTCGAGGCGGGTGTGGTCGAACAGGGAGTAGCCGGTGGCGGCGATGACCGCGCCGACCTTGACGGTCTTCAGCTCGTCCTGCTGTTCGTAGTTGACCGCGCCCGTGGGGCAGACCTTGGCGCAGACGCCGCATTTGCCCTTGGTGAACTTGATGCAGTATTCGGGATCGATGGCCGCCTTCTTGGGGATGGCCTGCGGGAAGGGGATGTTGATGGCCGTGGTCTGGCCCACCCCTTCGTTGAATTTGTCGAGCGCCTTCTTGCTGGGGCACTTCGCGGAGCACAGGCCACAGCCGGTGCAGAGGTCGTTGTTTACATAGGTGGCCTTCCTGCGGATGGTCACCTCGAAGTTGCCCACGTACCCGTTCACCTCGTCCACCTCCGAGGAGGTCATGAGCGTGATGTTGGGGTGCTGGGCCACGTCGACCATCTTGGGGCCGAGGATGCAGGTGGAGCAGTCCACGGTGGGGAAGGTCTTGTCCAGCTTGGCCATCTTGCCGCCGATGCTGGATTCGCGCTCCACGAGGATCACGTCGAGGCCGCCGTCGGCACAGTCCAGCGCGGCCTGAATTCCTGCCACGCCGCCGCCGACCACCAGCACGGTCTTGTCGATCTCGAAGGTCTTTGGCACCAGCGGCTGGTTGCGCCGCAGCTTCTCCACGGCCATGTGCACCAGCTCGGTGCTCTTGAAGGTGTTCTTTTCCTTGTCCTTGCCGATCCACGAGACGTGCTCGCGGATGTTGGCCATCTCCAGCATGTAGCGGTTCAGCCCGGCCTTTTCGATGGCCCGGCGGAAGGTGTTCTCGTGCATGCGGGGCGAGCAGGACGCCACCACGACGCCGTCGAGCCTGTGCTCGCGCACGGCGTCCTGAATGGCCTTCTGGCCCGGTTCGGAGCAGGTATAGACTTCGTCCGTGGCGTAAACCACGTCCGGGAACATCTTGGATGCTTCGGCAACGCTGACAACGTCGACGGTGCCTGCGATGTTGCTGCCGCAGTGGCAGACGAATACGCCGATTCTCATTTATTCCCCTCCCTCCAGCTTTTTGAGCAGCGGACGGGGATCCACCGCGTGCAGGTCCATGCCCAGCTTTTCCGGGGCGATGCCCAGCGCCAGCCCGATGACCTGCGTGATGTAGAGCACCGGGATGTTGAAGCCCTTGCGCTCCTTGCGGTTCACCTGCTGCTGCCTGAGGTCGAGGTTCATGTGGCAGAGCGGGCAGGCCGTGACCACGCGTCCGCGCCGCAGTCCTCCACCGCGTCAAGCAGGCGTCCGGTGAGGCGGGCCGTAATGTCGGAGCGGGGCACGCCGTAGGCCGCGCCGCAGCATTCCACCTTGAGGGGGAACGGTGCGGCTTCCGCGCCGAGGGCTTCCACGATGCGGTCCATGGCCACCGGGTTCTCGTGGTGGTCGAAACGCATGATCTCCGGCGGGCGGTTCATGATGCAGCCGTAATAGGGGGCGAAGCTCAGCCCCTTGAGGCTGGTGACGGCGCGTGCCTTGAGCGCTTCCACGCCGTAGTCCTCGTAGATGATCTGGAGGACCGACTTGGTGGTCACGCCGCCGCTGTATGGCTTGTCGAGCAGTTCGTTGGCTTCGGCGCGGAATTCGCGGTCGGCCATGCGGTGCTCGGCGACTTTCAGGTTGGTCAGGCAGCTCGGGCAGGGGGTGGTGACGCTCTTGTGGCCCATGGCGGAAACCAGTTCGAGGTTCCGGGCCGAGAGCGCGGCGGAGAGCTTGTGGTCCACGGTGTGGGCCGGGGTGGAGCCGCAGCAGCTCCAGTCGTCGATCTCCACAAGCTCGATGCCGAGGCCGTTCAGGCACTCGCGGGTACACATGTCGTACTCGCGGGCCGAGCCTTCCTGCGAACAGCCGGGATAGTACGGAATCTTCATCAGGCTCATTTCCCGGCCTCCTCGCGCTGCAGGTGGCGGCGGAAGATGCGGGTGATCTCCTCGCGCCCCTTGATTTCATGCGGCCTGAACTCCAGCTTGCCCATGGAAAGGGCCTTGGGCGCAAGGTCCGCCCCGGTCCAGAAGCGGCCTGTCTTCAGGTTGTAGTTGGCGGCAACGCCCACTTCGAAGACGCGGCCGTGCCGTTTCACGGATTCGAGGAAACCGTCGTAGAAAGTTTTGACATTTTTGACACTTGCGTGTCCTTCGCGCCGCGCCATGTGCCGGAGCACGTCCATGATGAGCGCCACGTCGATTCCCTGCGGGCATCGGGTGGTGCAGGACTCGCACGTTGCGCACAGCCAGAGGGACTTGGACTTGAGAATCCTCTCCTTCTGCCCGGCCTGCAACAGGCGCATGATCTGGTTCACGGGGATGTCGTAGGCAAAGGTGTACGGACATCCCGCGGTACAGTTGCCGCACTGGTAGCACTGCGCCGGGTCCTGACCGGACTCCTGCTTCACCGCTTCAATGAAGCTGGCGTCGCATCCCTTGTTCATTGTGAGTATTTCCATATGAAAACTCCATCGCTTCCGGCTGGATGCGGAGTGGTTCCGTGTTATTCAGCCCATAAAAATGGCCGCCAACGTACCCCGAAGAGGCGCTATTGTCCACATCGGAGGTTGAGATTGATTAAAACACGTAAAACAAAAAGTGAAAAGGGTGAATTTTTCGATATGCGAAAAAAGTGGGGATAATTGTTCCCGGATGGTGGGGGCTTGCAAAAATGTCATTCTGCGGAGGGTGGCGACTTGGCTGCGCGGATAAACTGGACGTCTATCCGGCGGTAGCGTGCTTCGGCTTCGTCCGGGAGCTTGCGGTTGAGGCACCAGGGCACCCCGTCGTCCATGTTCAGGCCAGCCTCGATCTCGGAGCGACCCTCGATGAGGATGATGTCCCGGTTGCTGTTGAACCAGTTCCGCGTAGCCTTGTCCTTGCATTCGAGGCAGCTCTGGAACAGCTCGAGTGCGCGCAGTGCGGAGAATCGCGCGTTGACGCCAAAGTCCTTGTCGAACTCGTCGCTGAACTCCGTGTATTCTTTGGACTGGTTCCGATGCATCCCGTACTTGGTTTTGCATGAGGCGTGGCCTATGAGCGCGACCTTGCTGGCATCGTGCATGTCAAAGCGCCGCACTATCTCTTTGCAAACGGCGGTCATGTTGCCCTCGGGCAGATACTTGCCGTTGCCGATCATTTTGGCGCTGTAGCTGATCTTGAGCAGTCCTTCCTCGGCCACCACGCCCGGCGGGAGATCCTTTTTCGCCTCGGCGTGCTCCTCTTTGATCGGACTGCCGCCCCCGACCCTGATGGGCTGGGTGCCGTTGTCCGAGGCCGACCCGGCGGTGTCGGCTGGAGCAAGGGCCACAGTGAGGCTCACCCCGACGAAAACGAAAAACGCCGCGAGGCGCCGAAGAGGTCGCACAGCGATATCCAGTGTTCATCGCCCGCTTTCATCGGCCTCTCCGAATTGGTTGAGGAACGTTTCTATGCGGCGGGACACGCCGTTGATCGAGGCGGCGAGGTGCCCGAGGTTGTTGGGGTCATAGCCGTGCGGGTGGTTGGTCGCCCGTTCACCGGCGATCTTCTTGAGCGCACGATTCTGCTGTTCCACGGTCTTGGCTATGTATCCGGTCATATTTCCTATGTCGCTCGCCGCCTTGCCGAGCCCCTTCAGGGATTCGTTCCATTTTGCCGAGGTGTTGGATGCCTCCCTGAACTGTTCCGCATAGTTACTTAGTCTGGTGACAGCTTCACCGAGCTTGGCGGCATGCTTTGCATATTCCGCATCCGTAGTCCGCATGCTGTTGACAAGCTGATGGGTGAGCGCGATCTGTTCTTCGAAAAGCCCGGCTGCCTCCCTGTAGGCGTTTTTTGCTTCCGTGGCTGCCTGAAAGGAGATGGTCGCCGTGTCGGTGTTTGCGCCCCGGATAACTTCGGCAGCTTCTTTGATGGATGATTCCAGAGTGGTGCTGGCGTTGTGCATCGCTTTCTGAATGAGTTCGGCCTGGCTGCGCTGAGCTTCAAGATTGTGCTTGTGCATCGTATCAAGGTCTTCCTTGATGCGGTCGACCTGACTTTTAAAGTTGGTGCAAAACTTGTCCATGGCATTCCTGACCTCGACTTTCACGGCGCGTGAGACACGATAGGACGGGAAGCTTGCGGCAGAATGGATGGCTCTGCGTATTTCTTCAGTCTGATCTTTTGTGGTCTTGTCGAGTTCTCTTAGGGTGGAGACCACATCGTGCACCAGTTCAGACCTTCGGGAGAAAAAGCCCTTGGAGAGCTTGAGAATCAGAGCCCATGAGATGCCGAAAACGCTGGACCAGAAGGCCACGGACAGGGAAAGCATCAACTCGGTCAGGTCCGTGTCCTTTCCATGGAAGTTGGCGGTACCGAGCGCGAGCCCGACAAAGGTGCCGAGGATTCCCAGCGAGGTGAGCAGGGTCCCTGCGTGTGAAGAGAGGTATTCTATGTATTTGGGAGGACCTACCTGAGTGCGGCCAGTGCTGTTGTTTTTAATTTCTTCCAGTTTTTCGGGCATATGTGCCCAGTCCATAATCAGCACATGCGTGGCAAGAGTGGTGGTCAGGCCGACGAAGCAGGCCGTGGCCAACAGTCCTGCTTTTCTGAAAGAGAACAGGCTGCCCAAGTTGGAGAGGAATTCGACAAAGGATTGCGGGCCTATACCCAGAACAAGATGCTGTGCATAGGCAACGGCAATGGATATGGGGATGAAAAACACGACGAAGTGGGCGAAGTTGGTCCATTTGAGCATGGCCGTGTTGCGGACGACACCGGCAATCCCGTCCCCAGCCCGTTTTGGCAGCCTCTTGCACCAGCCGATAAAATTCGTCTTATTGTTTTTCATGATAGGCTCGTCTATCTAAAAACGAATTTTATGTCCATACGTTGATAACGTGTTTTTGAATGCAGCCTATGGGATGAGTTTGTCGAGTATGTCCGCGGCCTTGCCTTGCAGGGAGAAGTCCACGAGGCCGGAGTTGGGGGTGGGGTCGAGGTTTATTTCGACGGTGACCGCGCCGTGTCTTTTGGCGAGGTCGGCCAGTGACGCGGCGGGCTGGACAATGCCGGAAGTGCCGACGGTCATGAATATGTCGGCATGGGCTGCGGCCTCGACGCAGGAGTGCAGGGTGCCGGGCTCCAGCTGTTCGCCGAACCAGACCACGTCGGGTCGGAGCAGGTCGCCACAGGACGGGCATTTGGGCAGTTCCGGCAGTTCGGAGTAGTCTTCGGCAAGATAGGTGCAGCGGGTGCACTTCACGCGCCAGATGTTGCCGTGCATCTCGATGACGTTGTGGCTCCCGGCCATGTGGTGCAGGCCGTCCACATTCTGGGTCATGAGCAGCATTGACGAGGCGTGGGCCTCCAGAGCGGCCAGCGCGTGGTGGGCGCGGTTGGGTTTGCATTTCGAGAGCAGCGAGCGCCGCCAGTTGTAGAATTCCCAGACGAGGTGCGGCTCGCGCGAGAATGTCTCCGGGTGGGCCAGTTCCTCGGCCCGGTGGTTCTTCCAGAGGCCGTCCTCGCCCCGGAACGTCGGGACGCCGGACTCTGCGGATACCCCCGCGCCCGTGAGCACGGCGATCCGTTCCGCGCCGTCCACCAGTGCCATGACTGTTTGCATGCTTGCGATCATCCCGGCACGCTACAGTACCCCCATTTTCAAATCAATCGACATTTTTCCGAAGACTTGCCAACGAAAGTGTTCGCGAGTATGGTGCACTTCTCTTTTTTGTCAAAAAGTCATTCTTTTAATAGCCTATGGAGGTCGTGTTGACGAAGCGCACCGTATATTACATTGAAGGAGACGGCATTGGGCCGGAAGTCTGGGCTGCTGCCTTGCCCGTGCTGGATGCCGCGGTTGCCAAGGCCTACGGTGGGGAGAAGACCCTTGAGTGGGTAGAGCTGCTGGCCGGGGAAAAGGCGTATGCCGAGACCGGCGAGTATCTGCCCCAAGCCACCATGGACGCCCTCGGCAAGGCCGAACTCGCCATGAAAGGCCCGCTGGGAACCCCGGTGGGCAAGGGCTTCCGCAGCCTCAACGTCACCATGCGTCAGGTGTTCGACCTCTACGCCTGCATTCGTCCCATCCGTCATTTCGAGGGTATTGAGTCCCCGGTCAAGCGGCCGGACCTCGTGGACATCGTTGTTTTCCGTGAGAATACCGAGGACGTCTACGCGGGCATCGAATACGCTTCCGGCACTCCTGAAGCCAAAAAGCTCATCGCGTTCCTGCGCGACGAGCTGGGCGCGGACGTGATCTCGCCGCAGGCGTGGGCATCAAGCCCATGACCGAGGCGGGCAGCAAGCGGCTGGTGCGCCGGGCCATCGAGTTCGCGCAGAAGGAAGGTCGTGACTCCGTGACCCTCGTGCACAAGGGCAACATCATGAAGACCACCGAAGGCGCGTTCCGGGCCTGGGGCTACGAAGTGGCCGAGCAGGAGTTCGCCGGAACCTGCGTCAAGGAAGGCGAGGAAGGCGCGGTTGTGGTCAAGGACCGCATTGCGGACGCCATGTTCCAGGAGTGCCTGATGCGCCCGGAACAGTATTCCGTGGTGGCAACCACCAACCTGAACGGCGATTACATTTCCGATGCGCTGGCCGCGCAGGTCGGCGGACTCGGCCTAGCGCCGGGCGTGAACATGGGCGACAAGCTTGCCATGTTCGAGGCCACCCACGGCACCGCCCCGACCATCGCGGGCAAGGACATGGCCAACCCCGGCAGCCTTATCCTGTCCGGAGCCATGCTGCTCGACCACGCCGGATACGAAGAGGCCGCCGCGCTGGTGCGCTCGTCCGTGGAAAAAGCGCTGGCCGCGCGTCGCGTCACCGTGGACCTCGCCTCCCAGATTCCCGGTGCCGAGCAGGTCGGCTGCAAGGAATTCGGCGAGATTCTGCTTGCAGGCATCGCCTAGACGAACAAACTCCGGCCGCCGCGCGGGGTTTTCCGTGCGGCGGCCTTTTCCCTCATGATCGACATCACGCAACTCTCCATATTCGCAGGTTCCGTGTTCCTGCTGGCCCTGACGCCCGGGCCGGATATCCTCTATGTGCTGGCCAGAGGGCTGGCGCAGGGCCGTAAGGCCGGGCTGTGTGCCGCCGCCGGGTTCAATCTCGGCGTCATCGTGCATACCCTGTTCGCCGCGCTCGGCATCTCTGCCGTACTGGCCGCCTCGGCAACCGCGTTCATGGTCATCAAGTTCGCCGGAGCCGCCTATCTGATCTACATAGGCATAATGATGCTTCGTGCATCCGGTGCTTCCGGCGCGATCAACGGCGACAGGCGCAGAATCCCTCTCGGCGTGATTTTTCGCCAGTCCATCGTGGCGAATGTCCTCAACCCCAAGGTCGCCCTCTTTTTTCTTGCCTTCCTCCCCCAGTTCACCGACCCGGACAAAGGACCCGTGGCCGTGCAGATGCTCGTCCTCGGCGGGGTGTTCATGCTGGTCTCGTTCTGCGTGTTCGCTGCGGTGGCGCTCTTCAGCGGCGTAGTGGGCAACAGATTGCGCCGTAGCCCAAAGGTGGAGCGTGGGCTGAACATGGGCGCGGGCGGCCTGTTGGTTGGGCTCGGTCTGACGCTTGCCTTTTCCGACGTCCGCTGACCGACTTTTCTTGACTGGACGGGCGACTGTGGTTAGGCGGTTTTTAGGAAGACCCCATCATGCAGCGCACGTCGAACAACGCACTCATACGCTATATTCTCGCCGCACCGTGGCCGCACGCCACGGCGTTTGTTTCCGTGTGCATTGCGGCATGCCTCACGCTATGGGCCTTTGTGCTGGAAACTCGGGGAGAGATGGAGGCAGGGGGCCTGCTCTGCCTGTGGGCCGTGTTCTGGTTGCTGGTGGCGTTCTTCGCCGGAGCTGACGGCATTTCGCGCAACCGCGAGTACCGGCGGCTTCGGGCCATGTTCCTGCGCTACGGCTTTCATGAGCGGATTCTCGCGGCCGTGGCTCGCTCCCGCTGCCAGCGGGATGCGGCCATTCGCGCGGCCAGCGATGCAGGCTACCGCATGCAGGCAAAGGCGTTCTTCCGATCGCTTGGGTACCGCTGGTACCACATCCTCCCGGACGTGGTGGTTCGCAATCCGTTCGTGTTTCTGAGTCCGCGCTTCCTGCGCACGTCCTTCATGCCCGGCAAGCAGGGCGCTCCGGGCGGGACGGCTAGCGCATCATGTCGAAGTAGCCGACGCTCTCCACCATCCCCCAGTCAACCCAGCGGGCGAGAAACCGCTTGTAGTCCTCGTTGATGGTGCGTGCCATGACGTCCTTTCCTGCCTCGGCTTCAAGAACCTGCTCAGAGGTGCGGTGAAATACTTCGATGATCTCTCTGGGGAAGGAGATGACCTCGACAGTGCCCCCGCTTCGGATTTCGTAGAGCGCCTCGGCGTTCTTGGCGGAAAGCTCCGCGATCATGTACTGCGTGACCCACTGGGCCGCAGCCTTGACCACGGCCTGAAGGTCGGGCGGAAGCTGGGCAAAGGACGCCGCGTTGATGCCGAGTTCGAGGATTCCTGACGGTTCGTGCCAGCCCGGGTAGTAGTAATAGGGCGCGAGGTTATCGAGCCCCATGCGCTTGTCCAGATGCGGACCGACCCAGTCGGCGGCGTTGATGGTGCCGTCCTTCATGGCCGTGTATATCTTGCTCAGGGGCAGCGAGAAGACTGTGGCCCCGAGTCGGGAGTACACTCTTCCGGCCAGACCGGGGATGCGTATGCGCAGATTGGCAATGTCTTCCAGAGTCTCGACCCTGTCCTTGAACCAGCCGCCCATCTGGGAGCCGGTGGTTCCCATGGGGTAGGGGATCAGGTTGTGCTTGCGATAGAGGTCGGCCCAGAGCTTCATGCCGTTGCCGCTGAACAGCCACGAGAGACATCCCTGCGTGTTCAGGCCGAAGGGAACCGAAGAAAACCACTGGCATCCCGGTACTTTTTCCGCCCAGTAATAGGATGAACTGTGGAAGCAGTCTATGTCGCCCCTTGAGGCGGCTTCAAATACGGCAAAGCCGCTCATCAGCTCGTCGGCGGCAAATACTTCAATGTTGAACTGTCCGTTGGTGAGGTCTGCGACCTTGCGGGCGAAGAGTTCCGCACCGTCCTGAAGGATTGGCATCCCCGCGGGCCATGAAGTGGCCATGCGCCAGTTCACGCGGCGGCGGTGTTCAAGCTCGGGTGTACGGGAGCATCCGGTCAGGGCAAGTGCCCCGGCTCCTGTGAGGAATTTTCTTCTGTCCATGACGGGCACGATAGCCTCATCCGGCTCAAAAGGCCATTAGACTTCCTGAATCTTGGAAAATTCGTGGACGCCGCAGGCGCGGCAGGTTTCGCATCCGGTGCCGGGGCAACCGGGAGTGACAGAGGACTTGAGCGCGTGATGCCACTCGCGAAGCAGGAAGGCCCGTTTGACGCCGATGTCGATGCATTCCCAAGGAAAGGTCTCATCATCGGCGCGTGTGCGGTCGAGATAGTATTCTGGGTCGCCGTCCCAGCGTTTGAGCGCCTTTTTCCAGCCACCATGCCGGGCTGCCAGCATGATGAACCCGGCGACGGATTCGTCACCTCGCGCAAGAAGGCCCTGTAGGCGTGCCTGAAACGGGTTGTCGTGCGTCAGCGCCACGCCCCTGTGCGGCTTGACGATCTTTTTGAGTTGCCTGAGACGTCGTGAAAGCTGTTCCTCGGTAGCCATGGGTGCCCACTGGAACGGGGTCCACGGCTTCGGCACAAGGCAGCTTGCGCCCATGGTGATGCGCATGAAGGACTTCTTCCTTCCGCCCGGCTCTTCGGACCTGATGCGTACCATCTTCTCCAGAAATCCGGAGAGCTCCTCATAATCCTCATCAGTCTCGCCGGGCCAGCCGGTGATGAGGTAGGTCTTGAGGTGATTGACGCCGTACCGGGCGCAGAGCCTGACGGCGTTCAGGAAATCATCGGGGTCGAGCTTTTTGCTGGCCATGTTGCGGATGCGCTCGCTTGCGCCTTCCAGTGCCAGCGTGATGGTCCTGATCCCGCACTGACGAAGGAATATCAGCAACTCTTCGGTTATGCCGTCCGCCCGCATGGAGGAGAGGGAGAACTTGGTGCCGCGCTCCTTCAGCCATTTGAGGAAAGGCAGCAGGTCGGGCCAGTCCGTGAGCGCGGTGCCCACGAGGCCCACTTTCAGCGGGTTCGAGTGCTCCACCACTTCCTTCATGGTGTCGATGTCTGCATGTCTGGGGGGACGGTAGATGTACCCGGCCGCGCAGAACCTGCAACCGTAAGGGCAACCCCGGTTCACCTCCAGCAGCAGGGTGTCCTTGAACGTAGCCGTAGGGCTGACGAAGCAGGACCACGCGGGGTCTGGCAGGTCCGTTCCCAGGGAAGAGACGACCCGGCGAACCGGTGTCTTGGACAGGCCCGGGACGTAGACGCCCGGCCGGTCCTTGACCATGTTCAGGAAGTCCTGCTTGGAGCCGCCCGCGAAGATGTGCTCGCGCAGGTCCAGCATGAGCTGCACCTGATCGTCATTGGCCTCGCCTACCCAGAAGAGGTCCACGAACGGCGCGATGGGTGCGGGGTTGAGAAACGCAGGGGGCCCTCCCGCCATGACGAGAGGGAAGTCCGGGCGTCCGCCGTTTCCGACGGAACGCCCGAGGCCTCTAGCGTCCTGACGAGGAGGAGGTAATCCTCCTCATACGTCACGCTGAAGGCCAGGACAGGGAATGAGGATAGTGGGTGGGATGCCTCCCTCGACACAGGCTCTCCGCCATCGGGGCCGTGTCCGGACTTGTCCGGGAACACGCGCTCAACCGCAAGATGCGGCTCCTCCGCTAGGAGACGATAAACGGCTTGCCAGCCGAGAGTGGACACTGCCAGTCCCTCGCCGCCGGGCACCACGATGGCCGTGGGCAGCCGACCGCCGTGATCCGGAGCCTGTGGCTCCGCCCGGCCGTAAAACAAGAGTCGCTTTGCGTCAGCTATGGCGAACCCCTCCGCCCGCTAAGGCGCGGTCTGGCAAATTCCTCACGAAGCGTTCCGGCCCTAGTCCGCGTTCTTGCGGATGAAGGCGGGCACGTCGAAGTCGTCCTCCTCGAAGATGAACTCCTCTTCGCCCGGACCGGCAACCGCGCGGCGCGAAACCTGCTGCGCAGGCTCTTCGGCCGTTGCAGCGGCACCGCCCTTGCGGAGGTATGCCGGGATGTTTCTGTTTTCCTCCACAACGCGGCGATGGCCTTCGCGCATCTTGGCACTGCCGGAGGCAGCGGCCTGCTGCTGTCCGCCGCGGGACATGCCGCGGGGTCCGAGCAGCATGAGCTTCTGCTGGTCGGCCTTGGACATCTGCGGCTCGGGCTCTTCCATGGCCTGCTGGATGCCGGTGGCGATGACGGTGATGCGCATTTCGTCGCCCGCGTCCGGGTCGAAGACGGTACCGAAGAAGATTTCGGCGTCCTCGTGCGCTTCCTTGTAAATGATGTCGGCGGCTTCGGAGACCTCGTCGATGAGCATGTCCGGGCCGCAGGTGATGTTGATCAGAACGCCCTTTGCGCCTTCGATGGACACGTCTTCCAGCAGCGGGCTGGTGATGGCCTTCATGGCGGCTTCCTTGGCGCGTCCTTCGCCCGAGGAGATGCCGGTGCCCATGAGCGCCATGCCGGAGCTGGCCATGGCTGCCTTGACGTCCGCGAAGTCGAGGTTGATGAGGCCGTGCACGGTGATGAGGTCCGCGATGCCCTTGACCGCGTAGTAGAGCACTTCGTCGGCCTGCTTGAGCATGTCGGCGAAGGCAGCCTTCTTGGCGGCCAGTTGCAGCAGGCGGTCGTTGGGGATGGTGATGATGGAGTCAACCACCTCGGAGAGCGCCTTGATGCCGTTTTCGGCGGAATCCAGACGGCGGCGGCCTTCAAAGTAGAAGGGCTTGGTCACCACGCCGACGGTGAGCGCGCCCATTTCGCGGGCGACTTCGGCCACGACCGGTGCGGAGCCGGTGCCGGTGCCGCCGCCCATGCCTGCGGTGATGAAGACCATGTCTGCGCCTTCAAGCGAGGCGCGAATCTGGTCCACGGACTCCATGGCGGCCTCACGGCCGATCTCCGGGTTGCGCCCGCGCCGAGACCCTTGGTCAGTTTTTCGCCCATCTGGATCTTGTGATCCGCGAGCGATTTGTGGATGTCCTGCGCGTCGGTGTTCGCAACGATGAACTTCACGCCCTTGAGCGCGGACTGGATCATGTTGTTGACGGCATTTCCGCCGCCGCCTCCGCAGCCGACTACCTTGATTTTGGCGTTGGTGTCGTGTTCGATTTCAAAGTATTCCATTTCTGTCCTCCTTCCCTGTTTTTAGGCGATGTCCGTGAACCACTTGCGCATCCTGCCCAGAATGCGGTCGAATCCCGAGTCGTCGCGGATCTTGAAGGCGCGCTGTCGCGGCCCTGATTCCTCGCCCGCGCCGTGCAGCAGCAGACCGACGGCAGTGGCATACTTCGGACTGTTCACTTCCTCTACGAGTCCGCCGATTCCGGTCGGGTAGCCTATCCGGACCGGCAGGTCGAAAATCTGTTCGGCCAGCTCCTGCATGCCGTCGATGAGGCAGGTTCCTCCGGTGAGGACCACGCCCGCGGCGATCATGTTCTTGAAGCCGGATTTGATGAGTTCCTGATCGACAAGGGCCAGTATTTCCTCGCAGCGCGGCTCGCAGATTTCGGCCAGCACGCGTTTGCTCATGGTGCGCGACTCGCGCCCGCCCACGCTCGGCACCTCGATGATCTCGTCGGTGGTGACGAGGTCGCTCATGGCGCAGCCGTGGCTGAGCTTGATCTTTTCGGCCGCCACCATGGGGGTGCGCAGGCCGTAGGCGATGTCGTTGGTCAGATTGTGCCCGCCCAGCGCCAGCACGCTTGTGTGCTTGATGCTGTCCTTGTTGAAGATGGCGAGGTCCGTGGTGCCGCCACCGATGTCCACCAGCGCCACGCCGATCTCCCGTTCTTCCGGGGAGAGTACGGCCTTGCTGGAGGCGAGGGATTCGAGGACGATGTTGGAAACGTCCAGTCCCGAGCGGTTGCAGCTGCGGATGATGTTCTGCGCCGAAGTCACCGCGCCGGTGACGATGTGCACCTTCACCTCAAGCCGGACGCCCGCCATGCCCAACGGGTCGGCAATGCCGCGCTGGTCGTCCACGATGAACTCCTGCGGCAGGGTGTGCAGCACCTCGCGATCCATGGGGATGGCGATGGCCTTGGCGGCCTCGATGACGCGGTCCACGTCGCGCTGGGTCACTTCGCCGCCCTTGACGGCGATGACGCCGTGGCTGTTGAAGCCCTGAATGTGGCTTCCGGCGATGCCCGCGTACACGGAGCGGATGTCGCATCCGGCCATGAGTTCGGCCTCTTCGAGCGCCTTCTTCACGCATTGCACGGTCTTTTCGATGTTCACCACCACGCCCCGCCGGAGTCCGGTGGAGGGGGAGGTGCCGATGCCGATGATGTCCACGCCGCCGTCGCCGGTTGCCTCGCCGACGACTACGCAGATTTTTGTGGTCCCGACATCAAGGCCGACGATCAGGTCGTTTCTGGCCATGGAAATGTCTCCTTTCTTCCCTGTCTATGTTGTTGCGCGGTCCTCATCCGCGCAGTCTCACCCAAACCTTGTCGCCGGTGGCCTGCACCGATGCGACTTTCGAAAACTCGCCGCGCCGCGCGAGGTCGCGCCATGCGGTGTTGATGCGCTCCAGCTGCGTGTCCCAGCGGTCCATGTCCAGCATGAGCGTGAGGTTGATGCCGTCGAGCTGCGCCTCGATCTGCCTGCTGGGCAGCACGCGAACCCACGCCACCTGCTCCATGCCGAAGGGAGCCTTCCCTGAGCGAACATGCTCCACGAATCCGGCCAGCGCATTGCTGCCGCCGTGGACCGTCCCCGCCTTGCGCAGAAGAGGCAGGGAGGCATGCTCGCCGGGCCGTGCCTCGGCGATGATCGCTCCCTCCGCGTCCGTGAAGTAAAGGTGGCGTTCATGCACGGTCCAGAAGGCCGGTTTCTTTTCGGCCACATCCACGTAGAGTCTGTTGGGCAGCTCGCGGCGCACGGTTGCGGCCGTGACCCACGGGCTGTTGGAAACCAGCCGCTCCACTTCGGAGACGTTCAGATTCACGCTGTTTTTACCCAGCTCAACGTGTCCCAGCTTCAGGACTTCGCCCCGGCTGAGGTGCTCGTTGCCGTTGACCACCACTTCACTCAGGTTGAAGTAGCTGTGCGATGTGACCAGACGGTATCCGTACAGCAGGATGACGCCGAGCACGCCGACCGCTCCGAGAGCGATGAGCGTATACAGGACGTTTCGCACCACGCGGAACGCCCCGGTTCCCGAGGAACGCCTTGGGGCCTTGCGGCGCTTGTTGGATACTTTTCTGCTCATGCGCGGCCTGTTTTTGCCGAGAGTAATGGTGCTCACAGTATGATCACCTCCGTTTCAAGCGTGATGCCGAACTGTTCGGCCACCGCGTTCTTGGCGGCGTTCATCAGTTCCATGGCCTCGTCGGCCGTTCCGCCGCCGAGGTTTTCAAGAAAGTTTGCATGCAGTTTGGAGAACCCGCAGCCGCCGAGCCTGCGGCCCTTGAATCCGGCCTCATCGAGCAGACGCCCGGCGCTGTCGCCTTCCGGGTTCTTGAACACGCATCCGGCTGTCCATGCCGTAACCGGCTGTGTGGCTTTTTTCTTGTCGATGATCGTGCGCATCCGCTTGCGCACTGCGTCCGGGGAGTCCTGTTTCAACGCCATCTCCACTTCCCAGATCAGGCAGCGGCAGGCCTTGCCGGGCGTGAAGTGCCGGTAGCCCCAAATGCAGTCCTCGGCGTCGACCCATTCGAGGCCTTCGCTTGGGGTCCAGAGGCACACGCGGGTGACGACATCCTGCATCTCCGTGCCGTAGGAACCTGCGTTCATTGCCACGGCACCGCCCACGGTGCCGGGAATCCCGGTGAGGTTTTCCATGCCGGTCAGGCCCGCCTTCTGCGCCCAGCCGAGCAGGCCGGGAAGCTTGTGCCCCGCACGGGCGCGGAACACGAGTCCGCGTTCCGTCTGTTCGACACGTTGCGGCGTGATCGGGGAGTCGACGCGAAGCAGGGCCACGTCCGAGACGTCTCCGGCCACGAGCAGGTTGCTGCCCTTGCCGATGACGAACGGGCGCAGAATCTCGCTGCCGAGGAATTTTCCGAGCTCGTCGAAGTCCTCTTCGGAGCGGATCGTCACTTCGCACGCGGCCTCGCCGCCCATCTTCAGGGTGGTGCGCTCGCTGAGCGAAACGTGTCTGCGGATGACCATTGCCATTGGTTCTTTATTCCTCGCCTTCTTCTTCGTTCAGCCAGTTCTCGCCGACGGTCCAGATGGAGCCTGCGCCCTGTGTCATGAACAGTCGCCGGGCGTGAGAATCTTTGGCAGTTCCTTTTGCATGGTGTCGAAATCCGGGAAGAACCGGACCTTGACATCGCTGACCTGCTTGATGCCCTGCGCCAGTGAAAGCCCGTTCACGCCGGGGATGGGCGATTCGGACGCGGGGTAGATTTCGGTGAGCAGGAGCAGGTCGGCCTTTTCAAAGGCTTTGCAGAAGTCGCCGAACAAGGCCTGCGTGCGTGAAAAACGGTGCGGCTGGAAGGCCACCACGAGGCGGCGGTCCGGGTAGCAGGCCTTGGCGGTTTCGAGGTTGGCGACGATCTCTGCCGGGTGGTGCCCGTAATCGTCCACCACCAGAACTCCCTTGCGTTCGCCTTTGCGTTCGAAGCGTCTGCCGACTCCGCCGAAGTTGGAAAGGCCGCGCAGAATGTCTTCCTTGTCCAGACCGGCCTCGATGGCCACGCCGATTGCGCCGAGCGCGTTCAGGACGTTGTGCTTGCCGGGCTGGGCCACGGTGGCTTCGCCCCACGGCTCGCCGTCGAGGGAAACCTTGAACATGCTGCGAAGGTGCGAGGTGATGATCTCGCCGCGCAGCCGGTTGTCCTTACCGAGGCCGTAAGTCATGCAGGGCCGCTTGATAAGGGGCAGCAGGCGTTGCACGCCGGGGTCGTCGCCGCAGACCACGTTCATGCCGTAGAAGGGAATCTTGTTCATGAAGGTGGTGAACGAGTCGTCGATGGCCTTGATGTCGTCGTAGAAATCCATGTGGTCTTCATCCACGTTGGTGACAACGGTGATGATGGGCGGCAGGAACAGGAAGGAGCCGTCCGACTCGTCGGCCTCGGCGATGAGGTGGTCGCCGTCGCCGAGTCGGGCGTTGGCGCCGTAAGTGTTCAGCAGGCCGCCGATGATGACCGTGGGGTCGAGGCCCGCTTCGGTGAAGATGGTCGCCAGAAGGGAGGTCGTGGTGGTCTTGCCGTGGGTTCCGGCCACCGCGATGCCGGTGCGCAGCCGCATGAGTTCGGCCAGCATCTCCGCGCGGGGGATGATGGGCACGCCCAGTTCGCGGGCCTTGACCAGCTCCGGGTTGTCATCGGGGATGGCGGTGGATTTGACCAGCACGTCCACGTCACAGACGTTGTCCTCGCCGTGGCCGATGTAGACCTGCGCGCCGAGCTGCTGCAGGCGGCGAACCGCCGCGCTTGCCGAAAGGTCCGAGCCGGTGACGGTGAAGCCCATGTTGATGAGCACCTCGGCGATGCCGTTCATGCCGGAGCCGCCGATGCCGACCATGTGAATGGTGTTGACCCGCGAACGCATCGCCGGGCAGCTTTCGCCCGAGTAGTGCAGAGTCGGTCCCTGTGCTGCTGCCATATTCTCTCCCGATTATCCGCGACCCGAGGTCATGGCCTCGAGCCCGTTGACGATGTCGCGCGCCGCGTCCGGCCGTGCAAAGGCTGCCGCCTTTCCGGCCATGGCCGAGAGCGTTGCCGCGTCGAACATCGATTCCGTGTTGCTTTCAATCCAGCCGTCGAGCAGTTCGGGCTGGGGGACCACCAGAGTTCCGCCTGCGCGTTCAAGGGCGCGGGCGTTTGCGGTCTGGTGGTCGTGCGTTGCCTGCGGAAAGGGCACCAGAACGGACGGCTTGCCCGCTGCGGCCAGCTCGAAGACCGTGCTCGCCCCGGCCCGGGCCAGAACAAGGTCGGCCCGGCGGTACGCCGCGTTCATGTCTTCAATGAATCCTTTCACGCAGTCGGGGTCGGCTCCTGCTTCGCGGTATGCCTCCCGGACGCGTTCCTCTTCATTCTTCCCCGCCTGATGCAGCAGGGTGACGCCCGCCTTCATGAGCGCGGGCAGTGCGGCGACGACGGCGTCGTTCAGCGGCTTTGCGCCCTGACTGCCGCCAAGCACCAGCAGGTTGCGGCCGTGGTCGCGAGTGGTCTCGCGGGCCGCGAAAATCGTTTCGCGAACCGGGTTGCCGGTCAGCACGGTTTTGGCCTTCGGGAAGGCGTCGGTGTCATCCGCAAAGGACAGAAAGACTTTTTTGACCAGCTTGCCGAGCACCTTGTTGGTGACGCCCGGACGGCTGTTCTGCTCGTGTACCGCCGTAGGGGTTCCCATGAGCCATGCGGCCAGCACCGGGCAGAAGCCCGCGTATCCGCCGAAGCCGATGACCGCTTCCGGCTTGAAGCGGCGCAGCGCGCCCATGGCCCTGGTTACGCCTCCGGCCACCCAGCCGAGTCCGCCGAG
>NZ_BBCB01000046.1 GCF_001311825.1 Salidesulfovibrio brasiliensis JCM 12178 | reverse complement strand
GCCAGAAGCGGCGCGCGCCCGGCCCGGACTTACCGGCCGGGCGCGCCCGCCGTTCCGCCCCTTCACTTTTTTCCGCTCGTTCCAATATATTCCGGTAAAGGATGGACATCCCTCCATACTCGAATACGAGGAGCCCGCGTTGACCGCACCCGAGACAAATACCTTCCGCGTGCTGGCGGTTGACCCGGACAGGGACGCGCTCACCCTCTACAGGGACATCCTCTGTTACGAGGGGCACAACCCCGAAGCGCTCGAAAGCCTCTTCGACCAGCGCTCCGGCGCGGCTCCCGGAGACGGCGCGGATTCCGCCCGCTACGAGATGGTCCGCGTCCGCACCGGCACCGAAGCCCTGTCCGCACTCTCGCAGGCCGTGAACAACGGCGTCCCCTTTGCGCTGGCAGTGGTGGAAATCCGTCTCGACGGCGGCATGGACGGCATCGAGACCGCCGAGATGATCCGCGACATGGACGAGGACATCGAAATCCTGATGCTCTCCTCTGCCTCCAACGTGCCGCTCACCGAAATCAACCGCCGCGTTCAGCCCCCGGAAAAACTCCTCTATCTGCAAAAACCGTTTCGTTCGCAGGAGTTCCGTCAGGTGGCCATCTCCCTGTGCAGCAAGTGGCGCACCGAGACCCGGCTCCGGGAACTGAACGAGACTCTGACGCAGGTGGTGGAGGCGCGCACCGAGGAGCTCAACAAGGCCAACCGGCGGCTTTTGGACGACATCGCCAAGCGCGCGGCCGTGCTCAAGGACCTCAAGGCCAGCGAAGAGCGCTACCGCATCCTTTTCGAGAAGAACATCACCGGGAACTTCGTGGCCGCGTCCGACGGCCGGATTCTTGACTGCAACGAAGCCTTTGCCGAACTGTTCGGCTTTGCCTCGGCGCACGACGCCAGAGGGGGCAACATCTTTGAGCTGTGGAACAAAACCGGGGCCGAGGAGCCGTTGCAGACGCTTCTTGCGGGCAAGCGCAAGCTGCCCGGATATGAACTCTCCATCGGTGCGGGGCAGGCCTCGCGCCAGATACTCGCCAACATCGACGCGGTGGAGACCAACGACTCCTACACCGAAGTCCGCGGCTATTTCTTCGACATCACCGAGCGAAAACACCTGGAACGCCAGCTCCGGCTGGCCCAGAAGATGGAGTCCCTCGGCACGCTGGCGGGCGGCATCGCTCACGACTTCAACAACATCCTCGGCGTGATCCTCGCTATGCCGAAATCATCGAGGGCTCGGCAGAAGAGGATTCCGGACTGGCCCGCAGGGTGGGTGAAATCATATCGGCAGGCAGACGCGCCCGCGACCTCGTGACCCAGATCCTCAACTTCAGCCGCCAGAGCCCGGAAGAACGCCAGCCCATGAATCTCTCGCCGCTGCTCAAGGAGGCCCTGAAGATGCTCAGGTCCAGCCTGCCGGCGAACATCGCCCTGAACCTGAACATCACGGCCTCGGACGACAACGTCATGGCCGATGCCACGCAGATTCACCAGATCATGCTGAACCTCTGCACCAACGCCGCACAGGCCATGGCCCAGACCGGCGGGTCCGTGGAGGTGGAGATGGCGGACGCGGACGGCGGAGGTCCTGTTCCCCCGCGCGATCAGGGCAAGCCGGAATGGTTCGTGCGCATCACCGTGCGCGACGACGGGCCGGGCATGGACGCCGAGACCATGGAGCGCATCTTCGACCCCTTCTTCACCACCAAAGGACCGGGTGAAGGCACCGGCATGGGGCTGGCCATGGTCCACGGCATCGTCAAACGCCACGACGGGCACATCATCGCCGAAAGCGCGCCGGGCAAGGGAACGGTCTTTCACGTCTTTCTGCCCCGCACCCCCTCGCTGGAGCGTCCGCGCACCGAGCCCCTGCCGCAACTCGTCTTCACCAAGGGCCGCATCCTCTTCGTGGACGACGAAAAGGCCCTTGTGGACATCGGCAAGGAGATGCTCGAGGGCATGGGCTTCGAGGTCGTGACCCGCACCAGCAGCATCGAGGCGCTGGAAGCCTTCCGCTACCGCGCGGACGACTTCGACCTCGTCATCACCGACCAGGCCATGCCCAACATGACCGGGCTGGAGCTGGCAAAGGAAATGCTCGCCATCCGGCCGGGCATCCCGGTCATTCTCTGCACCGGCTTCTCAGAGGCCGTCAGCTACGAGCGCATCCGGGAGATCGGCATCGGCGATTTCATCATGAAACCGATCCTCAGGCAGGAGATGATGGAGGCCATCGGGCGGCTGCTCGGGGAGGTTCGTCCGGACCTCATGGCATCCCGGTAGGTTGCATCCAAAACCCGCTTTCGTAACCAATCAGTTGCCTTTGCCCCCTTGCGGTCGAAAGGCCGTTGGGATAGTCTCCACCTCTCGCGACGCCAAGGCGGTGCGCGTCCGGTTCGGCAGAATCGTTCCGACCGTTTTTCCGCCTCTTCCGCGACGAAAAAAGCAACAATACCGCTGCACCGGATGCCGAGCATGCTCGGACGGAAGGCAGCCCGCGACAGTCCAACGCCGCTCGAAAGACCGGCGTTTTTTCCGCTCTAACGACACCTCAAACGACCGCACAGAGAGACGAATGCCGATTCAGATCAAGAAACGCGACGGATGCATCGAAACCTGGTCCAACAAGCGCATCGGGGACGCCATTTTCAAGGCCCTCAAGGGCAGCGACATCAAGGACCCGCTGCTGGCCACCCGGCTGGCCCGCAAGGTGGAGGAAAAACTCGCCAACGTGGACGTTCCCGAGCAGGAACAGGTGCAGGACATGGTCCAGCAGGTGCTCATGGAAGCCCGGCTCTACAAGGTGGCCGAACGCTACATCATCTACCGCGAAAAACGCCGCGAGCTGCGCACCCAGAACGAGGCGTTCCTCGACATCGGCCGCGTGACCGACAGCTACCTCGACCAGATCGACTGGCGCGTGAACGAGAACTCCAACATGGTCCACTCCTTTCAGGGCCTCATCCTGCACATGGCCGGATCAGTGCAGGCCCGCTACGTGCTGGAGAAGTATCCCGAGGAAGTTCGCGAAGCCCACAACCACGGCTACTTCCACATCCACGACCTCTCCTTCGGCCTTGCCGGGTACTGCTCCGGCTGGAGCCTGCGCGACCTGCTGCTGGAAGGCTTCAACCTGCGCGACCGCTGCTCCTCCACCCCGGCCAAGCACTTTGACGCGGCCTGCGGGCAGATCGTCAACTTCCTCGGCACCCTGCAAAACGAATGGGCCGGGGCGCAGGCCTTCAACAACGTGGACACCTATCTCGCGCCGTTCATCCGGCTCGACGGGCTGGACTACGCCACCGTGAAGCAGCAGGTGCAGAAACTCCTGCACAACCTGAACGCCACCTCCCGCTGGGGCGGTCAGAGTCCGTTCACCAACTTCACCTTCGACTTCGTGCCCCCGGCGCACATCGCCAAGGAACCCATCATCGTGGGCGGCGAGCTGCAGGACACCACCTACGGCGAATACGCCGAGGAAATGGCCATGCTGAACCGCGCCTTCCTCGAAGTCATGATCGAAGGCGACGCGGACGGACGCATCTTCTCCTTCCCCATTCCCACCTACAACGTCACCGAAGACTTTCCGTGGGAATCCGAGGAAGGAAAGCTGCTGCTGAAGATGACCGCCAAGTACGGCGCGCCCTACTTCCAGAACTTCATCAACTCGGACATCAACCCCGAGGACGTTCGCTCCATGTGCTGCCGCCTGCAGATGGACCTGCGCGAAATCCGCAAGAAGACCGGCGGTCTCTTCGGCGCGGGCGACCTCACCGGCTCCATCGGCGTCGTGACCCTGAACCTGCCCAAGCTCGCCTATCTCGCCCACAGCGAGGAGGACTTCATCGAGCTGATTACCGAATACGCTGAGCTTGCCAAGCAGTCGCTGGAGTACAAGCGCAAGATCGTGGAGCACAACCTCGAGGCGGGCATGTTCCCGTTCTCCCGCCGCTACCTGAAGAACGGCTTCAAGGGCCACTTCTCCACCATCGGCCTCATCGGCGGCCATGAAGCCTGCATGAACATGCTGGGCAAGGGCATCGAGTCCGAGGCAGGGTCGCGCCTCATGCAGCGCGTGCTGCGCCACCTGCGCCGCCTCGTGGTTCAGTTTCAGGAAGAGACCGGGCACCTCTACAACCTCGAAGCCACGCCCGGCGAAGGCACCTGCTACCGTCTGGCAAAGGTGGACAAGGAACTCTACAACGACATTTACACCTCCGGCGAAGAGGTGCCGTACTACACCAACTCCACCCTGCTGCCGGTGGGCGTGACCGCGGACGTCATCACCGCGCTGGAGCACCAGAACGACCTCCAGACGCTCTACAACGGCGGCACCGTGTTCCACACCTTCCTCGGCGAGGCAGCCCCGGACGAGGAAAGCGTCAAGAGCTTCCTCATCAAGGCCATGACCAAGACCAAGATTCCCTACATCTCGGTGACGCCGACCTTCTCGGTCTGCAAGGATCACGGCTACATCTACGGCGAACACTTCGACTGCCCGGACTGCGGCTCGGAGACCGAGGTCTACACCCGCGTGGTGGGCTACTACCGCCCGGTGAGTCGCTGGAACAAGGGCAAGCAGGAGGAGTACCGCGAACGGCAGGAGTACTCCATGAACACATTCTGCGGCCCGGCCTAGGGATACGTCATCAACAGCAAAACGCCCGCTCCCTTTTAAGGGAGCGGGCGTTTTTTTCGTTTGGTCAGGGATCAGTCCATGAGCCCCGGCAGCCAGAGCACGGCCTGCGGCAGCACGAAGAGCACGGCGATGCCGAGGATGATGGCCAGCAGGAAGGGCAGGATGCCCTTGAAAATGGATTCCAGCGCGATGGTCGGCGCGATCTTTCTGGTCATGCCGTAGACCACGTAGACGTTGATGCCAACGGGCGGCGTGATGACGCCCATCTCGGTGACGAGCACGATGACCACGCCGAACCAGATGGGGTCGTACCCGAGGCCAAGCACCACCGGAAAGAAGACCGGCACGGTGAGCATGACCAGCGCGAGCGAGTCCATGAAGCAGCCGCCGAGGAAGTAGATGCCGAGGATGGCGGTCATCACGGCCCAGCCCGGCAGGTCCAGCCCGGCCACCTGCCCCGCCATGTCAAAGGGGATGCGGGTCACGGCCAGAAACTTGCCGAAGACCACGGCCCCTGCAATGAGCATCATGACCATGCATGAGGTGCGCAGCGTCTCCTGCAGCGACTGCACGAACCCGCTCCAGCTGATGCGCCTGCGGATCACCGACACGCCGAGCACCCCGGCCACGCCGATGGACGCGGCTTCGGTGGGCGTGAACAGCCCCTTGAACATGCCGCCGATGACCAGCGCGAACACGATGATGGTATCGGACAGGCCGCCGAGTGAGCGTAGCCTCGCGGGCCAGTCGTAGCGCTCGCCGCACGGGCCTGCGTCGGGATTGCGCATGCAGACCCCGGCAATGGCGACGATGAAGAGCGCGGTGAGGATGACGGCGGGGATGATGCCCGCCACGAAGAGCTTGCCGATGGACTGGCCGGTGAGCACGCCATAGACGATGAGCACCACGCTGGGGGGCATGATCATGCCCAGTCCGCCGCCCGAGGCCACGGCCCCGGCCGCCAGCGAATCCGCATAGCCGTAGCGTTTCATCTCCGGAATACCCACCGAGGACATGGTGGCAGCCGTGGCCGGGCTGGAGCCGCACACCGCGCCGAACGCGGTGCAGGCCGAGACCGTGGCCATGGCCAGCCCGCCCCGGATGTGGCCGAGAAAATGGTAGGCGGTCTCGTAGAGCCGCTTGCTGATCCCGGCGTGAAAGGCGACCTGCCCCATGAGGATGAACAGCGGGATGGTGGAAAGATCGTAATTGGCGAAGGTGGAGTAAATCTCGCGCGGCAACAGGCTCAGTGCGGCCTGCGGGGAGATGAGCAGGCCGAAGCCCACCGCGCCGGTGAGCATCATGCGTAGGCCACGGGCATCTGCAGGGCCATGAGGCCGAGCATGACCACGATGCCGATGATGCCGGAAAACAGGGGATCGATCATGCTTGTTCGACTCCGGTGACGAGGCGCAGGATGTCGCGCAGGATCATGAGGGTGAAGACGGCGCAGCCGAGAGCCACCGCGCCCATGACCATCCACTCGGGCAGGCCGAGGTTCATGGAGACCTCGCCGGACTCGCGGGTGGTCAGGGCGAAGCGGGCCATGCGCCACGAAAGGACGCCGAAGGCGGCCAGCGAGAGCGTGCCCGTCAGCAGCGACGCCGCCGTGCGCGCCGTGCGACCGAGCCTGACGTAAAAGAGCTCCACCGCGATGTGGCTGCGCTGGCTGTGGGCGTACGGCAGGCTCATGGCCACGGCCAGCGCCGCGAGAAAGGCGGTGATCTCCTCGGAGCCGAAGAGCGGGTGCCCGAACGCGCGTCCGGTGACGTCGATGACGGTGATCAGGGCCATGCACGCGAGGCAGCAAGCCGCCAGCGCGCGCATGGCCCGTTCGATCACGCTCAGGGTGGAGGTCAGGGCGTTCACGGAATTCCCGTTCCTATTGAGCGCTCTTGAGGGAGCGTTCGGTGAAATCCACGATGGCCTTGCCGTCAAGACCCTTCGCGGTGGTTTCCTCGATGTACTGGTCGATTACCGGGCGCGCGGCGTCCTGCCAGCGCTTGCCCTCGGCCTTGCTCAGAGGAATGAAGGAGCCGCCCTTCTCGACAAAGTACTCTCGTCCTTCCTCGTCCGAGCTGTCCCACGCCTCGCCGTGCTTCACGGACCATTCGGCGCTCACTTCTTCAAGAACCTTCTTGGCGTTGTCGGACAGCGCGTCCCACTTGGCCTTGTTCATGACCACGAAGAAGGTGGTGGTGTATGCAGCCGGGTAAGACTCGGTGCAGTAGTCCACAACTTCGGCCATCTTCCAGCCCTTGTTGGTCTCCATGGGGTAGAACCCGCCGTCCACCACGCCCTTGCGAAGCGACTGGTAGGCGTCCGGCATGGACTGGGCCACCGGAGTGGCACCGAGGGCCGCGGCCAGCTTGGCGCTGTTGCCCGTGGCACGGACCTTGAGGCCCTGAAGGTCTTCGAGCTTCTCGACCTTCTTGCCCTTGGTGAAGAGGATGCCGGGACCGTGCGCGTGGAAGTAAAGGACCTTCACGTCACTGAGTTCCTCGGGCTTGAAATGTCTGTAGACCTCGTTGGCAACACTGGTGGCGCCCACGCCCGAGGTGTAGCCCAGCGGCAGGTCCACCGCGGCCATGACCGGGAACCGGCCGCGCGAGTAGGCCAGCGCGGACATGCCGATGTCGCTGATGCCCTGCACCACGCCGTCGTAAGCCTGACGGGCCTTGGTCAGGGTGCCGCCGGGGAAGTACTGGACCATGACCTCGCCGCCGGAACGCTTCTCCACTTCCTTGGCCCACTCATGGGCCAGCTTGGACTGGATGTGGGTGGGCGGGAAGAAGTTGCTGTAGGTCAGCATGGTCCCGGCCGCGGCCGGGGCGGCCAGCATCAGCAGTGCGGCCAGAGCGGCCAGCAGAACGCCTTTTTTCATGATCCTCTCCTTTTATGAACTTGCCTCGCCGCTGATTGCCAGCGTGCGTATCATGGTCAGGGCCGCGCGGCGGACGTCCTCGCGGGACAGCTCGCCGGTTTCCAACAGGTCGTGAATCAGGAATCCTTCAAAGAGCGCGGTGTTGAGCGCGCCGAGCTTCTTGGCCGAGTAGCCCGAGATGACGTGGCTGCCGACCATCTCCGCAAAAATGTCGTTCGAGAGACGGTAGATGCTCTTGTTCAGCTTGCGCCGCAGCTCGGAGTCTCCGGCCGCGTGGACCGTGAACTCGAGAAACACCTTGGACCAGTTGCGGTCGCCCACGATGGTGTCCAGAAAATCCCAGATCACGTCGAGCACGTCCTCCAGCGTCTCGGCCTCGCCGATTCGCCGGGCGCGTTCCTCGCGGTAGTTGCCGAGCTTGGCGGCCAGAATGTCCAGAAAGAGTTCGTCCTTGCTCTTCCAGTGACGGTAGAAGCTGCCCTTGGCGTACCCGGCACCGTCGGTGATCTCCGCCACCGTGGTCTTGGCGAACCCCTTGCTGTTGAACAGCGCCTGTGCGCTGTCCATAAGCTCCCGCATGGTTTGGAGCGACTTTTCCTGCTGCTTCGTACTCATTCCCGATTCCGTGTTTTCGGCCCGATTTGTGACCAGCGGTCAAAAAGTGACCGTTGGTCATTTTCTACGGGCTATCACGCTGTGAAACCGGGTGTCAAATAGGATTATCATACGTTTGAAAAAAACCGGCGTGTATGGTGCTCCGTATGAAAACTCAGAGGAGTCCAATGGAACGGCTGTTCATCGTGATCCTGTTCTTCGTTCTCACCCTCTGCCCCGCTCCGGCACGGGCGGATGACGGCGTGGTCGTGGCGTCCGGGGCCATGGGCTGGCGGCCATACCTGATGCTGGACCAGACAAACGGAAAGGTCACAGGCGTACTGCACGACATCCTTCAACTGGCCTGCGACAACCTCGGCCTGAGCCTGATCTTTGCCGATTACCCGTGGAAACGGGCGCTGGACAACCTGCAACACGGAGACGTGGACGTACTCTGCGGCATATATTGGACCGAGAGCCGTTCCAAGGCGTTGCGCTACTCCAAGCCCGTGTTCAAGGATGAGATACGAATTTTCGTGACCGAGCCGTTCAAGATGGACAGCCTTGACGACCTGAAAGGGAAAAAGGGCGATCGGCCCCTTGGCGGCAGTTACGGCGACGACTTCGACGAATACGCCCGCAAGAATCTGGACCTGACGCAGGTGACAACCAAGGAACTCTCCTTCTCGCGGCTCCAGCGCGGCTTCACCGAATACTACGTCTGCGCGCTGGCTGACTGCATGCACTACCTCAAGACGCAAGGGCTGACGGACGAAATCCGCCCGCTGCCGTATGTGGTGGCCGTAAACAACGTCTACTTCGCCTTTTCCCGCAGCAGCAAAAATCCGCAACGGGACACGGCCCTGATCGAAGAGCTGGAACGCCTGCGAAAAGACGGAACCGTGGACAGGATTCTCTATTCCTACTGCCCGACAATCAGTCCATCAGCTCCCTGAGCACCGCCAGATTCATGCGGTCCTCTTCAAGATCGTCGCCCTTGTCGGTCTCAAGGCTCATGCCCACATCCCGAAAGCGCTCGTCATTGACGATGTTCCTGAACGCCTCTTTGCCCAGCTCGCCCTTGCCGATGTGATCGTGCCGGTCCTTGTTGGACCCGAGCGGCGTTTTGGAGTCGTTGAGATGAAAGAACCGCAGCCTGTCAATCCCGACGGTCGCGTCGAAGCGGTCCATGGTCTCGGCGTATGCCTCGGGCGTGCGGATGTCGTATCCTGCGGCAAAGGTGTGGCAGGTGTCGTAGCAGACGCCCAGCCGGTCCGGGAATGCCGAGGCTCGATGATTCGCGCCAGCTCCTCAAACGAGGAGCCGAGGTTGCTGCCCTGCCCTGCCGTGGTCTCGAGGAGCACGGTCACGTCCCCGGTCTCCGACTGCCGGATGGCCTCGTCGAGATTCTCCACATACCGCCGGATGCCCTCATCCACGCCCTTGCCCAGATGCGACCCCGGATGCGTCACCAGCCACGGGATGCCCAACCGCTCGCAGCGCCGGAGTTCTTCAGTGAATGCGGCAAGCGACTTCTCCACCGCGTCCTTCTTGGGACTGGCCAGATTGATGAGATAGGAGTCGTGCGCGGCCACCGGATAGTCACCCCAGTCACGCCACGCGGCCTTGAAGTCCTCCACCATTTCGTCGGTAAGCGGTGGAATCTTCCACTGCCGCTGGTTACGGGTGAATATCTGCAGGGCCGTTCCGTCAACGGCGCGAATACGCTCGAAGGCCTTGTGCAGCCCCCCGGCAATGGACATGTGCGAACCTATGTACATGCTGAACCTCCAAGGCAAAAATGTGCCGTCAGCAGAGGGAAAGGTCAACGCCGTCATGCGAAAATCATGACACGAATGCTGACAGGGCTTGCCAGACGGGGCGTTAATGGTTACGTCTGCACACCATGCCAAAGGATTTGATCATTGTTGAGAGCCCCGCGAAGGTGAAAACCATCAGTAAGTTCCTGGGAAAGGACTACATGGTGGAAGCCTCCGTCGGCCATGTGCGAGACCTTCCCGCCCGCGACCTCGGCGTGGACGAGGACAACGGATTCACCCCCCAGTACCAGGTCATTCCCGGAAAGGAAGACGTGGTCAAAAAGCTGAAGCAGGCGGCCAAGAAGGCCCGCCATGTCTTCCTTGCGCCTGACCCCGACCGCGAGGGCGAGGCCATTGCCTGGCACGTGGCCGAGCTCATCAAGGACGAAAGCGCCGAGATCAGCCGCATCCAGTTCAACGAAATCACCAAGCGCGCCGTGCAGGAAGCGCTGGAGCAGGCACAGCCGCTCAACGAGCAGCTCTTCGACTCCCAGCAGGCCCGCCGAATCCTCGACCGGCTGGTGGGCTACAAGATTTCCCCGATCCTTTGGAAGAACGTCAAGCGCGGCATCAGCGCCGGGCGCGTTCAGTCCGTGGCGCTTAAGCTCCTCGTGGAGCGGGAAAAGGAACGCCGCGCCTTCGTGCCGCAGGAATACTGGCCCTTCAAGGCAGAACTTTCCGGCGAGAATCCCCCGCCGTTCTGGACCGAGCTGTGGAAGCTGGACGGCAAGGCCGTCAAGCCCGGCGGCCACCACGTCACCACCGAAGACCAGGCCAAGCGCTCGAAGAGGCGCTCAACTCCGGCCAGTTCATCGTGGACGACGTGCAGGAAAAACAGCGCTCCCGCCAGCCCCGGCCGCCCTACATCACCTCGACCCTGCAGCAGGACGCCAACCAGCGCCTCGGCTACTCGGCCCGTCGCACCATGAGCGTGGCCCAGCGCCTCTACGAAGGTGTCGAACTCGGCAAACGCGGCACCACCGCGCTCATTACCTATATGCGTACCGACTCCGTACGCATCGCCAAGGATGCCCAACAATCCGCCAAGAGCCTCATCCTTGAACGCTTCGGAAAGGACCACTATCCGTCCAAGACCCGAAATTTCAAGACCAAGGGCGGCGCACAGGACGCGCACGAAGCCATCCGCCCCGTCGACCCGACCCTGACCCCGGAAGTGGTCAAACCGCACCTGCCCTCCGAGCAGTTCCGGCTCTACAAGCTCATCTGGGAACGGTTCATGGCCTCCCAGATGGCTGCGGCAAAATTCTGGGATACCACCGTCACCGCCAAGAACGGCAACACCCTGTGGCGCGCCAAGGGCGAACGCCTGCTCTTCCCCGGCTTCCTCGCGGTCATGGAAAAGTCCCCCGTGGGCGAAACCATCGACCTGCCCAAGCTCACCGTGGGCGAAGCGCTCGAACTCAAGGACCTCAACAAGGAACAGAAGTTCACCCAGCCGCCGCCGCGCTACTCCGAAGCCTCACTCGTCCGCACGCTGGAAGAACTCGGCATCGGCCGCCCGTCCACCTACGCAGCCATTATCTCCACCCTGCTCGACCGGGAATACGCGCTGCTGGAAGAGCGCAAATTCGCGCCCACCGAGCTCGGCTTCGTGGTCAGCGATCAGCTCTCCGAACACTTTCAGGCACTCATGGACGTGGGCTTCACCGCAGACATGGAAAACAAGCTCGACGACGTGGCCGACGGCCGCCTCGACTGGGCACAGCTCCTGAGCGAGTTCACCGGCGACTTCAACCCCACGCTGGACAAGGCCAAGAAAGACATGGGCCGCAGCGTGCAGGATACCGGCGTGGTCTGCGACCAATGCGGCAAGCCCATGACCATCAAATTCGGAAAAACTGGCGAATTCCTCGGCTGCAGCGGCTTCCCGGCCTGCCGGAACATCAAGAATTTCAAGCGAAACGAAAAAGGCGAGATCGAGGTCGTCAAGGAGCCCGCGCCCGAAGAGCTGGGCGTGGACTGCGACAAATGCGGCCGCCCCATGGCCATCAAGCGCAGCCGCCGCGGCGAGTTCCTCGGCTGCACCGGCTACCCCGACTGCAAAAACATCAAAAACTTCGTGCGCGAGGACGACGGCTCCATACGCATCGTCGAATCCGAAAAACCGCAAGTCGTAGGCGTCTGCCCGGACTGCGGCGGCGAACTGCACCTCAAACAGGCCCGCACCGGCTCGCGCTTCATCGCCTGCGCCAACTACCCCGACTGCACCTACTCCCAGCCTTACTCCACAGGCGTCAAATGCCCCAACGAAGGCTGCAAAGGCGAACTGGTCGAAAAAAGCTCCCGCAGAGGAAAAATATTCTACTCCTGCAGCGAGTACCCCGGCTGCAAATACGCTGTCTGGGACTGGCCCGTGGCAGAAAGCTGCCCCGAATGCAGCCACCCGATCCTCGTCCGAAAATTCCTCAAGGACAAAGGCGAAGTGCTCGCCTGCCCGCAAAAAGGCTGCAAGTTCAGCAAGCCTATCGACGAATAACTCGCATTCAACTGAAACGACAAAGCCCCCGCTCTCATGAGAGCGGGGGCTTTGTCGTTGGTACGAATCAAAGAGGCCTCCGGCGGGCAGGGCGCTGCCCTGCACCCGGCAAAGGGGATAATCCCCTCTGCACTCCCTATCTTAAAGGCGTTTGCTGCAAGCGAAAATCTTACGTGCCCGGCTAGCTCCGCCGAAGGCAAGCCAAAGCGTTTTGGGATTCTTAAACCCTTTTGGAATAGGGTTTAAGCCCCCGGAGGGCCGCCGGAGGCAAAAAAAGGGCCGCCCTGATGGGCGGCCCTTACTCGAGGCGGCAGGGTTAGCGGTTTGCTTTGCAAGCCGCGTCTTCTGCCTTTTTCCGTTCAAAGTATTCCTTGGTTTCGGAGGCGATGACCGGCGACAGCATGAGCAGGCCGATGAGGTTCGGAACCGCCATCAGGCCGTTGAAGCAGTCGGCCAGGGCCCAGACGAAGCTGACCTTCAGGGAGGAACCGACCAGTACTGCAATGATGAAGAGTACACGGTAGGGGGTGATCAGCTTGGTGCCGAAGAGGTATTCGATGGACTTTTCGCCGTAGTAGCTCCAGCCGAGGATGGTGGAGTAGGCGAAAAGGATGAGGCCGAGGGTGACGATGTACTGGCCGCCGGAGAAGCCCATTTCAAAGGCTGCGGTGGTCAGTTCGGCGCCTTCGAGGCCGGAGTTCCAGTTGAACATGACCAGAATCAGTCCGGTCAGGGTGCAGACCACGATGGTGTCGATGAAGGTCTGGGTCATGGAGACCAGCGCCTGATCGACGGGGTGCTTGGTCTTGGCGGCAGCTGCGGCGATGGGCGCGGAGCCGAGGCCGGATTCGTTCGAGAAGACGCCGCGGGCGATACCGAAGCGCATGGCCATCATGACGGTGGCACCGGCGAAACCGCCGCCTGCGGCGGTGGGGTTGAAGGCGTGTTCGAAGATCAGGGCGAACGCGCCGGGAACCTTGTCGAGGTTCATGGCGACGATGATGACGGCACCGGCGAGGTAGAAGATGATCATGATGGGAATGAGCACGCCGGTGACGCGGCCGATGCTTTTGATGCCGCCGAGGATGACCATGCCGGTCAGTACGGCGAGAACCACGCCCACGTAGATGTGCGGGATGCCGAAGGTGGCTTCCACGGCGTCTGCCACGGAGTTGGACTGCACCATGTTCCCGATGCCGAAGGCGGCCACTGCCGCGAAGACGGCGAACGCGGTGCCGAGCCATTTCATGCCGAGGCCGCGTTCGAGGTAGTACATGGGTCCGCCGGCCATTTCGCCGTTTTCGTCGGTGATGCGGTATTTCACGGCCAGCACGGCTTCGCCGTACTTGGTGGCCATGCCGACCAGGCCGGTGACCCACATCCAGAACAGCGCGCCGGGACCGCCGATGGAGATGGCGGTGGCCACGCCAGCGATGTTCCCGGTTCCGACGGTGGCGGAGAGCGCGGTCATGAGTGCTTGGAAGTTGGAGATGTCGCCTTTGTCGGCGTCAGCCTCTTCGCGTTTGATGAGGGCAAGGTAAAGGGAGTACCAGAGCTCGCGGAACTGGAGCCCCTTGAGAATGATGGTCAGCCAGACGCCTGTGCCGACCAGCAGGATCAGCATGGGCCAGCCCCAGACGTATCCGCCGATGAAGTTGATGAAGCTTTCGATCTGTTGCACGTGTGTCCCCTTTGGTTTTACAGGTGTGCACGGCCATCCGGCCGAATACGCGTGCGACCCTTTCCAATCCGTTCGCGCTGTTTCGCGTTAGGGCGACTTTCTCCTCCGAACGTCCCGAACCTTTCCGGACCGGCCTTCAGGCCGCAATCTCTTCCCTCTTCAACTGGCTGTTATCAAAAGGCTTTTTTCATCCGCAGCAATGATGTCAACCTCTTGACAACGCAACCTGCAGGTTGCAGTTCGCGGGACACATAGCGTTGTTCTGTCAAAAATTCCACAACAAAAATCACTATATATTGTCCAATTTTTCAATAAACACGTTGGAAATTGCGCATTCCATACATTTTGAAAAAAAAATGTTTTCCGTAAGGAAAGCGTCCACCGGCTTCTCGAGGCGTTTTTCATCTGAATAGTTGAAGAGAAGAAAACGCAGCAATCCAAGTGTGTTATCAGCGAAATGACGAGAATGGGCCGGAGAGTTGGGTAGGGTGGCGGGGTGCCTATACAGGCTGAGTCCGGAGAGGGCTATTTTTCAGACACGCGGACCCGGTGCACGACACGGTCGTAATAGTCGTCGTCGAGCCGGACAGGACGCCCTGTGACGCGCTCCATGCGCATGGTCAGCACTTCGAGCTTCTGCATCTGGCGGTAGCGTTCGGATTCGTCCTCAAGATGCTCCAGCAGGTCCTGTACGCGCACGATTTCCTTTTCCAGAGCCTTGGGGTCGTCGATGTAGCCGCTCGTCTTGAGCATACGATAGGCCAACCGAATTTCAGGTGGCAGATGGGCGGCCTCGTCGTGCGGCAGAGGCTTGCCCATGCCTTCGAGGTTTTCGAACTGCCCTTGCTCAAGGGCTTTTCGGATGCGGTCTTCCGCGATGACTTCCGAGAGGAACATGTACGAAGTCTGCTCCGCAGGGACGGGGCTGTCAATGGCATTCACCTGCCTCTCTGTGGAATGGAAACACGCGAAAAAGCCCCCTGCCGTGAAGGCAGAGGCTTATTCAAACTCTATTCTGCGGTCAGCCTAGAAGCTGTACCCGAGAGCGGCGCGCATTTCGGCCGGGATCCAGGTGTCCGGACCGGGCTCGAGCTGCTTCCACGGGGCACCGGCGGACTTGCGGGCTTCCTTGACTTCGTCGAGGGTGTAGCCGTAACGCGGCACTTCGAACTGCTGACCGGGGTAGATCAGGTCCGGGTTGTCGATCTTGTCACGGTTGGCCTTGAAGATGAGGGGCCACATGAAGGGATCGTTGTAGATCTGCTTGTATTCAGCGATCCACCACAGGCATTCGCCCTTGGCGACGGTATGCATGGTCGGCAGGCTGTCGTACTGGGATTTGTAGACGGCCATGGGATCGACCACAACTTCTTCAACAACAGTTTCCTCTTCAACAACGACGACTTCCGGCTCGGGATTCACCTTCTTGGAGCAACCCCAAGCGAAAATCATCATGCAGGCGATAGCCAGCAGCAACAGTTTCTTCATCAACGGCCTCCTCTTGGTATGATTGGCACACCTTTGAATTCTCAATCTTCAATCTCAGGATTTGATCCTACTGGCCCAATTATCAATTATTTTTTTTTTCTTGCAACACCAATTTCCCCTCGGGAGAAAGCTGCAGGGCAGTATCCAGCGCCCGCCGGGCCTCCTCAAGCCAGCCGCCCATACGCAGGCTGCGGGAAGCGAGAACGTACATCAACTCGGGCTCACCGGCGTAGACGCCATCAATCAACATATCGTAATCACTGCCGAAAGCCTCCACGACCAGCGGCTCCTGCGAAACGATGAACCGCGCAAGCAGCACGTTTTCCCGGTGCCGGGAAAGGTATGGTGGCAACAGGGTGCGGCAGTTGTCCATAAAAAACCGTATGCGGTCGATTTCACGGCGCATGCTTTCGCGGGTCTGGTCGAGAACCTCGGCCAGATTGCCGGAGATTTCCTGCTGTGGACCGGGTGTCTGCTCTTCCATGATCTCCCGAAGCCACGGGCCGTAGTTCTGCCGCTGGTACGCGTCCTCGCGGAGTTTGACGGTTTCGTGAAAAATGTAGCCCATGGCCCAGTCGAGAAAACGTCCCTCGGCAGGCTGTTCGGGGTCGTTGCGAAACACGTGGTGGGCCGTGTCCTTCATGCGCCAGAGCAGTCCCTTGTCCATCTCGGTGCCCACAAGGTCGCGCAGCTGCTCAAAGCAGACCACGCCTTCCCTGTCAAAGCTCTCGAACTCCCGGTTGAGCGCCACGGACGCCTGACAGAAATTGCGAAAGAGGTCTCGGACAAACTCCGGCAGCTTTCCCCGTATCCAGCTTCGGGACATGCTTCCTCCCTACTTGCTTTTTTTCCTGGCCAGTTCGGCCAGCTCGGCCAGACGGTCGTCCACCATGCGAAAGAGCGTTCCGGCCGGATAGGTTCCGTTTTTGCCCAGCGTCCCTGTCGGCACCCCGGTAAGGATGCGCATGGCCTGCTCGATGGTGGAGACCGGGTATATGGCGAACAGCCCGGCTTCCACGTCGCGCACCACGTCGTCGCGCAGCATGAGGTTGACCACGTTGTCCGCAGGGAGGAGCACGCCCTGCTTGCCTGTCAGGCCGCGCCGTTTGCAGACCTTGTGGAAGCCCTCGACCTTCTCGTTGACCCCGCCCACGGCCATGATGCAGCCGCTCTGGCTGACCGCGCCGGTAAAGGCGTAGGAGAGGTCGATGGGCGCGCCGGACAGGGCGGAAAGCAGCGAAGCCAATTCCGCGCCCGAGGCTGAATCGCCCTCGATGCCCGCGTAGGACTGCTCGAAGCACAGGCTCCCGGTCATGACGATGGGCTTGTTCTGGGCAAAAAGGCCCACGAGGTAGCTCTTGATGATCATCATGCCCTTGGTGTGAATGGGACCGCCTAGCTGGGCCTCCCGCTCAAGGTCGATGATGCCGCCGTGCCCCACGCCAACGCGGCATGCGATGCGGTGCGGCAGGCCGAACTCGTGGTCCCCGAACTGGGTCACGGAGAGCCCGTTGGCCTCGCCCACGGCGGTGCCGCCCGTGGCCACCTTGATGACCTCGCGGTCATAGTCGGACATGAATTCGGCTTCATAGAGATTGGAGCGATAGTCGCGGTCGTCGAGCGAGCGGGCGAGGTCGTCGGCCTCCACCCTTTCGGCCCCGCGCAACCGGGCCATGGCCGAGGCTTCGACCACGCGCTCGCGAAGCAGCGGGAAGTAGAGCGAAAGCCGCTTCTGGTCCTCGGCCAGCCGGGAGCCGAAGTCCACCAGTCCGGCGAGGGTGCCTCGGGAAAGCGGCAGGGACTCATCCTGCCTCGCAACCCTGCCGATGGCCTGCAGGTAGCGTTTCACATGGGCAGCGTCGCGTTTGCAGGTGGATTGCAGATGCGCCTTCACCTTGAAATACTTGGCGAACCGGTCGTCATTGTAGAGCATAAGCTCGTAGTTGACGTCCGTGCCGATGAGGATGACGCGCAGCTCGATGGGGATGGGCTGCGGCTCGATGGTCCGGGCGCGAACCTGATCCGGCTCCACCGGGTCCTCGATGCGGGCGTTCCCGGCACGCAGCGCGCGCAATAGCCCTTCCCACGAGTGCGGGTTGGTCAGCAGGTCTTCCACGTTGATTATCAGGAACCCGCCGTTGGCTTTCTGCAGGGCCCCGGCCTTGACCAGCGTGAAGTCGGTGTAGAGCGCGCCCATCTCGGTTTCGCGCTCAATGGAGCCGAGCAGGTTGAATGCCGTGGGGTGGTCTTCGAGGATGACCGGAGCGCCTTTGCTGCGGCCGTTATCCACAAAAAGGTTCACCTCGAAGCGGGTGAAGAAGTCCTCACCGCCGCCGGACGAATCCATGAACAGCGGGTGCGAGGGCACCTCGCGGCTCTGGAACTGGTCCACGTTCTCAACCACACAGTCCTCAAGGGCATCGAAATAGTCGGGCAGGCCCTTCACGGCGTCGAACTGCTCGCGCACCGGGGCCATGCATTCGCGCAGCACGGCCCGGGCGGTCTCGCGGTGCAGATCGTCCTCGTTCTTCTTGAGCACCTGCTCGTTCTGGTTGATGCTCCTCAGGTCGCCCGAGAGCTTGTCCAGCAGCACCTCGCCCTGTTCCTTGAGCTTTTTGCGAACCTTGGAGTCGAGGGTGTCGTAGTCGCTATCCTGCAGCGGCTTGCCGTCCACCAGCGGGGCCAATGTGATGACCGAGTCTTCATCAATGGTCAGGCGGAAGCCCGCCTTTTCGGCTTCCTCCTCCATGCGGGCAAAAAGCTCGTCGCGGCGCTGGCTGAACTTCTTGAGCAGCCGTTCGTGCTTTTTCTGAAAGGACTCCTCGTCGAAACGGGCAGGCACCTCGGACTTGAGGCGGCTCACGGCCTTCTGCTGGGCGTTCTTGAACTTGCGGCCCATGCCTGCGGGCAGGGACACGGCCACGGGCCGGTCCTCGTCCTCAAAGTTATACAGATAGACCCAGTCCGCCGGGGTTGGCGCTTTTTTGGCGCGCTTGCCGAGAAAGGTCTTCACGAAATGGGTGCGTCCCATGTTGGGCTCGCCAGCCACATAGACGTTATATTCATTGCCCTTGACCGCCAGCGCGAGTTCCAGCGCCTTCATGGCGCGGGGCTGGAACGAAGGCGTGGGATCCCTGTCCGGGATTTCGTCGCTGGTTTCAAAGGGAATCTTTTCCGGATCAAGGGCGGCTCGCAGCCGGGAAACCGGAAGCGGGCGCGGGGTGCGGGTTCTGCTCATGCGTCCTCATGGTGTCTCGTTGAGACGGGTGGTCGTTTCGGGGTCATGACGGAACGTAGCCGGAACAGCTTTGTCGTTCAAGTATTTCGACACCCGTAGGCCCGGGACCATAGCCCGCTCGCGCCCCGGTGGCAACGGCGAACCTGCCTGCTTGTCCTTTCCCCCGGCTGCTGATACCACCCTGTTATATGAAGTTACGCGCGCTGCTTCTTCTGACCGTGCTTGCCGCGTGGGCCGCGTTTGCAGCCCTTCCGGCCCGTGCGCAGGTCATCAGCCTCGACTCGGTTTCGGCCACCAAGGTGGGCGATACGCTGGCCGCGGAGTTCGGCGTCACGCTCACCGGAGCCGAGGAAATCGCCGAGACCCTGCGAAACGGCGTGCCCCTGAAGCTTGTCTGCCGGGCCGCCATCGAGCAGTCCAGACAGTATTTCTTCAACAAACCGCTCGGCGACGGACGCTTCGAGGCCACCCTGCACTACGACGCGCTGGCCAAGGAATACGTGCTCACGCTGCCCGGCAAGAGCCAGCCCGACCGGGCCACGGAGCTTGTGCCCCTGCTCAATCGAGGCTGGAAGCAGTTCTCCATCCCGCTGTGCCCCTGGAGCGAACTCGTGCGCGGCAACAGCTATCTGCTGGAAGTGGAAGCCGCGCTCACGCCTCTGGACGTGCCGGACTGGTTTACCCGGACGTTTCTGTTCTGGTCATGGCGAGGCGGCCCCACCGTGACCTCCACCCTTGAATTCCGGTACTAGCCATGCCGCGCGAATACATCAAGATCGACAAGGTGGACCAGCGGGAGCGCCGCCGCAGAAAACGCGAACTCATCGCCGCCGGGGTCTGCTTCGCGCTCATCGCGGTGCTGACGTGGGTGGAACTCAAGTATCTCGGGGGCAACTCCTACCTCTTCCTCGGCCTGCTGAACCTGAACTTCATCCTGCTGCTGGTGGTCTTGTTCATCGTCACCAGAAACGGCGTCAAGCTGCTGCTGGAACGCCGCCGCCGCGTGCTGGGCTCCAAGCTCAGAACCCGGCTGGTGCTGGCCTTCATATCCCTCTCCCTCATCCCCACGGTGCTCATGTTTCTCGTGAGCGTGAAGTTCGTACAGACCTCTGTGGACTACTGGTTCAAGGGGCAGGTGGAGGAGTCCATGGAGCAGGCTCTTGAACTGGGCCGCGCGTTCTACGGCTCGGCGCAGGACCGCCTGCAGCGGCGCGGCAAGAACATGATCGACGAAGTCGTCCAGCGCCAGTACGCATGGGGCGGCAAGGGCATGAACACCCTGCTCGGCGAGAAGTTCGAGGAGTACGACCTCAGCCTCGTGGGGGTGATAACGCCCACCGGCACGGTTCAGAACACCCACTACTCCGCCCAGTGGGAAAAGGCGTGGCCCGCCATCAAGGAAAAGATCGACTGGGAAGGCCTCAAGGCCGATCCGCGCCAGTGGTCCACCATCATCCCCACCCCGCAAAGCGACCTCATCGTCGGGGTCACGCCCGTAGACGACGGCAAGACGGGCTTTCTCGTGCTCGGGGAGACCGGCGGGCGCGGCCTGCTGCACAAGCTGGACAGGATCGTGCGCGGCCTCGACGAATACAAGAAGCTCAAGACACTCAAATACCCGTGGAAAATGACGCTCTATCTGACCCTCGGGGTCATGACCATGCTCATCATCCTCGGCTCCATCTGGTTCGGCTTCCGGCTGGCCAAAGAGCTCTCGGCCCCGGTGCAGGCGCTGGCCGCAGGCACCGAACGCATTGCGCGCGGCGACCTCTCCGTACGCCTTGAAGACCGCTCTGACGACGAGCTGGGCTTCCTCGTGCGCTCGTTCAACCGCATGACCGAAGACCTAGAGCTTGCCCGCGAGAACGAGACCAAGGCGGGCGAACGTCTGGCAAAGCAGAATCAGGAGCTGGAACGACGCGGCCGATACATCGAGGCGGTGCTCAACAACATCACCTCGGGCGTCATCTCCATGGACGCCTCGGGCCGCATCGGGACCGTGAACCGCGCTGCCGAGCAGATTCTCGGCACACCAGCGGAATTTCTCATCGGCAAGAAGCCGCACACCCTGCTTTCCGGCGAGTTCGCGGACATCATGCGCGAGGCCCTCGACACCGTGGGCAAGAACCCCGGCGAGCAGTGGCAGCGTCAGCTCGACCTGCAAACCCCGGATGGAGTGCGCAAGCTGCTCATCAACGTGGTGGCGCTGCCCGGCACGCCCGGCTCCGAGGTGGGCACCGTGGCCGTGTTCGAGGACATCACCGAGCTGGAAAAAATCCAGCGGCTGGCGGCGTGGCGCGAAGTGGCCCGGCGCATCGCCCATGAGATCAAGAACCCGCTCACGCCCATCAAGCTCTCTGCCCAACGGCTCCAGCGCAAGTTCGGCGACGATGTGGACAACAAGGTCTTCGACGACTGCACGGGATTGATCGTCAGTCAGGTGGAGCGGCTCCAGCAGATGGTCTCGGAGTTCTCGGCCTACGCCAAGCTGCCGGAAGTGCAGCTCAGGCAGGGCAGGCTCGGCCCGCTGCTCGAAGAGGTTGTCGGCATGTTCGAGAACACCCACCGCGGCGTACAGTGGAGCCTTCGCATCAAGAACGACCTTCCGGAAATCACGTTCGACCGCGAAGCCCTCGGCAAGGTCTTCATCAACCTGCTCACCAACGCCGAAGAGGCCCTGAACGGCCGGGGCGACGGCGAGATACACGTCACCGCCGAATATGAACGGCGCAAGAACCGCATCGTGGTCCGCGTGGCAGACAACGGCACCGGCCTGCCGAGAGACGGGGCGTCGCGCATGTTCGAGCCCTATTTCTCCAAGAAGAAAGGGGGCACCGGCCTCGGCCTGACCATCGTGCGCTCCATTGTCTCCGACCACCGGGGGACCGTCACCGCCCACGCCAACAAGCCCGCCGGGACCGTGGTGCGGGTGGAACTGCCCGTCAGCTAACACTCTTCGTCCCTTCACGAAATCACATCTCCCCCGTGGCGAAACGCCCGGCATCGTGGTATGCTTTCCCATCGGAGGTATCCCATGCGTACGTTCATCACCGGAGGAACCGGATTCATCGGGCAGTCGCTGGCCGCATCACTTCTGGCCGACGGCCATGAAGTCATGGTCATTTCCCGCAGCACAGACTCCGTAGATAGGGTGTTCGGGAAAACCGTTTCCGGCTTCACCTGGGACGGCGGCGAGTGGCCTTCGCTCGTCACCCAAGACTCGGCCATCGTCAACCTCGCGGGGTCAAGCATCGCCGAAGGCCGCTGGACCCCGGAAGTCAAGAAGCGCATCCTGCAAAGCCGCCTCGGCTCGGGGAAACGCCTGCTGGAAGGGCTGCGCAAGGCCCCCGAAAAACCCGCCGTCTTTGTGCAGGGCTCTGCCGTTGGCTACTACGGCCACCACCGCAGCACGCCCGTTACCGAGGACACGGCACAGGGCGAGGGATTTCTCGCGGACGTGGCCGGGCAGTGGGAAGCCTCCACCGCCGAAGCAGAGGAAATGGGGATTCGCCGGGTCATGATCCGCACCGGAATGGTGCTCGGTCAGGGGGGCGCGCTGGAACGAATGCTCCCCCCGTTCCGCTTTTTCGTGGGCGGTCCCATCGGCAGCGGCGAGCAGGGCGTGTCGTGGATTCACATGCACGACGAGGTCGGCGCGATCCGCTTCCTCATGGAACACCCCGAAACGCAAGGACCATACAACCTGACCGCGCCGACGCCCGTGAGCTTCAGCCGCTTCGCGCGGGTGCTGGGCGAGACTCTGAACCGGCCGCACTGGTTGCGTACGCCCGGTTTCGCCCTGCGGATGCTTTTCGGCGAGATGGCGGACGAGGTACTCCTGAACGGCCAGTTCGCCCTGCCGGAGCGGCTCCAGCAGGCCGGGTACGAGTTCCGCTTCCCCATGCTCAAGGACGCGCTGCCGGACATTCTGTCACGGCCTTGAATCGCAGGGCGGCTTGCCGTAGACTGACGCCTCCCCAAACCCACTCACGGAGAACGCCATGCCCGGCAAGGTACTGATCATCGACGACGAGGAAAGCATCCGCTTCTCCCTGCGCGGCATTCTTGAAGACGAGGGCCTTGAGGTCAGCGACACGGACAACGCCGAGGACGGCCTCGAACTGCTGGGCTCGGAAAACCCCGACATCATCTTTCTGGACATCTGGCTGCCCGGCATGGACGGCCTCGAAGCGCTGGAGCGCATCAACGAGGAGCACGCCCACGTGCCGGTCATTATGATCTCCGGCCACGGCAACATCGAAACCGCCGTCACCGCGCTCAAGAACGGCGCGTTCGACTTCATCGAAAAACCCCTCTCCCTCGAAAAGGTCGAGGCCACCAGCCGCAACGCGCTGGAAGTGGCCCGGCTCAAGCAGGAGAACCGCGAGCTGCGTTCTCGCATCGACGGCAACCGCACCACCCGCCTCACCGGAGAATCTCCGGCCATAGAGCACCTGCGTCAGGTCATCGAACGCGTGGCTCCCACGGACGCATGGGTGCTCATCACCGGCGAGAACGGCACCGGCAAGGAGATCGTGGCCCGCTCGGTGCACTCGCAGTCCATGCGCGCGGACAAGCCCATGGTGGCGGTCAACTGCGCGGCAATACCCGAGGAACTCATCGAGTCGGAACTCTTCGGGCACGAAAAGGGCGCATTCACCGGCGCGGAATCCGCACAGGTGGGCAAGTTCGAGCTGGCCGATCAGGGCACCCTGTTCCTTGACGAGATAGGCGACATGAGCCTCAAGACGCAGGCCAAGATCCTGCGCATCCTTCAGGAGCAGTGCTTTGAACGCGTTGGCGGCCGCAAGACCATCCGCGTGGATGTGCGCGTGATCGCGGCCACGAACAAGGACCTGCAGGAGGAGATCAAGGCCGGGACGTTCCGCGAGGACCTCTATTACCGGCTCAAGGTTTTTCCGCTGGAAGTGCCGCCCCTGCGCGAGCGTTCCGGCGACGTACCGCTGCTCATCGACGCCTTTACCGAAGGGCTGGTCAGACGTCACGGCTTCAAGCCGCTGGCCTTTGACGAGCGGGCCATGGAGTGCATCAAGACCTATGAATGGCCGGGAAACGTGCGCGAACTGAAGAATTTCGTGGAACGCATGTTCATCATGTACGCGGGCGACACGGTCAATGCCGAACGCCTGCCGCCCGAGCTGCGCTCCGGCAACGCCGCCGTCCAGACAGGCGACGCG
>NZ_BBCB01000045.1 GCF_001311825.1 Salidesulfovibrio brasiliensis JCM 12178 | reverse complement strand
AGCTCCTCGGGCCGCATGAAGGGCACGTCCGCGCCGTGCGCGCGGGCCGCCTCGGCGATTGCCGGGCTGTCTGTGGAGACCATCATGCGCGAAATGTGGCGGCTCTCCAGACCTGTTTCCACGGCGATGCCCACCAGCGGTTTTCCGTCGAGCAGCCGCAGGTTTTTGTCCGGCACGCCCTTGGAGCCACCCCGGGCGAAAACGAATCCTGTGAAGCTGTTCATGGCGTCACCCAGCGTCCTGCCCGCGAAGCCTTTTCCGCGGCGTCTATGAATTTGGTTACGCCCAGCCCTTCCTCAAGGGTGCAGGCGGGGTGTCTGGATCGCCCAGCACGCTTTGATGCTGAAGCCTGTAGGTCTCGTCGCGCTCCACGGTGAAGGAGTGTCGCTCGTTGGCCCACGTCAGGGTTCCGGCGATGAGGTCGGCGGTGACGGTCAGGTCCGGGCAGGTGGCCACGATGGTCCGGCGCGGGGTGTGCTCCAGATAGCTGAGCGTCAGCGTGGCGAGCGGGCAGCGCGTTCCCTCGAAGATAATGCTGAAGGTGTCCTCGCTGTCGATGTCGAGCCTGCCGAAGGTGCCGCCGTGGGCGGTCAGCCGTTTCCAGCCGCCACAGAACCAGAGCAGGTAGTCGATCTCGTGGCTCAAGTCGCGCAGCACGCCGCCGCCCTGTTCCTTGATGGCGGAATAGCAGCGCGTGTAGTCCGTGCCGGGCCGCCAGTGCGGCAGGTACGAGCCCGCGTGGGAGTGGATGGCGATAAGCTCCCTGTTCACCAGCAGCTCCCGCATCCGGGCGATGATCGGGTGAAAGCGCAGGTTGTAGCCACGTGGGCAGCCGCGAAACGGTGTTCGGGGAGCGGGGTGGTGTGCTGGAAGAGCGGCTTTTCCGCGAGCACCCGTCCGCGGTGTCCGAGGTCGGCCAGTTCAGCAAGCGTGTCGTGGTGCTCGGCTGTGCGGTTTGCCACGACCACATGGTCGTAACCGTCCGCATCCAGCGCCTGTTTCAGCGTGCGGTGGCAGGGGTAGGGTACGTCGAGGTCCCGGCTGGAGACTATGGACGGCGCGTGGCCGAGTTCGTCCAGTATCCGCGCATGGCGTGAGCCTATGGAGCCGTATCCGATGACGAGGCAGTTCATGCTCATTGACGGTTGCAGGAGTTGATGGATTGGATGGTCACGTGGGCCCGTTCAAGGTCCTCGTGCTGGCCGATGTCGATCCACAGGCCGCGCACCGGGTAGGCCGTGGTTTCGCGCCCGGCGTCCATGAGCCTGCGAAATAGTTGCGGCATGTCGAAGAATTCGTTTTCCGGAATGGCGTCAAGGGCCGAGGGCGAGAGCATGTAGACCCCGGCGTTGATGTAATAGGTATTGGTCGGCTTTTCCTCAAGATCCACGATGCGGTTCTCGTCCACGCGCACCACGCCGTAGGGTATCTGGTAGGCGTGTTCGCATACACCCATGGTGGCCTCAGCCCCGGTGCGCTCGTGGAAGTCGAGGAAATGTTTGAAATTGATGGTGGTCAAGAGATCGCCGTTCATGACGAAGAAAGGCTTATCCGGCCGTTCGTTGAAAAGGCTCAAGGCCCCGGCAGTGCCCATTCGCTTGTCCTCGCAGAGGTATTCGATGGAGCAGCCTAGCTGTGAGCCGTCGCCGAAGTGATCCATGACCATGTCCGACTTGTAGTTCACCGAGAGGGTGAAGTTTCGGAAGCCGTAGGCCATGAAGTTGTCGAGGATAGTCTCCAGAATGGGTTTGTCCCCGACCTTCAGCAGCGGTTTGGGGCAATTTTCGGTGAGCGGATGCAGCCGTGTGCCAAGGCCGCCAGCCATGATGACCACGCGGTTATCGATGACCGGCGGGGTCAGCAGGTTCTCGATTGTCTCCACCCCGGCGATGCTGCCGTCCTTGTTTAGCAGGGGAATGACCCGTAGGGTCTTGGTATTGAGCCGGTCGCGCAGCACGTTGGGCGACTCGCCCACGCGGCCGAAGACCGGCGCGGTGTTCATGGAGGCAGCCACCGAATCCTCCAGCGGGCGGCCTTTGAGGATGGCCCGCCGAATGTCGCCGTCCGTGATGGTGCCGAGCAGCCTGCCGTCCTCGTCAGCCACCAGCGCGAGTTGGAGTCCCGAGGCCGTATTGACCTTCATGGCTTCCAGAAGCGTGGCGTCTGGACGGATGAGTATTTTTCGATGATCCAGCATAATGTCCCGTCAGGGCATGTATCATTAAGTTAGTGAGCGATTCAAGGCGAAGCGACTCCGCCATTTACTCAATCGGCCTCCGGGCCGCGCAGCTTTATGGCTAGCGTCCCTTGCGAAGCGGTGCCATGGCCGGGGAATCGCAGGGGACCGGGGGCAGCTCGTCCACGGTCTGCCGCAGGGAGCAGTCCGCGTGACGTTTTGCCAACTGTTTGAAATTCCGTATTTTCGTGCCGATGTGTTCTTTCACCATGTTCAGGGCCGACTGCCATCCATGGGCGTTGGTCTCCTGCTTCAGTATCCGGAACTGGATACGTAGCCTGATGACCGGGCGCGGAAGCAGAAAGTGATAAAACCGCACCGCGCGCAAACGGTTCTTCCAGCGCGGCGCCACGGAACCGGAGTAGTCCTTTTTCAGCAGCCGGGCCGCATCTTGAGCGTTCCAGCGTTGAGGATCGTTCACGTAGCGGTGGTCGAGGGGAATCTCGCCGGTCTGCATGGCCTTGATGGTCTCGTAATGCTGGATACCGAAGCGCAGCACGTAATCCCTGAACACATAATGGAAAATCAGATCGCGCCACGAGAGCCAGTCCAGCCGGGAGGCGTCCGTGAAGTTCACGGCCATGCTTTCGTCTGCGGCTTCTACGTTGGAGGCGTGCAGGAGGTAGGCCTCCTCGTCATCCATGTTCTTGCCGAAAAGGCCCTTGCGGCGGCCGTACTCGTATATGGGCGTGCCGGGCAGGGCGAGCGCGTAGTTCACGGAGACGAAGGCCGGACGCTGCCACGGGGCGAGACTGGCCGCGTAGCGGGCGAAGCGAATCGTCTCGCTGATGGTGCGGTTGTTCTCGCCGGGCATGCCGATGACTGTCTGGATGACCGTGTTCAACCCATTGCCGATGGTGTGTCTGGCGGATTCGTAATTGTGCCGCAGCTCCACGTGCTTTTCCATGACGTCGAGCATCTTCTGGCTGCCGGATTCGTGACCGTAGGTCAGCATGGCGCAGCCGGAATCCTTCATCATCGCAACTTCGTCCGGGGTCAGTGTGTCTGCGCGCACACCGCCCACGCACCAGAGCACGTCCAGTGGCTTCACGGCCTCGCAGAAGTCCTTGAGCCAACGCTTGTTGACGCCGAATGCCTCGACCATGAGCGAGATGAAACCAACGTCGTAGCGCTCCACCAGCTCGCGGATGCGTCTCTCCAGCACCGGAACCGGGATGTAGCGCACCCCCGGGGTCCAGCGGTGGCAGAAGGTGCAGCGGTTGGGGCAACCCTTGCCCACGTAAATATTGGCGTGCCGCCGGTCGCGGCGTCTGGCTTCGTATGAGCGCGCGTCCTTTTCCCATGGCCACGGCGGAATGTCAGTGTCCCTGAAGACCACGGGCATGTATTTGTCGATCAGCCCGAGCCGTTCGAGGTCGCCCCAGTCCACATCGTACATTTCATCGCGCGGCACGGAGCGTCCGTATCCGTTGGCGAGCATGTTTCCGTCCCTGTCGAGCAGGGCCACGCCGCGGATGTCGGCGTAGTCGAGCGGTGTTGTCGCGGTTTCGGCGCGCCGCAGGATGTCGAGCATGGGATTTTCGCCCTCGCCCAGCACGCAAAGATCCACGGCCGTGCGATGCAGCAGGACGTCGGCGCTGGCCGCAAGGTTGCCGCCGAGCACAATGAGGGCCTCAGGGAGCAGCCCGCGGACCTCGAAAGAGAGTTTCTTGACTGTTGCGTATGTGGTGGAGACCACTGCGCTCAGGCCGACCACGCGGGGCTGTTCGCGTTCAAGCAGCGCCAGCAGTTCGGTCATGTCATCCGGAGTGTCGAGGTCGTAGAGGCTCACGTCCGCCATGCCGTTCTTGCGGAGGTGTCTGGCGAGCGCAAGGCATGCATAGGGCGGGAAGGTGGAGCCGCCGCGTCGGCTAGGTATGGATATGAGCAGCGTCTTCATCGGTCCCCTTTCAGTCCTAGAATTCCACGACCCTTGATCCCTCGGCCGGTGTTGCGGGATGGGCGGCGTGGGGCAGCCCGGTTTTGTCGAAGTCGAACAGGCCACTGGCGACCACTTCCTCGGCAACGGCGAAATCATAGGGCGTGTCAATGTCGATGAGGCTTATTTCATCTTCAATTTCAAGTGAATACGGCTTGTTGTTCACGCCGGTGATGTGACCCTGCACCAGCCCGTAGTTGCGGAAATAGGATTGCGGCTTGTGGCCCGGAGCGCGTTTCATGAGCGGCTGGAGCGTGCCGCCATGCTCGGCGAAGTGAGTGGTGCCGCCCGCCGGGATGCGGCGTACGGTTCCCACGGGGCTGTGCCCCTGTTGCAGCTTTCCCACCACCGAGTCGATGAGCGCGGGCGTGCGGAAAGGGTGGCTGGGGTAAAGGACCACCACCTGCGCGATGAACGCGCCTTCTCGCCGCCAGAGCTCGGTCTGGACATGGTCGATTGCCAGGTGGATGGGCGAGTCGTCGCGGGCCAGAGCTGCGGGGCGCAGGAACGGCACTTCGGCACCGAAACGCATGGCGATGTCCGCGATGGCGGGGTCGTCTGTGGAAACGATGACACGGTCCACCAGTTTGGCCTTGAGCGCTGCCTCAATGCTGTATGCGATGAGTGGCTTGTCGCCAAGAGGGCGAATGTTCTTGCGTGGCACGCCCTTGGAGCCACCGCGCGCTGGAATGATGGCGGTGACGTTGCTTCTGCGTCGCTGGTAGGTTGCTGGGGCCGTCATGAAATACCTCGTCGATGATCGTCAGTCGATGGAATGATTTACGTTTGGACCAAAGTATGCATAAATTGGACCGGACTTGAAAACGGCAGCCCCTGAATCGATCATTTACTATGTAAAGTGACCCAATCCAATGAATGAAGCAACCGTAATCATACCTGTGGTCATCCGTCAGCAGGATTCTTTTTGGAGAAGTTCCGAGCGGATACAGGCGTTTCGCGACTTTCTGGACAGGCTGGGCCAAGGGCCTCGGACGTTGCGCCGGGTGGTTGTGGCAGACAGTACTGTCTTTCGAGAATGCGCTCTGGGCGCGGGCTGTGAGTTTTCGATGATGCCTCTGACCACCGACCCGGAGCCGCCGAACATGGGGCCTCCGGGACGTAGGCAAAGTGTTGCCGCACTCCGTGAATTCGGGGAATCCGCAGGGCCTGTTGTTTTGGTAAACTTCAGGAATTTCAGCATATCTGGATATCATGTTGCTGCCGCTCTGGAGCATTTCGAGGCAGGCGACAGCCCCGCGGTGATGGCCGTGAAGCCATCAGAGGATCACCCCTGCCAGCTGTTTTCCCACCGTCGACTCATCGACGTCGGATATTTGACGAAGGTGAACTTCGAATCGGGCGAAGCGTCGCCCGCACTGTCCGGCAGGGTCAGTGATGAGGAAATTTTTGCAGCCGCAGCGGATGGCTCTGCATATTTGTCCAACGCCGGGGCCGGAAAATACCGCCTGCACGTCTCCACACTGGAGGCCGAACCGGACGAGCCGTTTTCTCTGGTTCTCTCCTTTTCCGGGGAGGACGGAGGAACGGAATCCACAGGTTTTGACCGTTATGATGCGGATAGGCCGTTTGCACTGCCTGACAGCGCTCAGAAGGCCCCGGTGTTGCGGTACGCCGTGAGCGGCCTCGGCATCGAGGGTGAGTACTCTGCGCGCAAGCCGTATGCTTTTTCCAATGATCTATGGGAGGTGGACGAGAGAACCTGTCAGGTTCGCAACAGGGCGAACGGCCGGGTCATTCGCGGTCGGCAGGATTTCCCGGATGTTCTCGAACTTGATGATTCTCTTGTGGTGGCGACGCCGGAAGCGGCTTCCGGGCTGGATCATTTGGTGGGTGAAGGAAAAGTGGCTGCCTATCGGCCGGAGCCGCCGCTTGGTGACAAGGTGTGCAGCGAGCTGGATTATCTAAAAATCAAGGCGGCCAAGCGAGGTGTCTCGTGATCCGCGACTGTGAGAAGCGTTGCGAAAGGCTGGTGGAACGCGCAGGCGAAATCGTGCCTGACCCTTTTGAACTGAGCAGCGGGGGCGATATTTGCTCGGCCATGGACGCGCTACGGGACGAAATAGCCTGCAAGACTGCCCATCTGGTAGCCGCGCCGGTTCTGGACCGCGAGACGCGTATTGAGGATATGCAGTTCGTGGACCGGTTGTATGCCCTGTATTTCGAGACCGGAGAGCGGCTGGCTGAGTATTACGACTCACGCGGCTACACGCTGGCCGAAGCCGGAGACGCTGACGCGGCACTGGACTTGTGGTCGCGGCTCTTCGCGGTCTGTCCGGAGCGTGCACACGATCATGCAGGGCTGGCCGGGCTTGCGAATGCCGTTCATGCAGAAAAGGCTGCGGCCATGCGAGAGCGATACGCATTCAGGCGTCTTGGCGCGGCGCGGCACGGAACGCTACGGTACCCCTATGCTGCGGCTGCCTCGGCGCAGGGCGGTTTCGTTCTCGTCTCCGATCCGAACCTTCCCGAGCTGTATAAGTTCGATACGACCGGGGCGTTTCTGGAAACGGTCGATCTCGTCGACAGTTTCACACTGGGGATGGATGCCGATGAAGATGGGTGCGTTTGGGTCTGTGACTATCGCAATGCGCGCGTCATCAGTATTCACCCGGACGGTGCCATGCACAAATATGCGGGCATGGACGATCTGCACCCGGACTGTTCCGGGTATGCGCCGCTCAAAGTAAGCTTTCACGGCGGCAGATTGTATATGATCATGGCCCGCGAAGCGGATCGCAAGGATAGCCTGCTGACTGTCTGGGACCCTTCCGGCGGAAGTATGCCCGCAACCTATAAGCTCTCCGGCTTGGAGCCAGGCGATCTTTGTGTGCTAGGTGACACCGTACTGCTGCTTTCACTCAATTGGGGACTGGTTCATCAGCTGGATCTGAGTACCGGCGTGGTGACACTTTTCTCCACCGAGAGCTTCGGCCAGCGCGGACTGGGCATCACCCGGACGAGCGACGCACTATTTGTCTGCTCTACCGGGTGCCTGTGCAAACTGGATTTGCAGGGCGAAATTGTGTTTCGGCGCAACATGTTCACCTTCGGGGAGCGCACGACCTTCGTGCAGAAGGGAATCACCGTCCTTGAGAAGGATGGAGCCCGAACCCTGTTCCTGCCCGACAACAGCGGGACCGTGGAGATGATTCGGGTCTAGTCGTTCGAAAAGGCGTTCTGCACATCGGGCGGCACGATGGCAAATCGCGCCGCCTTGCCGGGCTCAAGCGTGCCGAGGTGTGGTGCGCCGAGCGCTGTCGCTGGGGTGCGGGTAAGCATGCTCAGAGCCTCGTCGAAATTCAAACGTCCTCGCCAGTGCCGTTTCAGGTACAGCACTTCATTCCAGAGATCGAGATCGTGGTTCGAGGCGATGGAGTCCGTGCCGAGACAGAGCGGTATGTCCTGCCCGGCGAGCGTCTCCCACGGTGCGCGGCCCACGCCGATGAAAGCGTTGGAGCGCGGGCAGAGGCAGACCGTGGCCCCGCTTTCCCGCAACACGGTCACGTCGCTCTCGTCTAGCTGCACGCAGTGGATGGCGAGGGTGGATTTGTCGAGCAGTCCCAGCGCATGGGCCTGCTGCACCGGCCGTCTGCCCGGAGCCTTGAAGTCCAGCAGCCTGCCGCGCGATTGCAGCATGTCCAGAAAACGGCTGGGCGTGCCGAGCATGATGGCGACTTCATCCTCGTGCTCGGAAAGATGCAGGGAGAACGGAAGGTTGCGTGAGCGTGTCTCAGCCTTTGCGGCGCGAAGGAGGTCCGTATGGGTGGTATAGAGGCTGTGCCCTGCTGCGGAGTGGACGCCATGCTCGTAGTTTCCCTTCGGGATGGTCGATTCCGGCACCCGCTCGCCGATGGCCTCGGCAAAGGAAACGAAAAACAATCCGGCCCGGTCCATGGCCGCAGCCATGTCCTGCGGAAAACGTGTGGCTATGTCGCCCGCCATGGCTGTGCCGCTATCGATCATGAGGCGGCAGGCCCTGGCCACAGCTTCGGGGTCCGGATCCATAAGCGGCAGTGAGAGGAGGTGCTCCACCCACGGCACGAATCCGGTGCCGTTCAGGGTCTTGCCCGCGAGGTGCGACAGCTCCAGATGGCAATGGGCGTTGATGAGCCGGGCACGAGAGTTGTCTCGCCGTGGTCCACGGTCGTTTTGGCCAGCCCCGCAAGTTCGCGGAAAGGGCCGATGCCTTGGATGAAGCCGTCTTTCTCGATGAACGCGCCGTTGTCGATGGCGGGCTGGCCGGGAACGGCGGTCAGAATGCGTTTTGCTCGGTGCAGTGTGCTCATGGGCGATAAAAGGCTCGGGCTGGCTTGAAACGCCCGTGAGGGTCGTTCCGTCCGGTCCTGCACGGGTCAGGGGTGTTCGGTTCTATTAGAAATGAATTTTGGGGCTCTTGGACTGGCGGGCCTTGTCCTGCAGGTACTTGCGCTTCTCGTCTTTGCGGACCTGTTCGCTTGTGTAGTAGGCGTCCAGCTCTTCCTGAGAGATCATGCCGTCGCCGTCGGTATCGACTGATCGATCCTGATGCCCGCGGGAAGGGTCCCGCTGAGGCCTACGGCTTCCAGTTCGTCGATGGTCAGGGTGCCGTCGCAGTCGGTGTCGCACTGGTCGGCCTTGATGATGCCGAGCTCCTTGAGCTGGTTCTTGCGATCATCGGTGCCTTCCGCAAAGGCGGCTGCCGGGCAGAGCGTGATGGCGAGCAGTGCGCCGAGGATGAGACCGAGAGCGAGGCCGGGCCGACGGGGGGTGACGGTGTCTTGCATGCATTCCTCCAAGTGTTCCCGCAATGCCTGATAGTTGCACAATTCCCCTGTGAAAACAATGCGGGGTTGCAGGTCCGCCCGTTGGGCGATAGAGGGTTGTGATGCAGGAAAAAACCAACTCCCTTGAATCGGCGTATCTGGAAGAGTCGGCGCAGGCCGCGCGTTTCGAGCTGTTTGCCATGCGGGCCGTCAACGAGGACCGGCCCCGGCTTGCTGCTTTCTTTCGGGCCGTGGCCCGGGCGAAAAACGTGCACGCGGCAAAAGCCTGATGCAGCTTCGCGGCAAAATCGGCGACAACGAGGCCAATCTGGCCGAGGCCCGAGAGTCGCTGGCCGCGCTCCCCGAGGCCTTTTCCGCTTTCCTCGACGCGACGCATGACGGTCCTGTCCAATCGCTTCTGACCCAGTTTCTCAAAACATCCATGAACCACAAGGTGGTGGCCGGGCGGTTCGACGACGCGGGCGGGGGCGATTACCACGTCTGTACGGTCTGCGGCTTCATCGCCGAAGGCGCGGTCCCGGAACGCTGCCCGGTCTGTCACGCGCTACCGTCCAAGTTCGAGAGCGTTTAAAAGACTTGCCTGCTGATGAAAACAGGTGGGAGGACTGATGCGAAAAGTTATTGGCGGTTTCTGTCTTAACTTCTTGATGGTGCTGCTGTCTGCGTTAGCAGGCGCGGCGGAGTCGGGTATCCCTGACGGGTTCGTGTATGTCGCCACGGCTGTGCCTGATGCGGTTTTGGAGGTTCGCTATTACGGTGAAAACAATTTCGTCGGCGAGCGGATTGACGGCTACCTTGCACCCAAGGTCATCCTGACACGGCAGGCCGCGAGCGCATTGGCCGGAGTGCAGGCCGAGCTGCGCCCCTTCGGACTGGGGCTCAAGCTTTTTGATGGATATAGGCCGCAGCGGGCCGTGGATCATTTCGTGCGCTGGGCCGCCGATCTTTCGGACACCAGAAACAAGTCGCGCTTCTACCCCGGAGTGGACAAGAAGAACCTCTTTCGTGACGGGTACATCGCGGCCAAGTCAGGCCACTCTCGCGGTTCGACCATCGACCTGACCATCGTGGACAGTGAGACGGGAGACGAGTTGGACATGGGCACTCCGTTCGATTTCTTCGGTCCGAAGTCGTGGCCGAAGAACGCCGCCATGTCTGCCGAAGTGCGCTCGAACCGCGCTCTGCTTCGTTCGGTCATGGAGCGTCACGGCTTCAAGCCCTACGAGGCCGAATGGTGGCACTTCACCCTTGCCGAAGAGCCGCATCCGGATACGTATTTCGATTTTCCGGTACAGTAGCCGCTGATGTCCCCACCCTCCTCAAAAGAGGAATGGAGCTACAGCACTTGCTGTGACTCCCTGAATTCTCATGTCTATGATGTCAAGCCCTCATCTTTGAGCCATTTAGTCGTGTGCGTTTCCAGCGGTTGAAGATGCCGCCGTTTCCGGCAACCTGTACGGCTGCCTGAGCGACCAGAGCGCTGAATCCGGCATTCAGCGCGGACGTAACGCCAGCGCCAACGGTCGCGCTGCCCATGAATGAGGATATGCCAAACGGCGCGCCGACGCCGGTGGCCGAGAGTGCCACGGCCATGGCAAGGGAGAGCAGGGAGGCTCCCGGACCGCCGATGCCGCTATCCTCATGCTTCCACTGCTCATGAACTTCGGCAACGGCCTGCCAGTCCACGTCTTCGCGCTCGAGCAGGTCGCCCATCCATTCGAAGCCCGAGGCTGTGACTTCCGTGGTGTGCAGCACGGTTTCGTCACAAGAGCCTTCTTCATTGGTGGATCATGTCAATGCGCGGGTTTTGCAGGAGGGGTGTTGCTCGTTCTTGTTGTCCTTGTCCATGATCGTTTGGCCGGACTCGACCGAGAGGGGCTCTCACTTTCAGGCAAAATGCCTTAACCATGAGGCCCGAGTTTTCAAAACTTCAATTGCGTTTTTTTGTTAATCGTACATAAAGGACAAATCCGGAGGAGTTCCATCAATACAGATCCACCATGGAACTACATTTAACTTATCATATTTCTCTTCATATTCCATTGCGTCGTCAAATAGGCATTCTCTATTTTTCAATATGAAATCAACTTGCAAATGAGATTCTTCATACTGGTCCATTCTACTAACTCCAAGAGTGCAATAAAGAATGCCTTCGCAAGGGTCTTCCCACAAAAAAACGCTCATGAGAGTGCGAAGAGCAAATTTTTTTTTGTGATTTATTGTTGACCAGAAACGTTAAAAAAAAAGTCATCTCTAGGATCACCTGCAAGTCTAAAATCCCAATTCGTACCGTTTGACAAGGTGGCCACAAAGTCTTCGTCTGTTTTTACAGAATAGCCAAGACACTTGAGGCCATTAATGAAAATAGCCTTTTGCTTTTCAAATCGTTCTAGCATGGGTACCTACTGTTTAATCATTTTCATGGTCTTCGCATCAAACGTATATTTGTCATCCTTCAACAAGTATTTTATTTCTTTTTCAAAGCCAGTCTTTGGCTTTTGATCAAGATCAAAGAAAAATTTGTCAGGTTCTGTTGCGAGGATAATATCATCACCACGTTCTATCGCCGCATCCAAAAATGGCTTATTGTACTCTTTCCAAAACTGATCTGGATTTTTATATAATTCATCCGGAGCGTTAAGCACGTTGAATCCACCTGGCTTAGCATCAAAGTCCAATGTTTTTGGATAGCCCAGTTCGCCAATTACCTCTTCCATATCATCAGCGAAGCTCCCCAAAATAGTTGTTGTTTTCTCCGGCTTAGTTACAAGTTTAATGCCACTCGTTGGTATTCGTTCCAACTGAGTGGGCATGTTGTCAACAACAACTTTGCCAACAACCTTTGTAACTTCATCACCGGACTTTGCGGCAACCTCACCCACATCGCCAATCGCAGAGGCAGCCTTCTTCGTCACCTTGGCAAGCCGTTTTGCTTCATAGGCATCATCGATGATGGTAAAGAGCTTGCCTGACTTCTGCGCTGTGACAACAACGGAGGCTCTCAGGGTGCTTTTTCCGGCAGAAGCGACAACACCTGCACCAAGTCCGCCTGTCGCTACGGTTATAATTCCGTCCGCTGAACCCAAAATCAATTGCTGGGTGTCCTCGGGGAGCGAACTCCAAGTCCGAGTGAACACTTTGCCAGTTGCTTCGTCAGTAAAAGTGAAAATGGCATTGGCATTTTCGCCCAGTGCGTTAAGCTTATTAATCGCCCAGACAGTGTTTTCCGGAGCGATCTCGTATGCCTTGTCGGTAGCAGCCACTACCCCGGCTTCAATGAGTTTGGAAATGGTGTCGTCACCCGCGCCGATGACTTTGACGCCTTTAATGAAATTGCCATCGCCCTGACAGGTCGCGTACGTTGCCCATAAGGCAGCGGCGACAACAGTCGCTGAAATAACGACATTGTTTTCTACCGCGTTTTCTGCAGAATTTGCCGCAGAGTCTACATTCCCTCCTATGGCAACAGCGGCAAAACCCGCAGCTAGCTTGGAAACATCAATCCCAACGGCCATCCAATCCTTGACTTTGACCTTGGCAAGGTTTTCGGCTTCGTTATAGCTGATCTTTCCGGCCTGCCACAGTTCCTTGAGGTCGGAGTTGAGCTGCTTATAGTCTTCATCCGATGGTTTGAACTGCTCACCAACGATTTCACCAACGACCCCGCCAATAGCGCCAGACGTGCCGTCGCCGCCCATGGCGACATCCATGGCTCCGCCGAGAGCCGCGTGGGCTATCTTGTGGGTTACATAATCAAGGTCGCCATCGGCATACGCAGCACCAATCTCGTTCGCCATCTGAGCGCCGAGGGCATGGACTGCGGCCCCTTGGAGGTTGGCGATCATGTTCTCGCCGAGATCGCCGCCGTTGATGGCTGTGTCTACGCCCGTGCGGACACCTGCGGCGATGAGCTCGCTTTGGAGCTTGTCGGTGAGTTCTGTGATGAAGGCGGTGCTGGTTTCCGATGCCGCCTGACCGACGGTCTCGCCGACAGCCTGCTCCGCCGTGGTTGCGGCATTTTCCAGCCCAGTGGTGATGCCGGAGGTGATTCCGGCGGTGAGCATGGTGGTGGCGAGGAGCCTGACCGTCTCGCTGGATGCGAGACCTTGCAGCGCCGCGCCGATGTCGCCGCCGTTTCCGGCAACCTGTACGGCTGCCTGAGCGACCAGAGCGCTGAATCCGGCATTGAGCGCGGAGGTGACGCCAGCCCCGATGGTCGCGCTGCCCATGAATGAGGGTATGCCAAACGGCGCGCCGACGCCGGTGGCCGAGAGTGCGAGCGCCGTTGCAAAGAAAGGTTGTGTTTATCTCATAGAAATAAAAAGGCCCGCTCAATGCGGGCCTCTGTGTTATTTAGGGCTGAAGTATCGGACTTGCTGCAACCGTTGTATGGCTTGACGAACCGTGTCTTCGTTCATTGGCCATTTGTCGGTTTGCATGGTTTCCTTTTTTGCCCGCCATGCCATGTAGACTTTTGCGAATGACTTATCCACTTGGCTTAAATAAAGAAAACCACTTTCCGTATTGTGCCCGTCAACGACCAACTCATCAGCCAGGTCGCTACAGAAATAGGTCATGACGATTGCACCGTTTTCCGCGCTGACAAGTTTCGATTTTGCCTGAACCTTGCATCCCATGGCGAGAGCGTTGAGCGATTCGTTGAGGAACCGTTTCATGTCATACTCCGGGAGATAGAAGCCGTAGATGCCGTACAGGTTCTTCCAGCTTTCGAATTCCTGATCTTTAGGGATTTGTTCTAGGGTGAAAAGGTGTTTTTGCTGATCCCGATAGAATTTGGAATTACCAAGGTCTTTAACTTTTTTCACCCAAGGGGCTGGAGGAAACTTGAGCACGCCTTCATAGAGTCTGATGGTTTGTGCAATCTTGTCTGCTTTCTTTTCATCTGCCATTGAATCCACAGGAGATATTGTCAAGAGGTGGATCGTGATGAACAAAAGGATGATGAAATACTTATTCATGACGCTCCTCGCGAGTGGTCTCTTTATTGATGAGCTTGAGAATTGGGGGCGGACCATTGTCTAGATTGGTTGGCCGTTTCATGTCTGCCGGAATGTCTACATGCACTCCTCGTTTTTCAAGGAATGCGACACTTCGCCAGAACCACTGGTTATGGTCTATGTATGGTCGCTCGTATACAATGCTCATCTCAAATGCATATTTTAGATCGTGCCCACTGCTGTTTATGCTCTTAAAATCGACCCCTTTTTCTAGCAGAAAATATATCAACTGATAGTTTCTGGCCAAGCTTGCGAGGTACAACAATGAGTAGTGTTTACTTGAATAATCGATCTTCGCTCCAGCGTTGTATAGCGCAGCAAATGATTTTTCGTGTCCCGGAAATACGGCTTCTCCAATTGGGCGCCTCTGATTATCTGGCAACACTAGGTTCGGATTACCGTTTCCAATCTCCAGAATCATTTTGAGATACTTGAAATCAACATAAAGGCCTGCTGCTTGGTGAATAAGCGAAGTGTAGTATTGCCGTCCTGCGAATGTTGTTTTCAAGAGCATGTTCGGGTCTGCTCCGCGTTTGAGAAGATGTGCAAAGCCTTTTTCATTGGGATGGTAAAGAACCCAGAAAGCCGCTGGCAATCCTCGCCCTCCTACCGCGTTGACATCAACACCACTCGCTAAGAGCTTATCAATAGATTCGATGTCTCCGTCGGATGCGGCCAAGGCCAATGATCGAATCTTCCTGTCGTTTGGAAACATCTCGTTACTGGTCATGTTGAGAAAACCAACCCGGTCAGTCCCTTTTCCCACCGAGGGTGAGCAGAGTAGAAGCAAGGCTCCTGCCGCATGCCGTGAGCAATAATGACATGAGTACTATGGCAATAATCTTTGGTTGCATCCGAGTGTCCTTATTGGAATGCGTCGACCATGTCGTCCATAAAATGAATCCCGGTTCCTTCTACAACGACTCGCTTGCCAACGGTTTTCGGCAGCATGAAGCCTAGCATGTCCTGAATGTTTGTAAGTATGTCTCCGCGGCTGACATATGCGGTGGTGTTGACAAGTGGGTCCACTTTGACCACCCCTAAGAGTGTAGTGTGTCGTGCTTTCTCGAGATAGTTTAGTGTTAGGTGTAGAATTTACTAGTGGTTCAGTTTTACCCTAGCTTCTTATAGTCCTGACATTGTTTTAAGGATAGCCCATGAAAGCAATGACCCTATGAAAATTGCTAAAAAAAAAGGTGGCTTTCATATATTTTCGTTTGAAGAAGCAGTAAGCCATGATTAATAAATACAAAGCGCTTATCATAGCTGGGATTACATCAATATCTGTTATCGCAGAAAGAAAAAAAATTCTCTATATATATGACTAGTATGCTGAGAAAAAGTGTTGCGATGCAGCTGACAGGTATACACAGAGAGAATGATAGAGTTACGAGTGCTTTTTTTGCATAGTTCATTTAGAGAGCTCTTTATGTGTCTTTTGAATTCGATCTAGGACGATATCAATAGGCCCTTTTCCAGTAAGCAATATTTTGTCGGTTAGAGAAGACGAGTCTTGGGGACTGTTTCCTAGTATATAGTAAGGAGCAACGTCATAAAGAAAATGGCCTATAGATGAAGTCAACAAGTCGTTGCCGTATCCTGAATCGTTGTAGAAATTATACGTACCAACATTTATGGCATTGTCTTCGATCTCGCCATTAGGTTTGACAACTACTTCATACCCATAGATTTCATGCACATATTTTGTGTTCCCGTTTGACTCCCATATATCAACAATTCCTCCTGTGTCTTGATCGATTTTCACAGTATGAAATACTGATTTGTGAGCAGGAATGGCTTCAAACTCTTCAGGATGTTGCCGGTAATAATCATTTCCTTCCTTAGTTAACTTCAATCTTAAATTCCAATGTAAATCCATCAGCTTATCGGGTATGCCGCTTCCGACCAAAAGTGCGGCAATGGTAAATTCTTTATCCCGTTCTTCACTAATAGCCTCAAAAGGCTTCATTGCCTGCTCTTTACACGCCACATCGTTACCGCAGGCCTCAAGTTTGTCGACAAGTTCCTTTTTCTCTTGTGGCATGAGGTAGTTGTTCATTACCGCATTGCGGCCTGCATTGGCTGCATCGCCACTATCCAAGCCTGCAAGGGTGGAGGTCAGGACCGACGCTATCTGGCTACCGGCCAAGATTGTCTTTCCAGCTGTCGTTCCGGCTCCTCCGTCTTGCCCTGCTCCTTCGAAAAGCACATTGTCGATGGCAGGAGCGGTCATTTCAGCCACAATGGCCCCCACGGCACCTGCGTAAGGATCTCCGCCAGTGGCAGCAGCTCCGGCGGCTCCGGCAACGCCGTGCATGATGACCTTCATTTCCATGTCCAGCTCACTGGCGTCAATCATTCCGGCAGAGTATCGTCCAAAGGCCGAGCCTACAGCGGAAAGGAACGACTCTTTCAAATCTTTCCCGCCAACAATGGTGCTTGTGGTCGTTTGTATTGCCGCTCTGGCCACATGTTCTCCGGCTTTGCCCATTTCTGCGAATGTGCCGGAGCTAGCGCCAGCGCTTAGGGTTCCCGCCAAGACCATCGAGGTGACAAGTGACCTCAGACCATCGACAGATGCCAGATTGGTCAGATTGTCACCGAGATCACCCCCTGCTGCTGCGTCGGCAACGCTGGTGGCCAATTGTGAGCCGACAGAGGTGATCCCGGCGGTGAGCGCGCTGTACATGGCGAGTTGAGCTGTGGATGCTGCTGTGGTCGTTCCCGTAACAACGATCGTTGAAACGCCGTTTATAGTAGCGACTTCGAGTCCTGTCATGGAGAGGGCAAGAGATGCAGCAGCCCCCGACGTAACGGCGGCAGCCACAATGGAGATGACAAGCGTGGCAGCGGGACCAAGTCCGCTATCCTCATGCTTCCACTGCTCATGAACTTCGGCAACGGCCTGCCAGTCCACGTCGTCGCGTTCGAGCAGGTCGCCCATCCATTCGAGGCCCGGAGCCTGTGCGAGCTGCTCCACGTCTTTTCGCAGGTTGCCCGTTTCCTTGTACTCGACCACAACGCCGTCGGCCGCGACGATCTCGAGGCCCTTGCCCGTGACCACCGTGGTGTGCAGCACGGTTTCGTCGTACGATCCCTCGTCCTTGCTGGACCATGAGAACGCGCCCATGTCCGTGGAGGCCTTCTGCTTGTGCTCGGTCTTTTTGCCCGTCAACATGGCGACCTGACCGGATTCGGCCTTGATGGTCGTCTTGCCGTCGCTTTCAAGGTGGGAAGCCTTGACCGTCACATCCGCGCTTTCGGAGGTGATGGCGAGGTCGCCGCCGGATGTCAGGTCGCTGCCGACCTCCGTGGTCGTGCTGTGCTGGCTGCTCTCGGACTTGGAGGTCATCAGTCCTGAGCTTTCCTCGGAATGGCTGCTGGAGCTGCTGATGGCGGCGGTGGTGATCGCGAGGTCGCCGGAAGCCGTCAGCGTCATATCTTCGCCGGATTCCAGCTTTGAGCCGGAAACAACCATGTTGCCGGTCCCGGAATTGCGTGATTCCGCGGAGTCTCCGCCCGCTTTGATATCGAGAGTTGTTCCGGCCTTGATGGAAGACTGCACGGCGTCGGATTCGGAGACCTGTATGGTTTCCGAGTGGCTGCCGCCAAACATGCCGCCTCCGCCGCTCTCGGAGTGGTAGTAGGACTCGCGCGTGTTGGTCGCGGCTGTGATTGCGACGTTGCCGTCCGCTTCTATGTCCACGGCCTTCTGTGCTTCTACGGAGGAGCCGTGGACGGTGACGTCCCGGCCTGCCTTGACGGTGATGTCGCCGCCGGAGGTGACTTTCGAGCCTTTGTGCGTGGTTGCGGACTGTCGGGATTCAGCGCCGCCGGTTTTGAAGTGGCCTTTGGTGCCGAGCTGCAGGGTGGTGATGTCCACGTCGCCGCCCGCGTTGAGGGCCATGTCCCCGCCGGATTTGAGCACGCCTCCGGTGGAGCGGATGTTGCCGCCCGCGGTCATGGTGAGGTCGCCGTCGGCTTCGATGCGGCCTTCGCGATCAGCCAGTTCGTATTTGAAGCCTTCGGCCCGGAACGAAACCGCGCTGGTGCCGGATTCGATATTCTCTCCGGCGGAGATGTCGACCTTGCGGCCCTTGATGCTTCCGCTGGAGTTGATGACTGAGCTATCTGCCGCGAGCGTAACGATGTCGGCCTGCATGTCGCCGCGCACGTTGAAGATGGTGTCGGCAGTCACGTGGAGCTTCTGCACGGCCTCGATGTATCCGGCATTGAGGGCGCTGCCATCTGTGGCGATTTCCACATTGCGTCCTGCAATGACGGCACCGCCCTTTGCTATGTGCTGAAGGCTGCCGCGTCCGAGGTACAGGACCGGGACAAGCACTTCCTGTCCGTTCACCGTCCGTTTTTCCGGCCAGATGATGTCCTTGTCGAGCGCCGCGATCTGCTCCTTGCTGAGCGATACGCCCACAGTGAGGTCCAGCGCGCTTTTCGCCGCGATGGCGTTATCCATCAGGGCTATCATCTGCTGCGTGTCGCTGGTGATGCCCGGGTCCAGATACCGTTTTCCGGTCTGCGCGAGAATCTGCTCGCGCACGAGGCGGGTTTCCACATAGGCGTCGCCGAGCAGCTTCATGTGGTGTGCGTCAAGGTCCAGCCCGATGGAGTCGAGAAAGTATTCGGAGCCGTAAAAGGTGCTCGGGTCGGCGAGGGCGGGATCTGTCTCGATGACGTAGTTGTGGTTCGGGTCGGAGCTGACTTCGTTTGCCGATGACGCGAGGCTCGTGTCGATGATCGCATCCACCAGCGAGGGATTGGGCGTCGGCGTCGGCGTTTCGGTGATGGCCCCGGCATTTTCGACAATGCCGTTCGAGACGTGGTCTGCGCTGATGGTGACATCGCCCCCCGCGCTTACGGTGCCGTACAGGTATTCGACCGCAGTCTTGTGCTCCTCGGTCCCCCTTCCTTCCATGGCGAGCCATGGGCCGTTGTGCCTGTTGGCATGTCCGCGTCCCCAGTTAATCGTCTGGCGACGAAATACTCCCACGCCAACATTTTCGAATGTGTCCGAATTGACGGAGATATCGCCAGTGGCTGTGGTGATTTTACTCAGGTGATTGCGAACCGAACCGGCGTCGATGGAAATGTCGCCTGAGGCCGCCAGATGCGCCCCTTTGTCCTGCCCGGTGGCCGTGTCGAGGGTCACGGTTTCCAGATAGGCGGCCACTTTCGAGCCGTAGGAATAATGGCTAACTGCATAACGGTTTCTGTCATTGCGGATATTGCTTCTGGCGTGGCGATAGTAGGCAAGGTCCCTAGCGCTGAAGGATTCTGTTTTTAATCGCTCTTCAAACAAGTCCAAAGCGCCGTTCATTTCTTGAGATGAATATGTGTTCTTGCTGGGATCCAAGCCCAAAAGGGTTACTTCTTTATCAAGAAGAATGAAGGTGGAGTGTGTGGCGCTAACCCCTGAGCTTGCCGGAAATGCATTGAAAATCGCGTATGCACGGTCCCATTTTTGGTCAGCTTCCGAGTAAACGCCTCCTCGTCTGGACTCGACAATGTCCTTTTCAATCAGCGTAAAATCGACATTGGAGTTCAAGAAGTCCTGCGCGCGGACAGTGACGCCGCCACCGAGCGATTCGATGAGCGCTGACTCGTTGCGCAGGAGGGCCATGCGATCCCCCGCGGTCGCGCCCTCAAGGACCCAATCGCCCTGCGCGAGCACGGTCCCGTGGTCGTTGAAAAAGGTGTCTGCGATCCGAAACGTTCCTGAATTGCCGGAGAATACTGTGGAGTCCTCAAGCTTGAACGTGTCTGCTTCGGCGAGGAAAGCCGTGGTTCCCTTGAACAGCGCATCATTATGAAGCAGCGCGGAGCCGACGTTCAGTTGCAGGTTCGTGCCTGCTATCGCCCTTGCGGCGTCAGCATCAAGCGTGTCTGCGTTCAAGATGAAGGTACCGGCGGACTCGAGCGTGTCGTTGGTGAACAGCGCTGCATCTGCAAGCCCGAAGGTGATGTCTCCGCCCGAGAGGTAGGTTGTGTCGGCGGAAGTGAGTGTGTCGGCCTCGACTTCCAGAGTTCCATAGCCAACGGAACCTTCCTTGAGTCCGACGGTGATCCGGGCGTCGTTCGTGACGATATCGCCACCGGCCAATGTGAGCTTGTCCCCGGCAGCGGCGGTAACAGGATTTGCAGGGTCAGCAGATTCGAGCACAACGCTTTGCCCTGCTATGCGGGCGTTATGTCTGGCATAGACGGTTTTTGACACTTCAACCGCGCTGCCTGTGGACTCGACATCCAGTGAGCCAGCGGAGACCACCTTGTTTTTCAGCTCAATGCGACCGTCGGCAGTGACTTTCAGGTGATCCGTGGCCTGAATGATTCCGTTGGTGTTGACGCCGACGCCGTCCTCATTGCCGATCAACTGAATATGCCCGGCGTACATGCCGCCGAGGAGCGTCGAGTCCAGAGCCACGTTCGGAACGGGAGACCCGTCCTGCGGGAGGCGCTTGCGGTGCCGTCCGGGGCATACTGCGCCCGGCCGACCGCAACCTTCAGGGCGTTGGCATGAATATCGGCGTTGAGCTTTGCCGTGCGGCTGATGATTTCGAATGCGTTGACACTCTTGGCGTTGATGCCGAGGCCTTCCACAAGCACGTCGCCACTTTCAACCCGCAGGCCATTGTATGCACCGTCCGGAGAAAAATCGGGGTGCCCGGTGGTTACCGTGGCCTTGGGCGTTCCGATAAATCCGCCGCCATTGATGGTAATGCCGTTGGGGTTTGCGAGAATGTAGTCGGCAGAGCCACCGAATATTTCGGTGTACCCTTCGAGATTGGAACGGCTGGAGCCGGTGACCTCGGTAATGATGAGCGAGGCTTCCTTGCCGTTCGTGAAATTGGGGTTGGCAAGAACGCCGCCGCCGAGCTGGCTGATCCCCCCGGCCGCGCTGTTGTTGATGATAACGCCCTGCTCGCTGACGTTGAAGTCCGAGAACTTGTTGTGCGAAACGCCAGCGCCGTCGGGCTGGACGATCTGCACCATGTCCACACCGTTGCGGGCCTGCGTCAGGTCTGCCTGAGTATTCGCAGGGGCCGAGGTGTCCACCGTTATCCCCCCGGCGTAAACAACCGAAGGGGGGCAGATCATGAGGCCGATAAGGAAGCCGATGAGCAACTGGTGAAATGTGTTTTTCATGATGAATTCTCAGCTAAAATGCGATCTTGAAGGATGCGTAGTATTCGAGGGGGTTGGTCTGCATGAAGGACGGGGCGTCGAGAGGGTGGGCAACGGCAAGGTCAAGCCGGATTGTGCCGCCTATTGTTCGGAGTCCGAGAACGGCGCCCTGCAGGGTGCCACGCTCTTCCTCGTCACGTTTGTCCTCGTGGATGAACCCGGCATCATAGCCGGTGTAAAACTGCGCTTTTCCGAGCCAGCTTCGCAGGGACTGTGAAGTGTCCGGAGAATAGTCCGGTGTGAGTGCGAGCTCGTTTCGAACATAGCCGCCGATGTCTCCGCTCAGGCTTTCGTCCTGAAACCCGCGAACGGAATACCGGCTGCCGATGCTGATTCGCTCGGCGTCGAACATGGTGTCTGGCGACCATTGTCCGAAAAGACGAGTGCTCCACGAGAGCTGGCAGTTCTCCAATGGGATGGGGCGATAGAAGCTGCCGGAGAAGGTGATCTTTTCGAATTCATATCTGGGGGTGCTTCTGGAGTGGGAGCTGTCCCAGCCTGATCCGAATGCCGGTATGCCTTTGCGATACTCGACGTTTCCGGACAGGGAGCCGCCGAATGCGCGGCGCGCATGGCTCAATGAGAAACCAAGGCTCGAAAGCAGGTAGCTGCTGGCGTCCAGCTTGACCCCGGCAAGGTAGTTTTGTGTTTCCCGAAAGCGGAACGAGCCGCCAAGCGAGGTCTTACTCACTTTGTCCCGGTGGATGACGCGCTCTGCGCTTGCGCCGAAGGTCCGTGTTTTCCCGGAGCTGCTGTATGTTGCCGTTCCGCCTGTGATGGAGGTGCGATAGTCGAAGTAGCTCCAGTTCGCGGAGTACGTCCAGTAGCCATGCGGCACGGAGTAGTATGCTGACAGGCTCTCGCTTCGATGGCGGTTGCCGTTGGTCAATGCCTTTGCATCCGCATTTGCATAAACGGAGAGAAGGTCATTGAGATTGGCGAGGTTATCCTTCTCAAAAGACAGGGAGTACTGGTTTCTTCCTGTGGAATCCTGCCCGGAGTTATTCAGCCCGATGGTCGCTCGCCATGTCTTGATGCTTTTTTTGTCCACCAGAACGCGAGACGTCCCGGGTTTGCTGCCCGGGACGAGCTTCATGCGGACGCTGTTGGAGGGCAGACGATTCATCTGATCAATGCCCTGTTCTATGTCCCGGAGGTTGAGCGGTGCGTTTTCGATGTCGGGGAAGGCCATGGCGAGTTCTTCGGGTTTGCCCGCCTGCTCGTCGGTGAAGGATACTTCCTCGACCCTGCCCTCCACGACGATGATTTCGAGAATTCCGTCGCTCATGTCCTGTGCAGGAATGCCAGCCCGTGTCGTCACATACCCTTTCTCAATGTACTTGTTGGTAACGGCCTTGATCAGGTTATCGATTTCATCAAGGGTCAGGCAGCGGCCTTCGAAGGGGGCTGTCACGGCCTTTTTCTCCGAGGCGTCGAGCAGGGTGGCCCCGGTCAGAATAACCTGTTTTATGGGAAAACATGTGCCCTTGGGTACGGCAGGTTCCTGCTTTGAAGGAGCATCTTCCCGCTGTGACGGCGGGCGATTCAGCTGTTCACGGTGTAGTCGTTCCTGCTCCAAACGACGTTGCTCTTCGTGCTGAAGAATTTGCTCTTGCTGGCGTATGGCATCGTCTACCACACCTGCATGAACTGGCCCGCCCGAGAGCAGTAAAAGAAGCGCAAGAAAAATGATTACCCGGCAAAGGTGCCTCGGCATTGAAATAGAAGTCCTCATGTTCCCCTCTCGCAAAGCCGCAACAGTCAAAGCGACCAGAACGCATCGAAACAGGGTGCTGCGAGAGGGTTATTAGGCCTTTTCGGGCATAATAGTGGACGGATAGTCCCGTGAGTGTGAACTCTCTGGCAGCCCGGCTATCTCATGAAGACCCGTGGCTTTCCGTCTCCGCCTCGCAACGGATTTGGCTTTGCAGAATACTGTATGCGGAGGGCTATGATTCTACCCCGAACAAGCTCTTCCGCGTGGGGGAGGGGTATTACATGGCTCATTTTATACCGTCAACGTATTTTTATTCACTGAGCTGCATTGGTTGTTGCGGAGCGAGTGATGACCATCCTAAGAATTAAGACCGACTATATCGCGTATCAATCTGCAATGCGAGGTAGCCTTCTGTTTCTCTATGACTCAAGAGGTCGCGGGTTCGATTGCTCCCAATCCCACTAACACCCCATCATGACAGTATGTATTATCGAACCAGTTGTTATGGCGTAAGCCGGATTCGCAAAGATGCTCGTTTCAGGCGGTCGAGAGATGTGAGAATTGCGTGCGACACTCTTGCGTAAGCTCGGATGTTTTTGATTCTGGCGCTGGGGCGGTGAATAGTGGCATTCTGTGGAGGTGAAATGGACAGACCCGGCTATGTGCTAAGTCATTGGAAGCCTGCCATAGTTTCGATTAATCTCTCGCTCTGGTGTGATGGAGCCGTCGTCTCTGGTGTCCTTTTTCCCCAAAAGAGAAAGGGAGCTACAGCGTTTGCTGTAACTCCCTGAATTCTCTGGTGCCACGACACAGAATTGAACTGCGGACACGGGGATTTTCAGTCCCCTGCTCTACCAACTGAGCTATCGTGGCGTCGTTGCGGAAAGCATGTTTAGCGAAAGCGCAGCGGCTTGGCAAGGGTTTTCTGCAAAAAAATCCCAAGGCCGGGGCCGCTTCGACACATTACTCTTCCTCGCCTTCCTCCCCGCGGCCTATCTCGATGAGCCGTTCTGCGTAGCGGGTCTTCAGGGCGTTGAGATACTCCGGGTCGACCTTGCCCTTCCACGTCTCCACTTCAAGGTATCGCTTGGGAATCTTCACCGCGTCAGGCTCGAAGCCGGTGTCGAAGCGCGTCTGCCAGCGGATGCGCTGGATGCGCTCGGACGCGGCCTCCATGTCCGCCGCGAGGTTGTCGTAGCCAACGGACGCAAGCGCCTGCCCCAGCATCTCCTCGGAGTAGACGCCGCGAGAGAACAGGCAGGCGACCATGGCGCAGAGGTAGACGCGGGTCTTCTCATCTTCCACGAGGAAGTTCACGGCCTTTTCCACGTCCTGCTCTTCGTGCTTCTGGTCGTAGGAGTAGCCTCCGGTATCCAGATGCGAGTGGCGCAGGCCGAGGGACTGGGCTGTGAAGAAGACCTCGCCGGTGGCGTATCCGGCCATCTCCTGACCCAGCACGCAGGCAAAGTCCTCGCCCCCGTAATGCTCGGCGGCCTTAAGGCTGCCTTGCGCCAGCAGGGCGTAGAAGTCGTTGGCAGCGTCGCCGAGCAGTTCCACGGCGCGCATGTACGCCTCGGCATCACCGAAGGCGAGGGGCACCTCGGTTTCCTTTTCCGAGATGATGCCCTTTTCCGTGGCCTCGGTGGCCCATGCCAGCGCGACCCCGGCGCTCATGACATCCAGCCCGGCCTTCTCCACGGTGTCCATGATGCGAAGCGCGTCGAACGGGTCGAGCACGTGCAGCATGGAGCCCACCGCGAAGATGGGCTCGTAGTCGTAGCCCACCTGCCGGTACAGGTACTGGTTGTCCACCTGGAACTTGTCGCGAACGAAGCCCACGTGGATGCACCCCACGGGACAGCCCGCGCAGGCCGCGTTCCGCAGCAGGGTCTCGTCAGCAAAGGACTCGCCCGAGATTGCGTCCGCGCCCGGATCGGTGGTGGCCTGCAGATTGCGCCACGGCAGGCTTTTAAGCTCGTTGAGCGGCTTGACGTTAATGGCCGTGCCCACGCCGTGGTACTTGATCATGATGTCGGTTTCCGTGAGCTTGCCGTGAATCTCCTTGAACAGCTTGGGGTACTCCTTGTTGTCCGGCAGCTCGAAGCCCCGGTCCCCGAGGATGCAGATGGCCTTGAGATTCTTGGCGCCCATGACCGCGCCGCCGCCCATGCGCCCGAAGTGGCGGTAGGTGTCCACGTTGATGCAGGCGTAGGCGCACTTGTTTTCGCCCGCCGGGCCGATGCGCAGGATGCTGCGGCGGCCTGATCCGGGGAACATGCGGCG
>NZ_BBCB01000044.1 GCF_001311825.1 Salidesulfovibrio brasiliensis JCM 12178 | reverse complement strand
GCGCCTCTTCCCGGCTCATGTCCCTGTACGACTTCCGGCTCAAGCGCAAGTACGCCGCCCGCAACGGCCAGCCCGGCATGGGACGCGACAGGTACGGCAAGGCCGCTGAAGACCTGTACGTGGACCTGCCCACGGGCACGCTTGTCTTCGAGATAACCGAAGATGAAGAAGGCAACCGCTCCGAAACCCTCGTGGCGGACCTTGTGGCAGACGGGGACGAACACGTCATCTGCGATGGCGGTCAGGGCGGCCGGGGCAACATCCACTTCAAGTCCAGCGTCAACCGCACCCCCCGCTACGCCGAGGAAGGAAAGCCCGGTGAAGAGAAATTCCTGCGCCTTGAGCTGAAAATCCTTGCGGACGTGGGCCTGCTCGGCCTGCCGAACGCCGGAAAGTCCACGTTCATTTCGCAAGTCTCTGCGGCGCGTCCCAAGATCGCGGCCTACCCCTTTACCACGCTCGTGCCCAACCTCGGCGTAGTCGAGGACGAACATTTCAAGCGCATGGTCATCGCCGACATCCCCGGACTCATCGAAGGGGCAAGCGAGGGCCAAGGGCTCGGCCACACCTTCCTCAAGCACGTGGAGCGCACCCGTTTTCTGGTGCACATCCTCGCGGCCGACGACCTCGACATGGAGAACCCGCTTGACGGCTACTCCATCATTGATGATGAACTGGCTCGCTTCGACCCGGAACTGGCGCGCAGAAAGCAGATTCGCGTCATCAACAAAATCGACACCCTTGCCCCCGAAACACTGGAATCCCTTCGGGAAAAATGCAAGGATGCGTCGATCTTCTTCATCTCCGCGCTGACCGGCGAGGGCGTCGACGCCCTGCTGGATGCCATGTGGGCCATGCTGCGCGAGATCAACGAGAGCGAAGCCCAGCAAGACCGGACACAACACGAGGACGATCACGGCGATGCATCCGCGTAAGGAACTACTCGGCAAGGCCCGAAGGATTCTGGTGAAAGTCGGCAGCGCAGTCCTGACCCATGAGGACGGCCTGAACCGCGAGGCCATGATTCGGCTGGCGGGCCAGCTCTCGCGCCTGCACGACAGAGGAATCGACATCATCCTCGTTTCTTCCGGTGCGGTGGCCGCAGGCCGCAAGCGCATGCGCGACAGGCTGAACGAGCGCATCCACACCGAGGACGACCTTCCCGCGCGTCAGGCCGCGTCCGCCATCGGGCAGGGCCGCCTGATGCACGACTACGACGAGGCTTTCGGCTGGTTCGGCAAGACCACCGCGCAGATTCTCATCACCCGCGACGGCCTCAAGCACCGCGACCGCTTTCTGAACGCCCGCAACACGCTGGAACGCCTACTCTCGTGGCGGGTCATTCCCATCGTCAACGAAAACGATACCGTTGCCGTGCAGGAGCTGGAGTTCGGCGACAACGACACCCTCGGTGCCATGGCCCTCGGCCTCGTTGGTGCGGACATCTTCATCAACCTCACCAGCGCGGACGGCGTGTTCGACAAGAACCCGGACATGCACCCCGACGCCCGCAGCCTGCCCCTCATAGAAGACGTTTCGGCCCTCGACATCGAGACCATGTGCGACGGGAAGACCACTGTGGGCTCCGGCGGCATGTACTCCAAGCTCAGAGCAGCGCGCCGCGCCGCACAACTCGGCGTGCCCACGCTCATCGTCTCGGGCAAGGGAGGCTTCACCATTGAGGAAGCCTTTGAGGACGACAGCCACGGCACCCTGATCCTGCCGGACGACCACACCGTCTCCAGCAAGAAATTCTGGCTGGCCTACCACGACGACCCATCCGGGACCATCACCGTGGATGCCGGAGCCAAGCGAGCCCTCATGGAAGGCGGCAAGAGCCTGCTCCCGGCGGGCATCAAGGCCGTTGAGGGCTGTTTCAGGCGCGGGGAACTGGTCCGCATCGTGGAAAACGGCTCCACCCTTGGGGTAGGCCTTTCCAACTACTCGTCCGACGAATTGACGCGCATAGCCGGAAAACAGACCACCGAGATAGCCAAGACCATCGGCCCGGTGCCGTTCCAGGAAGCGATACACAGAGACAACATGCTTATGGACGCGGCCATCTAACAAGGGTACAGAATGGGAATGCCTCGGCCTGCAAAACGCCCCTCAACCACCGCCCCGGAGCGACTGCTCTCCGCACTCGCGACCGGGGCAGAAAAACTGATTCGGGGGCCGGGCTGGCCGGACGGCGTGAACACCCTGCTTGCCAAGCTCGGGGAAGTGACAGGCGTCAGCCGGGTGTGGATATTCCAAACCATCGAAGTCACGGACGAGGCCATTAAGCAGGACTACGTGTTCGAGTGGGCCAAGGACAAACCCGTGGCCCAGCTCGGCATGAAGTGCTTTTCCATGTTCAGCAGCCCGCTGGACCTCCCGGAATACCAAGCCATTGTTGAAGGCCGAAAGCGCGGCGAACTCTACGCCGTCCTCCCCCGCCAGCTTGAGGACTCATGGCTGCGACAGACCCTCTGGGACCACCAGCGCATCCTTGCCATGGTCACGGTGCCCATCATGGTTGAAGGCGAGTGGTGGGGAACCCTCGGCCTTGACGATTGCGAACACGAAAGCGAGTGGACCGAGGCGGAAAAGGATCTGCTTCGCACCGCTGCCGCGCTCATTTCCAGCTCGCTCGTCCGAAGAAGGCTCTCCGCGCGTCTGCAACAGTTTTCCATCCTCAAGAACATGACCGAAAGCGCGGCGTGGTCCTTTGACATCAACACCCGCCGCGCATGGTACACCAGCGACCTGCTGGACGACTCCTCCCAAGGCATGGTCTCCACCGACATCAACGGCATGCTCGCCCTGCTCGTCCCCGAAGACGCCGAGCATCTCCGCGACGCATTTCGCCACAGTGTGGAGGCAAACACACCGGGGTTCCGCTCGGACGTTCGTCTTGCAAAAGACGAGGGGGCCAAGTGGATCGAGGTCATCGGCAACGTGATGCGCGACGAATCCGGCACCCCGACCCAGATCTCGGGCATTGCGGTGGATATCCGCGCCCGCAAGCTCAGGGAGGCCCGGCTCACCCAGCAGGCTGAAACCGACGCCCTTGCAGGCTGCTTCAACCGCCACGCCTTTGAAGAAGCGCTCGAAAGCGAGTACGGGCAGGCCGTCACCGAACGGGAACCGCTCTCCCTGCTCGTGGCCGACATCGACCTTTTCAAGAACGTCAACGACACTTACGGCCACCCTGTAGGCGACACGATCATCCGCTGGGTCGCCGACCAGATGCAGAAGGCGTGCAGGCGAAACGACATGCTGGCCCGTATAGGCGGCGAAGAGTTCGCCCTGCTCATGCCCGGCGCGAGCATGGAAGACGCCTATTCCGCTGCAGAGCGCATTCGGGCGTCCATCGCCACGGTTCTTGCCCCCACGGATGCGGGCCAGATTCCCATCACGGTCAGCGTCGGCTGCGCCACGCTTGAGTACCCGCGCCATGAATCGGCCATCAGCCTCTTCCATGAGGCGGACCGCGCCCTCTACGCAGCCAAGCGCGCAGGTCGAAATCGCGTGCGAACGGCCCGCTGACGCCGACCTTTCCAACCGGCCTGAAAGCGCGTACACCTTGCCCATACATTCAGAGAAACCGGACAGACCATTTTGCGAAAGCTCTACCTCGACAGGAACCTCCAGTACGTCTTCTGCGTCACGCTCATGGCCATTCTCGGCGTATCGAGCATCATCCCGGCCCTGCCGGACATCATGCACGGACTCGATATCGGCCCGGCAGCCATCGGGGCGCTCATCTCCATATTCACCCTCCCGGGCGTGCTGTTCTCCCCGCTCGTGGGCGTGCTGGCGGACCGCATGGGCCGCAAACGCATCCTCGTCCCGGCGCTCTTCCTGTTCGGCATCGCGGGCACGGCCTGCTTCTTCGCCCCCAACCTGCACAGTCTGCTGATCCTGCGCTTTCTGCAAGGCGTGGGGGCCGCCCCCCTCGGCGTGCTCTACGGCACCATCATCGGCGACCTGTATCAGGGACGGGAGCGCGCGGCGGCCATGGGCTACAACGCGGCAGTGCTCTCCGTAGGCACGGCCGCATTCCCGGCCGTGGGCGGGCTGCTGGCCACCATCGGCTGGCAGTGGCCTTTCCTGCTGCCCCTTCTGGCTATCCCCGTCGGCCTCATCATCGCCGCAGGCCTCGACGCGCCCGAACCGGAAAGCAACCAGAACCTCGGCAACTACCTGCGCGACGCGTTCGCCCAGATGCGCAAACCCGAGGTGCTGGCGCTCTTCGGCACCACCCTGCTGACCTTCACGGTGCTGTACGGTCCAATCGTCACCTATCTGCCCATCCTGCTGGCCAAGAAATATGACGCCAGTCCGGCATCCATCGGCATGATCTTCTTCGCGTCCTCCATGATTACCGCCGTGGCCTCCTTCCAGCTCGGCAAGCTGGCCTCTCTCTTCGGGCAGCGCACCCTGATAATCGCCGCCGGATTGTGTTACGCTCTGTCCATGCTCGGCCTGCCGCACATGCCCGACTTCTGGCACACGGTCCTGCCCGTCACCTTCTTCGGACTGGCGCAGGGGCTGTCGATACCCACTGTGATGACCATGCTCTCCAGCATGGCAGGCATCGAGCAGCGCGGCGCGTTCATGGCCGCCAACGGCATGATCCTCCGGACCTCCCAGACCGCCGCACCCATGATAATGGGCGGCATCTACGCGGCGCTGGGCATGCACGCCGTCTTCTACGCAGGGCTTGCCTGCGCGGTGGGCATCATCATACTGGCCGCCTTGTGCATGAAGTCATGAGTCATTACCTGAATACAGGGCAAACCTTCTGCGCCGACGAAAACGGCCAGCCCGTCGACTGCGCCGAATCCGGACAGGACGCGGAACTGCGCCCCGGTCTGCCGTGGCCGAAACCCCGCTTCACCCGTGACGGCGACACAGTCCGCGACGAACTGACCGGCCTCGTCTGGCTCGGCAATCCCAACTTTTCCGACTTTCCGCTCAACCATGACGAAGCCCTCGCGGCGCTGAAATCGCTCAACAGCGACGCGCCCGGCGACCTGAACGAGTGGCGGCTCCCCAACCGCCGGGAGCTTTTCTCTCTTATCTCCTTCAACGAGCGAAAACCGGCCCTGCCCTCGGACAGCCCGTTCGACAAGGCCCCGCTGGGCTGGTTCTGGAGTTCCACACAGAGCGCCATGCAGCCGGGCTATCAATGGCTGGTGCACACCGAAGGCGGCCGCATGTTCTACGGTCGGCGCGACAGCTATTGCCTGCTCTGGCCCGTTTGCGGAGAAAGCGACGTGCTGCCCGCCACCGGACGCGAGGACGAAGCGACCACCGGCGTGCCGTGGCCCGAGCAACGGTTTGAGGCGCACGGCGAGACGGTTCTTGACACCCTGACCGGCCTGTGGTGGACGCGCAGCGCGGACCTCGCCGGAGGCATGGTCACGTGGAACAAGGCCCTGCGGGTCGCCAGAGAACTCTCTATCCCGGTTCCCCAAGGCGGATCACCGTGGAGCCTGCCGACCATGTTCGAGCTGGAATCCGTCGTGGACGCCTCGCAGCACTCCCCTGCGCTTATGGCCGACCACCCGTTCACCGACACCCGCGAAGCGTACTGGTCCTGCACAAGCAGCTCGTACGAGCATGACTGGGCCATGTGCCTGTACCTGCACAAAGGAGCCGCGGGCGTCGGGTTCAAGACCAAGCCGGAGTTCCACGTCTGGGCGGTTTCGCGCACCTAATGCATCCGGCAGCCTCCGCCGATAAGAAGGAAAAGGAGGCCGCCATGCAAGCCATTCGCGCACGACTGCAACACCGTCTGAATCCGCTGCACATTTACTGTCGCCTGCGCGACTGCGGCCTCGGGGATCAAACCGCACAGCGCCTGAGCTCCTGCTGGGAGCGTCTTGTTTACAGGCTCGTACTCGCATGACCCCTGTCAAGCCGTTGAGTATAACGGAATCAGGGGTTTTCCCCTATTGCACAGGACTTGTACATACGGTAGTCTGACCATGGAGGCACTGTGGCAGAATACCCGAAGATACTTGGAGTCTTCTCAAGGAAGAAAGCCGACGACATCGGCAGCGGCGGGACTCAGCGAAGGCATGAGGCCCAGACCTACTGGTACGTCAGGCGGCTAAGCGAGGAGCAGTTTGAAGTTCAGCCCCTGAACGCGCACCATGTGCCGTCCGGCGTCAAAAGCACAGTCCCCCGTCTCGAATTCATCTACCAGTACACGCCGGAGCCGGATTACTACCGGCTGCACACGGTTCCCGCGCTGGAGACCCTCGCCCGCAAGATCAAGCTGGGTGAACGGTACTTCAATCTCGGGATGCTCGATGATTCCGAACTGGAATTCATCAAGGCCCTGATGATCGACGACCTGAACGTCGACGCCAACTACGGGCTCGGCAAGGTCTATTCGGAACAGAAGGAATACGAAAAGCTCAAAAAGGTCGTGAACACGCTCATGGGCCTTGACGGCGCGTTCAGCTTCGAGCATCGCCAGAAGCTCAACGAGTTCGGTATCAGCCTGCGCAAGAACGGCCACTTTGACGAGTCAATCCGCTACTACAACAAGGCCATCGAGTATAACAAGAAAGACGAGCACCTGCTTTTCAATCTGGCTCGCGTCCACTTTGACAAGGGAGACAGGGCCGAGGCCGCCAAGACGCTTGAAAACGCCCTGAAGATCAACCCGGAATTCGATCAGGCCCAGAAGTTCCTGCGCTACTGCCGCAAGAACAGTTAGACCTCCACGCCACGGCGCAGCACCCACGCCACGACGATCCCCAGCCCGAAGGCCCAGGCCAGATTAAAGGCCAAAGCCACCCCAACCATGAGCAGCACCACGAAGAACTCGCTGCGCTGGCGCATGTCCAGAACCGCCAGGCCGAGCTGCGCCCCCGCAAACACGAGCAGCACTCCGAGCGCGGCCATGGGCATCAGCTGCAGGATGCGGATGGTTCCGGCCCCGAAGAGTAGCGCCAACAGCAGGAACGCCCCGCCGATGAGCAGGTTGGAGCCGCCGGTTCTGGCCCCGAAACGGTAATGCGCCGCAAGCCCGCCCGCCCCGTGACAGAGCGGCATTCCGCCCACCAGCGCGGCCAGCGCGTTGGCAAAACCCATACTCACGCACAGCGCGGTCGGTCACCCGCCGCCCTTCATCGCCGAAATACTCAAAACTGAGGTCGCGGTTGGCGACCACCGCGTTGCCGATGGTCATGGGCAGTTGCGGCAACACCAGCGCAAAGAGCGCAAAGGTGAAGTCCACTCCGCCGGGAAAGCCGAAGGGCAGAATCGGCGGCAGGTGCAGGCCCGGCGAGAGCTGGCCCAGCCCCTTTGCCGCGCCGAGCAGCAGGCCTGAAAGAGCCCCCGCGCCGACCACCACCAGCCCGGCCGGAAAACGACGGTTATCCAGCAGCAGGAGCGCGGCCGCGCCGAGAATGACCCCGAGCACGATGCCCACCGGAACCGGCCCGAGATGCTGAAAGGCGAGAAACGGCTCTGCCATGCCCTGTGACTGCTGAAAAGCCGAGGTGCCCGCCACAAAGCCCGCGCCCTTGGCCATGAGCAGAATGCCGGTGGAGAGCTGCACGCCCCTGACCACTGGCTTGGGTATGAGCCGGGAGACGGTGTCCACAAGTCCGGTGAATCCGAGAAAAAGGAGCGCGGCGGCCATGAGCCATCCGGCGGCGGTGATCTGCGGCTGCGTGGCGGCGGTAACGATGGCGTAGGCGCTGATGACCTTCATGGGCTGCACCGCGATGGGCACCCGGTAATACAGCCCGCCCACGATGTAGAGGAGGCCAACGCAAGCGAAAAGCCCGGTTGCGTCGAGACCGTTGACCATGATCATTCCCATGGCCAGCGGCAGGAGCGTCCCCAGATCGCCGAGCGATCCGGCCAGTTCCATACGGTCAAAGCGGTATCCGCGAAGCATCGCAATTTCTCCCGTTTGCGCGATGGTATGCGAGTTTTTCCGCCCCCTCAAGCTCTCTCTTGCCCGAGCGCATTGACACCAGCCCGCGCATCGGGAAATATCAGCCCACACCACAATCCGCGAGGAACGATCATGGAACGCAAGCCCATCAACCAGCGCGACATGAAGCGCTACCAGCTTCAGGCCCACAGCATCATCGAAACGCTCCCCTACATCCGGGAGTTCTACCAGCAGACCGTGGTCATCAAATACGGCGGCAACGCCATGATCGACGAAAAGCTGAAAACCGCTTTTGCCCGGAGCGTCATCCTGCTCAAGTTCATCGGCGTCAACCCGGTGATCGTGCACGGCGGCGGCCCGCAGATCGGCGAGATGCTGGAGGCGCTGAAGATTCCCACCGTGTTCCGGCAGGGGTACCGTGTCACCGACGACGCCACCATGGACGTGGTGGAGATGGTCCTCGTGGGCAAGGTCAACAAGCAGATCGTCAACCTCATCAACATGCACGGAGCAAGGCCGTTGGGCTGTCCGGCAAGGACGGCATGCTCATCAAGGCCGAGCCCAAAGAGCTCGCCATCGAGGGCGACGACCAGAGCGCGCCCGAGATCATCGACCTCGGCAAGGTGGGCGAGGTGGCCGACGTCAACGTGGAGGTCATCCGCTCCATGGAACAGTCCGGGTTCATCCCGGTCATCGCGCCCGTGGGCGTGGACGACGAAGGCAACACCTACAACATCAACGCCGACTCCGTTGCCGGGGCCGTGGCCGCCGCGCTCAAGGCCAAGCGGCTGCACCTGCTCACCGACGTGCCCGGCCTGCTGGACCAGAGCGGCGAACTCATCACCTCCATGACCCGCACCGAGGCATTTCGCGCCATGGAAGACGGCACCGCCACCGGCGGCATGATCCCCAAGCTGAAGTGCTGTCTGGAGGCCCTGCCCGACGTGGAAAAGACCCACATCATCGACGGCCGCGTGGAAAACTGCGTGCTGCTGGAAATGTTCACGCAGTCGGGAATCGGGACCGAGATCACATCGGACTGATCCGAAACGACCCCGGCCCCGCTATTCTAGGCGTTCTTTTCGCTCCACGGCACCACGACCTTCGTCAGCGCCTTGAAGAGCCAGTCCGTCAGCAGCCCGAGCAGGCCGATGACGATAAGCCCGGCAAAGATGCGGTCGATGGCGAGGAACCGCTGCGCCCGCAGGATCATGTACCCCAGCCCGGAGTTGGCGGCCACCAGCTCGGCCACAACCAAATACGTCCACGCCCAGCCAACGGTGATGCGCAGATCATCCATCAGCCCCGGCAGCGCGCCGGGGATGAGCACCAGACGGTAAATCTGCCCCCGGCTGGCCCCGAGGGTCGCGGCCGCACGGGAAAGGTCGGCGGGCACGTTGGCCGTGGTATCGGCCACCATCAGCACCAGCTGGAAAAAGGTGCCGAGAAAGATGACCATGAACTTCTGGAAATCGCCGATGCCGAAATACAGCAGCGTCAGCGGCACCAGCGCCACCACCGGCAGATAGCGGGCGAACTCCATCACCGGCTGGAAAAGGGCTGCAAAACGTCGACTTGTGGCGATGCCCATGCCGAGCGGCACGGCGGTCACAACGGCCATGGCCCAGCCCACCATGACCCGGTAGGTCGAATCCCATGCGTAGGCATAGAGGATGCCCTCGTCGTGCATCTCCGCGAACGCCCATACCACCTTGTGCGGTTTGGGCAGAAACAGTTCCTTCACCGAGCCGAAATAGGCCACCCCCGCCCAGAGCGCGAGAATGGCAAGGAACGAGGCCAGCGTCAGCCCCGTTCCCGGCCGGATTTTCAGGTTGATGCGCTTGGCAAGAGCCATTATTCAGTCGCGTCCCGGATGTACGTGTCAGTAATCAGGCGTCCACGTCCAGTTCCTCGGTGATGATGCCCTTTTTGCGCCAGAACGCCCCGGCACGCTCGGCAACTTCATAGATGTCGTTCTCGGTGGAGCGGTCAAAGAAGGCCTTGTTCCCGGCCTCGCCGAAGAAGGTCACGCCCGAGGCCATGTCGGCAATCGCTTCGGCGCTCTCGCCAAGCCCCTTGCCCATGATCTCGTTCCCTTCCTCCGGGTTTGCGCGGTACCACTTGATCGCGTCAAACCAAGCACGGGTCATGCCCACGGCGGCATCGGGGTGCTTTTTGGCGAAGTCGCTGCGCATGACGAATACGTCCACGATGGTGCGCGGGAAATCCTTGGAAGAGACCAGTACATGGCCGCCCTCGCGCTCTGATGCCTTTGAAAGCCACGGCTCCCAGGAAACGGCGGCGTCGAGATTGCCCGCCACGAACGCGGCCCCGGCATCAGACGCGCCCATCTCATGAATGGTCACGTTTTCTTCGTTCACGCCAGCTTTCTGCAGGGCGGTCAGGAAAAAGAAGTACGAGGTGGAGCTTTTATCCAGCCCGACGGATTTTCCGCGCAGGTCGGCAAGGCTCTCGACCTCTGCGGAGGCGATGATGCCGTCGCCGCCGGAGGATTCGTCCATGGCAAAGAGCACAACTTCCGGTGTGCCTTTGGCAAAGTGAATGACCTCGCGGTCGAGCACGTTGCCGAGGGCGTCGATGTTGCCCGAAGCCATGGCCGCGGCGTACTGGGACTCGTCATCGATAATCATGATATCCACGTCGAGCCCGTATTTCTCAAACAAGCCCTTTTCCTGCGCTATGTAGAGCGGGGCGTAGCCCACCCAGGTGGCAAAGGCCACGCGAACCTTGGTCTTGGCGGCAAAGGCGGGGCCGGTCAGAAGTACAACACTTGCCAGTATCAGCAGAATCGCGCTCAATCGTCTCATGCTCACTCTCCTTTGTGATACGAAAATCGTAAATGGATATTGCCGATTCGATGCAATCTACCCGTATCGGCCTCCCCTCGCAAGCCATTCTCCCATCAGGTGTGGGGACAAGGAGAAGCTTGGAGTTCGGTGGCAAACGTGATAAAGCGGCGCGGACGACATGTTCTAAGGAGAATGGGACACACATGAGAGCCAAGACATATTTGGAAAACGCGCTGAGGCAGGCCGTGGAGGCCAAGGGCTGGGAATGGCCGGAGAAAGCCGTCATCGAACCGCCCAAGGACAAGAAATTCGGCGACATGTCCGCCAACGTGGCCATGATGCTTTCCAAGCAGGCCAAAAAGTCGCCCCGCGACGTGGCCGCCGATTTCGTGGACACCCTGTCCGGCGACGCGAACATAGAGAAAATCGACATCGCCGGACCCGGCTTCCTCAACTTCACCTTCTCGCCCGACTTCTGGCGCGAGACCGTGAACGTGGTGCGCGAGGCCGGTGGGACCTACGGCTGCGTGGACGAGGGAAAGGGCCGCAAGGTGCAGGTGGAGTACGTCTCCGCCAACCCCACCGGGCCGCTGCACATCGGCCACGGCCGGGGCGCGGCGCTCGGCGACAGCCTTGCCCGGATTCTGGAAAAGGCCGGGTACGAGGTGGAGTGCGAATACTACATCAACGACGCCGGGCGGCAGATGCTGATCCTCGGCGGTTCGATCCTGTACCGCGCAAAGCAGCTCAAGGGCCAGACCCCGGCGGAGCCCGAAGACTTCTACAAGGGCGAATACATTTCCGACATCGCGGGCCGCGTGCTTGAAAAGCACCCGGACCTGCTGGACATGGACGAGGCCGACGCCGTGGAGGTCTGCAAGGTCTACGGCAAGGACGAGATCCTCGAAGGCATCAAGGAGGACCTCAAGGCCTTTGGCGTGCGCCATGACGTCTGGTTCTCGGAAAAAAGCCTCGTGGACGACGGCATGGTCGACGAGACCTTCGGCGACCTGCGCAAGTCCGGCCTCGGATACGACGAGGACGGCGCGTTCTGGTTCAAGTCCACCGAATTCGGCGACGACAAGGACCGCGTGCTCAGAAAGTCCAACGGCGACACCACCTACTTCGCCTCGGACATCGCCTACCACGACAACAAATTCAAGCGCGGCTTCGACATGGTCATCGACATCTGGGGCGCCGACCACCACGGCTACATCCCCAGAATGCAGGCCGCGTGCGAGGCCATCGGCCACAAGGGCCAGCTCAACGTCATCCTCGTGAACCTCGTGAACCTGCTTCGCGGCGGCGAACCTGTGGCCATGAGCACCCGCGCCGGACAGTTCGAGACGCTGGCCGACGTTGTGGCCGACGTCGGCTCCGACGCCTCCCGCTTCATGTTCCTCTCCCGCAAGTCCGACTCCCGGCTCGACTTCGACCTCGAACTGGTCAAGCAGAAGAGCATGGACAACCCGGTCTACTACGTGCAGTACGCGCACGCGCGCATCTGCTCCATGAAGCGCAAGGCCGAAGGCGAAGGCGTGGCCATGGCCGAGCCGAGCCCTGCCTCGCTCGCCCTGCTGGACACCGAGCAGGACCTTGAACTGCTCAAGTGCCTGGACCTCTACCCCGACTTCGTGGAGTCCGCCGCACGCCAGCAAAGCCCGCATCTTGTCAGCATGTATCTGCAAGAACTTGCATCAACCCTTCATAGATATTATACCAAAGTGCATGTACTGTCGGCAGGCCCTGAAATCGCCGCCGCACGACTCATGCTGCTCGACTGCGTTGCTGACGTTCTCGCCAACGGGCTGTCACTGCTCGGCGTGAGCGCACCGGAACAAATGTAACTCGGGAAAGATCATGGCAGGACAAGGAAAGACCACCGCCCACCGCGTTCCCCGCATGCCCAAGGTGCCGGGCGAAAGGAAGACCTGGACCATCAAGATCACGGTTCCGGGCCTCGTCTGCAGCATCGGCATGGCCGGTCTTGCCCTCACCCTCTTCTTCATCCTCGGCCTCCTTGTGGGGCGCGGCTACCGCGTCGAGGAAAACGTCCCGCGCATTGCGGCCATGATGCCGGATTCGGAAAAAGCCGTGCAGGTGGACGACAAGGGACAGCCGTTGCCCGAGGTGCCGGAGGTGCTCAAGCCCGAAGATCTGAGCTACCCGGACAACCTTTCCAAGGCCCCGGCCAAGCCCAAGACCGAAGAGCCCAAGCCTGAACCGGCTCCCAAGGAAACGCCCGAGCCCGAAAAGAAGGCGGAAACCGAACCCGCCCAAAAGCCGGAGCAGCCCGCAGCCCCCAAGCCGGGAGAAAAGATATTCGCCTACGTCTATCAGGCTGCGTCCTTCCGGGATCAGGCCATGGCCAGGGAGTTCGCGGATAAGCTCTCCGGCGCAGGCCTCGACGCCGAGGTTCAATCCGGCGAGACCTCCAACGGCACATGGTACCGCGTGCTGGTCAACCACACCGGAACCCCTGACTCCACCGGCGGCATGAAAGCCATTCTCTCGCGCTTCGGCGTCAAGCGGCCGCTCATGAAACAGAAAAAGCCCGTTGAAGCAGGCGGCTAGCTTCACGTAATCCCACACATAAAAAGGCCCCGCCGAATCGGCGGGGCCTTTCTTTTTCGTTGAGGGAAACGCCTAGGCTCTGCGTCGCCGCAGAAGCAGCCCGGCCAGACCGAGGTTCGCCAGCAGGCTCACGCCCAGAAGCGCGGGAATCATGGTTCCCTGCTTGACCTCGCGCGATACAACCCTGCCGCTTTCATCCACTTCCACGTCGAAGGTGTGACGGTGTCCCATGCCCGCGTCCACGACCACGTTCCAGCGGCCATCGGCGTTTGGCACAAAGGCGAACCGGCCGTTGGCGTCGGTTCTGCCGTTCTGGTATTCCGCCTTGCCCTCGCCGGGACCGTAGACCAACACCTCGCCGTAGGCCACCGGCTCGCCCGTGGAGTAGCTTGTCTCAAAGACCGTCGCTTGCCCGGATTCCAGCAGCCGATGTCCGAGGCCGTGGGCAGCCGCATCGACTGCCGGAATCAGGGTCAGGCCCGTTAGGACCATGGTGAGGAGGGTCATTGTGGCAAGGGGGAGCCGCATTACTTGACCTCAAAAACGAGCACGGAGCGGATCACGTGGGTATCGTAATCTTCGGTGGGCTCGTCGATGGTCTGCTGTGCGCGGACCATCCAGACGCCGGGAGCGTCGATTTTGATGCGTGCGACATCCTTCTCATAGGTCTCGGTGAGGTACGCCCACGTGTTGGGAACCTGCGAGAAGCCGTCATACGTCGCGGTCAGTGCGCCGGAGGAAACCGGCTTGCCGTCAAAGAGCACCTTGACGCGCATTTCGTCACCGGTCTTCAGCGAAGCGGGATCATCAAGGGGAACGATCTCCAGACGCTGGCCGACAACCTTGTCAAAGCCCTTGGACGTGGCGCCGGTGATGACCGACTTGCAGAATTTTTCGTACTTGCCGCTCTTGATGACACCGTCGAGCCCCTTCCTGGAGGCCTGCTTCCAGCCCTTGGTGGTCTGGGTCCAGATCATTCCCTCGCGATGACCGGCAAGGATGGAGGCACCGTCACCCTTGACAGGGGCGCGGCCTTCCAGCGTCATGGCGGACTCGTTGGGCACCACGGCCACGGAAGTGGCGCCGTTGCCGGAATGCAGGGCCACGCTCACATGTTCGGCGGGCTCCATTTCTTCACTGACCATGAACACATGGGCCGAAATAACGCTGAAAGGCACTTCCTTCTGGCCTTTCAGGGAAAGCTGGTCGGGTTTCAGGATAAACTCATGCGCCTGCACAAGCACCGGGAACAGAACGAGAGCAGCAGCGAGCAACAGATAGTTCAACATTCTTTTCATGATTCGTTCTCCATTTGTATAAAGATTTATTGAAATCGTGCTACACATGGAAGAATAATATGTCAACAAGGTTTGTTAATATTCAATTCATAAAACCATAAACACAAAAAAACCCGGACCGAAAAACGGTCCGGGAATTGAATAATTCAATGTCGCCGGTATTATCCGAGGTATGGATTGAAATACCCGAACTTGATCCAGGACAGCTCCTTGCGGAGCCGTTTGCGGAAGTTGGCGAAGCCCATGGCCGGGCCGTCAATATGCGGCTTGGCCAGCTCAAGGTACAGCTCGGGGTCCATGTTCAGATTTCGGAGCTGGATGAAGTCGAACCGGGCTTCCTCGCCGAGAGCGACCAGCGAATCGAACTCCTTTTCGGTATCCGTGACGCCAGGAAAGAACAGCAGGTTCAGGGAGACGAACATGCCCACTTCGTGGGCCCTGCGGATGGTTTCGTGTACGTCGTCCCAGCCGTAACTCACCGGCCGGTAGTAGGCTTCATACAGGCCCTTTCGGGTGCTGTTCAGGCTGACCCGGATGGAGTTGACGCCCGCCAGCTTGAGCGCCGGAAGCGTCTGTGGCCGGGACCCGTTGGTGTTGATGTTCACCGTGCCGGTGCCGCCCTCGTCACGATACATCTTGACCGCCTCGGCGATGAGTTCGGCCTCGAGGAGCGGCTCGCCTTCGCAGCCCTGCCCGAAGGAAAAGATGGGCCGCCGCTCGCGGGATTCATGGCGCTGCATGATCTGCACGATCTCACCGGGATTGGGTCGAAACCCGATGCGGCACTGGGGGGCGGGAAAGCCGGAGTCTTCAGGCTGCTCCGAGATGCAGCCGACGCAACGCGCGTTGCAGCTCTGGGCTGTAGGGAGCGGACACTCGAACCGGCCGAGGGCGAGGTTCTTGGCGGCCGGGCACCCGTTGGTCAGGGCGCAGCCGCCAGATGGCTCACCAGCCTGTTGGACGGAAAATCCTTCATCAGCCGATGGGCACCCGCTTCCACGCGATCAGGCTGGATGTTTGAGAAGACCTGACGCTTATCCTCATCAACCTTCTTGGCGCAGACCCAGAACTTGCCCTCGGCGTACCCGATGGCGGCGTAGGCAAGCAGCGGGAGCGTCTTGGCCCCCGGCTCGGTCTCGTAGGCGCTGATGCCGGTGATGGTGTGCCCGGGGCTGACAAAGGCAGCCACGGCAAGGTCTTCCATTATTTCCACGGAACCGGACTCGGGATCGTACCCCATGGCGTGCCTGCCGGGGAGCATGAAAAACTCGCTCTCTTCAGGGAGCGCTATCAGCTCGTCGGGCTTGGCAGCCCGAACTCATCCCCGCGTCGGCAGAGAAGCAGCAGGTCCGGGTGGTCGTATATCTGGCCGTCCGCATCGGCGACCAGCAGCCTCGGTTGTGGTTTCTTCTTGCTGGACATGGTGGATTATATAGGGTTTGAAGCCTTTGAATGCAAGGATTTCAACGACAAAATAACCTGACGCTCATTTTGGTTGCCAAACCGTAACCGCAACCAAACGCCCGGTTGCCGCGCCTTCACAATGCCTCGCGCCCGTCACAATAGTGCACAAACACCCCGCCCTCAGCCAAAACAGCATCAGAGTCCCTGTTCACGGCATCCGATAGGACAGTCTGTGCCAAAGAAAAAGGCCGGAGCAAACGCTCCGGCCTTTTGAATGGCTTCGTATGGACTCGTCGGCTTAACGCTTGGAGAACTGGAAGCTGGCGCGTGCACCACGCAGACCGTACTTCTTACGTTCTTTCTTACGAGCATCGCGAGTCAGCAGGCCGGCCTTCTTGAGGACGGAGCGCAGTTCGGGATCCATCTCGCAGAGAGCGCGAGAGATGCCGTGACGCACAGCCTGTGCCTGACCGGCGATACCGCCGCCGCAACAGCGGACCTTGATGTCCACGTTTTCAAGCTGCTTGGTCATCCGAAGCGGCTGCTGGACGACCATCTGCAGGGTCTTGCGGGGGAAGTACTCGGTGAAGTCTTTCCCGTTGATGGTGATCTGCCCGGAACCGGCGTAGATGCGGGTACGGGCAATGGCATTCTTCCTCTTGCCGGTGCCGTAATTGAAATCGCTCATGATAACTCCCGATTACAGTTCCAGGGTTTCGGGCTGCTGGGCCGCGTGCGGATGCTCGGGACCGGCATAGACCTTCAGTTTCTTCATCTGCTGGCGAGCCAGGCGGTTCTTGGGAAGCATGCCCTTGACCGCTGCGGTGATAACGTTTTCCGGCTTCGCATCAAGCATGTCACGCAGGCTCTTGGAGCGGATGCCGCCCGGGAAGCCGGTGTGCTTGTAGTACATCTTGCGTCCAGCTTGTCGCCGGTAACCTTGATCTTCTCAGCGTTGATAACAACCACGAAGTCTCCCATATCCATGTGGTGGGAGTACTCGGGCTTGTGCTTCCCGCGCAGGCGGGTTGCAATCTCGGTGGCCAGGCGGCCCAGGACCTTGTCGGTTGCGTCAACGACGATCCAATCGTTTTTGACGTCTTCCGGAGTCGGGCTATATGTCTTCATAAAAATGCTCCTTGCACAAACTGGGAACGGGACACTTACGGGCTTTGCGCCCACATGTCAACAGCAGAGAAAGCACGCTGCCTAACGAAACGATGTCCCGGGTGTGGCCTTAACGGGGTGGGTGAAATTCGGGATCAGGCTTGAACCGGGCCTTTCGTGGCATTTGCGCCTTCCTGCGCACGGAACCTCCGCGAGGTCCGGACGGTGTGTGTACAACGTCGCCACGGAAAAATAAAGTGTTTTTTTCAGATCAATCGAAGTCGGCCAGCAGCGCGTTGATCTGCACCCCGGCAACGGTGGACATGCCCTTGTATCCATTGCGGATGCGATACAGCGCCTGATGCAGCTGGTCCGACGAGATGCCGTTCTTGAGCGCGGTATGCGCCTCGATGAACGCGGCCAGCCTATCGCACATCTTGAGCAGCTCTCCGTCCTTGGGGTCCAGCGTATCCTGATCGAGCTCCGCCAGTTCCTCGCTGGTCACGGCCTGCACCTCGCCGTCGCGCACGATGGTGGCGTCGAACTCGCTGCCCACCTCCAGCCCGAGGAAGTATTCCATGCGCTGGGCCACGTCTTCATAGCCGCCGTTTCGAAGTGGTTCGAGCACCACGCGCTCAAGCTCGGCCAGCTCGTACTGCCGGATCAGCTCGGCAATCTCCGGCGCGGACTGCTTCACCGGGGAGATGATGTCGCGGGTCAGCAGTTCCGGCAGGTCGTGGACCAGCCCGGAGAAGAAGTTGTTCTGCCGCCTTGCCCGGCACGCGCCCACTTCCATGCTGAAAAACCATGAGTAAGCGGCCACGATGAACATGTGCCCCAGCACCGAGGTTTCGGGAACGCGCGGCGTCTGGGACCAGCGTTTCTGAAAACGCAACCGGCCGCACATGCGGGCGAAGCGCCCGAGCACCGTGGATTTGTCCGTAAGCAGGTCGGAGACGCCTTCGATATCCGTGAGGTCCTGCAGCCGGTCGATGAAGCTCTGCTCGATCTCTTCCAGCTCGTGATCGATGGTGTTGATACTCTTGAGCAGCTTGAACTCGGACCAACTCGCATAGAGGTGCGAGGCGTGCAGGATGCGCCGTGCCAGCCCGCGCTCCTCAGGTTCCATGAGATAGCGGTCCATGCGGTCAAGAAAGTCCTGCCCGAGCGGCTGGAGCCTCGGCCGCAACTCGGAGACCACCCACTGCGTCAGGCGCTGGTAGTCCGAGCGGTTCTCCTTGATGCGATAGAAGACCGGCGGCTTGATGTCCGTGATGACCAGCCTGTAGAGGTAGTCGAAGAGCCCGCCCTCGATGATGCTTTCGCCCAGCGCGCGGCGACGGGCCACGTCCATGCCGCGGGAGTTGATGACGAAGAGCACCCACGCCACCAGCATCTTGTGGGCCTGCTTGTCCACTTCCACCAGTTCCATGGGCCTGAGCTTGTCGTTCCAGCGTTTCATGAACGCGCCGTTGAAGACGAGTTCCAGAAGACTCTTGCGGATGATCACGGACATGGGTCGTTCCTTTCGGGGCTGTGCGTTATCCGCCGACCATAGCCGGACGAAGCCCATTTGTGAATGGGCATGTTCGTTTCCGACAAAGCGCCTTACTTTCTCCGCAGCACTGCCACGGCCTCCACGTGCGCCGTGTGCGGGAACTGGTCCACGGTGCGCACGCTTTCCAGCACGTAGCCGGAAGAAAGGCGGCCGAGGTCGCGCGCCAGCGTGGCCGGATCGCAGGAAACAGCCACCACGGTGCGCGGCGAGAGGTCGAGGATGGCCCGCACGATGGTCTCGTGCATCCCGGAGCGCGGCGGGTCCGTGACCACCACATCGGGCGCGGGCAGGTCACCCATGTTGCCCAGCCCCTGATCGAGGCTTCCGGCGTGGAACTCGCAGTTCTTCAGGCCGTTCAGAGCGGCGTTGTCCATGGCGTCCTTGACGGACTCCGGCGCAAGCTCGAACCCGAGCACGCGGTCTGCCTTGTCTGCCAGGGCAAGGGCCAGACCGCCCGTTCCGCAGTAGAGATCCATGACGGTTTCACTGCCGGTCAGCCCCGCAGCATCGCGCACGGCGTCGTACATCTTGGCGGCAGTGGCCGTATTGGGCTGGAAAAAGGCGTTGGGAGAAATGCGGTAGCGGACATCCACGCCGGTAAGCGGCAGCGTCTCCACCACCGAGTCATCACCGATGACCTGCACGATGCGCTCGCCGAACGCCAGATCGCGGCGGTTCTTGCGCGTGGAGTGCACGAAAGACGTGATCTCCGGGAACCCTTCGGTCAGTAGTTTGCCGAGCTTTTCGGCCGGGCCGTGATCTTTGGCCGTGGCCGTGATGAGGTGAACCATGACGCCGCTCTGGTGATGACGGATCACCAGCCGCCGCAGGTAGCCCTTGCCGGTCTTGGGATTGTAGGCCATCCGGCCCAAGCGCGGCACCGCGTCACAGGCGGCGCGGTATATTTCGCCGGTCTTCTCGCTGCAGATCATGCAGTCGGGCACGTCCATGACCGACCCGTCCACGCGGCTTCGCAGGCCGAGGTTCGTGCGACCGTCTTCCGTGCCAAACACGAACTCCATCTTGTTGCGGTACTGCCACGGCGAGGGCGACGCAATGGGATCGCGCACCTCGAAACCGCTCAGGCCGCCGATGCGCTCAAGGGCGGCGCTGACCCAGTCCTGCTTGCAGGCAAGCTGGGCCGCCGGGTCCATGTGCTGCAACAGGCAGCCCCCGCACTCCGGAAAATGCGGGCACTTCGGCTTTGCCGCGTCCGGAGAATACTCCACGACTTCGGCCAGAATGGCCTCGGCAAAACGCTTCTTGACCTTCTGCACGCTGGCCTTGACACGGGAACCGGGGATTGCCCCGGTAACAAACACGGCCATGCCGTCATCCAGCCGTGCAACGCCGTTGCCGCTGGAGGCCAGGTCGTGGATCCTCACTTCGATGATATCGCCTCTTTTTACGCTCATGGGCAGCATTTGACAGCTTTCCGCCCCGCTGTCTATGACTTCCTGCATGATCGACAAGGCCAACGCCGTGAATACGGCACTCGAACGAAGCACCAAACTCGCGCCCGGACACGCCATCGACCTGCGCACCTTCAAGCGCGACCGCTCTGTGCTGGTCGTGCGCCGGGACGCAGAGACCTTCACCGTGGTGCAGGACGGCTTCAGCAAAGCCCGGCACCGGACCGACGCGAAAGGGCTTCGCAAGCTGCTCAAATCTCTGATAAAGGCCGAATTCCCGCGCAGCAACAAGGTCCGGCTCTACACGCTGAACAAGAGCGAGGCAGCCGAGCGGCTCGGCAGCTTTGGAGGGTCTCAATGATCGACAAGGCCACTGCCATGGATACGGTCATGGAGCGGCTCAAGAAGCTGCCGGAGGGCCACGCCATCGACCTTCGCACCTACAAGCGCAACCGCTCCGTGCTCATTCGACGGGACGGAAAGGACGCCTTCACCGTGGTCCAGAACGGGTACGAGAAGGCTGAATTCGAGACCACGCGGAAGAAGATGAAAAAGCTGCTGAAAACGCTGTTCAAGAAGGAATTTCCCCGCAGCACGAAGCTGCGGCTCTACACGCTGGACGACGAGCAGGCCGGGGAGCATCTGCCGCGCAAGGTGATCTGAGACCAGCCCCGCCACACTTGACCTGACCCCGGAAAAGGTGCATGGGTGCGCCCATGAATGAACTGCTCTGGATCGGATTCGCCCTGCTGGACCTGACCATGGTCCTGATCGTCTATCGTCTCTTCGGCCGTGTCGGCCTGTTCGGCATCGTGGTCTTCAACCTGCTGCTCTGCAACCTGCAGGTGCTCAAGACCGTGGAAATGTTCGGCCTGACCACCACGCTCGGCAACATTCTGTATGCCAGCGTATTCCTCGCCACGGACATGCTCAGCGAACTGCACGGCAAGGACGAGGCCAAGAAGGCGGTCCTCATGGGCTTTGTGAGCCTTCTGATGATGACGGCATACATGCAGCTCGCCCTGCTCTTCGTTCCCGGAGCGGAAGACTTCGCCCACCCGCACCTTGAAGCCCTGTTCGGATTCATGCCGCGCATCGCACTGGCCAGCCTCGCAGCCTACCTTGTCTCGCAGCTGCACGACGTCTGGGCCTTCCACAAGCTCAAGCAGCGCACCGGCGGCAAGCATCTGTGGCTGCGCAACAACGCCAGCACGCTGGTAAGCCAGTTCCTCGACTCGGCCATTTTCTGCACCATCGCCTTCTACGGTCTCTTCCCCACAGCCGTGTTCACGGAGATTCTCATCTCAACCTACGTGATAAAGCTGGCCGTGGCGCTGCTGGACACGCCGTTCATGTATATCGCCAAGCGGATGTTCCCCCAGCAGGCAAAAGCGGCCTGATTCTCTGGCAAACGCACGCATCACAACGCCTTTTGCCGCAAAAGGACGACAATTCGGCCTTCCCGAGCATATTGATATTGACATATCCATGTGCGAGCCGATAACGAGCCCCCGTGAACCACTCATTATGGATTGGTGCACCATTAACACTCTGAGAGGGGGAACTCATGAAACGACTCGCGCTGCTCTGCTGCCTGCTTTCGCTGTTCGTATTCGCAGGATGTACGACTGCCTCGCATACCATCAACGGCAACCAATACGTTTCCACCATGAACCCGTCGGCCAACATCACGGTGCCCGACGACTTCACATACGTCGGTCACTTCAAGATGCAGCACAACGGTCGCAAGGGTGCCCGTCTCGTCAGAATTGTCTCCAACTACGATCTGTTCGCCAAGAGCAACGCGGACAATGAAATCATTGAGTATCTGTCCATTCGCCGCTCCCACCTGCCGAGCCACTGGCGCTGGGAATCCGATATCTGGGGTGACGCTGGCAAGTTCTACAAAACCCATACGACACTTGCCGGAGAAACATACTCCAACTGCATCTATCCCGGCTACATGACCGAGGCTGAGCCCCTGACCGAACTGCTGGACAAAAAGGGTCTGAAAAGAAGCTCCGACTACATGATCAACAGCCTCGGCAAGATGTACGCCATGGGCGACAATCTCTTCATAACATACGGTCGCGCATATACCCCTGAAGAGAACATTCAGAACGGGAAGCTCACCGAGGCCGGGAGAAAACTGGTCTTTGAAGTAACATCCGTCTTCAAGAACACAATCACTTTCGAAGAGTATCAGGAGGAGGCTTCCTAGACCGCTCCAGCGTCACCCATTCAACCGAAATGAAGACGCACAATGAAAGGGACACTCGCTGCTCTGCCCAGTATCACTCTTCGTGCTCATGCTGAAAGGCCACTAGCCGTACGGCTCAGGACAACCAGTTCATCTCCCCGATGAACCCGTTTGGCATCATCTCCGCTCCCGAGGACTTCCAGTACGCCGGGTCATCAAGGACACGTACTATCCGTTTGCCAAAGTGGACGATAAAAACAAACCGCCCCGCACCGTTTTCGGTGCGGGGCGGTTTGCTTTTCTTCACATATGATGGCGGATTTCACTTGATGTGACAGCCGAAACCGCAGACCTGCAAACGGGGTGCTTCCTCTCCTGCCTCATAACCGGAGCGCGTTGTAACCCTGCCCCGGCACCGAGCGACTGGAGTATAAACGGCTTTGCGCCATCGTCCATTCGTGCGAGGGGAGAGTTCATAAGTGACGGCGAAAGGCTGGCAAAGCCACGGCAAGGAGGTCGCGATGGAAATCGGCGGATCGGGAGCCATGTATGTCGCCGAACGTCCGGGACAGATGCGCCATGGCGGAAGGGAAAGGCCCAATGCCTCAACCATGGCGTCCAGCGCCTTGAGCGAACTGGACACCAATGAAGACGGCGTTCTCTCAAACGAGGAACTTGGCATCGACTCGGACAAGTTCTCCAAGCAGGACACGGACGGAGACGGCGTGCTGAACCGCTCCGAACTGGAGGCAGGGGCGCAGGCGCACATTGAGAAGATGCGCCAGCGGTTCGAAATGGGTCAGGAAATGGAATCGGCTGAAATGGCTGACCGCAGCATGGCCATGCAGGCATACGAAAACGCCGGATCGGCGTCTTCGCTGTATGCGTCCGGAGCAGCCGCGGGGGCGAATAATCAAATGGTATCTCAGGCGCTCAACCTCGTCGCCTGAACCTGAGTCCCTTCCCCTCAGGGCCACGGGCGGCGGTGCCACGCACCCCGCCCGTCTTTCAGCAGATCAGGACCGCTCTTCAATGATACGGGCCGCTTCCGCGAGGTTGTCCACCACGAAATTCGCCAGCCCGCCGCACTTCTCTTCAGCCTCGCGGCCTTTGCCGGTGCGGACGAGAACGGTTCTGGCCCCGCAGTTCCTACCCAGCCGGATGTCGGCTTCCTTGTCGCCGACCATCCATGCATCGGCAGGCTCGAATCCGAGCCTCTCGGCAGCCTTTTCCATGAGGCCGGTGGCGGGTTTTCGGCAGGCGCAGTTTTCTTCCGGTGCGTGCGGGCAGTGGTAGATGGCCTCAAGCTCCACGCCCTCGTCGCGCAGCAGGGCGATCATGCGGTCGTTGCAGGCGCGGACGTCATCCTCGGTGTAGATGCCGCGCCCTACCCCGCTCTGGTTGGTCAGCACCGCAAGGCGGAAGCCAGATCGGTCATGTCCCGAAGACCGTCGGCGGCGCCCGGAATCAGTTCCACCTCTTCCGGATCGCTCAGGTAATGCTTGTCAACGATGATCGTGCCGTCGCGGTCGAGCAGAATGTAATTCATGCGCTCCTTATCCCATGAGTTTGCGGGCCATTTCAACCGCCTTGGCGAAGCTGTGAATCGACGCCTCTCCGGTACCGCAGACGTCGTAGCCTGTTCCGTGGTCCGGAGAGGTTCTCGGCACCGGCAGGCCGAGCGTCACATTGACGGCCCTGCCGAAATGCAGAAGCTTCAGCGGCCCGAGGCCCTGATCGTGATACATGGCCAGCACGGCCGGATAGTGACCGGCGGCCGCAAAATGAAACAGCGTGTCGGCCGGGATCGGCCCTTCGCAGTCGATGCCTCCCCTGCGGGCAGCGTCCACGGCGGGCTCCACCACATCCCGGTCCTCATGCCCGATGCGCCCGGACTCCCCTGCATGGGGATTCAGGCCGCAAACCCCTATGGTTCCGGGCTTTTCAAGACGGTTCAAAAATTCGGCCGTGAGGTTCAGGCAGTGGCGGATGCGCGCTCCGGTCACGAGCCCCGGCACGTCGGCAAGGGGCGGATGGGTCGTCACGAGACTGACCCGAAGGGCGTTGCCGCCGTCCTCGTCCTCACCGCAGAGATGCATGCAGACGTTCTCCCGCCCTGCGCCGAGGCGTTCGGCCAGAAATTCCGTGTGCCCCGGAAAGTCGAACCCTGCCTGCTGAAGCATGGCCTTGTTCAGCGGGCAGGTCGTCAGGGCGTGAACCGTGCCGTTTTGCAGCAGCTCCACCGCCACCTCAAGGCTCACCCCGGCGGCCAGCCCGCCTTCCACCGCCGCCTCGCCGCGAGGATACCCGAGGCGCGAAAGTTGCGGCGGTTCGTACAGGTAGACGCCATCAGACAGGGCGGCCAGCTCCGAGAGTTCTTCCAGAACAGTATAGAAAGACTGCACGCCATACTGCTCCAGCTCACGGAGGAGCGGAGCCTTCGGCCCCACGAGCAGGTATTTGCCTTCGCGTGGTTCCGAGAAATACCGAACGACCAGCTCCGGCCCGAGGCCGCAGGGATCGCCGAGTGTGATGCAGAGGGTCTTGTCGTGCATTATGCCTTAGGTAAAGGGGTTGGAAATATCACAATCTAGCGGGACGGCAGATACTTGTCCAGCCGCCTCGTGAGATCGGCCAGTATCTTTGCGTGATCGAAGGCCAGCTCCGGCAGGTCGTCGAGCGGGAAAACGCGCGCCGACGCGGCGTCATCCCCGGCCTTCAGGTGCCGTATGTCCGCAGTGCCAATGTACACCACGCTCATGGTGTGCCCGCGCGGATCACGGTTCGGGTCGGAGTAGACACCGAGGATGTCTATCAGAGCCACATGAAGCCCGGTCTCCTCGGCCAACTCGCGCACCGCCGCAGTCTCGCAGGTTTCGCCCCAGTCGATGAATCCTCCGGGCAGGGCCCAGCCGTGCGGCGGGTTGGCCCGCTCCACAAGCACCACGCCCGGCCCCTTGCCGTCTGCTCCCGGCACGAGCACCGCCACATCAACAGTGGGAACGGGATTTCGGTAAACCGGGACCTCGGCTCCACATTCGGGACACTCTTTGGTTTTCACGGACACTCCCATGACGTTGTGGTTGATATTCCATCATCGACAACCACGCCGTGAATGTCCAGTCCCGCCGGCAAGGTGTCGCAGAAA
>NZ_BBCB01000043.1 GCF_001311825.1 Salidesulfovibrio brasiliensis JCM 12178 | reverse complement strand
TTGCCGGAGCGTCCGCGCGGGCGGTCGTCGGTCAGGCCAGCAGCCTTGGCTGCTTCACGGCGCGCGACTTCCGCAGGGTCGGGCATGGAAATGATCCGAACTTTGGATTCGGCTTTCTTCTTGGGTTTTTTCTTCTTCTTGTCAGCATCCGCTTCGTCGGCCTTGGGCTTCTCGGCCTTCTTGGCAGGCTTCTTCTCTTCCGCGACAGGAGCTTCCTCCGCTTGCACGGGTTCTTCGGCCTGAGCGGGTTCTTCGGACTTGGCGGACGCTTCGGACTTGTCTGCGGTCTCTTTCGCTTCGGGCTTCCCGGTTTCGGCTTCCCGGGGTTCGGGCTTTTCAGCCTTGGGGGCTTCTTCGGCAGGGGCAGGTGCTTCTGCCTTGGTCTCGGCTTCAGCGACCTTTTCGGCCTCGACTTCGGCCTGCTCTTCAGCGGTCTTCACCACCTTGGCGGGCTTGATGATGCGGGCCTTTTCCTCGGCCTTCTCCTTCTTGGGAGCGGCCTTCTTTTCCTTTTTGGGAGCAGGGGCTTCGGCCTCGGGTTCTTTCTCCCGGGGAGCCTCTTCCTGCTTCTTCTCCTCCTGCTTCGGAGCCGGAGCGTCCTTTTCAGGAGCGGTTTCCGCCTTGCCGCGGCGAGTCTTTCTGCGCCGGACGATTACTCCGGGTTGCACTTCACGGCGTACGACCTCAGGGCTTTTGCTTTCACCGGAAAGCGAATCCTTGAGTTTTTGCACGTCCTCCGCTTCAACGGATGTCATCTGGCTCTTGGCCTGAACACCGATTTCGCGGAGGTGCTGCATGACTTCTTTATTGGTCAGACCGAGTTCGGTTGCCAATTCCTTTACCTTCATGGTCGCCGTCATGTACGAACCCCCTTGCATTTCTTCATGAGCCCCGGTGCCGCCTTGCCGAATTTATCGCGGCATGCGGGCTCGCCGCAGACATAGAATCCCCGGCCAGGTTTATTCCGTCCGGGATCGGGAATCAGGCCGTCCGCTGCCGATTCCCCTGGACAAACATATCGATTCAGTTCCTCTTTCTGGAACCGGGTCCGGCAAATGACGCACATGCGAACCGGCCCATGGCCGTGCTGTCGTGCGTCGTTTTCCGGATTGTTATTCTTCTTCCTCATCTTCCGCCGTTTCGTCGCTGCCTGCGTCGATATTGTTCAGGCCGAGCATGTTGATGGCTGCGCGAATTTCGGGAATCGTCTCTTCGGTGACCCCTTCGACTTCGAGCAGCTCCTCGTCCGTGGCGTTGACCACGGATTCCGTGGTTTCCAGCCCAGCGGAGACGAAGTTCTCCACACTGATTTCCGCCACGCTGGCGATCTGGTCCATCCCCTTGCGGGAAACGTTGAGCTCGGCGTAACGGGTTTCGGTGAAGATGTCTATCTTCCAGCCCAGAAGGCGGCTGGCGAGCTTGACGTTCTGACCCTTGCGGCCGATGGCCAGGGTGAGCTGGTCGTCAGGCACGATGACTTCGAGCGCCTCGGCGTCGTCGTAGACCGCGATGCGGGCGATAACGGCCGGGGAGAGCGCGTGCTGGGCGTACCGGGCGATGTCCGGGCTCCAGACCACGATGTCGATGCGCTCGCCGCGCAGCTCCTGCACCACGTTCTGGATGCGGGAGCCGCGGATGCCGACACATGCGCCCACGGGATCCACGTCACGCTCGCGGGAATACACCGCCACTTTGGCGCGCAGGCCGGGATCGCGGGCAACCCCCATGATCTTGACGGTTCCGTCGGCAACTTCAGGCACTTCGCGCTTGAAGAGTTCCACCATGTAGTCGGGGTGGGAGCGGGAGACGATGACCTGCGGGCCGCGCGATTCCTTGAGTACGTCGATGATGTACGCCTGTACGCGGTCGCCGCGCTTGTAGCGTTCACGGGGAATCTGCTCGTCCTTGGGCAGGATGGCTTCGGTCCGGCCGAGGTTGATGATCCAGCCGGAGCGATCGCGGCGCTGGATGATGCCGCTGACGATCTCGCCCTTGCGGTCCTTGAACTCTTCGTAAATGATTTCCTGTTCAGCGTCGCGCATGCGCTGGATGATGACCTGCTTCGCGCTCTGGGCGGCGATGCGGCCGAGATCTTCAATGGCGAGCTTGAAGCCCATTTCATCGTCGATCTGGACGTTGGGGTCGTGCTCCTGCGCTTCGTCGAGGACGATTTCGCTGATTTCGTCGTGCACCTCGTCCACGACCACCTTGAACTGGTAAACTTCGATTTCACCCGTCTCTTCATTAAAGGTGACTTCGATGTCCATGGTGTCGCCGTACTTGCGATGCACGGCGGAGCGTACCGCTTCTTCAAGCGTGTCGATCAGAAGGTCTCTGTCGATTCCCCTGTCCTTGCTGATCTGGTCGATGGCTTTTTTGAGCTCTGACATTGTTCGGTCCTCCGTGTCCGTCGGCCGCTTCCTGCGGCCGCGAAAAGGGTGCCATCCTTAAAAAGTATGCACCAGTCTGGCCTGCTTGACGTCATCCCAGTGAAATGTCTCGGGGCCTTTGTCCGTTTCAAGGACAAAGGAGTCGTCATTGGTCTCTGCCAGTGTTCCGCTATAGTTGCGTTTGCCTTCGCGGGCCTGCCACAACCTGACGTCGATGGTCTGCCCCGCATAGGCGGCCATTTGGCCGACATTGAAAAATCTGCGTTCGAGCCCCGGCGAGGACACTTCGAGCGTGTACGCGCCCGGGATGGCGTCTTCCATTTCCAGAGCCAGGCCGACCTGTCTGCTGACCTCGGCACAGGCGTCGATGGTCACCCCGTCCGGGCCATCGATGAAAATCAGAACCTTCTTCTTGCCGCCGCCTGTGGATACGGAAATGCCCCACAGCGTGTAGCCGAGGCCTTCCGTTTCCGGGCGGACTATCGCGTCCAGTTCATCTTCAAAGCGTTTGCGCACCATCGCATTAACGTCCCGATTTAAGAAAACAAAAAAGGCGGACCTAGGCCCACCTGCATGAAAAAAACAACGAGTCCTTTCCAGGCCTTGGAGCGGGCGACGGGAATCGAACCCGCGACACCAAGCTTGGGAAGCTTGTACTCTGCCAGCTGAGCTACACCCGCTCTCGAACCGACTTCATTTATACATATTGAACACACATGTCAACAGCAGTCCGCAGAAGCGGTTTCCCAAAAGGTTTTTTTGCCTTGGCCCGCATGTTGCAAAGAAGGGGCGAGAACAGGAGGAACGCCCCATGAGAGACAGCATATTCAGCGCGGTTTTCGGCGCTTTGTCCAATGAAATGAGGCTTGCGACAACCGCCAACAATTTGGCGAACGTCAATACGACCGGCTACAAGAAGGACGAGTGTGCCTTCCATGATACCTTTATGCGTTTCGCCCACGACTATCTGGTTGATGAAAAGACGTACATCCGGGGCGAGAAGCTGTTTCCCGAATCGGATCTGGTAGCCCGGGCCCGTCTTTCAAAGCAATATACCGACATTTCACAGGGCAGCCTGCAGCAGACCGGCAACCCGCTGGATCTGGCCATTTCCGGTGAAGGCTTCTTCAAGGCGCAGGTTGGTGACGAGGCTCAGTTGACCCGTGCAGGGAATTTCACCCTCGACACAAACGGCGTTCTCGTTACCGCGCAGGGCTATCCGGTCCTCGTGGGTGGCGGACCGGTCAGCATCCCGCCCAACAGCAAGGTGACGGTCGATCCGTCAGGACAGATCAGCGCCGACGGGGAGATTGTCGGGACCATTGACGTCGTGACCGTCGATAACGTGCGGGAGTTGGAGAAGATGGGGCAGAATTTCTTCCGCATCAAGGAAGGCAGCGACGCCGCGGAAATCCCGGCGCCGGACAATGTTACCGTTGAGCAGGGCTATCTGGAAAAGTCCAACGTCGAGGTCGTGACCGAAATGGTCAACATGATCGAGACCCAGCGGGCGTTTCAGGCCTATCAGAAGATAATCACGAGCACCGATCAGATCGATCGTCGGCTCATTATGACCCTCGGCAGGGCTACTTAGGAGGATATGGATCATGATGCGTTCACTTTGGACCGCAGCAACAGGCATGGTTGCACAGCAGACGCACATCGACGTGCTCTCGAACAACCTCGCAAACGTCAACACCACCGGATTCAAAAAGAGTCGCGCCGAGTTCGAGGACCTGATGTACCAGAACCTCAAGATCGCCGGCACGCTCAATCAGAACGGCGGCAGGATTCCAACCGGCATGCAGATCGGTATGGGTGTCAAGCCGACGACGGTGCACAAGTTTTTCACTCAGGGCGACTTCAAGAACACCGGCAACCCGCTGGACGTGGCCATCGAAGGCGACGGCTTCTTTCGCGTGATGCAGAACGATCAGGAAGTCTACACCCGCTCCGGTTCCTTCAAGCTGGACAACGAGGGCCGCGTGGTCACGGCGCAGGGGTATGCGTTGCAGCCCGAATTTATCGTGCCCACCGAGACGGCAAACCTCGTCATCAGCGAGGACGGCCACATGGCGGCCCTCGACAAGAGCGGTGCCGAGCTCGCTTCGGCTGACATTCCCATCTACAGCTTTACCAACCCCGCCGGCCTGAACGCCGTGGGCAAGAACGTCTACGTCGAGACCGAGGCGTCCGGTAACGCGGTGCAGGGCACTCCGGGAACCGATAACTTCGGGACCCTCGCGCAGGGTTTCCTTGAAGGTTCCAACGTCGAGATGGTTGATGAAATGGTCGGATTGATCGTGGGCCAGCGCGCCTTTGAGATCAACTCCAAGGCCATTACCACCTCTGACGCCATGCTGCAGACCGCAATCAACGTCAAGCGTTAGTCATGACCCCAAGACCGGGAGGCGAGATGAACAGGGCAGTCACAAAGAAACGGACCGTCGGAAAGGGCACCCGCATATTTGCGGGAGTGCTGGCAGCGTTGCTGTGTGCGGTGGCGCTTGCCGTGGCCTCGTCCGCAACTGCGGGGGACTGGCGAATCCGGATCAAGCCCGCGGCCGTGCTCGGCGGCGAGATGGTGACGCTCGGCGACATAGCGGTTGCCGTCGGCGACGTGGACCGGGCCCGTTGGGACCGGCTCGCGGCGACCGAGCTCTGGAAGCCTTCCAAGCGAAAGGGGCGGCCTGTCGCCATCAGCCGCAAGAAGCTGACATCCATCCTGCGGCATTACATCGGCGATGCGGTTCGTCTGTGCGAAATCCCCTCCCGGGTGGTGGTCCAGACAGGTGGTCACGTCCTGCTCGTCAACGATATCCAGCAGGCCATGGTCGGATTTTTGACGTCGCGCATTGCCAAGTACGATGGCGAGATCGTGTATCGGGATTACGCAATGCCGGATTACATCTTTTTTCCCCGCCGCTTTGACAAGCTCAAGGTATCCTCCCCGAGAGAGGTGAAGCCGGGTCGCAATTCTCTGCGGCTTGAAGTGATCGACTCGGATGGAAAGGTGGTGCGGCAGGTGGCCGCGAGTGTGTTCGTGGACGTCTGGAAGGCTGTACCCGCTGCGGCGAGGATAATGAACCGCGGTGAACGCATCACTCCGGAAAAGCTTACATTTGTTCGAAAGAATATCGCCTACATGACCAGAGCATGGGACGGCAAGGGCGGTCCCTGGCGCGTAAAGCGGCCTATCGGTCGAGGTCAGGCCATTACCCGTGACAGCATTGAGGCTCTGCCCGCCGTGTCGCGAGGAGATATGGTGGAGCTTGTCTATCAGGGCAAGCGTGTCCGGCTCACGCTGGAGGTGAAAGCCATGGACGATGGCCGCATCGGTCAGCAGGTTGAGGTAAAGAATTTGCAAAGCAATAGAAGAATCATCGCCACCGTTGTTTCATCGGACAAGGTGATGGTCAGATAACCGGTTTATGCAAGGAGATTTAGTCATGAAGCAATTCGCAATCATTCTTGTTGCCCTGGCGCTCTTCGCCGGGGGGTGCGCTCCCAGAACGGAGCCAGCGCCCATGCCGGTTCTGACGCCGCCCGTCATCGTGGAACAGGATCCGGCGGAAAATCCCGGCTCGCTCTTCGACCCGAATCAGGCCGAGTTTCTTTATGAAGACAACCGCGCCCGTCGGGTCGGCGACATCGTCATGGTCAACGTGGCGGAATCGTCCAAGTCCAAGCTGAAGAACGATACCACTGCCAAGCGCTCCACCACTACGGACATGGGCATCACCGCCCTGCCGAGCACCGGCCTGATCGGTTCGCTGCCCGGTGTGGGGGAAATGGACGCAAGTCAGGGCCTGAACATCGGCGCCAACACGCAGAACGACTTTGAAGGTGAGGGCGAAACCGAGCACGAGACCTCGTTCACGGCAACGGTTGCGACGCGCATCGTCCGACGCCTGCCAGGCAATATTCTGCAGGTTGAAGGGGCGCGCAGGATTCGCGTGAACTTTGAAACGCAGGTCCTCGTGGTGCGCGGTCTCATCCGTCAGCGTGACATCAGTTCGGACAATACCATTTCATCCAACAACCTCGCCGAGGCGCAGATCGAGGTGTTCGGGCAGGGCGTCCTGACCGACAAGCAGCGTCCCGGCTGGCTGTCCAGAATTCTCGACAACATCTATCCCTTCTAGCGTGAAGGGGAGGGGACATATTCGGAGGCTCGTCATGAAGATCACGAGAAAGGAAACCGCAGCCTGTCTGGCGATGGGCATCATGCTCGCCATGCTTCTGCTGGCCGCCGTCCCTGCGGACGCGGCCCGGCTGAAGGACATCGCCAGCTTCAGCGGCGTGCGGGACAACGAGCTGGTCGGTTACGGGCTTGTGGTCGGACTTGCCGGAACCGGCGACGGTTCCAACTCCAAGTTCACCCTGCAGTCCATGTCCAACATGCTGGACAAGATGGGTGTGGAGGCGGACCCGTCCACCCTGAAGCCCAAGAACGTGGCCGCGGTCATGGTCTCGGCCAAGATGCCCGTTTCGGCCAAGCCCGGTTCGCAGCTCGACGTGACGGTCTCCTCGCTGGGCGATGCCAAGAGCCTGCTCGGCGGTGTCCTGCTCATTACCCCTTTGAAGGGGCTTGACGGCAAGGTCTACGCCGTGGCGCAGGGAGCCCTGACCATCGGCGGTTTCAGTGTCGGCGGCGAAGCGGCCACAGCGCAGAAGAACATCCCCACCGTGGGGCGAATCCCCAACGGGGCCGTCATCGAACGCGCCGTGTCGTTTGCCTTCAATAATCAGGACACCATGACCATCAACCTGACGGTGCGGGACTTCAGCACCACCATGGGCGTGGTCAACAGGATCAACAGCGCACTGGGCGGGGATTATGCCAACGCCCGTGACATATCCACAGTGGAAATGAGAATCCCGAACAGTTCTACGGAAATATGGTTCCGCTTATGGCTTCGCTGGAAAACATGAACATCAACCCCGGCGGCAAGGCTCGCGTGGTGGTGGATGAAAAGACCGGAACCGTGGTTCTGGGGCAGGAGGTGCGCCTTTCCAAGGTGGCCGTCGCCCACGGCAACCTTCAGGTGGTCATTGCAGAATCGCAGGAAGTCAGCCAGCCCGGCCCGTTCTCCGACGGGGAGACCGTCATCACGCCGGAAACCGACGTGGCCGTGGACGAACAGAACAACAGTCTGATGCTCATGGAAGGGGCCACCCTTCAGGAACTGGTGGATGGCCTCAATGCCATAGGAGCCGCGCCGCGCGATCTGATTTCCATTATTCGCGCACTCAAGGTTGCGGGTTCGCTGCACGCTCAGGTGGAGGTGATCTAGCATGAGTGACATCGGTATCAACGCCAAGGCACAGGCAGCCCTGAGCCAGCAGGAACTGACCCGTTTCAAGCTCAAGATGGACGGTCTCAAGGACCGCCTCGACAGCCCGCAGAACAGTCGTGACGCCAAGCTGCGTGAAGCATGCAAGGACTTCGAGGCCGTGTTCATCGGCAAGATGTGGAAGCAGATGCGCTCCTCGGTGCCAAAGGAAGGCTATCTGCACTCCAAGCAGGAGGAGCAGTACCTGTCCATGTTCGATAACGACTTCTCCAAGAAGATGGCCGACTCTGGCGGCATCGGGCTTGCCGACATGCTCTACGAGCAGCTCTCCAGCAAGCTCAAGGAAGCCAGCCGCAACGCGCTCACTGGCAAGGCTGAAATCAAGCCGCTGGTCGAGGAGAGTCAGGGCATCCCGCTGAACCGTCGTGACGTTACCGGTATGGACAGGGAAGAGAACATGACCCTCGACGACTGGATGGGCGAGGGCGGCGAAGCATCGCCCACGGGTCAGGTTTCCGAAGTCTCCTCGTTTCCGCAGGAAGCCTCCGGGGATGCCACCGTTGCCGCAGCCGCGCCCATGACCGACATGGACGTGAAGGCCCGGCTTGAGGCGCTGGCGCGAAGGCTGGAAAAGGAAGCTGGCAGAAGCGTTGGCAGGGATTTTGCTTCACTCAAGTAGACGACAAAGGTGCATTTAGAGTTCTAAGTTAGTTTTTTCATATAGTTACGGTTGGAGGAAAGCATGGGTATCCATCACATAGAGGAAAATCTTGTCCGCCAGAACAAGGCATTGATGCTGCTCTCGGCGTTGCTGATGGAAGAATTTTCCCGGCTTACGGCTCGCAATGCGCAGGGCGTTTCCCAGATCGAGATATCGATTCAGGAACTGCTGCGCCAGATGGTGAGCGAGAGACACTCGCTCCGAGCCATGGTCGGAAGGGTGGTTCCCGGTGCCCAGCGCGTTGCCGACCTTGAAGGCCATGTGGATGCCGAGCACTTTTCGGTGCTTCTCGAGCTGGTCGCCAGAATGGACCAGACCCAGCAGGAATGCGGTCAGCAGGCCAACAAGAACCATGCGCTGGCTGTGGCCCTGCATGATCAGAGCAGAGAACTCCTCGAATTCATGCACAACGAGATTCAGCCCAAGCAGAAGGACGCCTACAGCGCCCGGGGCAGGTACGTTCCGCCCACTCAGCACGGTAACATTCTTCGCGGGAGACTCTAATGTTCGGTGCCAACCAGATTCTCGACATGGGGCGCTGGGCCCTGTTTGCGTCGCAGGTGCAGTTGCAGGTTACCGGCGAGAACATCGCCAACGTCGAGACCGAAGGGTACGCCCGCCGCGAAGTTCGTCTCACCGAGGGCCCTTCGATCAACTATTCTCCGGGGCAGCTCGGGACCGGCGTCAAGGCGCAGGAAGTTTTTCGCCATTTCGATGATATGGTCGAGCGGCTCTACTACGACCAGTCATCCGTCTCCACGCGCTGGGGCACGCTTTACGAACAGCTCAAGGGTGTCGAGGCCCTTTTCAACGAATCCAACGGCACCGGTGTGAGCGACACGCTCTCCAACTACCTGAATGCATGGAACGACCTCAGTCAGCACCCGGACAACTATGGTGCGCGCCAGACAGTGGTCAACAACGGCACCACCCTCGCCAGCACCCTGCGGCAGGTGGACGAGTCCCTGACCACCATGCAGCAGCAGATCGACTTCATGATCGAGGAGCAGGTTTCGGACGCCAACAGCATCATGGACCAGATCGCCGAGTTGAACAAGAGCATCAACATTTACGACCAGCCCGGCGTCAACAACACGAACTCCATGTACGACGAGCGCAACCGCCTTTTGCGGGATCTCTCCGAAATCATGGACATCAACGTCATCGACTCCGGCGGCGGCAACATGACCGTGACCACCAAGGCCGGTCAGACCCTCGTGGACGGTGCCAGTTCGTTTGATCTGGAGTTCAACCCGCCGAGCAAGGACCCGATCCTCAGCCCCCAGACCACCTTTGAGGGCGAAGTGTTTTTCGATGGACAGGACAACTTCGAATACACGCTCGAATTTCTTTCCAACAGCGGTCCGGTTTCCGGCAGCGTCAGCAACGTCAATGCAGACGCCGCACGCTTCCGTGTATCACTTGACGGCGGCAACACCTGGCTGACCGACGAAGACGGAGTGCAGAAGGTCTTTTACGCCCGCGAATACGATGACCGAGTCACCGTGGAAGGGCTGGACATCTGGTTCGGTCAGGAAAACAACCCCAGCGGCACGCCCACCGGTGAATTCCGTGCCGGGGACAAGTACATCATCAACCCGCAGAAGGGCCTTTACTGGGTGGAAAACACCTCGTCCAAGGTCAACATCAGCCCTCAGACCGGGTTCAACGGCGAGATGAACGACGAACGCCTTACCGGCGGAACACTCGCAGGCCTGTTCAACTTCCGCGATCAGCACGTGGGCAAGTACCTCAAGAAGCTCGACGCGCTCACGGAAACCATGATCTGGGAAGTGAACCGTCGCCACAGTCAGGGCGCGGGGCTTGAGAAGTTCAAGACCTTCGACGGCACCTACAGCGTCACCGACACCGGCAAGGCGCTCGGTTCCGACTCCTCGGGCCTTGTGTTCAACGAGCGGCTCCAGTCCGGTACCACCATGTTGTATTTCTATGACAGCACCACCGGAAACATGGTTTCCAACGGCGCGCTGGACTTTGACACCGCCACTCCCGGGGTGCAGGGCTTCAACCCGGAACAGCACTCGCTGGAAGACGTTGCCGACGCCTACAACAACACGTTCGGCACTTACGCCACCGCGTCCATCGTCAACAGCAAGCTGCATGTGGACATGAGGGACGGGTACGAGATGGCTTTCGGCGCCGATTCCGCCGGACTCAATGCGGCCCTTGGTCTGAATACGTTCTTCCAGGGCTCAGAGGCCACGGACATCGAACTCAACGACAAGGTCACAAGCGACATCGATTTTCTCGCATCCGGTCATGTGAACGGTGCGGGCGAAGCCAATGAAGGTGACAACGGCACGGCCGTTTCCATCTATTCATTGCGAGAGGTGAACGTCCAGATATTCACGCCCATGGAAGGTACCACCAACCAGAGCCTGCTCGACTATTACAACGGGCTGGTCGGGAACGTTGGTGCCGACACCAAGACCGCGGAATTCAACCGCGACTATACCGAGACGCTGGCCAAGGACTTGAACGACAGGCAGCAGTCGGTATCCGGCGTGAACCTTGACGAGGAAATGTCCAACCTCATCAAGTACCAGCATTCCTACACGGCGGCGGCCAAGCTCATCACGGCGGCGGATCAGATGCTCCAGACCGTGCTGTCGCTCACGCCTTAGGAGGAGAGAATGAGAATATCGCAGCAAATGCTTTTCAACCGGTACACCGGTAACATGAACTCCTCGCTTGCCCAGCTGGTGGATGTGAACATTCGCGCGCAGAACATGAAGAAGGTGGTCAAGCCCTCGGACAACCCCACGGGCATGATCCGCATTCTCGATCACCGCGACACGCTGCGCTCCATTGAGCAGTACAAGGAGAACATCTCCACCGCCAAGGGCTGGCTGTCCACTTCGGACGGTACGCTCCAGCAGGTCAGCACGCTCCTGACCCGCACCAAGGAATTGGCTGAGCAGGCGGCCAGCGGCCACATGAGCGCCGACAACCGCGAGCAGGTCAGCTACGAGCTGCGGAGCCTCTTCGAGCAGTTCCTCGGACTGGCCAACTCCAGCTTTGAAGGGCAGAGCATTTATGCCGGTCAGAAGACCGACGGGAAGGCGTTCAAGGAAGTCATGTGGATGACCACGAACGACAGCACCTTCAACACGGAAAACAATTTTCGAATTGATGGTCGCGCCGACAGCACGGTGCTGGTGCAGTTTTTCGATCCCAACCGTCCGTCCGGAACAGTAGTGGACATGAACGACGCGAACCTGCAGATGCGTTACAGCATCGACGGAGGCCGCACGTGGCTCGATGACGGTGGCATTACCGGTGGGGGCTCCAGCTATACGTTAAGTCTGCCTCAAAGCGGTACCTCCGTTCAGTATGACAATAAGAACGGCGTACCCCCGCAGGTCAAGCTCACCGATGCGAATAATGAAAACGACAGTGACGGGACCTGGCTCTGGCTCAGGAAGTCGGCGCGCTATGTCGGCGACGACAATGACCGTGTCGACCCCAACCGTCTGGATGCCCGAGGCAATCCTCTCAGTCTGATTCAGGTTGATACCATCTCCCCGGGCGCGTCGGTCATCGATCCGGTGGCGGCAGGCAAGTTCGGCAAGGAAAACGTGATGGTCCGCGTGGACAACGACGCTGCCGTGGCGCTCGACGAGGAGATCGAATACTCCTACTCGTTGGATGGCGGCATCACGTGGAGCACCGGACACACCGTTTCTCCGGACACCACCGCGAGCAACGCGGTACTGAGCATCGAGCCCGTAGGGACGCTGACCCTGTACTCCAATGGCGGCAATCAGGTGGACCCCGGCACGCAGTACCTCATCAAGCCCAGAACCGCGGACATCAACCTCGATATTTCTTCCACCGAGCAGGTCCGCCTCAATGAAGTGGGCAAGGACGTCTTCGGCGGCATCTATCAGGACCCGTCCGTGCAGAACAGCAACGGCGGCACCATTGTCCCGCTCTCAAGTGCCAACGCCTCACCCATGTTTTCCAACGCGGGGCAGGCCGGTCTTCTGCTGGAGCAGGGCAGTACCGCCACCACCAAGAACCTTTTTGAGACGATCGGCAACCTGATCGCATTCTGTGAGACCAACAACCAAACCGGCGTGCAGCAGTCGCTTGCCAACCTTGAGAAGGTCCATGAGCACATCATGAACGTGGAAGCAAGCGTGGGCGGCAGGCAGAACCGTCTGGAGGTGGGAGAGAGTATTCTCAGCAACCTCAACGTCAACGAGCGCGATATCCTCAGCAGCATTGAGGATGCGGACATCGGCGATCTCATGACCGAGTTGGCCCAGAAGCAGATGCTCTACGAGACGGTGCTCCGGACTGCATCCACGGTCATGAACACCAACCTCACGAAGTACATCTAAGTTGCGGATGGTACTGGACATCGCGCTTCTGCTGAGGTAGTTCGGCAGTAACGGCAGGCCAAGGTTTCATTGACCTGAACCGAAACGGAACTTTCAATCAATGCTGATACTGACCCGGAAACCGGGAGAAAGCCTCCATCTTGGAGACCACATAAAGCTCAAGGTCTTGAGCGTTCAGGGCAAACAGGTCAAGCTCGGCCTGGATGTTCCTGATGACATGACGGTCTATCGGGAAGAGGTATACCTTAAGATCAAAGAGCAGAACCGCATGGCGCTTGAAACAAGCCATGACGATCTGCTTGCAGCGGCTTCGATATGGCACGGGAAAGAAAAAAAGAAATAATGACGCGTCTCGGCAAGCGGGAGATCGACCCGATACCGTGATCTATTTTCCCAGAGGACTGATAGGCCTTGAGGACAAGAGGGAGTATGTCCTCCTGAAAATTCAGGACGACAGCCCTTTCATCCTTTTACAGAGCCTTGAGGACCCCTCGCTGGGCCTGCTGGTGGTTGATCCCTACGCTTTTGTGCCGGACTACAACGTCAAGCTTGAGTCTGCTGAGAAGAAGATTCTTCAAATCGAGAATATCAGGCAGGTGGCGGTTGTGGTGACGGTGACAATCCCGCACGACAAACCAGACGAAACCACCCTCAATCTTTCGGGGCCGATTATTATCAACTCCGAAGCGAGGATGGGGATGCAGGTGCCTCAACTGGAGGCGGGATATCCCACCCAGTACCGCCTGAAGGGCGAGAATGTCTGAACATCCCGCCGCTAAAGGCGCTACCGAATGAGATCAAGGTCGTCGCGAATAAGATTCACGGCGGCCTTCTTGATGTCCGGCTTGTAGGTTCCGTTGCGGACCCGTTCCTTGAGCTCGTCAATCTTGCGCTGCCGCACATCCGGGGATTCGAGGGCTTGCTTGTAAGCCGCTCCCCTGAGCTTGGCCTCGGACGAGAGTTGAACCTTATCGGCCTGCGTGCCTGCCTGCTGAGAAGCTTGGCAGTCTGCTTGCCGACGTCGGCCCGCGTATCCGAACCCTGTACCTTGTTCTTGTCGTATGGGTTTACTTGCCCAACAAGGTTCTTGATCTGCATGGCCTGTAACCTCCCGGGACATGGTTTAGAGCATGGTCCTGTCGACCTTCTCCACTGTCATGTCCCAAAGCCGCTTCATGGTTGTGAGGCGCTCTTCGCCTCTCACTTCCAGCGGCCCGTTTTCCGTTTCCTTCAAAATCCGAACGTCGTTCCCGTCGAGCGGGTATTCGAACAAATACCGTGTTCCGGTCTGTCGTTCAAGGTCATTTACTATCTCGACGACCATCGGGTTGTCCGTATTGCTGACGATCAGATTCTCAATGATCTCCCTTGCTATCTTTTCCACCAGTTCCTTTCGCCTTGCCCGGCGAGAGATTTCCACTTCGTCTTCGGAACCGGCTGCACGCAATGCCCGCCTGAAGCGCGCAAGACGCTTTGCACTGGTCAGTTGCCTGCCATAAGTGCGCAACATGTTTTGTACATTCGCCGGGCTTCCCACAGTTTATTCCTCCAGTACAATGATACTATCGGCGTAGCGCCTGGAAAACTTTAGGGGTAGGGCTCGAAAAAAATGGAAATGTTTGAATTTTTCCTTCCTGAAAAGAAGGCAAAGGTTGAATGTTGACCGTAATTTGTCTACCAATTGTGCATGTCAGAAATCTCACGGGTGATATGTGTCGTCAAGCGGAAGGACAAGCGTGCCCAAGACCTTTGCGCCGTCATCAGCAAGGCGTTGGAGGCTAGGGGAATCACGGTCTCGTCCGTTGCCGCAGACGAGGAGGCGGATGTCGAGGGAGTTGATCTTCTGATTGCTCTCGGCGGTGATGGTACGTTCATTTCCGCTGCCCGCAAAGCCCTTTCCGCAAGTGTTCCGGTGCTCGGCATCAATCTCGGACGTGTCGGTTTTCTTACCAGCTTCGACCCCGAAGGCTGGGCCGAGGCTTTGGAACCTGTGTTGCAAAACGGGCCGGTGCCGTCCGGCAGGCTGGCACTACGCTATGAAGTGGAGCGGGCTGGACGCATTGTCAGGCAGGGTATGGCAGTCAACGACATCGTCATCAGCCGGGGCATACTGGCGCGCCTTGTGCGGCTCGGGGTGGATTTCGGCGGCGGCAGTGTCTCGCTGCGCGCGGACGGGCTGATCGTCACCACCCCCAATGGTTCTTCGGCCTACTGCGTTTCCGCCGGAGGGCCGCTTCTGCACCCCGATATCCCAGCGTATGCGCTCGTGCCGATATGCCCATTTCTCGGCTCCTTCAAACCCGTGGTCATCCCTCGCGACAGCCTTTGTGAAATCGCGGTGGACGAGAAGAGCGGGCCCGTGAACATAACCGAGGACGGGCAGGACTTTTTCGAGCTTGAACCCGGAGACATTGTCCGTGTGTTCCGTTCGGAGACGGATTTGCTGGTGGTGGACGCAGACGGCGGCGGCTATCTCGCCCGCCTTGCCCGCAAGGGTTTCATGACGGAGGGATAATGGCACGCCTCAACGCTTTCGAATCGGTTCTGGACATCACCTACGGCATGGACGCCATGCTCGACGGGCTGCTCCTGCATTTCATGACCGAAAACAACCTCGAGTACACCATCGACCCTGACAAGAACGCCACGCGCGAGCAGATCCGTTTCATGGTGGCGCTTGGGCCGCACGAGTTCTACGCCCCGTGTTCGGACTGGATGTTTCTCTATCTGCTCAAGCCCGGTTTGCCCGCCGAGCTGAAGAGTGAGTATCTTCAGCAGTGGAAAACCTTCGTGCGCATCGCCCGCGCTTACTGTACGGACAGGTATATCCGCAAACGGCTCATCGCTCTTGCCCGGCACAAGTTCAGGATGACGCTTGCTTCGCCGATCATGATCCCCTCGAGGCTCATGAAGCGGCTGAACACCATTTTCATGAGTCAAAGCGGTGTGGACGATCCGTTTCGCGAACTGCGCAAGACCCTGAACGCCAAGGCGGCGGACATTGTGGCCAGCGAGACATTCGACAAGCTCATCAACACCTGCGATGACTCGCATCCGGGCTGCGAACGCATAGACGACCTGCGCAACCGCATCAACATGATCGAGATCGAACGCCTTATGCGTCTTTCCTCTGTTTCCGATTTCTGGTCTCCCGAGGGGTTTGACCTTGATGCGCTCGATAATTGCGGCGTGCTGGAGGAACAGAGCGGCAGGGATGGATTCGAAGCCGTGGCGCAGGCTGTTGCCAGCCGGGGCGGCGGTCCTCTCAGAATTCTCTTCCTGCCCAAACGAAGCGGTGGCCTGATTCTGGACATTCAACTCATCCGTTCGCTGCTTCGACTGGGGCATCAGGTGGTGCTTGCCCTCAAGGAAGGTTTCTACTTCGACTCCCCGACATTCTGGGATGCCGAGGGGGACAGCGTACTGGCGACACACCTCGCCGACGCCCATTTCGTGAGTAACGACCGCCTGACAAAGAACGAGCTGCTCAACCTCATGCGGCAGCATGATTTTCTCGTCATTTCCGACGGCAGCAGGGAGCAATTCAACCCATACCGCTGCAACGTCACGTTTGCACGCGCATGGAAGGAATGCGACCTTGTCATGGTCAAGGGAGAAGGCAAGTACAGACGGCTCATCCAGACCAGCCACGAATTCACCCGTGATATCGTTTCCTACTTTCGCGATGAAAAGGGCAAGTTTCACATTTATTACAAGCCAAAGCCCGAGTCGGTTCAGAAATTCAGCGAGGCCTACATCGTTGGAAAGGCCAACGAGATCATCGCCGAGATGCGACAGGCGCAGGCCAGCGGGCATACAGTGATGTTCTACTCGGGCATCATCGGCAGTGTCCCCGGGCAGGTGCAAACCGCCATCAAGGTCATGACCACGTTTGTCGAACATCTGCGCGACCAGCTCGACAAGGTCTACATCATCAACCCGGCCGAACACTTTGAGGAAGGCATGGACGCGGATGACCTCATGTACATGTGGGAGCGTGTCCAGAGAAGCGGGTACATCAACGTCTGGCGTTTCCAGACCCATTCGGATATAGAGAGGAGCTTCGAGCTTATGGGTGAGAAGGTTCCGCCGGTCTGGACCGGCAAGGACAGCACCTACTCGACCGGATGTACTAAGGAAATGCACATCGCTCTTGATATGCAGAAGCTGTATCGCGAACTGCAGATCATCGGCCCGAGCGCGGAAAAGTTCTTCCGCCGCCGTGAGTACGGTGTGGGCAAGTTCTGCGATGTGGCCATCGACGCCTGTGACTAACGGGATACAATGACGACCAAACAAATCTGCGATGTCCGCACCTTGTGTCCGCGGGGCCTGACCGCCGTGGTTCTTCTTTGCACGATGCTGCTCTGTGGCTGCGTGTCTTCGCTTGATCGTGCGCCGCTGCCGGATGAGCAGACCTATCCGCGACGTTCCACCGGCTTTCCTCAGCGTGATGTCCCCAAGGAGGTCGGCGACGAACATGCTTTCGTTGCCCTGAACGGCAGGACGCCCATTCTCAAGAGCGCGCGGCTTGATATTCGCACGCAGGGGCTCGACTCCTGGGCGCGACTGGAAAATCCGCTGCGTATGAGCCTTGAATACGTCCGCAACATGCCGCAGAAGGACATTGCGCTTCGCAAGCATGGCATGATGCTCACCTGGGGGCAGGTCCGGCGCAGCATTGAGGAGCTGCTTACAATACTGCCGCGTCTGGATCGTGAGCCGGAGCTTCTGGGCGAGCGGTTCATGTGGTACGGGGTGCATCCAGAGCCGACCATGACTGGCTACTTCACGCCCGAGATCGAAGCCAGCCTCAAGCCGTATGGCCCCTACAAGTATCCGATTTACGGCGTGCCCAAGGATTTGCGCTGGGGGCTGAACAAAGACGGCAGGCCCATTTATTACCGTTTGAAAAACGGCCGCGCGGTACGGTATTACAGCCGTCGCGATATCGACATGGAAGGCGTGCTGAAAGGCCGCGGGCTGGAAGTCGCGTGGGCCAAAAACCCCGTGGACATTTTCTATCTGCAGGTTGAAGGGTGCGGTCGCTTGCGGTTGCCGGACGGATCGGTTCGCAACGTCCTTTATGGTGCCAAGAACGGCCTGCGGTTCAAAAGTCTTGGCTGGATTCTTTATGAAAAGGGACGTCTGCCGAGGCATCGTCTTTCAAAGGGGTGCGTTAAGGAGTATTTCCGCAAACATCCCAAGTATGTATACAACTATATGGCTCATAATCCGAGCTATGTGTTTTTCCGGCTTGCCGATGCGCCGCCCGAAGGGGCAATGGGCAAGCCGTTGACGCCGATGGTTTCCATCGCTACAGACCGGAATCTGCTGCCGCTTGGCAGCGTGCTGGCCTTCGAGGCCGAGATTCCGGATTTGCCCGCCGGCATGCCCGAGCCCGTTGGCAGGAAAAAGGTTTACGGCATCGGACTGGCACAGGATACGGGAAGCGCCATCAGAGGCGCCCGAGTCGATTACTACATCGGAGAAGGCAACCGGGTCGAGGCCGTGGCCAACCGGATCAAGACCCGCGCGAACATTTACCTTCTCGTGAGCAAGGAAGCATTGAAAAATGGCTGACGTGACATTTGAAAAGATACGGAAATCCGTTCAGGATTGCATTGATCATCAGGTTCGCTCCGTGACGGACTGGCATTTCGGCGAGCCTGTTTACGAAAATGCCGATGCGGCCCCGGAGCTGGTCGGTCTTGAGGGCCTGCGGGAGCTTGCCGCCAGACAGCATTGGGCAAACTTCCAGCTTTGGCACGTGGAAGATCGTGCGCGTCGCAAGGACGTGGACGCCAAGGTCATCGCGGACTGCAAATACGCCATTGACGGACTCAATCAGCTCAGAAACGATCTGATAGAGCGGGTGGACAACTGCCTTGTGCAGATGATTATGCCCATTCTTCCCGAGGGGGGGAAAGAGCGGTTCAATACCGAAACCATCGGTATGGCGCTCGACCGCCTCTCCATCTTGGCGCTCAAGCTCTACCACATGGAAGAGCAGACCCGGCGCAAGGACGTCGATGCCAAACACGTTGACAGCTGTACCGGCAAGTGCGCCGTGATTCGTCTGCAACACGACGACCTGACCCGTTCGGTCATGCAGCTTCTTGAGGAGTATGAAGCGGGCAGCAAGCGCCCGAAGGTCTACTTCCAGTTCAAGATGTACAACGACCCGGAATTGAATCCCGAACTTTACGAGAACAAGCAGTAGGGAGAGGCGAAATGCCTGCATATGAAACCGTCATAGGGCTGGAGGTCCATGCCCAGCTGAACACCGAGTCGAAGCTGTTCTGCTCCTGCTCGACCAAGTTCGGTAACGATCCAAACGAGAACGTCTGTCCGGTCTGTTCGGGAATGCCCGGCGTTCTGCCCGTGCTGAACGCCAAGGTTGTCGAATATGCTGCCAAGCTCGGACTGGCCACCGGCTGCACCGTGCAGAACAAGTCCGTGTTCGAACGCAAGAACTACTTCTATCCGGACCTTCCCAAAGGATATCAGATTTCGCAGCTGGAGCAGTCCATCTGCACCAACGGTGTGCTGACCATAGAGGTGGACGGCGAGAAGAAAGATGTGCGGATCAACCGCATTCAGATGGAAGAGGACGCGGGCAAGAACATTCACTCCGCTGCCGAGAATGCCAGCTTCGTGGACCTCAACCGCACCTCGGTTCCCCTGCTGGAGATCGTCTCCGAGCCGGACATCCGTAGCGCAAAGGAAGCCGTTGCCTACCTGAAGACGCTCCGTTCCATTCTTCTTTACCTCGGTATTTCCGACGGCAACATGGAAGAGGGGAGTTTCCGCTGCGATGCCAACGTATCCATCCGGCCTTTTGGTCAGGAAGAGTATGGAACTCGTTGCGAGCTGAAGAACCTCAACTCCTTCCGCTTTGTCGAAAGGGCCATCGAGTACGAGGTGGAACGCCAGATTGACCTCATTGAGGATGGCGAAGAGGTGGATCAGGAGACGAGGCTTTACAATCCGGACAAGAACGCCACCTTTACCATGCGCGGCAAGGAAGAGGCGCACGACTACCGGTACTTCCCGGACCCGGACCTTGTGCCGGTGCAGGTAGATGACGCCATGATCGCCGAGTGGCAGGGGCAACTTCCAGAACTGCCCACGGAAAAGCGTGAGCGGTTCTTGGATGAGTTTGGTCTTCCACAGGATGATGCGGAACTTCTGACTGCCGAACTCGCCGTTGCCGAATTCTTTGAGGCCGCCGCCGAATCCTATGGTGGCAAGCCGCGTAAGGTTGCCAACTGGATGATCGGCGAACTGCTGCCATATCTTAACGAGAACGGACTTACTGCTGACCGTTGCAAGCTTTCCCCGGAAGCTTGCGGGCCTGGTCAAACTGCTCGACTCCGGCGACATTTCCCAGAAGATCGGTAAGAAGATTTTCCCGGAGCTTTGTGAGACCGGTGCAGACCCGGCCAAGCTGGTGAAGGAAAAGGGTCTGGTTCAGGTCTCGGACACCGGCGCACTCGAAGCCGTGGTGGATGAAGTCATCACCGAGAACCCGGATGAAGCCGAGGCCTTCCGTGGCGGCAAGAAGAAGCTCATGAGCTTCTTCATGGGGCAGGTTATGCGAAAGACCAAAGGGCAAGCCAACCCCGGTGTTGTCACGCAGTTATTGCAGAAGAAGCTGTCCTGACGGTCTAAGTAAAGATGATTTAAAAAGCCCCCGTGCGGATCGCGCACGGGGGCTTTTCGTATGCAGCCAATGCTGACGTGCCGTACGACAGCCTCAGAGTGTGGAGCATCGACGCCTGGCATTGACCGACATGATAGCCGGATGGCGTATCACAGGACAAAAGAGAAGGGCCGGGGCAGAAGCCCCGGCCCTGTAATGACCGCTTGGTAAGTAGCTCTAAGCTAAGCTTAGAAGCTGTAGTTCATACCGATGGACAGCTTGTAGGCATCGCCACCGTCGGTGTTGGGACCCCAAGTATTCTTGTCGTAGTCGGCGTTCAGCCAACCCAGCTGCACGTAACCGGTAAGTTCGTCGTAGATCTTGTACTCGGAGTTGAAGTCGACTTCCCAGATGGAGTCTTCTTCAGTCAGAGTCTTGCCGTAGGTGACGTTCTGGTAGTTTTCGTCACCCTGGTAGCCGCGGATAAGATCCTTATCGTTGGTACCCTGGATGTACATCACGTTCACGGTGTGGCTGAGGCCTTCCATGAAGGAGATGTCCTTGAGGGACAGACCCAGAGTCCAGAAGCCCATCTGAGCGGCGAGGTCGCCGTCAGAACCCTTCAGCAGAGCGTCGCCGCCGAAGAAGAAGGAGCCGACAGCCCAGTCAGGAGCGATGATGGGCATACGCTCGGAACCGCCGTTACCCTTGGTCACGTTTCCGTCTTCACCAGTGGTGTAGACGAAGAACACTTCAGGGGTCACGTACTGCTTCCAGCCAGTGTAAGCCACGGAGGCACCGGCCATCCAACCGGACATTTCAGCGCCGTCTTTTTCAGCGTTGGTCTGGCCGTACATGAAGTCGGCCTTGGTGATGAAGTCTTCGAAGAAGGTAGCGTCGAAGGACAGACCAGCCCACCAAGCGTTGTCAAGGGTACCGCCGGTGTTGTTGTCTGCGCCGTAGGCGGTCCAACCAGTTCCTGCGGTGCTGTTGGTGGCGTTAACTTCTTCACCCATGTTCGCGTAGGCGAAGTACGGGGTCAGGGTCATGTTGTCGAAAGCAACCGGAAGAGCGGCGAAGTAAACGTCGGTCTGGTCCTGGTTGGCGTTGCTCTGCAGAGCGCGGCCGTAACCGACCAGGTAGGAGACGTTTTCGGTGAAAGCGCCGGAAACGGTGGCGGAAGCAACTTCTTCAGACAGGATCGGGGAAGAAGCGTGCGTCACGGCCATGGGCAGGGCGAGGCCCTGGTAACCGACTTTCACGTTGACCTGGGTGCCGGGCCAATTGAAATCAATGTAACCCTGCTTCACTTCAACAGCGCCAGTGTGGGCACCGATGGACAGTTCGTTTTCACCCCAGGTGGAGGTGCCGACTTCAGTGTACAGAACACCTTTCAGGTTTTCGCTGGCGATGAACTGGAACTTGGTGCGAAGACGCTGGTAGACGTTGAAGTCCTGTTCTTCGCTCTGGTAGGAGTTGGCGAAGTCGCCGTCCAGGCCCTGGTTGTTGTCTTTGAATCCCCAGTTGTCGGTCCAGATCGCTTCGAAAGCGTAGTCACCGGACACTTTGATGTCAGCCGCGGAAGCGGTGGCGGCCAGGCCCAGCACGAAGGTGCAGAGCAGAGCCATCATGACAAAGCGTTTCATAGTTTTTCCTTCCTTCTTTTGCAATTAACACCAAGCAAATGCCATTACTGAGGTCTGTTCTACGCGACTCTTTTGCGGCTTGCAAGGGGTTGGGGCACATTTTTTTGACTTTGGTAAAAATTTTTTTACGGTACAAAAAACCGGCCCTCAGTGTTTGTCTCGTGTTTTTATTTGCTTGAAATAATATGATTTGTTCTGCTTTAAACCATGGTGCAAAAGTCTAGAGAATCAGGTAGTATTCAAAATCCGTCGAAAAAAAATCATTGGAGCATGTGTTCGATGACCTGCAGGTACAAATTTTCACCCCATGACTTTCCGCGCTCTCCCGGCGTCTATTTGATGAAGGATGAGAAGGGAAGGATCATTTATGTCGGCAAGGCGTTAAGTCTTCGTGATCGTTTATATTCGTACTTCAGAAATGATCGCTCCCTCACGCCGAAGACGCGGGCGCTGGTGGGTAAGATATGCTCCATTGACCATTTGCTCGCCTCCTCGGAGAAAGAAGCCCTGCTACTTGAGGCCAGCCTGATCAAGAAACACAGGCCCCGGTATAATGTCGTGCTCAGGGACGACAAGCAGTACGTGCTTTTCAAGCTCGACAGGAAAACCGACTACCCGCGCCTCGTCATGACCCGAAAAGTCGTGCGCGACGGATCCACGTACTATGGCCCCTTTAGCTCGGCCGCGGCGGCGAGGGCGACATGGAAGCTCATCGGTAAAGTGTTCCCGTTACGGAAATGCTCTGACCGGTCCTTTCGCAACAGGGTCCGGCCCTGTCTATATTATGATATGGGTCAGTGTTACGGGCCCTGCGTTCTGGACGTTGACCGCGATGACTACCGCGAGGTGGTCAAACGGGTGGAGTTGTTTCTGTCCGGCAGGACCAGCGAACTGGTCGGAAATCTTGAACGCAAGATGGTCGAGCTTTCCAACGAGCTGCGTTTCGAGGAGGCGGCCAAGCTCCGCGACCAGATTCAGGCAGTGAATAAGACTGTTGAGCGGCAGGTGGCTGTCTTGCCCGAAGGCGGCGATGTGGACGTGGCAGCCCTCGTCGGGACAGCTACGGGCGTCGGCCTCGGGTTGCTCTTCATCCGTGAAGGGCGGCTATTGGACGAAAAACATTTCTTCTGGCCCGGACTGACGCTTGATGAAGGGCCCGAAGTGCTTAAGAGTTTTCTTATGCAGTTCTACGTCAAGGGCCGCTTTATTCCGCAACGAATTCTCGCGCCCGGAGCCGAGGAGCCCGCCGTGCTCTCCGAGGCGCTTTCCGAGCGTGCCGCAAAGAGTGTTCGCGTTTCACTCCCATACGGCACCAATGACAAGCGGCTTGTCGATCTGGCCATGAAGGTCGCGGCAAGGGCCGAGTCGGAGCGGGAGCAGACCGTTAGCGTTCTCCTGAAAAAGGCGCTCGGCCTGCCGGATGAGCCGGTGCGGATAGAGGGGGTTGACGCTTCCCATCTTGGCGGAGAAGGGATGCGCGTCGGTCAGGTGGTGTTTGTGGACGGCAAGCGTAGCAAGGAGGATACGCGTGTCTATGCGGTGCCGGAGGCCGAAGGCAGCGCTGACGACTATGCGGCGCTGGCCGAGTGGGCTGCCCGGCGAGTCGAGTCGGGGCCACCGTGGCCGGACCTCGTGCTGCTCGACGGCGGGCGTGGTCAGCTCGCTGCAGTCGAACGTGTTCTGGACGATCTCGGCGTGAACTGGAATCTCGCCTCCATAGCCAAAGGTCCTTCACGCAAGGCCGGTGAGCTTGAGGATAGGATATTTCGGCCCGGCAGGGTCAATCCGCTGCCGCTTAAACCCGGTTCGCCGGAGTTGCTTTTCCTGCAACGCATCCGCGATGAGGTCCATCGGCTGGTTATCGGAGCGCAGCGCAGGACAAGAAAACAGCGAGTGCTGGACAGTCAGATAGGTTCGATTCCGGGCGTTGGCCCGAAGACCGCCCGGATGCTTTGGGATCACTTCGGCAGCCTCGAAGGGTTGCTTGAGGCTGACCTTGAGCAGCTTCGAGCGCTTCCCGGCATAGGGAAAAAGCGCGCTGGGGATATCCACGACGCGCTTGAGAACATGCGAAAGGCGAGGGCTGACTAGAACTCGGCGGTCTTGCCTATTTCCACCCGGACAATTTCGGTGCCGGGTGCCCGTTCTGTGAGCGCGGCTTCAAATGATTCAAGGTTCTTGGTCAGGATAGGCCAGGTTCCCCAGTGCATGGGGACCACCTTGTTGCACTTTAGCAAGCTGCATGCGTAGGCTGCCTCGTCCGGGCCCATGGTGAAGCGGTCGCCGATGGGCAGGAAGGCCGTGTCGATGTCATGAAATTCAGCAAAGAGGGCCATGTCGCCAAACAGCCCGGTATCGCCGGAGTAGTAGATGCAGCGCCCATCGCCGAAGGTCAGAATGAAGCCTGTGGCTGAGCCGTTGGCGGCGGAGTGGGCGGCCTGAACCATCTTGATCTTGACGCCGCAGCGCTCGATGGTGCCGCCGATGTTCATGCCCACGCCGAGTGATTCGGGCAGGCCCTGCGGGATGAGCGACTGAATGACATCGAAGATGGCGACAACTTCTGCATCGTGGCGAACCGCCAACTCCAGAGACTGGCCGACGTGGTCCGTATGGTCGTGGGTGACGAGGATGAGGTCGACTGCCTCGATCTCCTTGTGGGAGATGGGGGCCGCCGGGTTGCCGATGAAAAACGGGTCTATGAGGATGGTTGTCCCCTCGTGGGCAATGCGGAAATTCGAATGGCCGAACCAGGTGGTTTCCATCAGCGTCCTCCTATGTCCCCCAGCGTTTGTACAGGTTGTGGGGGATGTCCAGTTGGTCCAAAACCTTGCCTGCGATGAAGTCGGCAAGGGCGTCCATGCTGTCCGGACCGTGGTAGAATCCGGGACATGCGGGTAATATAACGGCTCCGGCCCGGGCGGCCCGAAGCATGTTTTCCAGATGGATGACGCCGAGCGGGGTTTCCCTCGGAACGAGGACGAGCTTGCGCCCTTCCTTGAGGGTCACGTCCGCAGCACGGTGCAGCAGTCCTTCGCCGTAGCCGTTGGCTACGGTTGCCAGCGTCTTCATGGAGCAGGGGCAGACGATCATGCCGTCATGCTTCCACGATCCGCTGGCGGGCGGGGCAGTGATGTCCTCAGGCGCATGCACGGTGCAGCCTTTGGTCCATTCCCCGATGTCCTCGGAGCACTCCAGATCGAGCACTTTTTCCGCCGCACGGGATATGATGAGGTGGGGTTCAATGCCGGGAGTCTCGGCCAGAGAGCGTGCCAGACTCACGGCGTACGGCATCCCGCTCGCGCCGGTAACGGCAAGCACAACTCTTCTGGATTTCATGACAATCTCCGGTTATTCGAATCGCGTCCGCACTTTTGTGGGACAATATTTGGAACCTATCTAAACTTTTTTTAGAATATAAATCAAGGGGAAAAGCCCGATTTCTACGCAAACGACGTTTTCGCGCTTTGCCTTTTGCGATCAAGGGGCTATGCTTGACAGTGTTGCCGGGGTGATATAGTTACCCCGTCTCGTGCGGGCAATTAGCTCAGTTGGATAGAGCGCCAGCCTCCGGAGCTGGAGGCCACAGGTTCG
>NZ_BBCB01000042.1 GCF_001311825.1 Salidesulfovibrio brasiliensis JCM 12178 | reverse complement strand
CCCGCTCCGGCTGGCACCGCCTCGACTACTTCGATCAGCGCGGCCACGCTGTGCACCGGGCCGGGGTTCGCTATGACGAAACCCTTCGTCCGCTGGGCGAGAACGGCAAACCGCTTGACGCAAGGCTGTACGCGGCCGGTTCGGTCCTTGCCGGGGCCGACTGGATGCGCATGAAATGCGGCGCAGGGGTGGCCATAAGCACCGCCTTCAAGGCCGTAAGCAACATGACCGACTAATTGAAGGCCCGCCACGAGCGGGCCTTTTTCTTGGTAAGCTGAACTCGGTGGCGTGCGGCCCAATGCCTCATGAACGTCGCTTTACATCTCTATGCAATCCCGAGTAGGTAATCCGGCATGAAACATCTCCGCCCGCTCTTTCTTGCGCTTCTGATGACGCTTGTCATTTCCGCACTGGCCCATGCCTTTGAGGCGAGGGTCATCGTTTCCAGCTTCAAGCCGGATATTCTGGCCGAGCACGTGCCGGGGCATCTGATGGACAACGACCCGGCAACCGCTTGGGTTTCCCTTGGCGATGGTGCGGGCGAGTCCGTGACCGTGCGTTTCGGCCTGCCCGTGCGGGTGGTGCGCCTCGGCATCTTCAACGGCGCGCAGGGGACCGGCACCTTCGGGGTCCGCAACAGGATCGTGAAGGGGCGGGTGGTTTATCCTGACGGTCGCGAGATTGCGTTCGAGCTGGACGACATCGGCGGCGAGCAGATTGTGGAATGCGACAGCGGCGAGCCGGTGCCGGAATTCGAGGTGTTCATCGACGAGGTCACGCCCAAGGGCAAGCAGTATGAGCACAGGGGCGTGGCGGTCTCCGAGATCAAGCTCTACCTTGCGAACATTCCGCCCACCGAGGCCGAGATCAGGGCCGAAAAGGAAGCCGAGCGCGCCCGTCTGCTGTTGGAGGAGACCGCACCCGTCATCCGCAGCTTCCTCATCCTGAACACCCGTCTGGACGAGGACGCGCTGCTGCTTTACCCCAAGGTCATCCGCGAGAAGGAGCGCATGAATTTCTACCTGTTTCAGGAATACCAGAAGCAGCTCGGCACGTTCGACCTGCTTCGTTCCGCGCAGGTGGACGTCTCCGACATCACGTTCGAGAAGGTGGATTATGTCGAGCCGGACGCCACGGTTTACGCCAAGGGCGAGATGGTCGTCACCGCCGACAACAAGACGGTGCCTGTGCCGGTGGACAGCGACTTCGAGCTGCACCGTACGGGCGATGGCTGGAAGATCGTGGGCGAGAAGCCCAGAAAGGAATTCGATTTCAACAAGCGGATCGAAACGCCTGAAAGCTAGAGGGTGAGGATGCGCATGGGCGCGCCTTCGTAGACCCCTTCTGCCTCGGCCGGAATGACGGCCAGCCCCTCGGCGCGCAGCATGGTGCGTAACAGCCCGGACTTGCCGAGCACCGGATGCGCCAGCGGCGGTTCTCCGTCGCGCTCCTCGATTTTTACCCGCACATAGTCCTCGCGCCCCTGCTTGGAAGCCACGTTTCGGGCCATGACCGCATGCAGGCCCGGCCATGTGGTGCGGTCGAACGGGTCGGGGTCGCCCTGAAGGTGGCGCAGGAACGGCTGGATCAGCACGGTCATGACCACCTGTGCGGAGGCCACCTGTCCCGGCAGGCCGACAACGGCCTTTTCCCCCACACGCCCGAGAATGGCGGGCTTGCCCGGGCTGATTGCCACGCCGTGGGCCAGCAGCGTCGAGTCGGGCAGGGCCTCGATGGCTCCCACCGTGAAGTCGCGGACGCCTACGGAACTGCCGCCCGAGAGCAGGGTCACGTCGTTTTCCGTCACCGAGCGTTCAAGGGCGTTTTTCAGGGATTCGAGATCGTCGCGCACGATGCCGTAGCGGGTGCAGGTCGCGCCGCGCGCCTCGGCCATGGCGGCCAGCGCGTGGGTGTTGACGTCGCGCACCTTTCCGGGGCGCGGTGTCTCGTTTACGGGGATCAGCTCGTCCCCGGTGGAGATGATGCCGACCTTGGGCCGCAGTCCGACACGAACCGTTTCAAAACCCATGGCGGCGGCCATGCCGATCTCCTGCGGCCGGATGAGCGTGCCCGCCTCAAGTGCGGGTGCTCCGGCGCGAACGTCCTCGCCGCGCCGCATGACGTTCAGGCCGGGCGCGGCGGCCTTGTGGATTTCCACGGTGCCGCCTTCCATCTCGTTGGTGTGTTCCACCATGACCACGGCGTCCGTGCCTTCGGGCAGGCTGCCGCCGGTCGAGATGCGGGCGCACTCGCCGGGCATGAGCGTCACGTCCGGCTCTTCCTCAACGGAAAGCTCGGCCACGCATTCAAGGTAGGCGGGGTTGGACTCCGACGCACCGAAGGCGTCGCGGGCGTCCACGGCAAAACCGTCCATGCAGGAGCGGTCCGTGAGCGGCCAGTCATGTGCGGCGATGAGGGCGTCGGCGAGTACGCGGCCTGTGGCCTCGTTTAGCGCAACGGTTTCACCGCCGAGGACGGGGAAACCGAGCAGCAGGGCTTCGAACTCCCTGCGGCTGATCATGTTGAAGAATCCGTGGCTCATGCGTTCACCGTGCCCTGCGGACGATACGGCCGCAAGCAGACCGTATTTGCCCGAGGTGTCGCACTGTTACTGCTTGGGTTCGGTGCCGGGCTGGAACTGCATGTTTTGGCGCACAATCTCGGCGAACATGTCCTTGAACTGCATGACAGCCTTTTTCTGGATGCCTTTGCGAACCTGCGCCTCGCTGGTGATCTCCGAGAACTTGACGGGCAGGGAGCAGACCGGGAAAACCCCGGCGGGCTTGTTGCCGATCATGATGGAGGCGAGCACGTTGTACGCGCCCAGTTTCTTCTTGAGCGCGGTGGGCATGCCGGTCTCGTTGAGCGCTTTCTTGGAATAGAACATGTAGTAGATTTCGGCCCCGCCCACGCCCATGGGGGAGTGGTCGAAACCGGCGTCCACGTCCTGTCCTTCCTCGCGGGCGGCTTCAAGGGCATGAAAGATGTCGGATGCTATGGTGTCCTCGTAGGAACGGGTGTCGTTTTTTTGGTCAGACATGGTATCTCCGTATCGTGTTTAAAGCTCCGCATTCATGCCCTCGGGCGGGGGCGGAGTCAAGCCGCGCCGGACGGTCATTCCTTGTCCACGTCCAGTTCGCGCTTCTTTGTGTAAAGGAAACGGATCAGCTCGTACTCGAAGGGCGAGCCGGTCTGGTGGTAGCGGAAGGGGATGTTGGCCCGCAGGGTCAGGGCGCGCACCGCGAACTCGGCGTAGGCCGTGGTCCTGCGGTTACGGACGTCCAGCAGGTCGTAGACGTATTTCATCTCCAGCCAGAGCAGGGCGAAGTCGCCCGCCTCGCCAGCAGCGTCGCGCAGATTGGAGGGGCCGAGGAACGGCAGCACCAGATACGGCCCCTGCTCCATGCCCCACACGCCGAGAGTGTCGCCCACGCCGGTCTCCACGCGCCGGATGCCCCAGCCCGAGGCTACGTCCAGCAGCCCGAGGAACCCGAAAGTGGAGTTCAGGGCGAGCCGGATGAAGGACCTGAGCGCGGGCTTGCCGCGTCCCTGCAGGGAGCAGTTCAGAATGGCCGGGACTTCGTTCAGGTTGTCGATGACGTTGGAAGCGCCTTTGCGGGCGGGATAGGGAACCACGGTCTCGTAGCCCTTGACCGCGGGCAGGTAGACCGCCCGGTCAAAGCGGGCGTTGAACTCGTACATGCTGCGGTTGAACGGCTGCCATGGGTCGTCCACGTCGAGAAAGCCGAGGTCCGCTTCGGGCGCGCCGGTGCCGTTGGTCTCGCCGGGGATGGCGGGAACCCTTGAAACCGGGGCCTTGAACCCGGTGGGCGCAAGCGTCAGTGACGGGTCCTTTTTGCTGATGGTGGCGCAGGCCCCGAGCGTCAGGCACAGGCAGAGCAGAAGCGTAATGCGGTACGTCATGGCTTCATCAGCTCCTGCATGTGGCGCGCGAACGGCTTGAACGTCAGGTTGCCGCAGTGTCCGCCGTGCGGATACAGATGCGCCCGCGCCCCAAAGGTCTGGCGCAGGAAGTCCACTTCGTCGGGACCGAGGATCACGTCGTCCTCATTGCCGATGAGGACGATTTTGTCGGAGACGGAAAGATAGTCGCGGATGCTGTGCAGGCTGCACCTGTGTATGAGGTCCGCCTTGCGCGTGCCGGGTTCGAGGTACTGGATGTACGGCAGCAGGTATTCGTCAACGTACGCCTCGAAGCTTACGGCGGCTGCGGCGCGGGCATACGGCAGCAGCGGGTCGCCAGAGGTCAGGGTCTTGTCGGCCGGGACGATGTATCCGGCCTTGATGCAGACGTCGGAGCTGAAGATCATGTTGGTGGACGTCAACCGGAAGTCTGCGGCGATGATGGCCCGGAGGTTCATGTCCGAGATGCTTTCGTGCTTGTAGAGCGCGTAGAGGAAGTTGTCGTCGAAGTCGGTGATTTGTGAGTGCTTGTATATTTCCGAGAAGGCCTTGATGAGCTCGTCTATGACCTGCCGTGGTTTTTTGTCGCCGAGGTTTTTCGGCCCCAGCCATGCGTCAAAGCGCAGCGCGGAGCGGTGCAGGTCGACCGGCGGGTTGATGAGCAGCACCCTGTCAAAGGAGAAGTCGCCGCGCAGGTCGTCCAGCCGGGCGAGAAAGGCCGAATGCATTGCGCCAAGGCTGTAGCCCGTGACACTGAACCCGCTGATGGCGTGTTCCTTGGCAAGGTCGGTCTTGATCCAGAGCATTGTCCGGTACAGGTCTTCCACGTCATAGGGCACGTAGCCCGGTGCGGCGTACTGCGAGGCGCTGACCACGAAGTTCATGTGCGTGGGCGAGGAAAGCGACACCACGTGGTAGCCGGACTGGTGGAAAAGCTGCGTGAGAAAACGCATTTTCGGCGAGTTGTGCTCACCGCCGGTGCCAGCGATGATAAACAGCAGCGGCGCCTGACCGGGCTGCATGGCCGTGGTGTAGCGGAGTTCTTCGTCGTACCAGAATATGTCCGGTACCGTGCGGCCGTCGATGACGATGGACTGTTCCTCGGTTTTTGCCGGAGCCTTGAAGTGAAGGACCTTTTGTGGCGGCGTGCCGAATACCGTGGCCTGATAGGGGTCCTGTATGGGGAACGGTTCACCAAATGCCGTTGCTGCCCACAGGCACGCCAGCAGGGCGAGCAGGAGTGAGGTGGGAGCTTTGGTTTTCAGTGTGCCGTTCATTATTGAGTTCATACGTTGGCGTGAGGCAAAAGTAAAACGTTGTAGATGCTTGAATGATCGGCTGTGCAGCATGTATTGTTTAGCCGCGCGTGACCGGGATTCTGGCGGAAGAGGTGAAAAATGTTGCCGAAACACTTTCCCGAAAGCGCTGAATGCGGTACTGTTTGGAGAATCACACAGTCATTCGGAGGTTATAGTATGAAGAGTTATCGTTGTATCGTGAAAGGCAAGGTGCACGGCGGCAATTTCCAGGGATGGGTCCAGACCGAGGCCGAACGGCTCGGGCTGACCGGCTGGGTGCGCAACGTGCGCGACCGTGAGGCGGAAATCCTGATTCAGGGCGAAGCGGAAAAGATCGCCACCTTCCGCGAGCTGCTCAAAACCAAGGCTCCGCTCCCCGAGGTTGAGAAAATTACCTGCAACGCCATTACTCACGACAAGAGCTTCGACAGTTTCGAAATGCGCGGATAGCGCACTGCGGTCCACCGGAACGGGCCGCCGGGGATTCGTCTCCGGCGGCCCGTTGCATTGCAGCCCATGGGCGGCTATAGCATTGGAAAAACTGAAAGGACATTCGGTGAACCTGCATGGCCCGACGCTACGGCATTTCCACGAAGCTTCTTGTCTGGACACTCCTGCTGGTGGTGGTCTTTTGCGCCACCTCGGGCTGGCTCATCGTGCGCGTGTCCAGAAACGCGGAGCTTGCCGAGGAGCTGGTCAGCCGCAACCACGAGATCGGTGTAGCCGCGCGACGCATGAGCGAACGGCTGGAGAGCGTTCAGGAGAACATCCGGCGCTATTCCCTGCTGGGTGCCGATGACGCCACCCGGTTCATCGTGGAGGACATCAACACCTTCGGCGATATCCTCAACGCGGTGTTGGAAAAGCATCCTGAAATGGCCGGGCCGTGGGCCCCGCTCTCCGAGGAGTTTTCCATCTCCATAGACCCCGAGGCTCCGGCCGACGCCGCGCTGGAGGGCAACCCCACCATCCGCGAGTGGCAGGGCATCCTGCGCCGCACCCTTGAAGAGAACAGGCTGGAAATGCAGGCCCATCTGCGGGAACTGGAAGAATCCGGCCGCATGGCCGTGCTTGCTGGTTTTTGGGGGTTGATGGCGTGTCTTGCCCTCGGCATCGGCGGCAGCCTGCTCTGGGCGTGGCGGCTGAACCGCTCTCTGAGCGAACTGCGCCGGGGTATCCGCGAGGTCCGTACCGGCGGCTTGCAGACCCCTGTTCGTGTGGCCTCCCGCGACGAGTTCGGCGAACTGGGCGAAGCTTCAACCGAATGGGCACTCGGCTCAGGGCCGAGGAGCACATGCGCGCGGAGTTCGTGTCCATGCTTAGTCACGAGATTCGCACCCCGCTGACCAGCATCCGGGAGTCCATGTCCTTGCTCGAGCAGGGAGTCTTCGGCGAGGTGAACGAGAAGCAGCGTCAGTTTCTGTCCCTGTCCATGGGCGAGGCGGTTCGGCTCACCGACCTTCTGGAGCGGCTGATGACCGTCTCCCGGCTGGAGTCCGGTCAGCTCGACGTCTCTCCGGAAGCCGCAGATGCGGGGCAGTTGGTCCGTGAGGTGGCCGACAGCCTTTTGCCGGCAGCCGAGCATGCGGGCATAACGCTGGATGTGGAGATCAATGAACCGGCCCGGCCGGTCAGGGCCGATGCAGAGCGCATCCGGCAGGTGCTACTCAACCTTGGGGGCAATGCTGTCAAGTTCAGCCCCAAGGGCGCGCGCGTGGTGCTTGCCGTGCAGCCGTCCAACGGCGGGGCCGAGTTTTCCGTGTCTGATGACGGGCCCGGCATTGCCGAGGCGGAGCAGCAGCTCGTATTCGACAAATACTACCGGGCCGGGAGCGTCCGGGAGGAAAAGGACGCGCCGGGCTGGGGCTCGCCATCTGTCGCAGGATCGTGGAGGCCCACGGGGCCACGCTGCGGCTGGAGAGCGAGGTCGGCGCAGGGTCCCGCTTCTCCTTCGTGCTGCCGCCCGCGCTCAATGAAAAGGACTGAGGCATGGAAGAAACCCATCGCATACTGGCCGTGGATGACGACGACAACATCCTGACCGTGCTGGAGGCCCGGCTCATGAGCGCCGGATACGACGTGCTCACGGCCGACTGCGCCGAGGCCGCGCTCGAAATCCTTGCGGACGTGAACGTGGACCTCATCGTCTCGGACGTCAAGATGCCGGGCATGGGCGGTAAGGGACTTTTGGGGGAAGTGGCCCGGGGCTGGCCGCATGTCCCGGTCATCCTGCTCACCGCTTACGGCAACGTTCCGGACGCCGTGGAGACGCTCAAGAACGGAGCGGCCGACTACATGACCAAGCCGTTTGACGGCAACGAATTGTTGGAGCGGGTAAAGAAGGTGCTCGACAGACGCCCTGCAGACCCGCCCGCACCGCCGGAATTGCCGCTGGACGGCTTCTGGGGCGTGAAAAGCCCGGCCATGAAGGAGTTCATCACCAAGGTGGAGCGTGCCGCGCAGGCCGATGTCAGCGTGTTGCTGCTTGGCGAATCCGGCACCGGCAAGGAGCGCATCGCGCGGCTTCTGCATGACGGCAGTGACCGGGCCAAGGGGCCGTTCGTTCCGGTGGACTGCGGCTCCACGCAGCCCTCGCTTCTGGAAAGCGAACTCTTCGGCCACGTCAAGGGCGCATTCACCAATGCGGTGAAGGATAAGCCCGGTCTCATGGAGGCCGCTGACGCAGGAACGCTATTTCTCGATGAAATCGGCAATATTTCTCCAGAGATGCAGACGCGCCTGCTGCGTTTTCTTCAGGAACGCACGCTGCGCCGTGTGGGTGATACAAAGGAACGAACCGTCGACTGCCGTGTAGTGGCGGCCACCAACGCGGACATCTGGGACATGGTTCACGACGGGAGTTTTCGGCAGGATCTCTATTTCCGTCTGCGTGTGGTGCTGCTGGAGATTCCTCCGCTCAGGCAACGCGGGGAGGACCTTCAGGAGTTGGCAGAGCGGTTCGTGCAGATGTTTTGTCACAAACACGGTCGCCCGCTTGTCACCATTTCGTCGAAAACCTATGACAAGATGCGAGCCCATCCGTGGCCGGGCAACGTCCGGGAGCTGATGCACGCCATCGAGGGCGCGCTTGTCTTCTGCGAAGGCGAAACCCTGCTCCCCGAACATCTGGATTTGACTCCGGTAAACGGCTCCATGCCAGAGGAGCCGCGTTCCCTTTCACTTGAGGAGAACGAAAAGCGCACCATCATGCGGGCGCTGGAGGAGAGCGGCTGGGTGAAAAAACGCGCCGCCGACCTGCTCGGCATCAGCCGCCGGGCCATACATTACAAGATCAACAAGTACGAGATTGCCGACCCCAAATGACCGGTTATCATGCGCTTGCGGATTCGTGCGTGGATGGTGTATGAATAGCACTCCCCGCAAAAGGTCCATGGAACGCGCTTTCGAGATAAGGAGCCTGAATGAGCAGCAGCCGGAATGATATTCTTCTGGAGTCCGGAACCAACGAACTTGAGGTCGTGGAGTTTTTCCTCGACGAGGAACCGAAGGTCGAGGGGCGAGAGCCCGTGCGGCTGTTTTACGGCATCAACGTAGCCAAGGTCCTCGAGATCATCCGGCTGCCCGAACTCACGGAGATGCCTGAGATTTCAGACCCCTCGGTTCTGGGTGCCTTCAATCTGAGAAACCAGATAATCCCGCTCATCGATCTGGCCGCGTGGCTCAAGAAGAAGCGCGTGCAGTCGGCAGAGCCAAAGGTCATCGTCACCGAGTTCAACCGCGTTCGCAGCGCATTTCTCGTCTCCGGCGTTACCCGAATCCACCGCATCAACTGGCGCGAGGTGGAGGCCCCCACCAACTACGTCTCCTCGCTCACGGCCAATTCCATCACCGGCGTGGTCAAGCTGGACAAGCGCATCGTCTTCATTCTCGACATGGAGAAGATTTGCGCGGACCTGAACCCGGATGCTGACTTCCTCAAGGAACCGGAGCTGTTGGATGTGCAGGAGGTCAAGGAGCAACATTACAAGCTGCTGCTGGCGGATGACTCCAACATGGCCAGAAAGATGATCTCGCGCATCCTCATCAACGCAGGTTTTGAAGTCACCACCGTGGATAACGGCGAACAGGCGTGGGAAGTGCTCAAGCGGCTGCGGGATCAAGCGTCCGCAGAAGGGCGCCCCATGACGGACTTCGTGGACGCGCTGGTCAGCGACGTGGAAATGCCGATCATGGACGGCCACAACCTGACCAAGCGGGTCAAGGACGATCCTGTGCTCCGGGAACTGCCCGTGGTCCTCTGTTCGTCCATCGTGTCCGAGACGCTCCAGCACAAGGGCGAGGCGGTCGGCGCGGACGCGCAGGTCTCCAAGGCGGAGCTGGGCGATCTCGTCAAGAGCGTCAAGAAGCTGCTTCCTCTTTAGGCGTTCCGGGGAGTGGGGATGAAGAACAGAACGGTATCAAAATACTACGCCTTCCTCTCCAAGTCCTTTCCGGTCCTTTGCGCCACGGGCGGCCTGCGTTATCTCCCGGCCGCGCGTGAGGCGACGGCGCGGTTCGACCTGCTCGAAGACTTTTCCTCCAAATCGCTTCGGAAGATCACGGAAAAGCTGCAACGCTTCCGTGACGACTTTCGCGGCATGGCGACAAGCTCGGAAGGGTGGGACAAGGCTCGTGCACGGGCGCTGGCGCTCAATGCCGACAGCCTTTTGCTGGAGCTGACCGCCAACGAGCCGTGGAAACGCTCCCCGGACCTGTACCTCCGGACCGCATTCGATGGCATTCGGCATGCGCTGGAAAAGCCGTGCGACTCTCCCCGCAAGCTCAACGCCCGCCTTGCCAAACGCCTAAAGGCCGTTCCGGGGCTGCTGGGCTCCGTTTCGGAACACATCGAGGCAGTTACCGGGGTGGCAAAAGGCACGGCGCAAGGCATGACCCGCGACTGCGCACGGTACGTCAATCAACTCGCAGCAGAACAACCGTTCGCCTCGGACGCAAAGCTGCGGGGGCTGCTTGAGAAGTGCCTCGACGCATTGCGAGATTTCGACCGTTTCATTACTTCGCGTCCTGTGGCCACCGCCGCACAGGGGCCACCTCTGGAAGACGTGCTGCGTTACGGCCTTGGGACCGACACCTCTGTTGAGGACATCCACGCCATTGCAAAAAACCAGTGGCGTGAGAGCCTTGAAGCGCTTGAGTCCATCGCCGCAGAGTCTTTTTCCGGCCGCAACTGGCGGACGGTGCTGGCCGAGCATCAGCCCGAGGTGCAGCAGGACCCGCGCGAGGCCTTTGGCAACAGCGTGGAGAGTCTGCGTGGCATCCTCTCGGGAACCGCGTTTCCCGGCATGTTGCGTGACCGAGGGCTCGCCGTGCGCACGCCGCCGCCCTACGCGCTCTCCCTGAATCTGACCGCGTTTTACGAACCGCCGGGCACCCTGTCCGGCGACCCTGCGACGCTGTTTGTGCACCCTTCTGCCTTTGACCCCGAGCACGGGGACAGGACCAAGCGGCTTCGCGCCGCAACTGAATACCGTCACGTGGCCGCAGGGCTTGGCTACCCCGGCAGCCATCTTCTGGAGACGGTCAAGCTTTCGCTCGACGATCCGGTCCTCGGGCAGGTACGAAATCCGCTCGCGGCATGGGGATGGCGAGCCTTTGCGGAAACCATTCCCGAGCGCCTTGGCGTGATGGAGTCACCTTACGAGCGGCTGCTTCTGCACCGCCGTCTGCTTCGCCGCGCAGCCAGTGCGATGATCGAGACCGGACTTCACGCCGGAGGGATGGAGCAGGATAAGTGCGTCGAGATGCTTGAGGAAGCAGGGTATGGTCGCGACGAGGCGCTCAGAGTGCTGCGGAGCATCATGCTTGAGCCGGGCGAGCGTATCGCCTCGGTGCTTGGCCGATACGAGCTCGAAAAGCTCTACGGCAGATATGCCGGAGGCGATCTCGTCTTCTTCTGCCGCACCATTCTGGAATGTGGCGAATCCCCGTTTGATCTGGCCGAATCGGCCCTGCGTACGAAAGCGTTCTAGTTCTGGCGGTGAAGGGCCAGTTGCGTGGCCGCTTCGTAGAGGAAGGAACGGCCGCCGCGGAAGCTGTCGGCCATGCGTTCTATTGTATTGAGGTTCTCGGCGAAAAAGACCGCCATGCGCCTGTCCAGTTTGCCGGAGTTGGCTTCGGCCATCAGAATCTTGACTGCTTCCTCGCTGGAGAGCGCGGGCTTGTAGTGCCGCTCCTGTGTCACGGCATCATATATATCCACAATAGCCATGAGGCGGCTTTGCAGCAGCAGGTCATCACCGGGCAGCCCGTCAGGGTAGCCTGAGCCGTCCATGCGCTCATGGTGCTGGCGGATGATGGTCAGCAGGTCGGTAAATTCGTTGCTCACCGGGATATGTTGGAGGATGCGTTCGGATTCCGCAGGGTGGCGTTGAATTTCGTCGCGTTCCTCGGCAGTGAGGTTGCCGTAGCTGAGGGAGAGGCACGCTGCCTCGTCTTCATAGATCAGCGGCAGGTCGCGACCGTTGGCCGAGCAGAAAATGCCACCGAGCTTGTCCACGAGCAGGAGGTCGTCGTCGCTCGGGGTCATGGCCTTGTTCAGGTCGTTGAGCTGGGCGAAGACCGCGTCCTTGTCGAGGTCGGGCGAGTCGATGAGTTCCATGCGGGCCCGGATGATTTCCAAGGTTTTCTGCGGCAGGCGGGAGTCCTTGGTCAGCACCTCCTCGCGAATGCCGATCTTGCCTATATCGTGCAGGATGCCCGCGTAGTAGATTTCACGAATCTCGTTTTCGGAGAACTGGACCTCGGGGAAGGTGTCGGTATTTTGCGAGATGGTGTTTGCAAAGGCAGCCGCGAGCTGGGCTACCCGTCGGGAGTGACCGGCAGTGAACGGGTCTCGGGAGTCGATCGCCTCGGCCAACGCCTGAAGGATGGCGTCCATGAGGATGCGCGTTTCTTCAAAGTGCACGGCGTTGCTGAGCGAAATGCCCGCCACCGAAGCCATTGTGGTCAGGTGCTTCTGGTGTGCGGCCTGAAAAATACCCGGCTTGCGGGACGCGAGGAGGAGCAGCCCTTCCACGCGGTTGGGGGAAATGAGCGGGATGGCGAGCAGGGCCCGTATTTCGGTGATGGAATCGTCCCAGCGCGGGTCCTTTTGGACGTCGTTGACGATTTCCGCCCGGCCACGCTCCATGACGTCGTTGAATATTTGCGAGTGGCAAAGGGTGTGCAGCATCTGCTTGTCGCGAAAACCGAACGAACGCGAGGGCACCGGCGTCGTGCTCTTGGTGGCGTTGAGGTAGATGACGCCCATTTCGCCGGGGTGGCTCTCCCGGCTGCACTCGTTCAACAGCGCTCCCACAACGTCATGCAGGCGCAGGGAGGTGTTGAACCGGGGAACCGAGCGGTGCAGCAGTGCAAGCTCGCGGTATTTATTGAGCGCCTCGTCCGCGATGGATCGGCGTGCGGTTTCCATGGCGTGGAGCTGGTCGATGGAGTAGGCCGCCAGTTCCGCGCAGGAGCAGGCCGCCTCGATGGAAGTGCTGCAGAGAACTTTCAGGGAGATGTTTTCCGCCGTGTCCAGACCGACCTCGGCGTCAGGCTTTCTGGTGTCGAAATCAGCGGCGCTTTCCTGCGGCTCGCAGATGACGGTCTTGCCGTCGCGGACCACAGCCATGGCGCACCCCGGCCCGAGTGTGGCAAGAGCCTTTTTCAGGAGTGTCCTGACTGTCGTGGATCGCAGGAATTTTCCTACTTGGGTCATGCAGCCGCCATCTGGCTAGAAATTCAGCATTTCCCTCGAGACGCTGAGGATCTCGTCGGGGTCGAAAGGCTTGGTCATGTATCGCACCGCGCCCAGCTCGAGCCCCTGCTTGCGGTCGACTTCCTGTCCCTTTGCGGTGAGCAGGACAATCTGGACATTCTCGAGTTCCTTGTCTTCCTTGACCGTGCGACAGACTTCGTAGCCGTTCATGCGGGGCATCATGATATCGAGAAAAACCAGATCCGGCTTCTCGCTACGGATGAGGTCGAGGCCCTCTTCACCGTCCGAAGCGGTGAACAATTCCACGCCGTGCTCATCCTCAAGCTCCTCAAGCGTTTGCTCAAGCAGCATTTTGATGTGCACCTCGTCATCCACGATCAGAATCTTCTTGCCCATTGAGTGCTCCTTGGTGCTCCCGTATTCATCCTTGATGTCTAAAAACTGTAAAGCAAGACGGAGGGAACGGCAAGTCGTCTAATGGGTTAAGTGTGTTGCATTTCCGTCACTCAGGGAATGACAAGCACGCCTGCCTGGCGGTCCTTAAGGGTGGCGATGTCGAATCGGCGGGCCGTCTCTTCGCGCATGACGAGCAGGCCGCTGAAGTCGTCGCCGAGGATGTGGGGGAGGTCTTCGAGGCTGACGTGGCGGGTTTCGGCGGTGCAGGGCACGGTGTTCTTCTCAAGATCAACCGCGATAAGGGGAATCTCGGGAGGGCGTTTCGAGACAAGACAGCGGACCGCTTCGATGAAGACTTTCGGGCGAAGGGGTTTGCTCATGGCTGCGTCGGCCCCGGCAACGCCCTGATTGACGCTGACCACGAGGATGGGCGTTCGGGAGAGTTCGGGCAGTGTGCGCAGGTGCTTGATGGCGGTGCCGCCGTCCATGCCGGGCATGAGCAGGTCCATGGTCACGAGGTCGGGCCGGATGTCCTCGGCGGTTTCCAGGGCCTCGTGTCCGTCCCCGGCGGAGAACACCTGATACCCTTCGTCATCCAGCAGGCCGGTGATGTATTCACGCATCACCGGGTCGTCGTCCACGACGAGGATGGTTCTGCCTTTGGCTTCGGCCTCCTTGGCCTCGGGGTCGTAGTCAGCGGGCGGCAGTACCACGGTCATGACGGTTCCCCGGCCCGGACGCGACTCGGCCACGATGCGGCCGCCGTAGTGTTCGACGATCTGGCGCGAGATGGTTAGCCCGAGGCCGGACCCGCCGGGGGCGCAGCGCAGGGTGTCGCCCTGACAGGCCTGATGGAACTGCTCGAAAATCTTGTCCAGCTGGTCGCGCTGGATGCCCACGCCCGTATCGCGGATGCGCAGACGCAGGTACCCGCGCCCGTCCTTGGTCGCTTCCACCGAGACTTCGCCACGCTCCGTGAACTTGGCCGCGTTGTTCAGCAGGTTGATGAGTACCTGAAGAATGCGGTCCGGGTCGGCCTTGATCTGGGGAAGGTCGTCCTCGCAGATCGGCTCAGCCAGCGTAACGCCGCTTTTGGTGAGGAACTGGCCGGAAACAGAATCCAGCGCGCGCCGGATGAGCGGCTTGATCTCCAGCAACTCGTCGCGCCAGCTCATGCGTCCGGACTCGATGCGGCCGAGGTCGAGCACGTCGTTGATGAGCCGGGTGAGGCGGTCGCCCTCGGTGCTGATGATGTCGAGGTTGGAGAGAATCCGCTTGCTGACCTTGGCCGTTTTGGGGTCGACCTCCTGCACTGGCTTGAAGGTGCGGATGAAGTCTTTTCGGATGAGTTTGGTGAAGCCGAGCAGGGAGGTCAGCGGCGTGCGCAGTTCATGTGAAACCGAAGACAGGAAGTTGGACTTGAGCTCGTCCAGCTCCAACAGTCGCCGGTTCGCCAGCCGCAGTTCGCGGGCTTTGCGAACGAGGTTCTGGGTGCGGTCCCGAATGGTGTCTTCCAGCCCGGCGTTGAGAACGGCCAGTTCATCGCGGGCCTTGCGCTGTTCGGTAATGTCGGCCACGAGGCTTACGGTCTCGCCCGCCGGGGTGCGCACCTCGTTGATGAGCAGCGTCCTGCCGTCGGCGAGTTCCTGCTCAAAGGGACCGGACGGGTCCCGATGGCGGCGGATGCGTTCCCTGCGCCACTCCTCGACATCCACAACACCCGCATACACTCCGTCCAGCAGGTTGGGGGTGAAGGCGTCCTCGAAAGTGACCCCGTACTGGATGTTTTCCGAGGTGTTGCGGTCTATTTCCCTGTACTTGGAGTTGCAGAGCACCAGCCGGTCGTCCCTGTCGTAGAGTGCAAACCCTTCGGACATGCTCTCGATGGCTTCGAACAGCCGGTCGCTCGCAAGGGTGGCCTGTCCCTCAAGCTCGCGGACGAGCTCTTCGATGCGTCCGGCCATGCTGTTGAAGCTCTCGGTCAGGCGGCCGATTTCGTCATTAGTGCTGCAGGTGGCGCGGGTGTTGTACGCGCCTTTTCGGAAACGGTCGGCAGCAAGGGTGAGCCGCCGGATATTGACCACCAGCGCGTTGGAAATAAGTCGCCACAGGCCGAAGGCCAGAATGAGCGCCAGTCCGAAGGACAGCCAGAACTGCGAGCGCATGAGCGTCAGGTGCGAGAGGATTCGCTCCTGCACGCCGGTGGCGTCCTGCGTGGTCAGCCCGGCGAGGCCGTTGACGAGGGACTCCATGGCTGCCGCGGTCATGTCCATGGTGTGAACGGTCTTTTTGAGTGATGTCACGGTCAGTTCCACCTGTTCAAGCACACCGACGAAGGAGTTCAGTGAATTCGTCAGGGCTTGCTGGGCGGGCATGTCCGCGATTTTCTTCTCGAGGAGTTGACCGATGGCAAGAGTACGGTTCATGGCCGAGGTCTTGTGTGCGGCATGGTACTCTTCAAAGCTGTCCTCGAGGCGGCGGATGTCGCTTCGGATTTCCGCAGGGGCGTTTGTCGCCGCGATGCGGTTGAGGTCCCGAAGCGTGCTGAGCTGGCGCGCTTGAAGCGCGTCTTCCCCGAGATGCAGCTTTTCGACCAGATCCACGGCTTCTCGGAAGTGTGTGGTATAGTTGGCAATGAGTTCGGAGATGCGATTGTTGTCGGTGATGGCCTTGGCAGTCCATTTGCCGCTGGCCTTGCGGGCTATGAGCTCGTTGAGGCGGCTGGTGGCTGCTGCCGCCTCTGCCATGCGATCGAGCACGCGCGAACCGTAGCGGCGGGCGGATTCTTCCGCGCCGTCGGTGGAGAGATGAAGGAAATAGTCCTTCTCGGCCTGTCGGGCGTGCTGGATGTTGTTGCCGATCTGGAGTGCGAGCCGCTGCGCGAGAAGTCCCTCGCCCACGATCTGATTGGTGCGCTCCCGGATGGTGTTCAGCATTCCGAGGCCGGAAAATGCCATGAAACCAAGCAGTACGACCATGCAGCCGAGGGCGAGCCCCAGCTTCATGGAGACGTTCAGTCCGTTCCATTTGCTGCGAATTGTCTTAAGCATGCTATACACCCGTTCCCAATGGGTGCACCCGGAGTATCTGAACCACCGACGAAAATCCAGCATCTTTCGTTGCAAATCTTCGGTGGACATTTTCGGGGAATGGGTGGGGCTGGCTGCGGCTTGAAGCAAGCCGGGTCTTGCATTGGCGGCGCAGGTAACGTAATTCAGGAGCGTCGATACAACGGGCGGCCCGGACGGCGCCCTTTCCATTATAAGGAGATATACCGACCATGTGCGGAATCGCCAGTTTTCTCAGCAACAACCGGTGGCGTGAAGAAATAGATAATTCCTGGCTTAACGACATTGCCGAGGCCATGCGCACGGCGGCAAAGGGCGAACTGGCCGAAGCCGAGGCCCCGCTTGAAGCGCTGGCCGGACGTTTTTCGGACCTGATGTCCTTTTCGCTCCACATGGAGCTTGTCTCGAATCCCGATGCGCTCGCAAGGGTGGAGTCGCTGCGCGACGACCTGCGTACTCTTCGCAATCGGGCCTCCCTGCATCTTAAGGAAGGCGTCCGGACCGACGAGCTGGAAGCGCTTCTCGAAAAGCTTGAAGACTACCTCTGGCAGGTAAACGAGGAAGTGCTCGCCAACCTTGACCGGGTCCGGGCCATCATGCCCGCCGACATCGCCGGAGACGCCTCCCGTCTGGCCTGCCATTATCTGGCGTGGGGCACGGAGCAGGTGCTTGAAAGCATCGACAAGCTCGAAGTGCGCGGCCGCGACTCCGCCGGGGTCGCCGTGTCGCTTCTGCTGCCTGCCGGGGTGGACCCGGAAAAGGGCCTGAGCGCCGAGGAACGCACCGAGCTTTCCGACCGCGTGAACATCTGCGACGCAGACACCCGTCAGGTCATCATCCGCAAGCTCGATGACGGCCGCACGGTCTGCCGCTTCCTCTACAAGGTGGCTCAGCTCGTGGGTCAGCTCGGGGACAACGGCTCCGCGCTCCGCGATTTCATCCGCACGGACAGCCTGCTCTGGAAGATGGGCGGCGGATTGACCGGGCTGAACATCATCGCCCACACCCGCTGGGCATCCAACGGCATCATCAGCGTGCCCAACTGCCATCCCGTGGACGCTGGTGGAAGGCGACGTCTCCACCGGGCTGGAAAAAACCATGTTCGTGCTTAACGGCGACGTGGACAACTACCGCAGCCTCGTGGAGCAGAGCGTGCTCGCCAAGGGCGCGACCATCCCGCTCCACATCAGCACCGATGCCAAGATTCTTCCGGTTCTTTTCCATCTCGACGCTCCCGAGGGCGCTGATCCCGAAGCCCGCTTCCGCAACGTGCTGCACCGCTCGGAAGGTTCTCTTGCGGTGGTCATGCAGGACATGGGCTATCCGGACTGCCAGTTTCTCGCCCAGAAGGGCAGCGGGCAGAGTTTTTATGTGGGCAGCACCCTCGACGGCTGGATCGTGGCTTCCGAAGCCTACGGCCTGGCAGCGCGTTGCCGCAGCTCCTATCCCATGACCGCGTCCGGCGCGGCCGGTGCGAGCGTCATGCTCTGTTCCGACGACCCCGAAGGTGCCGTGCCGGTGGCCATGCCGCTTGACGGCAGCGAGAGCATCCAGCTGGTGCCGGAAGTCATCCAGATTTTCTCCCGGGACATCTTCCGTGGGGATTATGAATTCTACATTGAAAAGGAAGTGCACGAGGCTTCGGACTCGGTTCGTAACACTTTGGTGGGCAAGTATATCCACAAGGACGACAGGGTCGAGTTTTTGCCCGAAGGCTTCGGCAACGGTCCGGCGCTGATCGAGCGGCTGCGCGACACTTCCCGGCCCATCCGCAAGATCATCGGCGTGGGGCAGGGCACCGCCGCAGTGGCCGCCATGGGCGTGTCCCAACTGCTGCACCGGGCTCTGGCCGGAACCGGTATCGTGGTGGAGAGCTACGTCGGCTCGGAACTCATCGGCTTCATGGCCGGGGAGAACATGGACGACGTGCTGCTCGTGCCCGTCTCCCAGTCCGGCACCACCACCGACACCAACCGCGTGGTGGATCTCTGCCGCGAATCCGGCGCATGGGTCAACGCCATCGTGAACCGCCGCAACTCGCCGCTGGTGCTCAAGGCCGACTCGCATATCTACACCTCCAACGGCCGCGACGTTGAAATGGCCGTGGCCTCCACCAAGGCGTTCTATTCCCAGATCGCGGCAGGCAAGCTGCTGGCGCTCTGGCTGGCGAGCGAGCTCGGCTCCATGAGTCCCGAGGACATTGCCGCCGAGGTCCGCGCGCTGGAGTCCCTGCCGGACAAGATCGATGCGGTGCTGGCCAACAAGGACGCCATCACCGACTGCGCAGAGCAGTACGCCCCGGCGCATCGCTACTGGGCAGTGGTGGGCAACGGTCCCAACCGCATCGCCGCCGAAGAGGTTCGCATCAAGCTCTCCGAGCTGTGCTACAAGTCCATCCCCTGTGACGTAACCGAAGACAAGAAGCACATCGACCTCTCCACCGAGCCGCTCACGGTGGTCATGGCCAACGACCTCCCCGAGATGGTGGTCTCCGATACGGTCAAGGAGGCGACGATCTTCAAGGCGCACAACGGCAAACCGCTTGTGGTCTGCGCCGAGGACGAGGACCGTTTCGACGGCGCGTGCGAACGCACGCTCAAGACGCCCCGTGTCGGGGGCGGACTGGATTTCGTGCTCGCCACCGTGGTCGGCCACTGGTGGGGCATCGCCGCTGCCAAGGCTATCGACGCGCAGGCCGCTCCGTTCCGCGAGGCACGCATGACGCTGGCCGGAATGATCGAGAGCCCGGACACGTGGGATCGCGAAGCCCTGTTGACCAGCCTGAACGGTGCACTCGACCGCACCGCCTCGGGCATGACCGACTCGGCCCTGCCCGCACGCGTGGCCGCAGCCCTCGCCAACTACATGCTCTGGCTGGCCACCCAGCCGACCGGTATCACCGCCATGGAAGCCCGTCTGGATACCATCCTGAACACGCTGAACAAGGCCATCGAAGAGATGACCCGCCCCATCGACACCATCAGGCATCAAGCAAAGACGGTGACTGTTGGTATCTCCCGGCCCAAGGAGTAGGGTCGCTTTAGCCGGACGATCAAGAATCGACGTACAAAGACATAGAAAAGCCGCCCCGCATTGCCTGAGCAATGCGGGGCGGTTTGTGTTCTGTAGGCGGCTTTGCCGCGATTGATCGGCTGCCTTTTCTAGAAACGCTCGAAGTCGTCGTCCTGCATTTCCTCATCACCGGAGGGAAGCGGTTGAGGCTTGGAACGCTGGCGTGATTCCCCTGCGCTCGATGCAACACCTGTGCGATTTGTGATTTTAAAGAAGCCCATGGACGTCTGCATGGCCTGCGCGTTTTCCGCAAGCTCTCTTGAGTTCGATGCGACTTCCTCTGCACCTGCGGCGTTCTGCTGGACGATGGTGTCAAGCTGGCCGATGGCCGAGCTGATTTGCGAGATGCCGGTGCTCTGCTCATTGGCGGCGGTCGAGATGCCGCCGATCAGTTCTGCGGTTTCCTGAATGTTCGGAACGGTCTTGCTGAGCATTTTTCCGGCCTTTTCGGCAACGTCGACACTTGATACGGAGAGCTCGCTAATCTCGGCTGCCGCGTGTCCGCTTCGCTCGGCCAGCTTTCGGACTTCCGCTGCCACTACGGCAAAACCCTTGCCGTGTTCACCGGCGCGGGCAGCCTCAATGGCCGCATTGAGCGCGAGAAGATTCGTCTGGCGGGCGATGTCCTCGACAATGGCGATCTTTTCCGCGATGACATTCATGGCTTCAAGGGTCTGGGACACGGCCTTGCCGCCCTGTTCGGCGTCTTCCGAGGCCTGCGAGGCGAGCCCCTTGGTCTTTTGGGCGCTTTCAGCGGTCTGGCTGATGTTGGAGGATATTTCCTCAATGCTGGAAGACACTTCTTCCACGTTCGCGGCCTGCTCAGTCGCACCCTGTGCGAGAGTCTCAGACGTGCCGTACAGACCTTCGCTGCCTGCGGCCACGGCGTTGGCCGCTTCCTGTACCTCCGCGACAATCTCGCTGAGGTTGGTCTGCATGTCCCTGAACGCCTGTGCCAGTTCGCCGAGTTCGTCGTTGCTTTCAAACTCGACCGGCGATGTCAGGTCGCCGGATCCGATCTCTAATGAGACGGCTTGTAATGACTGGAGTGGTCGAACAATGGTTTTGTTGACGATGAGCGACACCAGAAGGATGATGACAAGGTTCATGCTGATGACCTGAATCAGAATGCCCCAGATCATGCGCTGCATTTTTTTGTTGAGGATGCCCAATGTCAGCGCGACAGTCACCTGCCCGAGTTTTTCATCCCCCCTCATGACGTCGCGTTGCTCAACAATCGTGTTTTCCGTGTTCAGCGTTTCTACCGGCACGACCTCACCGCCGGGTTCGCGGCCAAGTGCGGAGAAAACGCTTTTCCCGTCTTTTTCCGCAACAAGCATCCCGGATACTTCCTGATCCGTCATTTCGGAAAGAAGGCCGCTTTGCGCAAGATCCTGATCGAAGTCCCACATGGGAGTGACCATGTTCTTTGCGGTGCGGTCGGCAATGCGGACGGCTTTCTGATTGATTTCCTGCAATAGCGTGTTCTTTTCCGTGTAGTAATCGTACACGCCGTATGCCCCCAATACGATAGTGACAACCAATGCCAGAGATGCGCTTATCTTGAATTGGATGCCGATGCGCTTGCCATGCTTTCTATCAGTCATTGCGTCCTTCTTCCTGCGGGTTTTCTAGGCATCTACTTGGGTAGTCTAAGCATTATCCAGATTGACTCATTAATAATTTGAAGACCTCAATTGACTGCGGTGTTCACGAGCGCTGTCTCTGTGCACAGTCTCTGCCCGTGGTGATCGTAGTTCCTCCAGAAAAATCGTATTGCCGCAGAATGCGGAGGAGAAAACCTCCTGCGCCAGCGGTTCCGTGGTCCTGTATGGCTCACTATCCCCGCCTGTGTCCCGGTAAGCGGGAACTGAGCTGTTCGGGAACGCTTCCGTTTACCGAAGCGTTCCCGAACACCTGCTTTAGAAACCGTATTCCTTCATTATCTTTTCGATGGTGCCATCTGCCTTGATTTCGGCCAGTCCCTTGTTGAAGGCTTCCACCTTCTGCTCGATGCCCGGCTTGTTGCGGGTGAACATGGCATAAATCTTATTGGTGCCCAGCGGCGGAGACAGAATTTCCAGCATGTCCGCCTTGGCCTTCAGGTCGGGGTCGTTCTGCATGGTGGCGAGGGCGACGAATTTGTCCATGGAAACTGCGTCCACTCGTCCGCCCATGAGCTTTTCAAGGCTGGTCGGCTCGTCGGTCGCCTCTTCCTTCTTAATGTAATCCGCCTTGTCGAACTCCGCCGTGTTCACATACCCCTTGAGTACGCCGATGGTGTAGGGCCGCAGACTCTCGACGCTGCCGTCATAGTTCACGGAGTTGCCTTTCTTGATGGCAATGACGATGTCGCTGGTGGCGTAGTCATCAGTGTAGTGGTAAATCTTGGCCCTTTCTTCATTATAATAGGCGTTATAAACAGCGTCATACTGGCCCTTCTTTACAGTAGCCAGGCAACGCTTCCAGGGCATGATCTTGAATTTCGCATCAACCCCTGCCCGCTTGCACGCCTCCTTGACAATGGCTGTGGTAAAACCCATTCCCTTTGCATTTTCAGAGGCATAGGGTGCCCATTCATTGGTCACAAAGGTGATTGTTTCGGCACTTACCGGAGTTGCGAACAAAAGGAACGCAATAGCGCAGCCAAGCAGCAGACGTTTCATTTCCTTACTCCTTTTTGGGGTTTTCAGGATGATTACAAGGTTGCATTCCAACGTCGCGTTTGACAATTATAATGATTGTTCGAAAAGGCTCTGGTGGTATCGATGTAATGTATTCGTTTGCGAATATGTTTTGTGCTAATGTATTGATATTGTATCAGAGTTTATGAATGCGAATTCATAGTTGTATTTTTCTATGTTTTGTTCTGGAGTTGCTTATATATGCTTCTCGTAGTTAAGTATATTGCCATTGGTTGAGTGGTGCTCTGGTTTCAAAGAATCAGTTTCTTCTATTGTTCTCGTTGATAAAGGTGGTGATATGTATTTTGTGAATGCCCGGCCCCTGCCGCGGAGCCGGGCGTCAGAGTTTACTTTGAAAGACCGTATTTATCGAGAATCTGCTGATACGTGCCGTTGTCCTTGATCATTTGGAAACCCTTTTCAAAGGCATCGTAAAGCGCCTGTCCATCAGGGTGCTTTTTGGAGATCTGGAGATAGAGTTTCTTGACGAACAGCGGGGTCTTTGCGTTTGCCACCTTGCTTTCGTCGCCCGGATAGTTGGCCTTGATGGTCTGCCAGCCGACAAGCTTGCTCTCGGGCACCACGTCCAGACGCCCGGCAATAAGCTTCCTGAGGGACTTGGTCACGTCTGCCGCAAAATCGGTCTTGATCCCTGCCTGTTCGAACATCTCGACGTAGGTGTATCCTCGGGAGCCGCCGACCTTCATGTTCTTGAGTTGGTCAAGGCCAGTGAAATCCCAGTCGCCCAGATTGTCCTTGAGATAGAAGAAGACCATTTTCTGGGTGGCCAGCGGTGTGGACTGAAAACACGTCTTCTTGAAGTTCTCGTTGTTGGACCACGGGAAGGTGCCAACAGCCGTTCCGTCCTGAGTCAGCGCTTCGGTTCGTGCCCACGGGACGTACTTAAACGTCGCGCTGTGTCCGGCGGCTTTCAGCGCTTCCGAGACAACCAGAGCAGTGGGACCGCCGCCGTCCATTGATTCGGACACGTAGGGAGCCCATTCGCCGGTGAGGACTTCAAAGTTTTTTGCCATCGCGGCGGCTGGGGCGAGCAACACGGCGACGAGTGAGAGGATTGCAAATATTCTGAGCATGTGACCTCCTGACCAAGTGGGATGTTGGGTTAGTGGCGCGCGGGCAAAGTGCCCATGCAGTGTGCTGCTGCTATCAGTTGTTACCTGTAGCGACAGGTTCTTCATTAAGAGCACTCTGGGGGATTTTCCCGGTTCCGGGAATTATAACCTTATGACATTTCTGTTTCGGAAAGTCGTCCGAATAGAGACACCCCCGGCCTCGCTGAAAAGAGAGGAAGGGAGAAAGAAGATTGATCCTGAACGGTTATGAGAAAAGGCTGAGGGGGGTCAGATATAAATCTGGCGGATGCTCTTGCGGACGTCCGGTATAGAGTTGAGGCTTTTGTATTCCTTGGCGGCTACATCCATGTTTTCAGTGATTCTGTCCACCAGATGCTTTCTGCGGCATTTGCGGGGCCAGGACTTGACGGTGCTGTCAGCGTATGTCGAGAGGGTCATGGTCCAGACCAGAGTTGTTTTGGGCTGAATCTCGGCCATGATGCCCTTGCCGTCCACAACAATGGACATGCCGGTGAACGTGTTGCGGTGCTTGACGAAAGAGCGATTGAGTTGACGGATTTCGTCCTTCTGCAGGCGAAGCATGTCCGTATCCACGCCGTCAAAACTGATGGCCCCATTAAGCGATACAGTGACTGTGGGTTTATATGTCTTGTGCAGATATCCCGCTCCCAATCCAAGCGCCACGGCAAGGGTCAGCAGGAGCACAAAAATGAGTGCTCTGCTCATGACGCTTCCGGTGCGGGACCCCATGCAGAGGCGTTTCTGGGTGCAGGTTTTATTGTGCATGATGTCTTTCTTTTTCAGTGACTTGTCTAACTACTAACGCATAATACGTGGTTCATGTGTGCAAGGCAATTGAAAAACGAGATAATAATTATTCTAATTGTGCTCATGTATTCAAATCCATTTCATGTATACGATAGCATGGTTTCCATTGCCCAAGCGGGCCATGATAATAAAGCCTGATGGGCAGGTGGCCGAGCTTCTTGCGCGCGGCATGAAACGCAATTCGTGCACAGCCATAATTCGGCGCCATCAGGCCTGCTCCGCCTGATTCCTTGCCGAAAGCCGCTAACTCGGGTAGTCCTATGACCCACGGATTGCGAATATGATCGCACCGAACAGGAGAACAAAGCATCACATGACCGAAGAAAAGAAGACCGCAGATACGGGCGAAAACCAAGACAACGGCCCGGAAACACTCCCCGAAATTTCCTTTGACGAACTGCCTGAAGAACTGAAAGAAGCCTGCGGACGCGCCGGATGGGACGACATCATGCCCGTCCAGAAAAAGGCGCTTCCCTACGTCATGCAGGGCAGGGACGTCATGGTGCAGGCACGAACCGGCTCCGGCAAGACCGGCGCGTTCGTGCTGCCCCTTCTCGACAAGCTGAACGCTGACAGCAAGGACTGCCAGGCTCTCGTACTGGTTCCCACCCGCGAACTCGCCAAGCAGGTGGCGGGCGAGGCCGAAATGCTCGCCGGAGCCCGCGGCATCAACGTCGTGTCCGTTTACGGCGGTGTCGGCTACAAGTCCCAGCTCGAAGCCTTCTCCGAAGGTGCCCAGCTCGTTGTCGGAACCCCCGGCCGCGTGCTCGACCACCTCAAGAACGGCGCACTCAATTTCGACAAGCTCAAAGTGCTCATTTTCGACGAGGCCGACCGGATGCTCTCCATCGGCTTCTATCCGGATATGAAGCGCATTCAGGCCTTCCTGCCCAAGCGCCTGTTCGGCGCGTTCATGTTTTCGGCAACCTATCCGCCCGTGGTGCTGCGTCTGGCCGACCAGTTCCTTCACAAACCAGATTTCCTGAGCCTTTCCGGCGATCAGGTCAACGTGGCGGAAATCGAAAATGTTTTCTGCGAAGTGCCAGCCATGGGCAAGGAGCGCTATCTGCTGCGGCTCATTGAGACCGAGAATCCCACCTCGGCCATAGTGTTCTGCAACACCAAGCGCAACGTCGAGTTCGTGGCCGCCGTCATCAAGCAGTTCGGTTTCGATGCCGAGCCGCTCACTGCCGACCTCTCGCAGAACAAGCGTGAGAGCGTGCTCAACAGAATCCGCAGCGGCCAGTTGCGAATCCTCGTTGCCACAGACGTGGCCGCACGCGGTATCGACATCCCCGAACTCTCGCACGTTTTCATGTTCGAGCCGCCGGAAGACCCGGAATCCTACATTCACCGCGCAGGCCGCACCGGCCGCGCCGGAGCGTCCGGCACCGTCATCACCCTCGTCGACCTCGTTCAGAAGGCCGAGCTCAAGCGCATCGCCGCTAAGTTCAAGCTCAATCTCATCGAACGCAAAGCCCCTGAAGATGAGGACGTTGCCGCGATCATCGAGGAGCGCGTCGTTGCCCTTCTGGAAAAGAAGCGCCGTGATCTCACCTATTTCCACGGCGAGCGCATTTCCCGGTTCCTCGACATGGCCAAACGGTTCGGTGAAGAGGAAGACACCCTCGTTCTGATGGCGATGCTCATGGACGAGTTTTATCAGAGCTCGCTTCATTCGCCGCCCGAATTGCCCGAAGAGAAGGGTGCCAAGCCCAAGCCTCAGGGAGGCGAGAAAAAAGGCGGTTCCGGCGGTTCCGGCGGCGGTAAGCCTTCCGGCAAGCCTTCAGGGAACCCGAAACGGAAGCGTCGTCCGAGGCGTCGTAAGCCGAAGGATGATTAGTCCGGTTTTGATTATTCAACCCTCCGCTCAGCGGAGGGTTTTTTTGTGGCTGATGTAGTGAAAGGGGAGAGTTGCCCGCCTTCCGGCGGGAGGGGCGGGAAGCGGAACCCGTTTCGTTGTG
>NZ_BBCB01000041.1 GCF_001311825.1 Salidesulfovibrio brasiliensis JCM 12178 | reverse complement strand
GCAACAAGCGAAGGCCTCACACGAACGGACAATTGCGCCGAAGGCGAACCAAAAAGCTTTGGAATTCTTAAAACCTTTCCCGAAAGGTTTTAAGCCCCGGAGGGCCGCCGGAGGCACCCCCGGAGGCCAAAAAATCTTCCTGCCTGCGGCTTGTGGGAACCCCCTGAAACCTGTTAGGAAAGCCCCTCAAGCAACAGAACATTTCACCTTGCCCTGAAACTGACCGTTTTGGGGCACTCACCCCTTTTAGCGAGGGTTTGAGCCGCCGGAGGCAATACACAATGTCCACAGTATATCTTGTCGGAGCCGGTCCGGGCGATCCGGGCATGCTGACTTTGAAGGCCAAGGAAGTGATCGAGACGTGTGACGTCATGATCTACGATTATCTTGCCAATGCCGATTTTCTGCACTGGTGCAAGGAGGACTGCGAGGTCCTGTATGTCGGCAAGAAGGGCGGCGATCATACGCTGCCGCAGGATAAGATCAACGAGTTGATTATTGAGAAGGCGCGCACCGGCAAGAGCGTCTGCCGCCTGAAGGGTGGCGACCCGTATGTTTTCGGACGCGGCGGCGAGGAAGCCGAGGAACTGGTCGAGGCGGGTATCGACTTTGAGGTGGTGCCGGGCATCACTGCCGGGGTTGCCGCGCCAGCGTATGCCGGGATTCCGGTCACGCACCGCGACCATACCACCAGCGTATGCTTCATCACCGGTCACGAAGACCCGACTAAGGAAAAGTCCGGGCACGACTGGTCGGTGTACGGGCAGTCCAATTCCACGCTGGTGTTCTACATGGGCGTGAAGAACCTGCCGATGATCGCCGAGAACCTCATGAAGCACGGCCGCGCCGCGGATACGCCGGTGGCGCTGGTGCGCTGGGGAACGCGGTGCAACCAGACGTCCATGGTTTCCACGTTGGAGAACGTGGCCGAGGACGCCAAGGCGCGCGGTTTCAAGGCGCCGTCCATCATTGTTGTGGGCGGGGTCTGCTCACTGCACGACAAGCTTGGCTGGTTCGAGAAAAAGCCGCTGCTCGGCAAGGGCGTGGTTGTCACCCGCGCACGGGAGCAGGCCAGCGGGCTGGTCAAGATCATGCGCGACCTCGGTGCCTGCGTGTACGAATTTCCCACTATCGCTATTGAGCCGGTGGACAATGACGCTGAAATTGAAGAGCACCTACTGCAGCTTGGCCGCTGGGACTGGCTGGTGTTCACCTCGGTAAACGGGGTCAAGCACTTCTGGAACCGGCTTGAGGAGATCGGCCTCGACTCGCGCATGCTCGGCGGCATCGAGGTGGCGGCCATCGGCCCGGCTACTGCCGACGCGCTTCGGGAGCGCGGCATCATTGCCGATTTCGTCCCCGAGAAGTACGTTGCCGAACACGTTGTGGACGGGCTGCTGAAACTCGGCGTTCAGGGCAAGAACGTGCTGATTCCGCGCGCAAGGGTGGCCCGCGAGGTGCTGCCCGAAGAGCTTGCCAAGGCGGGCTGCAACGTCAAGGTGCTGCCGGTGTACGAAACGCGTCTGGCCGAAGAGAGCGGCGAAACCATCGAAGAGGCCATGGCCCTCGGCAAGATCAACTACGTGACCTTCACCTCCTCCAGCACGGTGGAGAACTTCTTCGAGCTCGTGAGGCCGGAGACCGTGAAGGGCTGCCCCGAGGTCAAGATCGCCAGCATCGGGCCCATCACGGCCAGCACGCTGTCGGGCTTCGGCTTTGAGGCGGACGTGCAGCCGCAAGACTACACCATCCCCGGGCTGGTGGGAGCCATTCTGGACGACGCCTAGCAAGGCGCATGGGTATCATTCGGGCCGGGGTATGCACATGCTCCGGCCTTTTTGCGTCAGCGCATGGCGCACGATTATTGAGATATGAGTGTCTTGAAAACGAGCGGTTGATGCAGCAATCATTTGCTTTGACATGGGGCGGAATATGCTAGAGTTTAGCCCTGCCGTCCGGTTTTAACGCATCCACACAGATATCTGTATGACACCAAGCAAAACGCCTCGCAAAATAGCCTACATCGTGGGCGGGCTGCCGTTCGGCGGCGTTGAAAACTGGCTGCTGGACCTCTCGCTCAACCTGCGAAACGATCCGGACATCACGCCGTACGTCATCAACGTTTCCGGCACGGGCGCCTCATGCCCGCGTACGAGGAGCATGACATCCCGGTCATCTCCATCGGAAACGGCGATCAGGCCATCAACACCCACCGGCTGGACACGCTGTTGAAGCTCCGCAAGGTGCTCAAAGACCTCGACGTCGACCTCGTCCACACGCTCCATTTCTCCGGCGACTACTTCGGCAGGCTGGCGGCCCTCGGTCTGGGCGTTCCGGTCGTCTCGCACATCAGGAACATCAAGTCCGAAAGGAAAGCCAAGCGGCGCGTCATCAACAAGCTGCTTTCATGGTGCACCACACAGTATCTTTCCGTTTCCCAAGCAGCGGCGAAAACCATCGAACGCGACCACAACGTGGCAAAGCGCCCCGTTCGGGTGCTCTACAACGCGGTGGACCCGAAGAAACTGGACGTTGCACCAAGGGATCTGGAGACTGAGTACGGGCTGCGTGGCAAGACCGTCATCGGCGTGGGGCGCGTGGTGAAGCAGAAGAATTTCGACAGGCTCATCAAGGCCATGGCCATTGTAAAGGGACGGGTCCCCGAGGCCTCGTTGCTTATTCTGGGCGACGGCAGTATGATGCCGGACCTGAAGCGGCTACGCAGTGAACTCGGGCTGGAGCGTGACGTGTGCCTTGCCGGGTTTGTTGCCAACACGGAGATTCCGGCACACCTGAGGGCCTCCAGCATTCTGGCCATGCCCTCGGATTACGAAGGGCTTCCCATCACGCATGTGGAGGCGCTTTTCTGCGGCCTGCCCGCCGTCATTTCGGAGCATGTACCCTCGGCGGAGATTGCTGCCGAATCGAGCCTGATATGCACCACGGAGGTCGAGGACATAGCGGACAAAATCGCCTTGCTTCTGGAAAACGACGAGCTTCACGCTTCCATGGCGCAAAAGGCGCTTGACGCCGCCCCGCAGTTTTCCATGGAGAACTACCTGACACAACTCAAGGCCGTATACGACGATCTGCTGTAACCGGGCCGCCGGGCGCTTCGCGACCCGCAGCCACACCCCGAATCATTATTGAGGAGCTTTTTCCTTGTCGCAATACAATCTCAAACACATAGAGCACTTCGACAACCGCCACCTGCTCAAGCGGTGTCTGCACTATTTCAAGCCCCACAAATGGAAAGTGATCATCGGCGTCCTTTCCGCGGTCATTGTCTCCGGCACCAATGCGGCCACCGCCTATCTGGTGAAGCCCGCCATGGACAATATCTTCGTGGAGAAGGACACCGTCGCCCTCGTTCTGGTTCCGCTCGCGTTCTTCGGCGTCATCCTGATTAAATCCATCTTCCGGTTCACCCAGACCTACCTGATGAACACCACCGGCCTGCTCGTGCTCGAACGGCTGCGCAACGAGATGTTCTCCCGCATTATCTACCTGCCAATGCGCTTTTTCGAGGAAAGTCAGGTGGGGATGCTGATGTCCAGAATCCTCGGTGACGTCAACGGCATCCGAGAGAGCGTGCCGACCATGGTCATGGCCATTCGCGAGGTCATCACCTGCATCGGGCTCGTGGGCGTGGTCATCTATCAGGACTGGAAGCTGGCAATCATCGCGCTGATCGTTCTGCCGGTCTGCGCCGTGCCCATCGTCCACTTCGGGAAACGCCTGCGAAAGCTGGGGCGCGGCCTTCAGGTACAGATCGCGGACATCAACTCCGTGGTGCATGAATGTCTCAGCGGCGTCAGGCTCATCAAGGCGTTCCATACCGAACAAAAGGAATTCAAGAGCTTCTCCAAGGAAAGCAACGGCATAGTCCGCCTCTCCAAAAAACAGGTGCTCGCCAGCGAACTCTCCAGCCGCATCATGGAACTGGCGGCCGGCATCGCCATCAGCGGCGTGCTCTGGTACGGCGGAAAGCAGGTCCTTGAAGGCACCTCCACGCCGGGGACCTTCTTCTCCTTCGTGACCGCCATGATCATGCTCTATGAGCCGATCAAGAAGCTCAACGACGCCAACAAGAACATACAGAAGTCCCTTGCCAGCGCCGAGCGCGTGTTCGGCCTGCTCGATTCCGAAGATATCCAGCCTGAAACCGGCGGCACCAAGGAAGTCAGCATCCCCCTTCAGGAAATCGAGATACGGGACATAACGTTCACCTACCCCACGGTCACGACCCCTGCTCTCAAAGGCCTCAACCTCACGGTGCGAAAAAACGAGCAGGTCGCCCTTGTCGGCCCCAGCGGGTCCGGCAAGACAACGCTGGTCAACCTGCTGCCGCGGTTCTACGACGTCGACACCGGCGAAATACGCTTCAACGGCATCCCGATCGAAGAGTACGACCTCGGGCTGCTCCGTCGCTCCATAGGCATCGTCTCGCAGGACCCCATCCTGTTCAACATGAGCATCAAGGACAACATCGGCTACGGTTTCGACAACGTCACCGAAGAGCAGATCATCGAGGCGTCCAAGGCCGCCTTTGCCCATGAGTTCATCGAGGGTCTGCCCAACGGATACGACACCATCTGCGGTGAACGCGGGGTCAAGATGTCCGGCGGCCAGAAGCAGCGCATCACCATCGCGCGCGCCCTCATCAAGGACCCTGCCCTGCTCATTCTCGACGAGGCGACCAGCGCTCTCGACACCCAGTCCGAGAGAGTGGTGCAGAAAGCGCTTGATAACCTGATGCAGGAACGGACCAGCATCGTCATCGCCCACCGCCTGTCCACGGTCCTCAACGCGGACCGCATCGTGGTCATGCACAAGGGCGAGGTCCTCGACATTGGTACGCACGACGAATTGCTCAAGAGCTGCCCGCTCTACGGACAACTCTACAAAATGCAGTTCAGCGAAACCATCACCGACGACGAAGCGCGCCAGATCAGCGCAGACGAATAGGCGGCTACCCCATGAAGATCGCGAGCGTAATAGCCGAGTCACTGCTCAAGGCGGGCGGCTATGAGATATTCACGTACAACCTGCTCGCCATGCTCGCCGAAGCCGGACATGACGTCACCCTGTACGTTACGGACCGCGAATTTCGAAAACACAAGACGTTTTATACTTCCCTGCCCTTTGGCGTGCGTCCGCTCATGTGGAAGTTCATGTCCGTCCACAAACGGCTCCCCGCCCTGACGAACCGGTGGCTGAGACGTGAGCAGAAAAAACACGGATACGATCTCTGGCAGGTGATGGGGGCCTACCCCGAAGCAGCCATGGTGCAGGGACTGTCCGGCATCGTCCCGTTGGTGCTACGCACCCACGGCGACGACGTGCAGGCGGTCCCCGAACTTGGCTATGGCCTGCGCCTTGATCCGGAGAAAGACCGCGCCATCCGCAAAGCGATTCGGGCCATGGACGTGGTCATCGCACTCACGCCCGGCATAGAGGCCGATCTTGAGGACCTCGGCGTTTCCCGGGAACGGATCGCCACCATCCCCAACGGCATCAACTGCGAGTACCTCGGCAGGCCGCGCGACCATGCCGCCACCCGGCGTAAATGGAAGATTCCCGAAGACGCCTTTCTGCTGCTCTCCGTTGGCCGCAACCATCCGAAAAAAGGCTTTGACCTGATCCCGACCATTGCTTCCGGCCTCAAGAACGCCGGGAAGGACTTTCGCTGGCTGGTCGTGGGCAAGGACACCGACGCATTATGCAAGAGGTTCGCGAACGAGGCTTGCAGGAGCATGTGCGGACCATCCACAGCATAGGCAACGCCTCTGCCGAGCCGGGCCGCGACCAGACGCATGTTCCGGGCGAAGAGCTTGTCGAGATTTACGCCATGAGCGACCTGTTCGTCTTCCCGTCACGGGTCGAGACCTTCGGCCGGGTGCTCATTGAGGCCATGGCGGCGGGCACGCCGGTGCTGACCACCAACGCACTGGGGTGCAGGGATGTGGTGGAAATGGGCAAGTACGGAAAAATGGTCGCCGTGGATGATGTCCCGGCCATGATCGACGGAATCTGCGAACTGATGGAATCGCCGGACAACCTCGCGCGATTGACCAGCCTCGGCCTTGAACGGGCCGCCCATCACGACTGGACCACAATCGTCACCCAGTACACGGCCCTCTACGAAACGCTCCTCACCAGCCGTACAGCCTAGAGTTCCGGCGCGCCCGGCTTTGCTTCAAAGCTCTTGCGCCCGAATTCCACCGTCACCGCGTTTTCAAAACGCTCGTCACCCTCGGCCAGCTCGCTGAAGGTATACAGATACCTTCCGATCCTGACCGGGCGGCGCGAATAGTTTGCCGCCGCCTCAGCCGTGTCCCGCATGTAAAGCGAGACGATACGGTTCCGGTTCTTGTCCATGAACCGCCGCACGTCGCTGGCGTCCACCGACTTCTTGCGCGCCTTGCCACCGAAATACTCGATCACGGCCTTTTCCACGAAGTTCGGCTGCCACGGGATGTAGCGGATGTAGATCGGGTCGTTGCTGGCCAGCGCGTCGCCAAGAACAATTGCGTCGCGTCTCGTCTGGAGGATGCTGTTGTTGCCGGGAATCTTGGCAACGGAGAAATAGGTAAACGCGGCAATGAAGAGACACAGCAGCGTCGTGGCAAGCCTTGGTTTGCCCTTGTGCAGATCGTAGAGCCACAGCGTGGTCAGCAGGAGGCCGAAGGGAATGCTGGCGCAGACGTATCTGGAACCGACCGGCAGCGCCAGCTTCAGGGGCGACACGGATGAGACCATCCACGTCAGCATGACCAGATGAACAAGGTACAGAACGGCAAGCGCCTTCCTGCGCTGCTCGCGGCTCCTGAGCATGGAGAGGGCCACCAGCACAGTGACGACGGTGACGATCAGCAACCCCCGGAGCTTCTTGTAGTTCAGGAAGTTGAGCAGATAATCACTCAAGGAAGTCTGCAACTCTGCCTGTGCGCCGTGGGTCCCCTTGATGACCCCGATCCGGCCGAGCGGCTCGCCAGTCACCGCATAGATGCAGAGGTGCTCAATGCAGAGAAACGCCCCGACAGCGGCACAAAAGACAAACACCGCCTTGAAGCTTCTGGTCGGCAGCCAGATCAAGGCCAGCAGGCCGGGGAAAAAGTAGATGCACGTCACCCGTGATCCCCAGGCCAGCACAAAACAGAGTGCCGCCGCAACCAACCAGCCGAGGTGCTTTTTATCGAGCCAGATGAAGATGCACAGCACGCTCCCCAGAATGTAGGTCAGCTCGAAAACGGCTGGCCATATCTGGCTGCCCGTCTGGGCCATCTGAGGGTAGAGAATGAAAAGAATCGAAGAGATGACGCCGAGCCGGACGCTATGCAACCGCTCACCGATGAGGCAGACCAGAACGGCCGCCACCGAGGAATACAGCGTGGGGAGGAGATAATACACCCATGCACTGGTTCCGAAGACCTTTGTCACCGCTATGAGCGGCATCGTGATGGCCCAGCGCATGGTGTGATGGTTCCATGCGTTGAAGCCAAGACCTTCCCAGAATCGCCTGATATTCAGCCAAAGCGTAATGCAGTCACCGCCGTTCTCGACATACTCGGCTGTGAGGATGCGAACGACGATGCTGAAAAAGAACAGACCGGCCACGACAGCCCGGCTGGTTTGAACGCCACTTGCTTGCGATAACGGTTTCAAAGGCTTCTCCGCTCCCGGTATTAGTCAACTGTCATCATGTAGAAAACATGGGAGGGGAACATGGTGTTGTGCTTCTCCCACTGGAGCACCAGACCGGCTTCCTCAATGCACTTACGCATGTCTTGTTTCGAAAAATCATGATCCCCGACTTCCCACCAGTGCGGTCTCCAATGCTCTTCCTGTTGCGCATACGCCTTGACGTTTGGTTTGCGTTTCTTCGTCTTGTTGAACACAAAATGCCAACACTTCTTGAAATCAAACCACTTCTTGACGTTCATGTGCATCAGCACAGAAGCCCATCGGCCCGACCAAGGAACGGAGATATACACGTATTTATTTGACAACCTCTTGAACTTCTTGAGTCTGGTTACAAGCTCCTCTTTTGGGCCATGCTCCAGAACCTGAAAGGCGCAGACCATATCGTGCTTTTCATCACTCTCATACGACTCGATGGTCTCGACAACATCCGGTATGAACAACTCTTCGTTGAAATCCACACTGGTGTGCTTGATGCCGTGATGCTCCACAAGGGCCTTTGTCACATTCCGCCCCGTCCCGAACTCGAGAACACTGTGGACATCTTCAAGACAAATCGGCTCCTTGGCCTGCATCCATACGGACGACCACTCAAAGAAACGGTGATCATGAAACGTCATGGAATAATAGTTGTAAAATTCAGACTGTTTGTCGCTCAGCCTACTATCCTTGTTCCTCATTTCCCCTCCGAATGATACGTCGCACTGAACGTCCTAATATAACAGAAAACCCGGGCCACTTTCGTTTAGTACAAATGATTGCGCCCTGACGGCTACATGTTCCCTAAAACAGGATACTTCAGCGTCTTAAGATGAATTCTTTAAGCATAGGTTAGACCAAACGATCTTCTATATTCGTACTAACCGTTTGTAAAGCTGTCCATTATGGATATCTTTTTTTGGTCTGCGCCGAGGAGACTCAACAGCCGCCCGCAACGAGAAACACTCTTCTTCCCTAGGCATTTCACTCCACCTAGATCGGAAATAAAAACCAATCAAAACAGAATGATAAGACCGAAAAGAAACTACTTCATATTTATTACGAGTTGGCGTAAAAACGTAAGCCACAAGGAGACACTATGTTCAATGGAAAAAATATATTGATCACTGGCGGTACCGGTTCTTTTGGCAAAGCTGCCATCAGGATCATACTGCAGAAATACTCCCCTAATAAGCTCATCATCTTCTCACGGGACGAACTGAAGCAGTCGGAAATGCGCGAGCAGTTTCCTGCAAGCGAGCATCCCTGCCTCAGATTTTTCCTGGGCGATATCAGGGACCGCAGCCGTCTTGAAGAAGCATTCGACGAAGTGGATTTCGTCATTCATGCAGCCGCACTCAAACAAGTGCCTGCGGCAGAATACAACCCATTTGAATTCATAAAAACCAATGTCCTGGGTAGCCAGAATATCATTCAGGCCGCCATCAGGTGCGGTGTAGAGAAAGTAATTGCCTTGAGCACCGACAAGGCCGCAGCCCCCTTGAACCTTTACGGTGCCACCAAGCTCTGTGCGGACAAATTGTTCATTAACGGCAACCAGATGTCCAAAAAGGATGGCTGCAAATTCTCGGTCGTCCGCTACGGCAACGTGCTCGGTAGCCGCGGGTCCGTGGTTCCCCTTTTTCTTGAAAAAAGGGCGTCCGGGGTACTGCCTGTAACTGACGAACGAATGACCCGTTTCACCATAAATCTCGACGACGCAATCGATTTCACGTTGGATAAATTCAAGGTCATGTTTGGCGGCGAACTCTATGTACCAAAGATCCCCAGCTACCGAATTCTTGACGTAGCCACCGCCATCGCCCCAGAAGCCAAAGTCGACATCGTCGGAATACGCCCGGGCGAAAAGCTTCATGAATGCATGATCACGGAAGATGACGCCCGAACCGCATACGAGTTTGACTCGTACTTCGTCGTCCTTCCCAACCTGACATGGTACAAGTATAAAACAGACATTCAGGAAATGGGAGGCACACCCTGTCAGGAAGGCTTCTCATACACAAGTGGCAACAATACAGAATGGTTGAACATTGAGGAAATCAGCGATTTGGTGGATGAATACTGCGCCACGTATGGCGTGGAGAGAAAATGATACCGTACGGTAGGCAGTATATAGATGACGATGACATAGATGTGGTCTGCAAGGCCCTGCGCTCGGACTGGCTCACCTGCGGCCCTCTGGTTACCGAATTCGAATCCGCAGTGGCGGCTTATGTGGGCGCTAACCATGCCATTGCCCTATGCAACGGTACGGCAGCGCTTCATTCGATCATGTTCGCCATTGGCATCGGCCCCGGTGACGAGGTTATCGTGCCACCGATTACTTTCGCCGCTACTGCCAACGCCGTGGTCTATCAGGGAGGAACGCCTGTTTTTGCCGATGTTTGTGAAGACACTCTGCTCATGGATCCTGCAGATCTGGAGGCAAGGGTGTCCTCAAGGACCAAAGCTGTCGTGGCCGTAGACTATGCAGGACACCCCTGTGACTATACTGCGATACGGGAAGTCTGCGACAGGCATGGGCTCGTCTTCGTGGCTGACAGTTGCCATGCCATCGGTGCAAGTTTTAAAAACAAAAATGTCGGCTCCATTGCAGACATTTCGGCATTCAGCTTTCATCCCGTCAAACACATCACGACTGGTGAAGGCGGAATGATCACTACAAACGATGAGCATTACGCCCAAAGGGCGCGGACTTTCCGCCACCATGGGATATCGACTGACTTCCGCCAGCGCGAAAAGGAGGTCAGTTTCCAATATGACATCCCGGAGTTGGGGTATAACTACCGCATAACCGACATCCAGTGCGCCTTGGGACTAAGCCAGTTGAAAAAGCTGGACGCTGGAATAGCGCGAAGAAACGACATTGCCGACAAATATAACGACGCTTTTGCCAAAATAGCAGGCCTCACACCGCTCTCAGTCGCCGAGAATGTCAGGCACGCTTACCATCTGTACGTTGTCCGGCTTACCGGCGAGACGCGCATAAGCAGGGATGAACTGTTCGTTCACCTGCGAAACAAGGGGATCGGCGTCAATGTTCATTATCCCCCGGTTCACCTCTTCACATATTACAAAAAGAACTTCGAATACGGCAGGGGTATGTGCCCTGTTGCCGAAAAGGCATTCGAGGACATCATTTCCCTCCCCATGTACCCGCAGTTGAACGATGAAGACTTACAATACACAATTGACACGTTCATCGCAGCACTCAAATAACAGGAGACATTCGTGGCGAAATACAAAACCGAACAAGAGGAATTCTGGACAGGAGAGTTTGCTGCCCACTACATGGAGCGCAACAAGGAACTGGACCTGGTGGGAAGCAAGGCAGCCCTTTGGACCAAGGCTCTTTCCCGGGCTTCAGACATCGGTTCGGTCATGGAATACGGCTCCAACATCGGGCTGAACATTCAGGCCCTCCAGAGCATAATGCCAAACGTTCAGTACTCTGCGGTCGACATCAACCCCGACGTTGTGGACGAATTCACGAGACGATGTGGTTTTGCCCCGCACATAGGCTCATTGCTCGACTATCAGACCACCGAAAGGTTTGATCTCACGTTCTGTTGCGGAGTGCTCATTCACATAAACCCGGACCACCTTTCAAGCGTTTACGACCTACTCTACACGACAAGCAACAAGTACATCGTCGTGGCCGAGTATTACAATCCGACGCCGGTTACTGTGAATTATCGCGGCCACGCAGACCGCCTGTTCAAACGCGACTTCGCCGGTGAAATGCTCGGGAAATACCAGAACCTTTCTCTGGTGGATTACGGCTTCATCTACCACCGTGACCCCATGTTCCCCTTGGATGACCTGACCTGGTTCCTTCTCGAAAAACGATAGTATCATGAGCGGCCTCCTAATCAGGGCCGATGCGGATGCGACAATCGGCTCAGGTCACGTTATGCGCTGTCTTGCCATGGCTCGCTCGGTCATCCGATCGAAACGGCAAGTCTCTTTCGCCATTGCTACGGATGCCGGACCCCTTCATGAACGGCTTGCAGCATTGGGCTGTGAGGTAACCAAGGTCCCTCACGTCCCCGGCAGTATGGAGGACGCCATATACACCGCAAAGATCGCAAAAGATCGTAAGGCAAGTCACCTCCTCTTGGACGGATACCACTTTTCGGCAGACTACCAATCGATTTTCGTTGGCAAAGGGCTTAGGACCCTTTTTGTTGACGACAACAGCGAACAACAATTCTATCACACCGATTACGTTGTGAACCCAAACAGCTACGCCGACAAGCGACTATACCCTTCAAAAAAACTGGCCTCACATACGCAGTTGCTTCTCGGCTTGAAATACTGTTCCCTGCGTGATGAATTTGTGGGAATGCCTCCTAAATCCCACACTCCGATAAAAGACTTCGCCCGGGTTCTCGTAACCCTAGGTGGAGGTGACCCGGACAACAACGTTCTTAAGGTTATTCAGGCATTACAATCCGTCAATCTACCGATCGAAGCGACCATTGTCGCAGGACCTCATAATCCACACTATGAGGGTCTCCTGAAGGCTGTTCGCCAAGATAGATCCATCGTGCTCATACAACAGACCGACGACATGGCCAGCCTGATGGCGCATGCTCATATTGCTATATCCGCAGGTGGCGGCACGGCTTATGAACTGATCGCAATGTTGACACCTTTTCTGGTGATTGTTACCGCCGAGAACCAACGGGCATTCGCCGAAGACGCCCACGCCAAGGGAATGGCGCTCAACTTAGGATGGCACGAGCAGGCAACCCCGGCCGATATCCGTAAAGGCGTTGAAAGTCTGCTTGCGAACAGCCAGCTAAGGTCAAATATCATTCACAAACAAAAGAGCATTCGCGACACAGCCTTCGACCCGGACTGGCTGGCACGACTGATACTTGGAGAAACCCCATGAAACATGAACTTGACAATACTGTTGAACAAAAAAACCATCTTCGCAGATTTAGCAACGACAACGTATTGCAAACAATCTATGACGCCCTCCCCGACGAAAAGAAAAAGGCGTTTGTTGACTACCGAGAAAAATGGACACTCGCGGACAAGGAGCGCATAGACCTGCCGTTCCCGCTCTGCATCAGCCTTGAACTTATCTCCAACTGCAACCTTCATTGCATCCATTGCATCCGTAGCAAGGACCAATGGAAAGAGAAGGCTCCTTCGCTTTTCACGGCAAAACGCATGGGATGGGACACTTATAAGCGAATTGTCGACGAGTGCAGTGCTAACAACATGCCTTCCATCTGGCTTGGGTGCAGCGGGGAAGCTCTCCTTGAGAAGCAGTTATGCGAAATGTTTGAGTACGCCCATGAAAAGGGCATCATGGATACCATCTTAACCACCAACGGCACGCTTCTGACATCGGAGATCATTGATAGGCTTCTTGCAATTCCTGTCACCAGAATCAACATCTCCATTGATGCCTTCTCACCGGAAACCTATAAGGTTGTCCGTGGGCACGATCTGAAAAAACTTACTGCTAACATTGATTATATCATTCAGCGAAAAGAAGAACTCGGCTTGAAGCTTCCGGTCGTTCGGGTCACTTTCATCGACATGCCTCAGAACACCCACGAAGCGGAAGCATTTGTCAATTACTGGAAAGAGAAGGTGGACCTTGTTGACGTTCAGAAGCTGATTGATCTGGACGCTGTTGAACCACCGGACCCGGATACAGTCGAACCTTTCCATTGCTGCGTACCTTGGCGACTGGTGGATATCATGGCCAATGGAGACGTCGTGCCTTGTAACTCTTTCTTCGGTGTGCCCGACCTTGTGATTGGCAACATCCACGAAAAATCCATCAAAGAAATATGGGATTCCGAAGAGTTCAGGCAATTCCGCGAAGACATGAAAAATGACAAGTACAAAACCTGTTGTATGACCTGTTTCGCATCCCTGAACAAGGATAGCTAGGAGTATATATGCCCTCACGCCCGGACAACACTGTTGAACAGTCCAATGCTGAGAGAATAGACCGCTATGAAAAAGATGACCTCGTCAAGGTCATATACGAGGCGCTCCCTGAAGACAGAAAGGAGCGTTTCATCGAATATAGGAGAATGTGGCACAAGGTTGATAAAGAGCGGACCGACATCCCTTTTCCTTTGAACATCTACATTGAGCCCGTCTCGAACTGCAACTTGAAGTGCGTCTTCTGTGTCAGAAGCCGCGAGAAGTGGCATGAAGAAGTACCGGGTATTTTTTCTAATGCTCGGCTGGGCTATGAGACCTTTGCCAAACTCATGGACGAAGGCGAGCAGCATGGCCTCCCCGCAATTTGGGTCGGGGCAAGCGGAGAAGCGCTGCTTGAAAAGGACATCCCTGAAATGATGAAGTACGCGGACTCCAAGGGAGTTCTGGATACAATACTCATCACGAATGGTACGATGCTTGATAAGGAAACAGTCGACAAGCTGCTCGAGACCCCCATTACCAGGATCACCATATCGATAGACGCGATCACCGAAGAAACCTACAAGAAGGTCAGGGGCGGCAATTACAAGAAACTCATTAGCAACATTGAGTACCTTCTTGAGAAACGCAAGGAACTCAACTCTATGCTTCCCATTGTCCGCCTCAGCTTCGTGGATATGGACCTCAACCATCATGAACGAGAGCAGTTCGTCGATTACTGGATCGACAAAGTGGACACCATCGACGTCCAAAAGTACTGGGACTTTGATCTGTACGCCCCCATAGAGGACAAGGAACGGGACATCCGGTGCTCTTTCGGTTGGCGTTCGGTAATGATCCTGGGAAATGGAGACGTTGCTCCCTGCTGTTCGTTCTATGGAATGCGCGACCTCGTCATGGGTAATATCAACGAGCAATCCCTTAAATCCATATGGGATTCCGACAAGTTCATGACCTTCAGAGAGGACATGATAGCCGGAAGATACGCCGAAGCTTGTAAGGCCTGCTTTGATTCTTCCTCATAATCAGCCCATCAGATATGAAAACAAAGACTATTGCTATCATGCAGCCCACTTATCTGCCTTGGCTAGGCTTCTACGAGATGATCAACCGCTGCGATGCGTTCGTGTTTCTGGACAATGTCCAATACGCCCACCAGTCCTGGCAGAGCAGAAACAGACTGAAAGGGACGAACGGATCTCCAGTGTGGCTTGTCGTGCCGGTCAAACGCGAGGGACTCGACACGCTGATCCGGGACGTACAGATTGCGTCGCAACCATCAAACTGGAAACGAAAGCACCTACAGACCATTACCACTCTGCTAGGCAAAACACCGTACTTCAAGAGATTCAGGCCTGCGCTGGAAGCATGGTATGCGACCGAGCACACATCTTTGGCCTCGCTCAATGAATCCGGCATCAAAATGGTCAGCGAGTGGCTTGATCTGGAAACAGAGTTTCTCTCAGCCACCCAGCTGAAACCCACCGGAAAACGAACGGAATTGATACTGGACATTTGCAGGAAGACAGAAGCTACAGATTATTATTCCCCCATAGGTGCCGCCAGCTATCTTGACCCTGAAAAGCATTTACTGACAGGCGCAGGCATCAACGTGCACTACCAGACATGGGAACACCCCGAATACGAACAACGCTTCGGGCAGTTCCTCTCTCACATGTCAGCTCTTGACGCCGTTATGAACATTGGTCCCGAAGCCACACGTGAACTCCTGCTTGCGTAAAGCGATTTCCGAGCTTACATAAAGAGTCCGGAGAGGGCTGCAACATACTGACGATCCGATACTCGTCAACAAATGCCAGTCCAGCGTTGCGACGCTTTCCCAAAAATCAACAAACCCAATATGTAGCATGAAGCCAAGCATCAGAATCGGGAATCACACCATTGGTGGCGAACACCCCACCTATATTATCGCAGAGTTGTCGGCCAATCATAATCAGAGCTTTGACCGGGCTGTGGAGCTTGTCCGTCTTGCCAAGGAGGCAGGTGCCGATGCAGTTAAACTGCAAACGTACACACCCGACACCATGACCCTCGACTGTGACACTGACATCTTCAAAGTCTCGGGGGGTACTGTCTGGGATGGGAAGAACCTCCATGCGCTTTATGGTGAGGCATATACCCCTTGGGAATGGCAGCCCAAACTCAAAGCGATTGCGGACGAACTCGAAATGGACTGCTTTTCCAGCCCCTTTGATAGCACTGCTGTTGACTTTCTGGAAGAAATGGCAGTCCCGGCTTACAAAGTCGCTTCCTTTGAAGTCGTTGACCTTCCGCTCCTGAAGCGGATCGGCGCAACAGGCAAGCCTGTCATCATGTCCACCGGCATGGCAACGCTCGCCGAAATCGACGAGGCTATGACGACCCTGAAAGCAGCTGGAAGTACACAGATCGCTCTTCTGAAATGTGTCAGCAGTTACCCTGCTCCGCCAGAAGAGATGAACCTGCGGACCATACCCAACCTCTCAGAAACGTTCAGTTGCCCTGTCGGGCTGTCGGACCACAGCATGGTTGAAGCTGTTCCTGTGTCGGCTGTGGCTCTCGGCGCGAGCATTGTGGAAAAGCATATGACCATCGCACGCGCGGATGGCGGCCCGGACAGCGCGTTCTCTCTCGAGCCCGACGAGTTCAAAGCGATGGTTGCTGCCGTTCGCACAAGCGAGAAAGCTCTTGGCGATGTCTCATATGACATCACGAAACGGCAGGTTAACAGCCTCCGTTTCCGGCGGTCGATATTCGTATCGAATGACATGAAAGCGGGCGACGTTTTTTCCGAAAAGAATACTAAGGTTCTTCGCCCTGCCGACGGACTGCACCCCAGATATCATACCGTGGTGCTGGGCAAAAAGGCTGCACGGGACATCGTGAAGGGGACTCCCCTCTCTTGGGATTTGATAGGATAAGCGAGGAACTCATGGCAACAATTGCAATCATTCCCGCACGAGGGGGCAGCAAGCGTATCCCACGAAAGAATGTCAAACCTTTTTGCGGCAAACCCATGATCGCGTGGCCTATTGAGACCCTCTTGGACAGCAAGTTGTTTGATCATGTGTACGTAAGCACCGACAGTGAGGAGATTGCATCCGTAGCCCGGGAGTGGGGAGCTGAAATCCCGTTTATGAGACCGGATGAGCTTGCCGACGACTACGCCACGACGGAAGATGTCGTACTGCATGCACTTGACACCTTGCAATCGTCAGGGCTGATTGTCGACAAACTCTGCTGTGTGTATCCCACATCCATTTTCCTGACACCGGAACTTCTCGAAGAAGGATTCGAACTCATTAACAGCCAGAATTACCAGATGGTGATGTCCATAACGGAATTTCCGTTTCCAATTCAGCGGGCACTGACCCAAAACAAGGACGGGCGTCTGTCGTACGCGCAGCCCGAACACATGTACACAAGGTCTCAGGACCTCCCTGATCGCTTTCAAGACGCCGCACAATTCTATCTCTGCGATGGGCCAACGCTTACTAAGACTCGCAAGATGTTCGGAGAACAAGTCGGCGGCGTTACTATCTCAAGAAAAAACGTTGTCGACATCGACACACCGGAAGATTGGGACGTTGCTCAGATGCGATTCGAATCGTTACGACTCAAACAGGGAATGAAATAAGGGTGAACATTCTTATTCTGACTCCGGGCAAATGCTGTACTTTTTTTCATCACAACTACGTTGCAGGACTGCTCGAAGAAAACTGTAACGTGGAAGTATGGGAAACAACCCCTATCTTTCGACCCAAGGCAGCCAAAGAGTATTACCCGCAACGGCCTGAAGGAAAGAAGTACTGGCTATCCATTCCTGATAAATCCACACTGTTGGATAAACTGCGTACAATGGACTCCCGCACATGGATTATTTCACTGATTCACTATGACAAGCATTCTCGCTTCATATACAAAGCATTAAATAAGTATGATCTCCGTTACGTGGCTTTGTTACCCAAAGACTGCCCAAACCCTAAGATTGATGCCCCAAAAAATCGTCCACTATCCGAACGAATAGTCCGTTTTTTCAGAAAGATCGGTTCCTACAATAAAATCTGCAGCACTATCGCATTAAGTCGCAAAATTCCGGCTGAGTTGGTTGGCATGCGATCTGCCGACTATGCTGTGGTCAATTCGGATACTTGGCGGAAAAGCGTTCTTCCTGTTGGCCCAAGAACAGTCATCATAAAGGGCCCCTCACATGATTATACGAAAATTGTTGAGTGGAAACGCAAAGGCGCTCCTCTGCCATGGAAGAAAAACACATCAGCACCACTTGCGGTTTTTGTTGATAGCGTCGCACTTGCCCATCCAGACAGGATTGGTAAAGACACCTACTGTCGCCATGTAACTCCAGAAGGACTATACGGCCCAATACGCAATGCATTACGTGATCTTCAGGGAAAAGGTTATCAAGTGGTCGTAGCAGCCCACCCAAGAGCCGTTGAGAAAGATTGGCTTGAGCATTATCATGATTTCAAGGTCATTAAAGGTCAGACGCTTGAACTCATCAGTCAGTCTTCAATCGTTTTGAATTTTTGGAGTTCATGTGTTGCGTATGCCGTTGCTTTTAATAAACCTGTCGTATGCCTAACAACAGATGAGTTTGAAAAAGGAGAAGAAAAACTATTTCCATACTTTTTCGCAGAGCTTTTGGGAAAGAGCGTTGTAAACTTAACCAAAGCCAAACAGCTAGACATAAAGAAAGAACTCAAAGTAGACCATGAGCGATACGCAGCGTTTACACGCGAGTACCTGATTCCGTCAACTTGCCCTACGGACAAGACAATCTGGGAAGTTGTCGTCCACGAACTAAAAGAACAATCTCAAGCATAAGCCCTTCTAAACACAGGTATGGCACAAAGAAAGCCCCATACTGTCTATGCAGTGGGTAGATTTGTACACGCCGCCAGGGCTTGTCAGGACAATGCGAATCATCTATTTTTTATGTATTTCTATCATTGATGACACACTATAGAACAATAATTCCAAAGACTTTACTTACGGAAACATAATGTGCGGAATTTTCGGTTGTTACCTTAAAAGACCCCTGACAGATCACGACATTGGGCTCTGCGAAAAGGGTCTATCAATGCTGACCCATCGTGGCCCCGATGATTCTGGAACGTGGTATGATCAGAAACGTGGCGTTTTTCTCGGGCATAGGCGACTATCGATCATTGACCTATCTGAAGACGCGAGCCAGCCCATGTCCTTCAAACAAAATAGAATCTCCTACAATGGTGAAATATACAACTTCCCATCGTTGAAGTCTCGACTTCAAGGCTTGGGCTATTCATTTTCGACAACTTCGGACACAGAGATACTTCTTAAGGGCTGGCATGCGTGGGGAAAGAACCTTCTCAACGAACTTGATGGAATGTTTGCATTCTGTTTGTGGGACGGGGAGCAACTTGCTATCGCCACAGACTGCTTTGGAGAAAAACCTCTTTACTATACTCAAACCCAAGATGGTATCTATTTCAGTTCTGAACTAGAACCACTGTGGAGCATCCTCAAAACAGATCCATCAATTTCGGCTGAATCTCTCACTGCATTTCTTTTGATGGGCTACATACCTGCACCTAAAACTGCCTTTAAAAACACTTATAAGCTTCCGGCAGCCCACACGCTGTTCATTAAGGATGGGATATGTGCACCAACCCAGCAATACTGGTCAATCCCTCCCCCAAAGCGTACATCCAAAAAACCTTCGCCACTTTCAGAATCAGAATTGAACACACTGCGAGACTCTCTTGTTGAGAGTATTGAGGGACGCCTTATATCTGATGTACCTCTCTGCCTTTTTCTGTCCGCAGGCGTTGATTCCCCGTTGGTGGCTGCTCTTGTCAGACACGAGTTAGGGATTCGCCCTCAGTGCCTGACCGTATCGTTTAGTAAAGGGAATGTGGTTAATGAAGCACCCTTAGCCAGAAGCATTGCCGACCACCTTGGATTGGATTTTTTCGAAATCACAAGTGAAGATGATTCCACCTATATCGGTCCAAACGGTGCTCTTTCCTTATTCGGACAGCCTAACGACAACATTACTGCTATATCTTGCTATCAAGTGTCCAAAGCTGCAGCACACCACTTCAAAGTAGCTCTTACGGGCATGGGCGGTGATGAGGTATTCTACGGTTATTCAAAACACTCATTTATCTACACTAAACGAAAGCAATACGCTTTGCCGGACTCAATTAAGAAGTGCTGGTCGACAATTAAAAATGGTGTTCGAACCCGCAAAGATCTAAGCACATTCGATGCATTAATCAACGTTAAGCCTTATGAGGTGTATCCTGCAATAAAGAACTCACATTGTCTCGAATGGATACGTTCAGTTCCCGGATATAAAAGCTGGGTCCAGAATGAGTTTGAGAACTCCGAAGCGCCGGAACACTTCGTTCCGCGGTATGAGTTGAGTACGGTTATTCAAAACAGCCACCTACCCGCATTCGACCATGGTAGCATGAGAGCAGGGTTCGAATTAAGAACTCCATTTTTGTCCCGCTCTTTAGTTAAGACAGTCTCTAGAATTGCTCCAGAAAGACTTTTAGCATTTGGTCAAAAAGAACCTCTACGACGACTCTTACATCGATATGTCCCAGACAATCTGATTGAAAAAAGAAAACTCGGCTTTATCAATCCATCCGACCAATTTACCCAGGGTGTAGATTTCACCACTTTCCACATCCCCGGACTGGACGCTGACCTTATCAGGCGTGCATGGAACAACCGGACAACAAACAAGGCATACTCTCGTATATGCACTAGGCTTCTACTTTTAAATACGTTTTTCAAGACACACGGGGTAAACTAAATGATGCATCTAAATAACTCACACGATCTCCCCCGATTTATAGTTTCATACACTCCCAGCAACGAAGGACACGATGATGGACACAGGTACGCTTTCAATGCAAAAGGCCTGAAAGTCATTTTTGAAAACTACAACACCTCCTGCTTTATTCACGAAACGACCGACACGATCACCGTAACACTTGGTCATCCTATGAAGCACGGGCGGATTGACCCTAAATCTATTTCACTCGATTTCGCCAAAGGATTAACTAAAAAGAAACTTGCAGAGGTCAATGGCGAATTCCTCATCATTCATTTGGACAAACAAAAGAAAACTCTATCTGCAGCAACAGATAGATTTACCGCAATACCTTTATATTACCATGTAAGCAAAGATGGCTTTGTGGGAAGCGTTTTTTATAATGACCTGTGGAAATATCTTAATGAAAAAGGTCTTTGTACTCACAACTCATACGCATTTTATGAATTTATATACTTTCAACGTCTTTTTGGGACCAAGACTTACGACAAAGACTCACGATTCCTTAGAGCAGCTTCGCTGCTTTCATATTCAGATGGCAAAACATCAGAAGAGTCATACTGGAATCAGTCATATCATAAATCAAACGATTCACTCGACACCAGTGCGCACCACTTGGTTCACTTGCTTAAACAGTCAATCCACAGAAAAACCAGCGACAATCCCGGGCGCATAGGCCTATTTCTCAGCGGAGGTAAGGATTCAAGAACCATCCTGTCATGTTTCGACGTCCCTCCCACCAGTTTTACGCTTACACCTGGTAAAAATCATGAATTCCTCTCTGCAGCGGAAGCTGTCGCAATCAGAGGTGGAAAGCACGTTCATCTCAACTTGAGAGAGGAGCCATATTCTCAAGTAGTCGACCAGTTGGTTCAGTTAGGCGGGGGAATGCATGTTTTCGATCACGCCCTTTTCTATGGATATGGTGACGATGTCAGGGAGCATGCCGACATAGTCTTCCATGGCCATGGAGTCGATTACATGTTCCAAGGAATGTATATTCCTACGAAACCTTTACGTATCTGGGGTAAAACCCAATGGAAACACCTCCAGAGCATTCCCAACGACATCTCACGCTTTTTTATTGAAAACATCTCTTATAAAGTAAAGGTGGTGTCCCCTGCCACACTTTTGAAAGATAACAAGCGAGGACCCATTCAAAACGAACTACACAGCTCTATACAAGAGTTGGTCGATGAGAGCTCAGGTTTTTGCAATACTCCTTACGACACTTGGGAGTATTTTTTAAATCATGCAATATCTCGGCACTATCCTTATACAAATCTAACCAGCATGGGAACATGCGTTGAACAAAGAACGCTAACCTTCGACAATGATATTTTTAACTTTTACCTATCATTACCTGCTAAACATAGAATAAACGCAAAGCTAGCAATTTCTGCTCTACAGAAAGCTGACCCTAGGCTGGGAGCAATCATTAATAACAACACCGGTATGCCAGCAAATTATCATGCATGGAAAAGAGAATTATACATAATCAAACGAAGACTAATGAAAGCTCTTGGCGTTTGGAAATCCGACCGAATCCCGAAAGGCGACTCTGATAGAACCTGGCCTCACAGACTCACACTTATACAGCAACATAAGACTATGAACAGGCTAGCAATGGAAGCAGCCAACTCTGAAGCTATTGACTCTCTCAACTTGTTCGATATGGACCTTTTACGAAAGAAAATCCCAGAATGGATAGCCACCCCGCCTCATCGGCACATCGGTGGTATTATCTACCACCTGATTACAATCGATAGATTTCTCAAACAGTAGGGCTACCTTTACCCACTTCTAAAAGGATAATTGTGAATAACATCCTCTTCGTTGAAACCGGCATCGTCGGCGGCGGCTCGTTCGAGAGCCTCTACCAGACGGTCAGGTCGCTTGATCGCGACCGTTTCACGCCGGTGGTGGCGTTCCTGAACCGGACCCACTATCTGGAGAGAATGCGGGAACTGGGTGTGACGACTTACCTGCTGACCGATCTGGCCTACACCAAGAGCCTGCCGAAAGTGATCCACGGCAACGTCGAAAAGCGTGCCGACAAGGCCCTCTCCGCTCACCCCAAATGGGGGATGGCACTGTTCCGGATGTACCACGGCCCTGTCATTCGCGGTCTCAAGCGCATTGTCGCCAAGCATGGCATCGACCTGCTCTACCTCAACGACCAGATCAACAGGGACCTCTTCGGCTGCCTCGTCGCACGCGACTGCGGCATCCCGCTCATCAGCCATCTGCGCTCCATGGACGGCGGGTCCTTCACGACAGAAAAGGCCGAACTGGCCAACCAGACGGTGGATGCGTACATTTCCAACTCGACCCCGACAAAGAAATACTGGGAGTCCAGAGGAATCAGCAAGGGCAATAGCCACTTGGTTTACAATGCGGTCTCCCACGCAATCTCGGCCACCGTGGACGTTCACAAGGAATTCTCAATTCCTGACACCACCCATGTTATTGGAAGCGTTGCCCGTCTGATTGAACTGAAAAACCTTCCCATGCTTGTGGACGCCTTTGCAAAGATGGCCGGGGAGCATCAGGACTGCGTGTTGCTCTTTCTTGGCGACGGGCCCCAGATGCACCCCCTCCAAAAACAGGCCGAGGCTGCCGGGCTTTCCGACAGAATCATATTCGCAGGGCACAGGCCAGACGCAAGGGAGTTGATGGGCACGATGGACATGGTCGTCCTGCCGTCTCGCAACGACTCTTTCGGACGCGTCCTCATCGAGGCAATGCAGGCCCGGACCCCGGTAATCGGGGCCGATTCGGGCGGCATTGTCGACATCATCGAGCACGGGCAGAACGGCTTCCTGCTCCCACACGATGCGCCTGAGAAATGGGCCGAGGCCATGCATGCCCTGCTGACCGATGAAGCCCTGCGGCAGCGTTTCATCGACAACGGCCTGAAAACCGTCAGCGAGAAATTTGATTTGGCAAAGCAGACCGAGCGGATTCAGGCAATCATCGGCTCCGTGCTCCAGAACGCCAGCAAGCCTCAAGAGTAACCAGACCATGCGAATGATCCCGGAAGACTTCTCCCCCAAGCGCATCCTCGTTTGCCAGCAGCGCCAGATCGGTGACGTGGTCCTGACCCTGCCGATCATCAGCCTGCTGAAGAAGCGCTTCCCCGAGGCGGAGATTCACCTTTTGACGGAGAAGAAGTGCCTTCCCGTCACGGAGAACAACCCGGAGATCACCAAGGTCTGGCCCATCGACAAAAAGCTCTCCTTCTGGCAGACCCTCCGGTTCTATCGGGAAGTCGCCAGACAGGACTTCGACTTGGTGGTGGACATGCAGCAGCTCCCCAGAATCCGCTGGGTGGTGCTGTTCTCCATGGCCAAATACCGGCTGACCTACACTCCGAAGTGGTACAACCGCTGGCTCTACACCCATTGGGGCCCCGGGTGAAAGGAGGCTACGCGGTGAGGAGCAGAAGCGATGTCCTCGCGCCCCTTGGCATCAAGTGGAACCGCGAGCGGCCGAAGATTCAGCTCACGGAATCCGAAGAAAAATGGGCCGAAGAGTACCTGAAGGACAACGGACTTGGCGACGACGAGGTGCTCATCACCATCGGCAACACCCACTGGAGCAAGACGCGCCGCTGGCCTGCGGAGTACTACTCCAGACTCATGGACCTGATCGCGGAACACCGCCCGCAGACGAAGTTCCTGCTCTGCTTCGGCCCGGGCGAAGAAAAGCAGGTGCAGGCGGCCTACGACGGGATGGAAAACAAGGATCGCTGCATTTTCCCTGAAAGGATTCTGACCCTGCGGGAAATGGCGGCGGTGATGGAACATGCCTGGCTGCACATCGGGAACTGTTCGTCGCCGAGACACATCGCGCTGGCCGTGGGCACGCCGACCATGACCATGATCGGCTCCACCGGCGGCACGGCATGGACATTCCCGGCCCCGGACCAGAACTTCACGACCATCTGGGTGGACTGCCGGAAGTGCAACTCCAGCACCTGCTCGGAGGGAACCCTAGCCTGCCTGCACGACCTCACCCCGGAGATTGTGCTGACCGACGTTCTCAAGGAAATTCCGGCCGACGCTCCCTAGCCCCTACAAACTGCTTTTGCGAAGACGCTAGCGAAACCGCTTCTCTTCCAGTTTTTTCAGGTGACGAAGCGTTGCCCGTGTCTTCAGGGAGAGCGGACTCAGAACGGACTTCATCTTCCGCCGCCATGTGTGGAAACTGCTGCTCTTGTTCTGCCTGAACACTTCCGTGGCGACACTCTCAACCGGGATGTGGCTCTCGAAAATGCTCATGGCCGCTGCTTCATCTTTCGCGCACAGGGCCTTTGCCAGCGGCACGAATTTTCGGTCACACCTGACCTCGGGCGCGAGAAACTCTTCCGTAAACCACTCCGGCTTCAGGCCCTCAAAGACATCAAGCGAAATCGCCAGCCAGCGCTCTTTCCAGTGTTCGCCGTCATCCGGCAGGCGCTTTGCTGTCTTTTTCGTGTCCCGGTGGTAATTTTCCTGAAGATACCGCACCAGCGCCTTTGGCTCACCCTGCTCAAGGAGGGTCTGCTTTGCTGCCGCATAATGCTGCAGGGCATGCTCCACCAACACTTCCATGCTGATTCTTGCGGCCTTGTGTTCCTGCCTGAAGAAATAGAAGAAGTCCGGGCATTGGGAAAAAGACTTCAACTGCGGCAGGATCTGAAAGTTGACGCAGACGTCCTGCCCCATTTTGTAGTGCGGGTGGTGAATATTCAGCTCGTTCAGCACGTCCCTGCGGTAAATCCAGCGCCACAGGACCTTGCTCTTCCAATACCGGGGCGCACTGGAGAAATGCAGATTCGACGCTGCGGGATGATGGAAATACTTCCGGGTGTTCAGGGTCTTCTCGGAAAACACGATGGCATTGCCGCAGACAGCGTCCACGTTGTCACGTTTGGCCACGCCGTACATGGTCCTTGTGGCGTGCCTGTCGAGGAAGTCGTCGGCATCGAGAAAATGGATGAACTCGCCGCGCGCATGTTCCTGCCCGGTTTGCCGGGTGATGCCGTGTCCCTTGTTTTCCTGATGCACAGCGCGAACGCGGCTGTCCGCTGCCGCATAACGATCAACCAGTTCACCGGAACCGTCCGTGGAACCGTCGTTCACGATCACGACCTCGATCTCGGGGTCGGACTGATAGAGACAGGACTCCACTGCAGCGGGAAGCCACTTTTCCATGTTGTAACACGGAATGACATAGCTGATCTTTGGCGTGGCCTTGGTTCCGGCAGAAGAGGTCCCACGTTCGACCTGAGAACCGTCTGCCTTCATCCCGCTGGTATCTTTTTTCATGCAAGGTCCCAATTTGTGATTTTTCACTCAGATACAAACCTTGTTTCCCGATTTCAAGGCAAATAATCCCCCCGCTCCAAGGTTGCCCTCTCCTGCTTTCCTCCGGTCGAACCCGCATTCCCCATTGTCGAACCCTTCAGGCAGTGCTAGGAGACACCGGAACGCGGACCATCACAGACCCGCAGGACACTGCATGCAACCAAAGGAGAACCATATGAAACCGATCGGAAAACTCTTGGCCGCCCTCATGGTGGCCATGATGCTCATGGCCTCTGCTGGCTGTGGCGCCATCCTCGTGGGCGGCGCGGCTGCCGCAGGCACATACGTGTACATGGACGGCAACGCCCGGGCCGACTACCGCGCGGGCATCAGGCAGACCTACAACGCCACGCTGGACGGCTGCAGAGACATTGGCATGAACATCACCTCCCAGAGCCTTGACGGGGACTCGGCAAGCGTCAAGGGCCGCTACCACGGGGAAGACATCTACATCTCCCTCTCGCTGGAAGGCGACAGCCTGACGCAGGTGACGGTCCGGGTGGGCCTGCTCGGCAACGAGACAGAATCAAGGCGCATCCACGACGCCATCGCCCGGAACCTCTAGCCCA
>NZ_BBCB01000040.1 GCF_001311825.1 Salidesulfovibrio brasiliensis JCM 12178 | reverse complement strand
CGTCACCGCCCATGCGCCCTCGGCCTGTCCTTCGGCGGCGGCGCAGTGCTGGAGCTGGCCCGGAGCGGCGCGCCTCTCGACAGGGTGGTCAGCATCTACGGCTACCTCGACACCCAGATCCCTGCCGCACGCGGCGATATTCACGCCAGCCTGCACATCATCCACCTGAAAAACGACCCCGTCGTGCCCTCGGAACACGCCGCTGCGTTTTCGGCTGAAATGCAGCACGCAAACACGCCTTTCAGAATGAAACGACTGAACGGCCCGGCGCACGGGTTCATGAATCCCGATGACCCGGCATATGATGGAGGGGCTTCGGAGCAGGTCTGGAGTATGATCGAACGGGTACTGGACGGCTGAGCAAGGCTACTTGCCAAGCTGCTTGGTGACCAGCACGAGGAAGGCTTCCGCCTCGGGGAAACGCGGGTTGAGCTTGATAGCCTGCTTCAGGTGTTCGCGGCAATTGGTGAGCTTGCCTTTCTCGTAATGGACGCGGGCCACGTTGAAGTGCAGATGGTCGTCCTGCCCGTTTATTTCCATGGCCTTCATGTAGAAACGGATGGCGTCGTCATAGAACTCGCGCTTGCGCAGGTTGATGCCGAACTCGTTGAACTTGTGACGCTGTTCCTCGCGGAAAATCTCGTCACTGTTCAGGAGCCTGTCGAGCACCTCTCGCAGCTTGGAGAACTCCTTCTGCTCCGAGTAGACATCGCTCAGCCCCACGTTGGCATCCACGTTCTCCTCCTGCATGAGCACTGCATCGCAGAATTCGCGTTCCGCTTCGGTGAGCTTGCCGAGGTTGAAATACCGCCTGCCGAGCTTAACCTTGCGAGCCAGCGTCTCCATACAGGGGACCGTGTTCTGCTGATAGTATTCAAGCTCCGGGGTGTAGTACCGGATGAACTCGTCGCGACTGATGGTGCGGCGTACGCCCGAGGGCAGGTTGTTGGCGTTCAGGGGCTGCACTTCGTAGGCGTCTTCATGCAGCTTGCAGATGAACCAGTACGTCCCGTTGCGATATCTGGACCCGCGTTCGCCGACCTTGTACTGATACCGGGTGCTGTGGGAATACACCCCCAGCACCTCCTTCTCGTCCACAGGACAGGCTTCGGTTCTCATTTCACTGCTACGCATGATCAGCTCCCGCTACGGATGCGCCCTCATCCGCCCCAAGCGAGTATGTGAGGGTGTAGGTATTCAGCCTTCCGCCAAGCGCAAGGTCGTACCGGCTTATGCAGACCAGCGACTCAAGCAGTTCGCGCGCGATGAATACTCCCATGGCCTCAAAGCTGGTTCGCCTCACCGGGCGGTTTTTGTCGGGCCGCAGCATCTCGTCGAGTTCGCCGCCTTTGCCGCTGTACTCAAGTTCCACCGTGATGCGCCTGTCCTCCCAGAACAGCTTGCAGCGAATGCAGGTGTACTCCCCGTTGCCCGAGAGCGTTCTCGCGCAGTAGGCAAAGACGCCCTCAACCGCCACCTGAAGCTGACGGGAGTCCCGCTCTGAAAAGCCGTTCATGCCACAGAACGCTTCCAACCCCGCAGTAATCAGGGCGACGTTTCGTACCCGTGATGGAACGATCCATTCCGCAACGCACTTCATATCGAATCCCTCGGCCGCTTCAATGCTTCCGGTACTAACCGATTCCTTTTCACGAAGCAATCGGCCTTGCACTCGTACCCGCTTTCACGCACAATAAAAAGTGGAGGATAATTATGGAAAAAGAAAGAATTAAAGAAATTTTCGACACTTACTTTGAAAAGTACAAAAAGACGGAAGGCGACCGGACTTCATGGTCGGCTTTCTGGTCGGAAACCACTCCTGAAGGCGTCCTTGAACTCAACATGACGAAGTGCCCGGAAGGGCTGACTTTCAAGATCTTCGTGGACAAGAAGAAGGTGGCCGAAGTCAAGGGGTGGGACGAATTCTTCAAGGCTGTCGATGAACTCGACCCGACCCTGTACGACGAGGATACCATCTTTTCCGGGATGGAGGCTGTCATCTAGCCTCAAGCACCAGCCGGAACTCCACGCTCACGAGGTCGTATACCAGATGGTAGCCGAGATGCTGGAAGAACCGGGCCGAGCCGTAGATGATGCCCCACTCCGTGCGGTCAAGGTCGAGATTGCCCTGCATGACCAGCCGGTTTTCCTCGAGGTTGCGCAGCTGGACGGCCATGAACACCTCCTTGCTGACCCCGCGCAGCCCGAGCTGACCCATGACGCGGAAGTTCGGCATGGTGGCAGGACAGTCCGGGACCGGCTGCATCGCGGTAATGCGGAATATCGCCTGAGGAAACATGGACGTGAAGAAGAAGTCGTCCGAGCGAAGGTGGTTTTCCAGCACGGGCTGGGTCTCGTCACCGTCGAGAGACATGTCCTTGAGACCGGCCATGTCCAGCTCGAACTCGCCGGTCATGCAACAGCCGTCCAGCACGCCGCCAGAAAGCGGCACGATGCCGTGATGCGAACCGTTCGCGTTGCGGCCTTTCCAGAGCAAGGCGCTTTCCCCGACATTCAACGCGTAATCGCGGGACTCCAAATGAAGTTCCGGATGCGGCGGGTCCACCGTCTCGACGGCCGTACCTTCAAGCGGGTAGCCTTCGGCGCGCCACTCGTCCAGCCCGCCCGGGAAATAGTTGACACACGAATAGCCGGAGCGAGCAAGCTTCTCTGCGGCGATACGGCTGTCCTGCGAGTTCGGCCCCGCGCCGTAGAGCAACACGGGCGCGTCCTTATCGGGCACCGCCGCCGCGATGAGGTCCGGAAAAACCACTTCGTAAACACACGCGTTCACCGCGCCGGGGATGTGCCGACGTTCGAAATGCTCGGGCATGAGCACGTCCACCACCACGACCTTGGCCTCGTTGACCTTGTCCAACGCTTCGAGAAGATTCAGTTCGGTTACGCTCACCGCGCCCTCCGTCATGTTATTCGTTCATGGCTACCACGACCAGCTCCGCAGCATCCCGCGCCACGATCTCCAGTCCGTTCTTCCCCAGCGGCATTGTCAGGCTGTCGCCGGATTCCAACGTGTGCCGCCCCGCGTCCACGGCCCCTTCCAAAACATACACCATCGCCGCGTTACCCCGGTCCGCATCAAGGCGAACCATTTTTCCGGGGTCCAGCGCAGAAAGACAGACCACGGCGGGGACGTTGATACGCAGTGCGTCGCGGTCTCCCTTTCCCGAGGCAACGGCGAGCAGACGGTTTCTGCGGTCGCCGGGCGAGTGGCAGGCAACGTCCGAAGCGGAATCCAGCCCTGCCACCTCGGCGTCGAACTCCAGCCGGATGACCCGAAGCGGCTCACTTGAGGCGTTGAATTCAGCCCAGTGCACGCCTGATCCCGCTGTCAGGCCGATGACCTCGCACTCTCCTGCGGAGCGCCAGTCGCCTGTCCCGTCGCCGAACGCAAGTTCGCCCGAGAGGACTATCTCGACGACCTCAACGTCCTCCAGCGGCCGGGTCGGGAGTCTCTGATCCGCCTGTATCACATCGTCAGCGAAAAGGCGAAGCCTTCCGGCCATGGCGTTGCACGAATGGGAAACGGGAATCCCGGCCACCGAGTACCGCCGGTATTTTCCGGAGTCCGCATACTCCCGATCCGAAGCCCTGAGCAGTCGTTCCTGCACGGCGCATGCGTCCGGCGCTCCCACAGGGCTTTCCTCCCCGGCCAGCCGTGCGCACATCCTGACGAACCGCGCCAGTTCTTCCCTGTCAAAATCGTGGAAAATTTCATGAACGACGGCCTGCTGCAAGTCCAGGGCCTCTGCGGTCACGGTCGAGCCTTCCGGTGTCAGACTGACCACGAACGCGCGCCTGTCATTGGTCGAACGCCGCCGCTCCACCAGCTCATCCCGTTCCAGATTAGCCACAACCAGACTGAGGTCGCCCGGTGTGCGCCCGATAGCTTCGGCCAGCTCCCGCTGACTCAGGCTCCCGTGATGATAGAGCGTTTCAAGAACACCGTAACGGCTTGCGGTCAGCCCGGACTTGGCAAGCACCCCCCGCGTCCGCTGCTGTAAAACACTTGCGCATCGCCGTACCAACCGAAACGCCTCGTCTCGAACATCCTGCATGGCTCCCCCGAAAAGCAACTTTCGTTCAATGTCGAACAATTCAACATAAAACTATTTTTGAAACCACTTTCTGTCAAGCAGGATCAACCGACCATGACGACGAGGCCACCGAAAACGACAACAGGCACAGGATAGGAATCGTGGACCACATTCTGAACGAACGGGGTTGGTTTTCTTCCCACCGCTTGATACTGTAGCAGACAAGGATAGGTACCAATGAAAATCCGCACCACGACCCTTCTCATACTGGCCTGCTCTTTCGGCGCAGCCCTTCTTGCGGCCGTCATCATCTCGGCTACCATCCTCTTCCCGGAGTTCAGGCGGATCGGAGAAACCAAAGCCGCCACCAACGCGGAGCGCGCGGTGAACGCCGTGGACAATGCCGCGACCCAGCTGGACGCCCTGACGCGCGACTGGGCCTGGTGGGACGACACCTACCGGTTCGCGGCCGAACCCTATGACCAATACATTACCTCCAATCTGGTCCCGGCGACCTTCGAGGACGCCAACCTTCACACCATAGCCACCTTCACACCGGTCGGCGGGCTCGTTCATGGCATAAGCGCTGATGAAAATGGGGAGCTCACGCACATTCCCTGGGAGCTGCAGGCGTTCATTCACGAATGGGCGAGTTGGGCGCAAAATAACGGAGCCACCGGATTTCAGGGCATCAAGAAGTTCGGCGACAGCCTCTATCTCGTGGCCTGCGAGCAGGTCCTGACCAGTGACCGCGAAGGTCCTCCCGCTGGCTGGCTTTTCATGTCCCGCAGCATCGACAAGGAATGGATAGACGATCTGGCCCAACTGACGCGGTTGGACATCACCGTAACGACGCCCGCAGAGCCGCTACCTGCCGGACATCCGCTCATCACGCTGGATGACGGAGTGTTCACTGCCCGAACGCAGCTCGTTGACGTGATGGGAAACCCGGTCGCCACGATCACGGTCCATACTCCGGACAATGTCACCCCAGCCGGACTCCGGGTCATCCTCGCTACGCTCGGGGGGCTCGTATGCGCCATTGTCGTTCTGGGCATCATCGCCCACCACGTCTTCCGCAGACGCATCGGCGACCGCATAGAAACCATGCGGAACCAGTTGCGCTCCATCGCAGCCTCTCCAAAAGGCGACCAGATCGTGACCGCCCATGGAAACGACGAGCTTTCCGACCTCGGGGACGACATCAACGCCGTACTTGAGGAATTACGCGACAACGAACGGTTCCTGCAGAAGCTGCTGGACTCGATTCGGGTGGGCGTGGTTCTGGTTTCGGCCGATACCAGAAAAATCATTCAAGTAAATCGTCACGCCACAGAACTCCTCGGCAGACCGCGAGAAGAACTGCTCGGATACTCCTGCCACGCCCTCATCTGCGCGGAAAAAAGTCGCGAATGCCCTGTTTTGGACAAGGACAAGGCAGTGGACCGCAAACGCTGCGAAATCACCAACGCGGTGAACGCCAAGGTGCCGGTCCTCAAATCCATCAGCTCCATCACCCGGCGTGGGGTGAACTACCTTGTCGAATCGTTCATGAGCATAGAGGAGCTCGAACGCACCCGGCGGGAACTGGAGGAATCCGAAGCCCTGCACCGCACCGTGTTCATGAACACCGGCACCGCCACCATCCTTCTGGATCGAACCGGCATCATCCGCATGGCCAACAGTGAATTCATGACCCTTTCCGGCGCGCCCCCGGAAACGGTTGCCGACGGCGGGACCCACTGGATGGAATTCTTCCATCCCGACGAGTCGGCCAGAATGCTCCACTACCATACCGGTCGGCGCGAAAACGAGGAGACCGTACCGCACAATTACGAATCTCGATTCATTACGGCGGACGGGGAGATACGGGATGTGACCCTGACCGTGGGCATGGTTCCGGGCACAGACCTCAGCGTGGCGTCCATCCTTGACATCACGGACCGCAAAACCGCCCAGAAAGAGCTGGAATTCAAGGCGTTCTACGACAAGACAACCGAACTGCCAAACCGCCAGTACTTCACTGACACGCTGGCCCGCGTTGTTGCCAGAGCCCTGCATGAAGACTTCGGCATCGCCGTGATCCAGCTCGATATCGACGAATTCAAAACCATCAACGACAGCTTTGGCCACGACACCGGCGACCGGCTGCTTCACGACGTTGGCCAGCGGCTTCACTCGGCGCTGGACGAAAACTGCATGCTCGCCCGGCTGGGCGGCGACGAGTTCGGCATCATCGTCGAAAACACCTCCTCAGAAGAGCAGGCCTCGGCGCTTGCCAAACGGATCATGGATTGTTTCGTCAAACCATTTTTCATCAACAATTCCGAGCTATATCTCGGCAGCAGCATGGGCGTTGCCATATACCCGCAGGACGGAGACTCGGCCCGGAAGCTCATCCGCTCGGCGGATCTGGCCATGTATCGCTCCAAAAACATCGGCAAGAACACATACAGCCTCTTCAGCGAGGACATGAACAAGCGCTCGCGCAAGCGCCTTGAAACGGAGACGGCTCTGCACCGCGCATTGGATCGCAGGGAGCTGGAAGCGTGGTACCAGCCGAAGGTGGACATCGGCACGGGTCGCATCACCGGCATGGAAGCCCTTATCCGCTGGCGCAAGCCCGACGGCACCGTGGTCCCGCCCGGCGAGTTCCTGCCCCTTGCCGAGGAGACGGGCCTGATCCGGCGGCTGGACCTCTACATCATGGAGCAGGCCTGTCACGACGCACGCCGATGGAGTGAGGAGACAGGCATTCCCCGCCCGGTGTCCGTCAACCTCTCGGCACGTCACTTCCTTCGCGAAGGACTGACCGAGCGTGTGGAGCTGCTGCTTGAAGACACCGGCCTCCCGCCCGCGCTGCTTGATCTCGAAATCACCGAAACCACGCTCATGGAAAACTTCGACGCCGCAGTGAAGGCCATGAAACGGCTGACAGGGCTCGGCACGACCTTCTCCCTTGACGACTTCGGCACGGGCTATTCATCGCTCTTCTACCTCAAGAGCCTGCCCTTCAGGACCATGAAGATAGACCGCACCTTCGTGAACATGACCGAACGGGACCCCGAGACTGGCAAGGCGCTCATCAAGACCATGCTGAGCATGGCCGGAGAGCTTGGCCTGTCCGTCATTGCCGAGGGCGTGGAAACCATGGAACAGCTCGACTTCCTGCAACGTCAGGGCTGCGGAACGGTTCAGGGATTCCTCTTCTCGCCGCCAGTCCGGGCCGAGGACTTTGAAACACTGCTCGAAAAAGGCTTCTTCGACATCCACAAGCAATAAAAAACGGCCGCCCCGAAGGGCGGCCGAAGCTGTTGCAACTATGCGGCAGTCCCTTATGTCCAGTCGAGCACGACCTTGCCGGACTTGCCGGAGCGCATGACATCAAAGCCCTGCTGGAAGTCGTCGGCCCTGAAACGATGCGTGATGGCCGGTTCGATCTCCAGCCCGCTCTGGATCATGGACGCCATCTTGTACCACGTCTCAAACATCTCGCGGCCGTAAATTCCCTTGAGGAACAGCCCCTTGAACACGATCTGGTTCCAGTCCACCTGCGTTTCGCCGGGCATGATGCCGAGCAGCGCGACCTTGCCGCCGTAGTTCATGTTGTCCAGCATGGAGCGAAACGCCACGGGGTTGCCGGACATTTCCAGCCCCACGTCAAAGGCTTCCACCATGCCCACGTCGCCCATGACCTCGGGAAGCGTCTCGTGCATGACGTTGACCGTGCGGGTCGCGCCGAGCTGCTTGGCCAGTTCGAGGCGGTAGTCGTTCACGTCTGTGATGACCACATGGCGCGCGCCCACATGGCGGCAGACGGCGGCGGCCATCATGCCGATGGGCCCGGCGCCTGTGATGAGCACGTCCTCGCCCACGAGGTCAAAGGAGAGGGCCGTGTGCACGGCGTTGCCGAGCGGGTCAAGCACCGCGCCCTCGTCGTCGGAGAGGCTGTCCGGCAGCTTGAACACGTTCACGGCGGGAACGCAGAGGTATTCGGCAAAACAGCCGGGCCGGTTCACGCCCACGCCGATGGTGTTGCGACAGAGATGACGCTTCCCGGCGCGGCAGTTGCGGCAGTGCCCGCAGGTGACGTGACCTTCGGCGGAAACGCGGTCGCCGGGCTTGAGACCGGGCACTTCGCCGCCCACGGCCACAACCTCGCCGGAGAATTCGTGGCCCACCACCATGGGCACTGGGATGGTGTTCTGCGACCACTGGTCCCAGTTGTAAATGTGGACGTCAGTGCCGCAGATGGCGGTTTTTCTCACCCGGATGAGCGCGTCGTTGGGCCCGCATTCGGGAACGGGCACCTCTTCCATCCAGATGCCCTCTTCAGGCTTGCTCTTCACGAGCGCCTTCATGGTCTTGGCGGTCTTCATGTACAGTCTGTCCTTGTTTCGCTACTTGATAACATTGAGTTCACGGCCGACCTTGATGAACGCTTCCACGCAGCGATCCACCTGTTCGAGCGTGTGTCCGGCGGACATCTGGGTGCGGATGCGCGCCTGTCCGCGAGGCACTACCGGGAAACTGAACCCGATGACATAGATACCCTCTTCGAGCATCCGCGCCGCAAACTTCTGGGCCAGCGACGCATCGCCCAGCATGACCGGGATAATGGCGTGGTCCCCGGGGACGAGGTCGAATCCGGCCTCGGTCATGCGGGACCGGAAGCGTGCGCTGTTCTCCCGCAGGCGGTCGCGCAGCTCCGAGGTCTCGGAGAGCATCTCCAGCACGGCTACGGAGGTGGCTGCGATGACCGGGGCCAGCGTGTTGGAAAAGAGGTAGGGGCGGGAGCGCTGGCGCAGCCAGTCCACAATCTCCTTGCGTCCGGAGGTGTACCCGCCGGACGCTCCGCCGAGTGCCTTGCCCAGCGTGCCGGTGATGATGTCCACCCGGCCCATGACGCCGCACAATTCATGCGTGCCGCGCCCGTTTTCGCCCACAAATCCCACGGCGTGGGAGTCGTCCACCATGGTCAGCGCGCCATACTTGTCTGCAAGGTCGCAGATGGCCTTCAGGTCCGCGGTGATGCCGTCCATGGAAAAGACCCCGTCCGTCACGATCAGCTTGTACCGACAGTCTGCGGCGTCCTTGAGGCACTGCTCCAGCTCCTCCATGTCGTTGTTGGCGTACCGGAACCGCTTGGCCTTGCACAGGCGCACGCCGTCGATGATGGAGGCGTGATTGAGCTGGTCGCTGATGATGGCGTCCTCGGGGCCGAGGATGGCTTCGAACAGCCCGCCGTTGGCGTCAAAACAGGAAGAGTAGAGGATGGTATCCTCGGTGCCGAGGAAATCGGTAAGCCTGTCCTCAAGCTGCTTGTGGATGTTCTGGGTGCCGCAGATGAACCGCACCGAAGAAAGGCCGAAACCGTATTCGTCCAGCGCGGCCTTGGCTGTTTTCACCAATTCGGGGTGGTTGGAAAGCCCAAGATAGTTGTTGGCGCAGAAGTTCAGCACCTCCTGCCCTTCGCCGACGCGGATGGCCGCCTGCTGGGGCGAGGTGATGACCCTTTCCTCTTTGAAAAGCCCCTGCGTTTTCAGTTCGTCCAGTTGGCTCGAAATATCTTTGAGCAACGGATGTTGCATGGCTGCCTCCTGCTCTGTGCTGTATTATTCGAAAAAAGCAATCATATAATTGCGGACAAGACAGTTCAGTGTGTAGAAAATTCTCAGAAACGAATCAAGCATCATGTTCAATCATTCCTGTTGACTGGAAACACCTAAGCCGACTATAGAAACTAAGTATCTGAATTAATCCGAGAAACGCAAAAAATGGAGAGTGAACGTTTTGAAAAGCAAACCGCTTGTGCTCGATGACACCGACAAGGCGATCATATCGGAGCTCGAAAAGAACGGCAGGGAATCCTACAAGAACATCGCGAAACGTCTGGGCGTTTCGGACGGCACCGTTCGACTGCGCACCGAGCGAATGGTCAAGAGCGGCTATCTGCGCATCTCCGCATCGGTCAATCCCCTGTATTTCGGCGACTCGCTGCTTGCGCTGGTGGGCATCAACCTCGCCAACCCGGCCAACAAGGAGATCATGCGCCGCATCGGAGACCTGCAGGGCGTGCAGTCCGTGGTGAACGTCTCGGGCCGCTTCGACCTCATGGTCGAGGTTTTCGTGGCCTCCCGCGACGACCTGCGCCGCTTCCTCATCGATGACCTTTCGGAAGTGGGCGGCATAACCTCCACGGAGAGTTTCGTGCTCCTCGACGGCGTTGGCAAGTGGGTGGAGCAGAAGTCCTAGCTGACGCCTGCGGCAGGGAGACCGTGAACACGCTCCCCTGTCCCACCTGCGACTCTACCGTGATGGCCCCGCCGAAGGATTCCACGATCTCGCGGCAGATGGCCAGCCCGAGGCCGGTGCCCTCCCGGTCGGCCACCGTATCCCCGTTGGTTCCCTTGTGGAACCTGTCAAACACGTGGGGAAGGGTCTCCGGCGCAATGCCGCATCCGGTGTCGCTCACCGCTATCTGTACGCTTCCGTTCAGGGCGAATGCCGAAATCTCAATGCTCCCCCGTTCGGTAAACTTGGTGGCGTTGTTCAGCAGGTTCGAAAGCACCTGCCTGAGACGGTCCTCGTCCATATCTACGACTGGCAGCGCCTCGGGAACCTCTATTCGCAGCGACACTTCAGAATCGATCATGTGCCCGAAAGCGGACTCCCCGGCCTGACGCACTACGGGGGCCGGATCGAACCGGCTCCGATTCCAGACGGTCTTTCCCGCCTCGATGCGGCTGAGATCCAGAAAGTCGTTGATGAGCCGCGTCAGGCGTTCGCCCTCGCTCTCGATGATGTGCAGATTTTCGCCCATGCGCTGGGCGATGCGGGCCGCGTCTTCGTCGTTCAGCGTGTCCCGTATCTTTCGCGAGAGGTCCCTGTAGACCAGCTTGGCAAAGCCCCGAATGGATGTCAGCGGGGTGCGCAACTCATGGGAGATGGATGAGATGAGCGAGGACTTGAGCTTGTCAAGCTCCTGCAGCCGACGGTTGGCGGCCTCCAGCTCGGCGGTCCGGCGCTGCAGCTCCAGCGTACGCTGCTCCACCTTGGATTCCAGCGTCTCGTTGAGCCGTATGATGCGCTGCTCGTTGCTCTTGCGCTCAATGGCCAGCGCCACCTGCTCGGAAACCGACTCGAGAAACAGAACGTCCGCATCGGTATACTGATTGGGATTGCTGTAATCCTGCACCACCATGGCCCCGATGACCTTCCCGCGCACCTTGAGCGGCACCCCGATCCAGCTTGCGGGCATGGCTCCACGGATGACCATCTCGCCGCTTTCCCTGCGCCGGACCATCTCATCGCGATGTAAAAATATGGTCCTGCCGCTGCGGATCACGTCGATGGTCAGGCCGCGAGTGTCAGGGTCGCTGAATCCGTAAAGATCATACGGATGGTCGTGTTCGTCCTGAAAGTATGAAAAACTCAGACGGTCTTCTTCCTCGTGCAAACGGGCGATGAAAAAGTTTCTGGCTGAGAGGGCCTCGCGCAATACATCGTGAATGGTGCTGTAGAGCTCCTGCAGGTCGGCGGTAACGGACACGGCCCGGGATATCCTGTAGAGCGCGGCCGAAATCTGTTCGTTTTCCTTGCGTTTGCTGATGTCCTGAACAAACCCTTCGTAGTAGAGAAACGCCCCGGCATCATCGGTAACCCGCCGAACCGACTCCGAAATCCACATGGGCTTGCCGTCCTTGCGGCAGACCTGCACCTCGTAGGCGTGAACCGCCCCCTCTCTCTCCAGCTTGTCAAGCAGCGCCTGTCGCATTTCCGGGTTCACGTAAAACCCTGATGCGATGTCCGTCACCAGGGCGAGCATCTCTTCGGGCGAGTCGTAACCCAGCATGGAGGAAAAGGACGAGTTCACGGTTCTGAACTGCCCGTTGGGAAGGCTCTGGTAGATGCCTTCCATGGCGTTCTCGAAAATGTTGCGGTAGTGCTCCTCGGCCTCTTTACGGCGGGAGATGTCACGCACGGTGAGCACGCGTGTCCTCCGGCCCCGGAACTGAAGAATACGCCAGCGAATTTCCGCAGAAAAACGGGTGCCGTCCTTACGAAGCCCCTTGGCTTCCAGCGCCTCGCCGCCATTGCTGATCATCATGTCCCGTACGCGGGGAACATCCTCTTCAATGAACAGCACCGTCGGCCCCAGCCCGGCCAGCTCCGACGAGGAGTACCCGAACAGTCGCACGGCCGAGTCGTTGGCCGCCACGCAAAATCCGCCTTCAAGGATGAACACCGCCTCGAACGTGGCCCGCGAGAGCGCACTGTGCAGCTCCTCGCTGACCTTTATCGCCTCTTCCGCCATCTTGCGGGTGCTGATGTCCGTATGCGTTCCGCCAATGCGGACGACCTTTCCGTTTTCATCGGCAACGCCTGCGCCGCGCCCGAGAATCCACTTCCATGAGCCGTCCCGGTGGCGCATGCGGAACTCCACCTCGAACTGCTCCACTTCGCCCTTGATGCAGGCCGCGTTGGCAGCGAGCACCCGCTCCACGTCATCGGGGTGAATACGGTCGCGCCACTCGTCGGCATGGTTGCCGAAGTCTTCATCGGTATGGCCGAGCATCTCCTTGTAGCGCGGGGAAAAATAGACCTGGTCGCGTTTTACGTCCCAGTCCCAGATGCCGTCGTTGGCACCGCGGACAACCAGCGCGTAGCGTTCGTCGCTGCGCCGCAGGCTCTCTTCGACTTCCATGTGTCGGGTAATGTCGAGAAAAACGCCGCGGTAGACCTCCGCGCCATCGGGGGTGAGATATCTGGTCGAGCTGCCGACAACATGAACCACGGCGCCGTCCGTGCGGACAAGCCGATACTCGTTCCGGCGCAAGGGGGCGTCCTTGCGGACCTGTCCCCACGAGGCGGCCCAGCGCTCCCTGTCCTCCTCATGCACGAACAGGCGGGCAAAAGGACGCTTGGCAATGGCTTCGTCCGTCAGCAGGAGCAGGTCCTTTCCCGCAGTGTTCGCGTACGTGAGCACACCTTCGGCGTCCATCTCGAAAACAGAGACGAACAGCGCATCCACAAACCCGCGATCCCATTCCATTACCGGCAACTCATGCCCCATATTCCACCTCATTGCGACGTGACCCTCTCATAGCACGGTTTACGAAAAAACCGCCACAATCCAATTATCATTATTGTTGCCTCTGGCAAAGCCTGATATTTACCCGTTGATGCGACGCGCCCTGACCCTGATACTAACCCTCGTCATACTCTGCCCTGCTGCGCAAGCTCAGGCGGACGTCGAGCAACAGGCGCTCGTCGTTACCCACGCCAAAGCCATGCCCCCGCTCTCCTTCATCGGCGAGGACGGTCGCCCCCAAGGGCTTGTCATCGACCTTTGGAAAGAATGGTCCAGCGCCACCGGGATTCCCGTCAGTTTTCACCTCGTTGAATGGAAAGACACCTTCAAGCTGCTCGACAGCGGCGCGGCAGACGTGATCGGCGCACTCTTCTTCACGCCCGAGCGGGCCATGAAGCTCGACTATGCTGGCGCCTTCATGCGATACTCCGCCAGCTACTTCGCGGGAGTGGACATGGACATTGATTCGCCTGAAACCGAAGAGCGCGAACCGATAGCCGTCATCAGAGGAGACTTTGCCGCACAGTATCTGCGGGACAACCACCGCACGAAAAACATCAAGTACTTCAACAACGGCGACGAGCTCATCGAAAGCCTAAGAACCGGCTCCACCATGTTTTTCATCATGGACACCGCCCTCGCCCACTGGAAACTCCGCAATGCCGGTCTGGACGAGCGTTTCGCGCCCATAGGCCTGGCCTACGAACGAGAGCTCCACGCCGCGACCAAGCGGGGACGAAACGACATCATATCCCTCATCAATGTCGGCATGCGCAAAATCCCGCCGGAGGAAAAAGCCGCCATCATCCAGCGCTGGATTCCCGAACGGCGCGAAACGGATTTCGGATACTGGGAAATAACCGGAGCCGTCGCCGCCCTGCTCATCATCGGGATCATCTCCGCAATGCTTGTCAGCACAACCAGACGATTCAAGTAGCATCGCGCACACCACTTTCTTTTTAAAGACAATCAGAGAGTTACGAGACATGGAAAGCACAGAAGAACTCACGGAAATGGTTCAGGAATACCGCAAGGCCCTCAAGCAGGTGAAGCGCTCGCGCGATCCGCTGCGCTGGGCCGACATCCAGAACAATCTGGCCGTGCGCCTGCGCCAGTTGGCCGAAAAGGGCGAACGCCACCTCTTTTCCGAAGCGGAGAACGCCTGCCGCCGCGCCCTTTCCGTCTACAACCGCAAGAAGAACCCCGCCCGCTGGGCCGACGCGTGGGTGAACATGGGCAACATCCTCTATGGCAAGGGCCACACCGGGGATGACGCTGCTGCGCTGGAAAAGTCCGCGCAGGCCTACCGCAGCGCCATGGAATTCTACACGCTCGACGAGGACCGCGACGCGTGGTCCCGGCTCATGAGCAACGCGGCCATGGCCCTTGGCCGCCGGGCAGTGGTGCTCGATACGCCCGAAGCCTACCTTGAAACCGCGCAGACGCTCCGGGAGATGCTCGCGGTCGTCACCCGCGACGTACAGGAGGACTGGTGGGCTTCGCTCAACTACAGCCTCGCAGACGCCCTGCTCATGTCGCAACAGAGCGGCTCAGTGGACCCGGAGCTGCTCCGCGAGGCCGACCTCGCCCTCTTCAACTGTCTCGACATCTGGAAACGCGACGAACTGCCCCTCAACTGGGCGCAGGCCCGGCAGGCGCAGGCAGGCATCACCCTGACGCTGGGGCAGGCCCTCGGCGACAGCACCCTGCTCCGCGAAGCCGAGACCGCCTACGCGGACGCGCTTGAAGTCTACCGCGCCGAGGACGTGCCGGGCATGGACGTTCAGGCCGAACGCATGCTGGAGCAGGTGCGTGGGCTGCTATCCAAAACGCAGACAGACAGCCAATCATAGCGAAAACACGCCCTTTTTCCGCCGCCTTCCTGCGCAGAGCGCAACATGCTTGAAATTTCCGGCGTTCTGGTGCATCATGGCGTGCTTCTGTTAATGGACATAATTGTCGATTTCGCATTGAAGCCCGCCACGGGGCGGGGAGGCTGACGGGTGCGCCCGTCGATAACCGACAAGCTAGAGAGAGGGTATCATGAAACGCATTCTGAGCATTCTGTGCGCCATCGCCGTGACCGTGGCCATCTGTGCCCCCGCCTTTGCGGGCAACCTCGTAATCGCTACCGACACCAACTTCCCCCCGTTCGAGTTCAAGGACCCCGACACCGGCAAGCACACCGGCTTCGATGTGGAGCTGTGGGACGCCATCGCCAAGGAAATCGGCGTGGAATACGACCTGCAGCCCATGGCCTTCAAGGGCATCGTTCCGGGCCTTCAGGCCGGTCAGCTTGACGCTGGCATCGCCGGCATGTCCATCACCGAAGAACGCAAGCAGACCATCGACTTCTCCGACGGTTACTACAACTCCGGCCTGCTGATCGCCGTGCCCATGGATTCCGACATCAAGGGCATCAAGGACCTTGACGGAAAGGTCGTTGCCACCAAGCAGGGCACCACTTCCGAGAAGTACCTCAAGGAAAACGCCAAGCCCGAGAACCTGAAGCTCTTCCCCAACGACAACGCCATGTTCATGGAACTCATGACCGGCGGCGTTGACGCTGTCATGTTCGACAAGCCCGTTGTCGAGAACTTCATCGGCAAGCGCGGCCAGGGCAAGGTCAAGGTTACTGGCGAGCTGTATCAGGGCCAGCCTTACGGCATCGGCTTCCCCAAGGGCTCCGACCTCGTTGAAAAGGTCAACGCCGCCCTCAAGTCCCTGCGCGAAAACGGCACCTACGCCAAGATCTACGAAAAGTGGTTCGGTGTCGCGCCTGAATAACCACCTGCAACTGTTGATAGTTTGATTACGGGGAGGCGTCAGCTCCCCGCTTTTTTCCAAAACACGGGATATATGCCATGGCCTTTGATTTTGAACCTTCCGTCATGATCGATTCCATCCCCACGCTGCTCGTTGGGGCGAAGATGACCATTATCATCACCGTGGGCGGACTCTTTTTCGGATTTCTGCTCGGTGCAATCGCGGGCTTGATGAAGCTGTCACGAAACATGTTCGTTCGCAGGATAGCGGGCGTTTACGTCGAGACGATACGTGGTACGCCCATGCTGGTTCAGGCGATGTTCCTGTATTTCGGGTTGCCCATGGCCATCGGCATCCGCATCCCCGCGGTGGTGGCAGGTATCGTCATCATCGCAGTCAACTCCGGCGCGTACATCGCCGAAATCGTGCGCGGTGCGGTGCAGTCCATCAACGTGGGCCAGATGGAAGCGGGCCGAACCATCGGCCTGACCCGCGGCCAGACCATGCGCTACATCATCTGGCCGCAGGCCTTCAAACGCATGATCCCGCCGCTGGGAAACCAGTTCATCATCAGCCTCAAGGACACCTCCCTGCTCATGATCATCGGCGTGGGCGAGCTGCTGCGCACCGGCGACGAGATCGTGGCCGTGAACTTCCGCGCCTTCGAGGTCTACCTCACCGTCGGCATTATGTATCTCTGCATGACCATGTCCATTGCCAAGGCTCTGGGCATGCTCGAAAAACGCCTGCACCTGAAGAGCCAGCGCTAGGAGTCCGCAAATGATCCAGATTAAGAATCTTCACAAAAGCTTCGGCGATTTCGAGGTCCTCAAGGGCGTTGACCTGCATGTGAAACAGGGAGAGGTGGTGGTCATCCTCGGTCCTTCCGGCTCGGGTAAGTCCACGGTACTGCGCTGCATCAACAAGCTGGAGGAACCCACCAGCGGCACCATCATCGTGGACGGCTACGACATCATGGACCACAGGACGGACATCAACCACGTCCGCACCGAAGCCACCATGGTCTTCCAGCAGTTCAACCTCTTTCCGCACATGTCCGTGCTGGAAAACGTGACCCTCGGTCCCATCAAGGTCCGCGGCATGTCCCGCAACGAGGCCAACAAGCTCGGGCTGGACCTGCTGGGCAAGGTCGGGCTCGAAGAAAAGGCCCACAACTACCCGGAACAGCTCTCCGGCGGCCAGAAGCAGCGCGTGGCCATCGCCCGCTCGCTGGCGCTCAGGCCCAAGGTCATCCTCTTCGACGAACCGACCTCCGCCCTCGATCCCGAACTGGTCGGCGAAGTGCTGGAAGTCATGAAACGCCTTGCCCGCGAGGGCATGACCATGGTCGTCGTGACCCACGAAATGGGCTTTGCCAAGGACGTGGCCGACCGCGTCATCTTTATCGACGAAGGCCGCATTCAGGAAGAGGCCGAACCAGAAACCTTCTTCTCCAACCCTCGCCACCCCCGCCTGCGGGACTTCCTGAGCAAAGTGGTCGAGCACTAAACCGAACCATCCCTGTTTTCTCGAAGGCGGCCTCCGGGTCGCCTTTTTCTCTTCTGTATCGCGCTATCAACCTGTTTGCGCTCCACCAGATTATAACCATGTTTACTTTCCGGTTCTGTTCCTGCATGCTAAATAGTAGATAATCTCCCTTTTTTCATGCAAAGGAGTCATTCATGCTTCGCAAAATATCCATCAATGCCCGAATGCTGGCCTTGACGGGTTTCATGGCGCTATTCTCCGCACTCTGTGTCGCCGTGTTCTTCAATGGCATCCGTTCCGTGGAAGACATCGGCATAGAAAGCTCGGTGGACTCCATGAATACCGGGGAAGAGCGTAAGCTCGAAGTGGCGACCCACGCCATGGCCGTGACAATGGGCCAGGCGCTCCAGGGAGTTCCCGAAGAGCAGCAGGGAGACCTGATCCGCAAGCTGGTGAATCCCATTCGCTTTGAAGAGGACAAGTCCGGATACTTCTTTGTATACAAGGGCACGACGGTCATCACCGTTCCCACCAATGAAAAACTGGTGGGCAAGGACCTCGGCCAGCTTGCTGACAAGGACGGCGTCAAGCTCGTCACCGAACTGAACAAGAAGGCTCATGACGGGGGCGGCTTCGTCAAATACATCTGGCCCAAGCCCGGCAAGGGCGATCAGCCCAAGCTCTCCTACGCCGAAATGATCCCCGGAACCGACATCTGGATCGGAACCGGTGTCTACCTCGACAATGTGGCCGAGCAACGCGTAGCGCTGACAGAAAGAATCGACACGGTCACAAGATCGTATATCTGGGGCATTGGAGCTGGTGTTTTTGGGTTCTTTGCCATCATCATCCTGCCCCTCTGCCTGATGATAAACCGCAGCATCGTCAAGCCCCTCGAAGTCTCCGTGGAAGCCGCAGAGATGGTAGCCGACGGAGATCTGACCCGAACGTACAACATCCAGTACCGTGACCTTCCCGGGCTGGTGAACGCCACCCTCAAGGACATGACTGAGAATCTGGACAACATTGTCGGTCAGGTCATGTCTGCGGCAACCAACGTGGGCGAAGGCAGCCGCGAGGTCAGCCAGTCCGCGTCAGACCTCTCCCACGGGGCCAACAGTCAGGCAGCGTCCGTGGAGCAGGTCTCCGCAGCCGTTGAACAGATGCTCGGCAATATCGAGCGCAATTCCGAAAACGCCCGCGAGACAGAAACCATCGCGGTTAAATCCGCCCGCGACGCGGAACAGGGCGGGGATTCCATGCTTGAAGCCGTGGAAGCCATGAAGGACATCGCCCAGAAGATTTCCATTATTGAAGAAATCGCGCGGCAGACCAACCTGCTGGCGCTCAATGCGGCCATCGAGGCGGCACGCGCCGGCGAGGCAGGCAAGGGATTCGCCGTTGTCGCGGCAGAAGTCCGCAAGCTGGCCGAGCGAAGCGGTCAGGCGGCAGCCGAGATCGGCGAACTCTCAACCGCGACGCTCGGCAAGGCCGACGAAGCGGGCGAAGTGCTCCGCAACATGGTGCCGGACATTCAGCGCACCGCCGAACTGGTCAAGTCCATTGTGGCAGCATCCGAGGAACAGGGCGCGGGCGTGCGCGAGATCGGACAGGCCATCCGCGAGCTGGACGGTGTTGTCCAGAAGAACGCCGCCGCCTCCGAAGAACTGGCCTCCACCTCACAGCAGATGAACGCACAGGCAGAGCAACTGCTTCAGATCATGGGCTTCTTCCGGGTCAAGGAAGGACGCGGCTCCATGGCCGCACTGCCGCCCGGGAAATAACCACCCGAAACAAAACGGCCCGTCATCGAACGATGACGGGCCGTTTTGTTTCTTGAACACCAATCGGATTATTTGTCAGGCAGCTCACGCCCGACCTTGTAGTCGTCGCGGCACTTTTCCAGACATTCTTCCTTTTCCTTGCCACGCAGCTCGTAGCAGCCGTCGAAGCACTCCCGGAATTCCTTCTTGTAGGTCTCCTTGACCTCATCCTCGTCCATGAACATCTTGCGACATTCGCGGATGCACTCCTTGTCTCCATCACAGTCGCGGATGCACTCGCCGGGGCCCATCACCGCCTGAGACGGGGCCGCGCCACAAAGAACCATCGCGCCCACCATGAGCATGACAGCCAGAATGAATTTCCTCATACTCGATTCTCCTTCCCTGTAAGAGGGTTGCCCGCAGGGCTATTTCAGCGTCGCGCCCGGAGGGCCGTCGCCGTTGTGCATTCTGCTCGGGACCATCATGTCCGGACCGGGACAGGAGGTCTCCACACCCGCAGCCGGTTTGGTAAGCTTCCACCCGCTATGCGACCAGAGATGCTTCCTTTCCATCATGGAGCCGCTGTACTTCACGGTCCCGAGTGGCGTTTCCATGGTCTGCCCCATGGTACCCTCCACGGGCTTGCCATCGTGATACAGCTCGCCGTGATAGCCCTGACTGCGCGTACCGGGCTGCAGAACTTCGGTTTCCAGCCGCCAGCCGTCCTTCTGCACAACCTGCTGCTGATTCCCCTCTTTCAGCTGCTCCGCGAGTCCGGGGCGCGTCTGCACCTTCACGGCAGCATCGCCCGCACTGCCGGGAGCCGCCATCGCCAGAAGAACCAGCATGGTCAGACAACCCGAAAGACCGGCCTGCATCAGCCGCTTTCCGTAATACTGTGTCATGGTTCCCTCTCCCACTGTTGAGGCATGCCGGACATTATCATGCGCCTGAGGCCCGGCATGCACTTGTATTCCTCTATGAGCCATACTGCATCCCGTCTTCCATCGCAACAGGTTCCCCCCACTGCGGCCACACTCTCCCGGAAAAGGGAAAGGGCCGGGCAGCACATGGCTGCCCGGCCCTTTCGGCATATCACTAAAGGGGGGCTAGATTTTGGATACGTTCACGAAGTGCTCCTGCAAAGCCAGACCGCCGCCGGCCTTGTCCATCTTGTCGAGGCCACCCTTCATCAGCTCGTGGTCTGCCACGCCCTTGCCGTAGGCACGGGATTCAACCGGGAGCTTGTGGCCGAAACCATGAACCATGAACACGCATTCGGGATGCACGAAGTCGGTCACGAAGGCGCGGATGTTGCCGCCGTCGCCATTGGTACCGACCCTGACGTAGTCACCGTCCTTGATGCCCAGTTCCTTTGCCTTGGAAGTGTGAATCCAGAGCTTGTTCTCGGACATCTGCTCGTTCAGGAGCGGGTTGTTGACGGTGTGTCCCTGCGTGTGCAGCGCACAGCGGCCGAAGGTGATGCGGAAACGACCTTCGGGCGGACGTTCGGGGGACTCATAGGGCTTCAGGCTCGGCAGCCCCATGTCTTCCCACTTGTCATTGATGACCTCGATTTTCTCGGACGGGGTCTTGAACTTGAGTTCGTCGATGGTGCGGTATTTGGGCTCGTCCGTCAGCCAGACCTCGCCGGTGGCCTTGAAGTCCTCACGCGTTACGCCGGTATCCGTGAGCTGGTAGTCGTGCAGGTCGGCCAGCGTCTTGCCGGAGAGTTCCTCGATGCCGAGGCGCTCGGCCAGCCCGCAGATGATTTCCCAGTCGGACCGGGTCTCGAAACGGGGCTGCATGGCGCGGTCGCGATAGAAAAGGTACGACTTCAGGCCGTTCTTGCAGGCAAGGATGGAGTCGCGCTCAAGGTACGGCGACATGGGCAGCACCACGTCGGCGTGCCATGCGGTGTCGGACCAGCTGAATGTGGTGGACACGAGCAGGTCGAGATTCTCCCACTTCTTCTTGATGGCCTCGGGATCGGGCAGGGCCATCAGGGGGTCGTGGCGGTGCACGATGTACGCCTTGATGGGATACGGCTCGCCGGAAACCATGACGTCGTAGTTGAGGTGCACGAGGCCGGGGCCGCCGTCAATGTGCTTGAGCGTGGAGCCGCAGCCGTCCGCGCGGGGCTTTTCCGGCTTCGGGAAGAGGTCCACGAACTTCTTGAGGCCCTTGCGGCCGAAGTCGCCGGGCTTGTTGGTGATGGGCAGGCCGCCCTTGGCGCCGATGGAACCGAGCAGCGCGTTTATGAGGTACGCGGTGCGGCTGACGTAGAACGAGTCGGAGTAGCGGGCGACCATCCAGCCGGGATGCCAGATGACTGCGGGAGCGGCGTCGGCCAGTTCCCGCACCAGATGGCGAATGCTGGATGCCTTGATGCCGGTCTCTTCCTCGGCCCATTCCGGGGTGTATTCAAGGACAAAGGACCGGAGCTTGTCCAGATCCTTGATGTGCTTGCCCGCAAATTCCTTGCTGTAAAGATTGGAGGCAAAGAGTTCGTGGATGACCGCAAGGTTCAGGCGTAGTCGGTGCCCGGACGGATGAGCATGAAATTGTCGGCCTTGGAGGCGGAGACGTTGGCGCGGATGTCGATGACCGTCAGCTGGCCGCCCTTGTCCTTCATGTCCAGAACGCCGTTGACTTCCTTGACGTTGATGGCCTCGAAGATGTTGCGGGTCTGCAGCACCAGATGACGACAGTTCTTGTAGTCGTAAGAGACATCCTTTCGGCCCATGCCCATGACGGACTTGGCCGCGTGCTGCACGTTGCGGGCGCAGGAGGAGTCATGGTTGCAGTAGTTCGGGGAGCCGAGGGCGCGCACGAACGCCATATGCAGGTCGCGGAAGGGGCCGCCGCGGTCGGACCACAGCACGGACTCGGGGCCGTACTTGTCCATGATGCCTTTGAGGCGGTCGGCCACGTAGTCGAGCGCTTCGTCCCAGGACACGCGTTTCCATTTTCCCTCGCCGCGCTCACCCTGACGGATCATGGGGAACTGGGGGCGTTCGTCGTCAAGGGTCAGGGCATACCCGGCACCGCCGCGCGGACAGAGCGCACCGGCCATTCCCGGGTCGTGGGGGTTGCCCTTGATGAACATCACTTCGCCGTTCTCGACCTCCACCTCGATGGGGCAGCGAACGGTACACATGCCGCAGACGCTGTAGACTTTGTCGACCATGACCTGATTCTCCTTAGGGATATGACACATGCCGGGAAACCCGCCGCAAGCGGGCGTGGTATAGTTTTCCTCAATACGCCAAGACGCGTATCAATGGTATATCTATGAGGGCAATGCGATTATGCAGTTGTGAAATCATTCACATCAAAATACGGAATTTCTCCCGGCTCATCAGGCGATGAAAAAGGACTTTGTGAAATAAAAAACATAGGCATGTTTTCCTTTACCATGTGCCCGCTATGCGCAATCTCCAATAGTACGTGGAAAGCTTTTCGACGTTCTGAAACGGCAAAAAGGAAAGGAAAAAATGGTTTTCTCCTGGCTCAACATCGCGATCCTCGCCGCTCTGGCTCTAGGACTGACCTTTGCCGCCGCACCCATGATCGGCTCCCTGCTTCTGGCTCCGAAAGCCAAGGGAGGCGAGCTGCACACCCCCTACGAATGCGGCATCCGGCCGCACGGGACGCCGTGGATGCGGTTCGGGATTAACTATTTCTTCTACGCCCTGCTGTTTCTCGCGTTCGACGTGGATGTGCTCTACCTCTTCCCCGCCGCTGCCGCCTGGCCCCAGGCGGAAGGCATCGCTCCGCTGGTGAAGATCACCATCTTCCTCGGCGCCCTTGCCGCCGGCTGTCTCTATTTCGTCAAAAAGGGAGTGTTCGAATGGCCACGCAGGATTCGCTGAGCAAAGCCGTCACCACCGTCGATTCGGCCATGATAGCAGCGGCCCCGGTCCAGAAGATCGTGGACCTCTGCCGGGCAATGTCGCTGTGGCCCATGACCTTCGGGCTGGCCTGCTGCGCCATCGAGATGATGGCCGTGGGCATGTCCCGGTTCGACATTTCCCGCTTCGGCGCAGAAGTGTTCCGCCCCTCGCCGCGCCAGTCCGACCTCATGATCGTGGCTGGAACCGTCTCCAAGAAGATGGCCCCGTCCGTGGTCCGGCTCTATGAGCAGATGCCTGCACCACGCTGGGTCATGGCGCTTGGCAACTGCGCCATCTCCGGCGGCCCGTTCTCCTTCAAGGGGCAATACGGCATCGTCGAAGGCGTTGACAAGCTCATTCCGGTGGACGTCTACGTTCCCGGCTGCCCGCCGCGCCCCGAAGGATTGCTCGAAGGGCTCTTCCAGCTTCAGGAAAAGATCAGCGGCAGGCGCTGGTGGCCCCTTCCGGAAGGATACGAAGACCTCGGCTCCGGCCAGGGCGGGAAGGAGTAGGCCATGCGCGACGAAATACTTTTTCAATACGAAAATGAAAACCGCGCCGTGCGCGAGGACGAGCACACCGGACAGGGCTGCACGGTGCATATCGCGCGCGAACGGCTGACAGAGGCCGCCAAAACCATGCTGAACGAGGACTACTTCCTCGAAGACATCAGCATGCTCGAATTCACGGAAGGCTTTCAGGCCCAGTACCACTTCGCCCGCTGGGGCAACAAAGGCCGCGTGACCCTCCGCAGCCACGCCCCGCACGAAGACCCCTGCTTTCCATCCATAACCAAGATTTATTCCGGCGCAGACTGGCATGAACGTGAAGCCATGGACTTCTACCCCGTCCACTTCAACGGCCATCCCAACCCCGCGCCCCTGCTTCTGCCGGACGACATGGCCGACGAGTTTCCGCTCGTCAAGACGGACAAGAACCGCAAGTCCTTCTTCGAGGTCGTGCCCTGCCAGAAGATCATCGAAGGCGATGACGAGCATCTGCTCTGCAACTGCGGCATGACCCTCGGCTACGACGAACTGGCCGAGGAAATCCGCTGCGCACCGACCATTCGCGACGAAATGCACCCCGAGGCCAAACGCCTCGAGGTGGAAGACGGCGACTTCTACTCCCGCAACTTCGAGGAAGGCGCGGACGACCGCCTCATCCTGAACATGGGCCCCCAGCACCCCTCCACACACGGCGTGCTCCGCGTGGTCCTTGAACTGGACGGGGAATACGTCATGCGCGCGGACCCGGTTCTCGGGTACATCCACCGGATGCACGAGAAGATGGGCGAAGTGAAGCAGTGGCACCAGTATCTGCCCAATATGGGCCGCGTGGACTACCTGCACGCGCTGGCATGGAACCACGCCTACGTGCAGGCCGTGGAAAAGCTGGCCGAAATCGAAGTTCCGCGCCGGGCCGAAGTCATCCGCATCCTGACCTCCGAGCTCAACAGAATCACCTCGCACCTGCTCTGGTGGGGCGCATACCTGCTGGACCTCGGGGCGTTCACCCCCATCATGTACGCATTCGAAGACCGCGAGCGCATCATGGACCTTCTCCAGAAGGTCACCGGTTCGCGCCTGACATACTGCTCTTTCCGCTTCGGCGGCGTATGCTCGGACTTTCCCGACGAGCTCATCCCCGAAGCGCGGGAGGTGGCAAAGATCCTCAGGGAACGCCTGCCCATGTTCAAGGCGCTCGTGACCGACAACCTCATCCTGCGCAAGCGCGTCGAGGATATCGGCATCATCGACGACCAGATGTGCAAGCGCTACGGAGCCACCGGCCCGGTGCTGCGCGGATCGGGCATCGCCTGCGACGTACGCCGCTCGGACCCGTATTCCCTGTACCCCGAGTTCGACTTCGAGGTTCCCGCTTACGGCGGACAGGACGCCTTTGCCCGCTACCTCGTGCGCATGGACGAGATGGAACAGAGCCTGAACATCGTGGATCAGGCACTGGACATGCTCCCCGGTTGCGACGACGGGCACATCATCAAAAAGGCCCCCCGCCCCGGATTCAAGCCTCCGGCGGGTGAAGCGTACGGCTGCGTGGAAGGCGCCCGCGGACGCATCGGCATCCTTGTGGCCAGCGACGGCGACAAGGTGCCCTACCGCATCAAGCTGCGGTCCCCGAGCTTCTCGAACCTGAGCCTGTTCCCAGAATGCGCACAGGGCGTCCTGCTGGCGGACGCCGTGTCCATCATGGGCAGCCTGGACCTTGTCATCCCGGAGATTGACCGATGAGCACAGCTTTCATGATCCCCGAACCCGCCCTCCGCATCGGCATCGGGCTGGCGGCCTTCGCGGCCTTCATCGCCCTGAATGCGCTGGTGCTCGTGTATCTCGAACGAAAAGTGGCGGGGCACCTGCAGCGGCGGCCCGGACCGTTCGAGGTCGGCCCTCACGGGCTGCTCACCCCCGTCTGCGACGCCCTCAAGCTGGTAGGAAAGCAGCTCACGGCCCCGGACGGCGCCGACCGTCTGCTCTTCTGGACGGCGCCCATCCTTTCCTTCATGCCCATTTTCCTGCTCTTTCTGCCCATCGAGTTCGGCCCCGGACTCTACGGCATAAAGTTCAACATGGGCCTGCTGCTCATACTGGCCTTCTCCGGTTTCGGCGTGCTCTCGCTCTGCCTCGCCGGGTGGGGGTCCAACAACAAGTGGTCGCTGCTCGGCGCGGCCCGTGCCGTGGCGCAGTCCGTGGCGTATGAGATTCCATTGCTGCTGACCGTTCTGGCCATCGCTTCATGACCGGTTCGCTGGACATGGGCGAGCTGGTGGCCGCGCAGGGCAACTGGCCGTGGCAGTGGAACGCGGCCGTGCAACCGCTGGCGTTCGTCATCTTCTTCACCTGCGCGGTGGCCGAGACCAACCGCGCACCCTTTGACATGCCCGAGGCGGAGTCCGAGCTCACCGCCGGATTCCACACCGAATACTCGGGCATGGGCTTCGGCCTCTTCTTCCTCGCCGAATACGCGGAGATGATCGTGGTCTGCTCCGTGGCGACCGCGCTCTTCCTCGGCGGCTGGAAAGGCCCCGTGGCACCGGGACCGTGGTGGTTCCTGCTCAAGGTCTACGTTCTGCTGCTGATCATGATGTGGTTCCGCTGGACATACCCGCGCGTCCGCTTCGATCAGGTTCTGAACATCTGCTGGAAATGGTTCATCCCGCTGGCCCTGGCGAACCTCTTCGTCACCGCCATCGTGGTCAAGGTACTCTAGGAGGCAGCGTGAGCACACAGATGCACCAGATCAAAAAGATGCCTCGACCGGCGGAAGGCTTCTTCGGCAAGCTGGCCGAGACCGCCAAGGGACTCTGGAGCCTGATCGTGGGCCTCGGCGTCACCGGCCGCGTCTTCACCCAGAAACAGGAAACCGTGCACTACCCGCGCAAGACCGTGAGCGAACCCGCGCTCACAGGCTATCGCGGACACATCGAGCTGGTGCACAAGGACGACGACCCCACGACCCCGCGCTGCATCATGTGCATGAAGTGCGTGAAGGTCTGCCCGTCCGGCTGCATCAGCATCAAGTCCAAAAAAATCGAGCATATCGAGCACAAGGACAAGGAACAGGACCCCAACACGCACCACAGCAACGGACTGACCGTGCTGCCCAAGCAGGCGGTGCCCAGCCCGGGCAAGGGCAAGCGGGAACTGACCCTCTTCAAGCTCGATTACTCGCTCTGCAGCCTGTGCAGCCTCTGCGTGGAGACCTGCCCGGCCCGTTCACTCAGACATTCCAAGCACGTCTACTGGTCGGAATTCGACAAGGACAACATCACACTCGACCTCCTCGACCGCATGCGCAAGCAGGCCGGGGCAAAGGAGGATAGCTAGATGACGGCTGACCTTGCGGCAAAAGTTCTTTTCGGCGTGTACGCGCTGATCATCCTCGCGGGCGGCGTCATGGCCGTCTCCGCCAAGAGCCTCGTCCGGGCCATGGTCGGCCTGATCATGACGCTCTTCGGCGTGGCCGGGATGTATCTGCTCATGAACGCGCCCTTCCTGGCCATGATGCAGGTGCTCATTTACGTGGGCGCGGTCTGCGTCCTTATTTTCTTCGCCATCATGCTCACGCGCGGCGACGATGCGGGCAGCCCCGGAGCCGCCCTGCCCGTCGCGCTGGG
>NZ_BBCB01000039.1 GCF_001311825.1 Salidesulfovibrio brasiliensis JCM 12178 | reverse complement strand
CTCCGGCAACGCCGCCGTCCAGACAGGCGACGCGCCCGCGGCCCCCTGCGCCCCGGAATTCGACCTCGGCCCGGTGGACTTCAAGCAGGCAAGGGCCGAGTTCGAGGCGCGGTTCCTCGACGCCAAGCTCAAGGAGTTCGGCGGCAACGTCTCGCAGCTTGCCAAGGCAGTGGGGATGGAACGAAGCTCCCTGTACAGGAAGCTCAAGGCTTACGACATTCAGACGGACTGACGCCCTTGCGCAGTTCGTCCTCGATGCGGTCGGGATCGGCGGCGTTGAGTTCGACCATGCGCCGCAGGTGGGTGAAGCTGTCCGGGTCCATGGCCGTAAACTCGATGGCTGTGCCGTCCTCGTCCGAGCGGACCACCTTTGCTTCAATGACTATTCGGATGCCCGGAGCCACGGGCAGGATGAAGTGGCAGTCCTGACCGGCCTGAAAGACATGGCCGCCATGGAGACGGGCGCCGTTCATGCTCAGGTCCACGGTCTTTACCGGCGTGATGACCTCGAACACCTCCACAAAGGCTTCGAACCCCACACCGACCCTGCTACGCCTGCGCTGTTCCGGCAGACACCGGTCCTTGAACCACTTTCCGAATCTTTTGAACATGACTCACCCTACCAGACCCCACGAATCAGGAAAAGAGGACCGCAGTTATTTTTTATGCGGCCCGGCAGGAGCTTAGGCGGTGGCTTTGGCCCAGAAATCCGGCCACACGTCAAGCAGCTTGCGGATGGCCTCGCCGCGATGGGAGCGCGCGTGCTTTTCATCGGGCGAGAGCTCGGCTGCGTGGCGGCCCAACTCGGTATCAAGGAAAATCACGTCGTACCCGAACCCGCCGTCTCCCTTGTACTCGTGGGCGATGCGGCCTTCGTAGGCACCTTCGGTGTATGTCTCAGCCCCGTTGGGCGCGGCCGCGGCCATGACGCAGTGGTAGCGCGCGGTGCGCTTCTCGTCGGGAACGCCCTTCAGCTCGGCCAGCAGTTTTTCATTGTTGGCGTGATCATCGCATTCGGGACCGGCAAAGCGTGCGGAATAGACGCCGGGCGCGCCGCCAAGGTGGTCCACCTCGATGCCCGAGTCGTCGGCCACGGCCACCAGTCCGGTAGCCTCGGCCACGGCACGGGCCTTGATGAACGCGTTCTCCACGAAGGTCTCGCCAGTCTCGGGGATGTCGCCGATCTCGGGAAACTCGTCGAGACTGCGGACCGTGAGGCCGAACGGCTCCAGAAGGATGTTGAATTCGCGAATCTTACCCTTGTTGCGGGTGGCGAGTACGATGGCGTCCATGACGTGTCTCCCTTGTGAGTAGTGGTTTCAAGGGAGGCTTCATACTAGGAGCCGGGCTCTTCCGCAAGGGACTCGATCGCCGCCACGGGCGGCAGGTACAGGGTCACGCTGGTGCCCTCGTTCTCACGGCTGGTCAGCTCCACCTCGCCGCCGAGCTCGTCCATGATCTTGCGGATCATGGCCAGCCCGAGGCCGGACCCCTTGCCCTTGGTGCTGTAAAACGGGCTGAAGAGCTTGTCGCGCAGTTCCGGGGCGATGCCCACGCCGGTGTCCGTCACCGTGAGGCGCACGTAGCCTTCGTCCATGCTGGTTCTGATGGTCAGCAGCCCGCCGCCGGGCATGGCCTCCACCGAGTTCTTGACCAGATTGATGAGGCTCTGCCTGATCTGCTCCTCGTTGGCCTTCACCTTGGCCACGCTCGGGTCCAACTCCAGGTTCAGGTCGATGCCCTGCCCGGAGAAGCCCATTCCCATGACCTCCATGGTGTTGCGAACCGAGTCGTTGAGGTCCATCTCCGTGGCGTCGGCGTCCGTGGGGCGCGTGAAATTCATGATGCTTTTGAGAATGACGTCCAGCCGCTTGGACTCCTCAAGGATAATGGACAGCTTTTCCCGCGAGCCTTCGTCCAGCTCCTCACTTCGCATGAGCGAGTTGGCGAAGCCGCTGATAGTGAAGAGCGGGTTGCGGATTTCATGGGCGATGTAGGTGGAAAGCTCACCGATTGAGGCGAGTTTCTCCGCCTGCTGCAGGCGCTGCTCAAGGTAGGTGCGGCGGGTGATGTCGCGTCTCATGGCGACAACGTGGGAAACGTTGCCGTCCTCGTTGGCTATAGGATAGGTGTAGATGCGATGGTAGTGGGCCCGTCCCTCTTCGTCCACGCTGGTGGCGATGGTCTCCGAGGATTTGCCCTTGCGGATGTTATCAAGGAAGCCGTTGGCCTGCTGGCGCTGGAAAACCGTCTCGACGCGCTCTCCGACGATCTCCCGTTTACTGCGGCCGAGGTTGTCGGCCACGGTCTGGTTGCAGCCCAGCACGTTTCCGTCAACGTCGAGAAAGAGAATCTCCTCGTCGAGCTGATCAATGATGGTCTTGAGCATGGTCTGGGTGTGCAGGAGGTCGAGCTTGCAGGCCACCCAGATTTTGTCAGAGGTCAGAAGGCGGATGAAAAAGTTGGCGCAGTCGCGCTCGACAAGCGTCACGGTATCGGGCAGGCACTTGCGAAGCTCGGTCTGAAGCGGCTTGCGGCCCGACGCCTCGATGATCATGTTGATCTCCGGGTGCTGCTCCAGCATGGACTGCCAACTGCCGTAAAGCGGGATGCCGTGGGCCTGCTCGTAGATGCCGGGCAGGGCGCTCTGGCCGGGCAGGGCAGCGCCGACGATGCCTATCTCCCGAAGGACGGCGTCGTTTGCCTGATCCCGGAACATTTCCCAGAAGGCCATGAGCGCGGGGATATCCCCGATGACGCCGATGGCATACTGCTTTTCCGATGTGATCTCTTGCGCTATGCTCATTTCGTTCATGGCCACCTTGCCGGTTTGACATACCTCAAGGCCCCATTTTACACGGCGTGCACCAAATCGCAACGCCTATTTGCCTGCCCCCATGGGGTGCGGAGGAAGAATGAATCATACCATCAGGGTACATACCGTCAGCCTCGGCTGCCCCAAGAACCTTGTGGACACGGAACGGCTGCTCGGCTCGCTCGGTGCGGGCATGACCCCAACGGACGACCCGCTGGAGGCCGACCTCGTGCTCGTCAACACCTGCGGCTTCATCCAGCCCGCCATCGAGGAATCCGTGGACACCATCCTCGGACTTGCCGAGGAAATCCACGAGCATGGCGAGTCCGGCGGCAAGACCCCGCTGCTGGCCGTTGCCGGGTGCCTCGTGAGCCGCTTCGGCATCGACCTTAAGACGGAGATGCCCGAGGTATCGCTGTGGCTCTCCACCGATGAGCTGGACCGCTGGCCGGACATGGTTCGGCAGGCCCTCTCCCACGAGGCGGACCGCGCCCTTCCCCGCAGAGTGTCCACCGCGCCCTCGTTCGCCTACCTCAAGGTGGGCGAAGGCTGCTCGCACGACTGCCGCTTCTGCACCATCCCCTCCATCCGGGGCCCCCAACACAGCGTGCCGCTGGCGCATCTGGTGTCCGAGGCCGAATCCATCGTGCGCTCCGGCGTGCCGGAACTGGTGGTGGTGGGGCAGGACTCCACTGCCTACGGCTCCGACCTCGGCATGAAGGACGGCTTCCGCAGGCTGATGCAGGGGCTCCTGTCCATTGAAGGCCTGCAATGGCTCAGGACCATGTACCTCTACCCCGCCGGGCTGACCGAAAAGACCCTTGCCTTTCTTGCCGAAGCAGGACGACCGTTTTTGCCCTATTTCGACATCCCCATGCAGCACGCGCACCCCGACGTGCTCAAATCCATGGGCCGCCCCTTCGCCCGCGACCCGCGCATCGTGCTGGAGCGAGTCCGCAAGTTTTTCCCCGAAGCGGCCATTCGCACCACCTTCATCGTGGGCTATCCCGGCGAGACTGACGAGCACTTCCGGCACCTCATGGATTTCGTCAAGGCCGAACGGTTGCAGCACGTGGGCGTGTTCCCCTACTGGCCCGAGGACGGCACCCCCGCCGCCGCCATGGACGGGCAGGTGCCCGACGAGGTCAAGATTGAACGCCGCGACGCGCTCATGGCCCTGCAATCCGAAATATCCGAAGAAATCATGGAGGGGCATGTCGGCAGCGAACTCGAAGTGCTGGTGGAGCGCGAATCCCCGGAATGGCCGGGCCTGTTCGAAGGCAGGGCATGGTTTCAGGCACCCGAGGTGGACGGCCTGACCTACGTGAGCGTGCCCGAAGGCCGCACCCTGACCCCGGGCACCATCGTCACCGTCGAAGTGGAGAGCGCCACCACCTATGACCTTTCAGCGCTGGCTTAGCCACCGCTTGCGGCCCGCACTCGCTTGTACCAAGTTCCCGGCTATCCATTGATCTCCGGGAAAAAACCAACGCATTCAAGGCGTAGGGCATGATACGCATTCTCTTTCTCGGCACGCTGGCCGCCCTGTTCTTCAGCTCCACCTTCGTGCTCAACCGCAGCATGAGCCTTGCCGGAGGGCACTGGTTCTGGAGCGCAGCCCTGCGCTACCTCTGGATGACCGTCCTTCTTTGCGGCTGGCTCCTGCTCAGCGGCAAACAACGCCTGCTGCGCGACACCATCACCACCTACACCCGCAACATCGGCTTCTGGACCGTGGCGGGCTGCGTCGGCTTTGGCGTCTTTTACTCGCTGATCACCTTCAGCGCGGCCTACTCCCCCGGCTGGGTCGTGGCCGCCACTTGGCAGACGACCATCGTGGCCACGCCCATCGTGCTCCTCGGTTTCGGGAAACGCGTCCCGCTTCGGGCCATCCTTTTCACGCTCGTCAGCTTCGCCGGGGTCATCCTCATCAACGTGGAACAGGCCGAACGCCTGCCGATGGCCCAACTGGCCCTCGGCACGCTCCCGGTCCTCGTGGCCGCCTTCGCCTATCCCTTTGGCAATCAACTCGTATGGGAGGCACAGGCCGGAGGCAGAAGCCTCATTCCCGCCATTGACACGCCCTCCATCAGAAACAGTCTCAGCCGCGTCCTGCTCCTCACCCTTGGTTCCGTTCCGCTCTGGATCGCACTCTACATCATCACGCACCGCCCCCGCCATCAACCGGGCAGCTCCTGCAAACCCTTCTCGTGGCCATCTTTTCCGGCGTGGCTGCCACCAGCCTGTTCCTGCACGCACGCCAGAAAGCCCGCACCGCCCCGGAACTGGCCGCCGCAGACTGCACCCAGTCCATGGAGGTAGCCTTCTCGCTGGCGGGCGAAGTGCTCCTGCTCGGCGGCGCCATCCCCCATCTGACCGGCTGGGCCGGATTCGCGCTCATCATAACCGGCCTCATCCTCTATCTCCGCGTCCAAAACTCCTAGCCAGCACACCTAAGCGCATTGACAGCCCCCGGCTTAACTGGTGAACTCATGTTGGATCACCAGTCTCCAACAGCAGGATGACCATGCCCAGACAACGCCTCTCAATCCTCGTGGCCCTCAAAGACGACTTCGAACGAGAACGCCTGACCGAACTGCTCTCACGAACGGCCTCCCGGGTCATGGCCGCGCCCGACGCTGCCGCCGCGCTCAAACGATTCCGCGCAGAAACGCCCGACGTGACCCTCGTGGACATGCACATGACCGGCCCCCTCGGCAAAAGCCTCGTCACCCACATGCGCACCGAGTCCGAAACCGCGCCGCTCATCGTCCTCTACGACCAGTACAACCCGAAACAGCTCCTCGAAGTCATGGAGCAGAACGCCGACGCCTTCCTGCAAAGCCCCGTGGAACCCGAACGGCTGCTGGTGGCCCTGCGCCGCTGCGCCCGCGCGGTCTTTCTGCGCCGCAAACTGGAACAGGCCGACCACGACCTGCGCCGCCTGCTCGACGCCTTCCCCTCCATGGCCCTGTTGGAAAACGGCGGACGCGTTACCTACACCAACCGCCGCCTCGCCAACTACCTCGGCTACGAAGACCACGAAGCCATGACCGCCGACAACGCCGCGCCCGGCGACTTCATGGAACGCCTCAACGGCGACATCTACGAAGGCGGCGACGAGTCGTGGATCAAAACAGTCACCGACGACAACCTCGACGTCGACCACATCATCCATCTGGAAAACCCGGCCAACCCCACCGGCAGAACCGCCGCCTTCTCGGTCAATTACAGCTCCCTGCCCAGTTCCGAACTGCGCATGTTCAGCTTCCACGACGTCAGCGCCCTCGAAGACGAACGCCTGCGGCTGGCCGACGAAGCCTCCACCGACCCGCTCACCAAAGCCCTCAACCGCAGAAGCTTCCTCGCAACCCTTGCCCAACGCATGGCCGTGGCCGGAAACCTCTCGCTCATCATGTTCGACATCGACCACTTCAAGTCCATCAACGACACCTTCGGCCACGACGCAGGCGACAACGTCCTGCGCGAACTGGCCGCACTCGTGCGCGAAAACATCCGCGAAACCGACGCACTCGCCCGCTGGGGCGGCGAAGAATTCATGGTCATGCTGCCCGCCTCGGACTATCCCGAGCAAAAGAAGCCGCCGAACGGCTGCGCGAAGCCATCAGTGAAACCGAGTTTACCGACGTGCCCCGACAAGTGACCTCCAGCTTCGGCGTGGCCCTGCGAGGACCCGGTGAAACCCCGGACGACCTCATCAAACGAACCGATGAAGCCCTCTACGAAGCCAAGGAAACCGGACGAAACAAAGTGGTCATCGGATAGTGTGCCTCCGGCGGCCCTCCGGGGGCTTAAAACCTTTCGGGAAAGGTTTTAAGAATTCCAAAGCTTTTTGGCTCGCCTCCGGCGCAACTGTCCGGAAGCGATAGATTTGCGTCTGCTTCAAACGCCTTCAAGTCAGGGATTGCAAAGGGGATTATCCCCTTTGCCGGGTGCAGGGCAGCGCCCTGCCCGCCGGAGGCTCTCATGAATGAAAAAACCCCTGCGGACTGGTCCGCAGGGGTTTTTTCATTCAGTTACAGGGACGCGCTACATGCCGTGCCGAACTTTGTAGGCTTTGGCAAAGGCGATGGCCTGTTCTTCGGTGTGCACGTCGTCGGCGATCTGCGCCTTGAGCAGTGCTTCGCGGATGGCGCCCACCTGCGGTCCGGGTTTGAGGCCGGTGGCCTGCATGATCTGGTTGCCGTTGAGCAGCGGTTCGATCTCGTCTTCCGGGATCTCGGCGCGTTCGGCCATCTTGATATTGTGGTTGAATTCGCGCCAGGAGCCGCCACGGGCCTTGATGTCGGCGCGGACCATTTCCATGATGCGCGGGTATTCGTCGTGGGCCTTGAGGCGACGGATGCCGCGATCGGTGAGCATGAAGTGCGGGCGCATGTGGTTCTGCACCAGTTCGCAGATCAGGTCGATATCTTCGGGCATGAAGCTGAGGCGCTTGAGAATCTTGCGGGTGACTTTGGCGCCCACGCGGTGGTGCTGCAGGAAGTGCCATTCTTCGTCGTAGTAGTCGGCGGTGTAGAGCTTGCCCACGTCGTGGAACATGCAGGCCACGGTGCCGTACCAGTCGTAGGGCAGCACTTCGGGGTAGCTGCGCATCACGTCGATGGTGTGCTTCAGCACGGTTTCCTCGCCCTCTTCCGGGTTCTTGATCTGCTTCACGCGGGACAGGGCGGCCAGCTCGGGGATGAGGCCGTGCAGGAGCATGGACTCGAAGAGCAGCTCCACGAACTTGTACATGCTTTCGGCCTCGACCTTGCGCCATTCGTCGATGAAGTCGCGGGTGGGCACGTAGTCGAGCACGCGGCGGGCGTTGCGCACGATGGCCACCCACGTGTTGCGTTCGATGTCGAGATTGTAGTTGGCGGCAAAGCGCAGGGCGCGGAAGGCCAGCGCGTAGTCTTTCTTGAGGGCTTCGTCGGCGATGCCTTTGAAGCGGACCGTGCCTTCGGTCAGGTCGGCGAAGTCCGCGTACATGTCCTTGGCCTTGGGGATGTAGGGGCAGACCGAGGACAGGGGGATGTCGCCGCGCGCTTCCAGACGTTTCATGAGCCGGGGGGTCATCTTGGAGACCGACTCTTCGGTGTAGGAGCTCAGCTCCACGTCTGCGGGGTAGAAATAGTAGGTGACGCCGCCTTCCTTGAGGGTCCCGATGATGCCTTTGTCGTCGGAGCCCTGAATGTTGGGGAAAAGCCGCTGCATTTCGGGCAGGGACGCCTCTGTGCAGATGTCGAGTTCCTGTTCGGCCCCGGACTCGGCCAGAGTCAGCTCCTGAAGCCGGGCGTTGATGACGTAGGCGTCAAAGCCGTTGCGCATGATGGTTTTGCAGAAACCGACAGCGTCCTTAAAGGGCTGGCTCATATATCTCCTTCCTTTGGGGTCTTGTTGTATTGCTTGAGCGGGCTCATGCCCGTGAAGCCCACTTATACTATTTTTTTCCCTGCAAGAAAATGGGTTTTCACCCGGCCTTTGAGCACGGTCCCGGTCAGCGGGGTGTTCTTTCCCTTGGAGTGCATGGTCTTGGGTCCGACGGTCCACTCCTCTTCCGGGTCGAAGAGGAAGAAGTCTGCCGGATCGCCCGGCTGGAAGGTGTTGAAGGGCAGGCCGAAGGTCTGCGCCGGGCCGGTTATCCATGCGCGATCAAAGGCTTCGCGCTTGAGGTGGCCGTCGCGTACAAGGCCCCAGGTCACGGCAAAGGCTGTATCCAGCCCGGAGATGCCGCAGGGGGCCACGTCCATCTCCACTTCCTTCTCGTGCATGCCGTGGGGTGCATGGTCGGTGGCGAGGAAGTCGATGGTGCCGTCGTTGAGGGCGTCCAGCATGACCTTGCGGTCCGCCTCGGTGCGAAGCGGCGGATTGACTTTGCCCATGGCGCTGTATTCGGTCTCGGGCGCGGCAAGCCAGTCCTCGGTGAGCACGAGATAGTGCGGGCAGGTCTCGGCCGTGACGCGGACTCCGCGCGCTTGGCGCGGCGGATGATGTCCACTGACTTTTCGCAGGAGACGTGCGCCAGATGAACGGGCACGTCGAGGAATTCGGCCAGCAGCACGTCGCGCGCAACCTGCAGGGCCTCGGCCACGTCGGGCTGTCCGGGCAGGCCGAGGGTGTCGGAAATCTCGCCGTCGTTCACGCCCACGCCTACGGCCATGTAGGGGTCCTCGCAGTGGTCGATGACGGTCAGGCCGAAGTTGGCGGCGTAGTCCATGGCCTTGCGAAACAGGTCGGTGTTCTTCACGGGCACGCCGTCGTTGGAAACCGCCACGCAGCCCGCGTCCTTCAGCTCGGCCATGGGGGAGAGCTCTTCGCCCTTGAGGCCCTTGGTGAGCGCGCCGATGGGGAACAGGCGGGGGCCGTTCGGCCAGTGCTGCCCGGCCTTTTCGAGCATGGTTTCGGTCACCGAGGCGGTGTCGTTCACCGGGCTGGTGTTGGCCATGCACAGAATATTGCCGAAGCCGCCCCATGCGGCCGCGCCGAGGCCGGAGGCGATGTCTTCCTTGTATTCAAAGCCGGGCTCGCGAAGGTGCACGTGCACGTCCGTCATGCTGGGCATGAGGCTCAGACCGTAGGCGTCCTCCACCTGCCCGAACTCTTCGGGATCGATTTCCGGGGCGCAGTCGCGCACTTCGACGATCTTTCCGCGATGGACCAGAACGTCCACCTCGCGGCCGTCCAGCATGGCCCGTCGTACGATGAGATTCGTTTTCGCCATGATCAGCCTCCTATTGTTCGCCGCCCTTGCGGGTCATGTACTGGAAAAGCAGGGCCATGCGCATGGATACGCCGTTGGCCACCTGATCGAGCACCAGCGAACAGTCTGCGTCCGCGAGGTCCGAGGCGATTTCCACGCCGCGGTTCATGGGGCCGGGGTGCATGACCTTGACGTCCTTGCCCGCTTTTTCCAGATGCCGGGCGGACAGGCCGTAGGTGGACGCATATTCGCGCAGATCCGGCAGCAGCCCCTGCTTCTGACGCTCAAGCTGAAGCCGCAGGCACATGATCGCGTCCACGCCTTTCACGGCTTCGTCGAGGTCGTGGTAGACCTTGGCGGACCACTTGGCGGCCGTGCGGGGCAGCAGGGTTCTCGGAGCGCAGAGCCGCACCTTGGCACCCAGCTTGTTGAGCAGGATGACGTTGGAGCGGGCCACGCGGGAGTGGGTGATGTCGCCGAGGATGAGCACGGTCTTGCCCGCCAGCTCGCCCCACTCCTGATGCAGAGTGAAGCCGTCCAGCAGGGCCTGCGTGGGGTGGGCGTGGCGGCCGTCGCCCGCGTTGATGATGCTGCAGTCGAGCCGGTCGGCCATGAAGCGCGCCGCGCCCGAGCACCAGTGCCGGATGACGATGGCGTCCGGAGCCATGGCCTGCAGCGTGAGCGCGGTATCCTTGAGCGTCTCGCCCTTGGTCAGGCTGGACGAGCTCTTGGCCAGCGAGAAGGTGTCGGCCGAGAGCCGCTTCCCGGCCACGTCAAAGCTGGTCTTGGTGCGGGTGCTCGGTTCGGCAAAAAAAAAGTACCACGCTCCGTCCCCGGAGTGTCGGTACTTTCTTCACCGGCCGCTCATTGATTTCCTGAAAATGCTGCGCCGTCTCGAAGAGTGACATGACTTCGGATTTCGACAGCTGGGATACGTCCAACAGGTCCTTGTGCAACCACTGCATGCGTGTGCCTCCGGGCGGCTTGGGGCGATGGGAACGGCCGGGCCGTCCGCGCAAAAAAAGCGTCACCGCTTCGTGACGCTCCCCTTTTCATACGCCACCATGCTGCGCGTTGTTTTTGTCGTGCACAAGCCGTGTACCCGCGCAGGCGCAGATAATCAAGCGCAACGAACGGTCCGCAGGCACTTTTCTGCGAACCGCGAAAGCGGGCCGGAGGGTTCCGGCCAGCAACCACGGCTATTTGAGCGCGAACCGCTCGATCTTTTCCTTGTAGGCCACGATGCCGGTGACGATGCCCTCTGCCAGCCGCTTGAGGTAGGCGTCGGACTTCAGCCGCTTGGCCTCGGAGGCGTTGGTGAGATAGCCGAGTTCGACCAGCACCGAGGGCATCTTCGCGCCCATCAGCACGTAGAACGGCGCCTCGCGAACGCCCTTGTCGCTCACCCGCCACGTGCGGCGAACGCTCTTGAGCGTCTGCCGCTGCACGTCGCCCGCCAGATCCTTGCTCTCCTTCATCTTGGAGTTGATCATCAGGTCGGTGAGGATGAACTGCAGGTCGCTGATGCTGCGCGGGTCCACGGCGTTTTCCCGCGCGGCCACGCGCACCGCGTCCTGCGTCTTGGCAAGGTTGAGGCTGTATGTCTCAAGCCCGCTGATGCGCCGGTTGCGGTGGGCGTTGCAGTGAACGGAAAGGAAGAGGTCCGCCTTCTTGACGTTGGCCAGCGCGGTACGCTGTTCCAGCGGGATGAAGACGTCCTTAGTGCGGGTATAAATGACATTGAAACCGTTCTTCGTCAGCTCCTTGCCGAGAATCTTGACGAAGCGCAGGTTGATGTCCTTCTCCCGCATACCGTTGGCCACCGCACCCGGGTCCTTTCCGCCGTGTCCGGCGTCAAGCATGATGGTGTTCACGGTCAGGCCGAGTTGCTCCAGCAGATCCCCGGCCATCTCTTTGCTTTCCTTGGGCGGCCGGTACTGGCTGTTCTCGACGGTCTGCTTCGTGCCCGGCTCGGCCTTGCCGCCCTGTGGAGAGTAGACATCGACGACGATGCGGAACGGGTTGTCCAGCGGAAAGACTTTGTAGTCCTGAAGCGAAAGAAAATCGAGGACCACGCGGGCGGTGTTCTTGGTGTTCTGCCCGGCGCGAATCTGCTTGAGGATACCGTCGGCCACGGAGGTCTTGCGGTCAACGTCCGGGCCGAGAGTGGCACCCATGAGGTCGAGATAGAGACGATGCGGGCGGCCGTGCTCGGGCGCGGGATCGAGCAGCTTGTAACGGAAGGGCACCTTGCCCTGCATTTCGAGCACCACGCGGGTGTAGTCGTCGCTGCTCTTGTAGCGCACCATGTTCAGGTAAGCACCTTTGGTGGCCGTGGCATGCACCGCGCCGCTGCGCTGCGGGTTCGGTTTGGCAACCGCGGCAGCCGCTTTGGGCTTCGGCTTGCTCTTCTCCTTGACGCGGCCACCCCATTTGCTGAGCTGGCGTTTGGCCCGGGAGGCCATGTCGCCCTTGGGGTACGTGTCGAGCAGATAGGCAAGGTCACGGCGCGCGTTGGTGCGCTCGTTGAGCTTGGTGTACCGGATCACGGCCCGGCGGTAGAGGCAGTCGTCTATCCATGAATGATGCGGAAACTCGCGCACCGCCTGACTGAAATACTCGACGGCCGTGCGGTAGTCGCTCTTGAGCCCGCTCCAGCGTCCCAGCTCCTCGTTGGTTCTGCCGAGATAGTAGAGCGACTTGGGAGCGAACGGCCCGTCGGTGTCCGCCTGATAGGCCTGCTTGAAGCCCCGCTCCACCTTGCGCCAGTTGGAACGATACTTGGCGCGCCGGGAGTTTTTCTTGAGGTCGTGAAACTTCTTGTATGTGGAATTGAACGTGGCCGTGGCAGAAGCGCCAAATGCCGCGCCCGACAGGCAGACGGTGAGCATGGCGACGACAATCGCGGCGACGAGCGGTCTTTTGAGTGGCATCGCATATCCTGCGGTTTGCGGTGGAATTCACAGCCCCGGGCAGGTGAAAACCTTCCGGCATCCGTCGGGTTCGCCCTATATTTAAGGATTATCTAAAAAAAGTCCAGAGGCGATGCCGCCCCTGTTGAGAAGTTTATGCTTTTCCCGTCTCCAGCCATAACGCCCAGTCTTCACGGCCGTTTTTGCGCGCAAGTGCCGCTGCGGACGCAAAATCGTAGTCCACGGCCACCAACTCCGCCTCCCAGCCGTCTGCGGTTTCCTCCACAATGGCGTAACGCGCCCTCGGGTCTCCGGCCTGCATGGCGTGGGGCGGTTCGTCGTCGCGGTAGGCAGGAAGGCCCACACTGCCGGGGTTGACCACCAGCGAGTTCTCGCAACGCACGACGCGGGGAATATGCGAATGACCGCACAGCACCAGCGGCGGGGCCGGAATGGGCATGCCGCGCAGGATGTCGGCGCACTCCTTCAGGCGGGGTTGGCCGTCCACGATCTCCTCGGTCAGGTACGCGGTATCATCGCCCGGTCCGCCGTGCAGCATGCACATGCCCCGCACCTGAAGCACCGAGGGCAGGAAATACACCCAGTCATGAGCCTTTTGCGGCAGTGCTCGCTTCACGAAGGCGAGCGTCTCATCCTCACCCCCCTCTTCAAGCAGCATCCGGTCCTGATTGCCCCGCACGGTAGGTATGTCCATGGTCGACAGGATGGCCCATGTCCCGGCCGGGTCAAGCGGCCCATGGAAGACGTCACCAAGGTTGGCGAAGAGCGTCACCCCGCGATTCGCCGCGTCGGCGAGGACGGCGCGCAGCGCAAAAGTGTTTCCGTGTATGTCTGAAAGTACGGCTGTCTTGAACATTGATTATCCAATTGCACCCCGGCGGGTGGGGGTTTATGGTTTGCATACGGTTTGCCAGAAAAGCACAAACCGCCACGGCAGGCAACCGCGGATTCAGAAACGCACTGGCCCCGCCCCCTTCGTCCGTGATACCGGTGGAAAACATGGTGCGCCGACAACCTGAAAAAGCCGTCACGAACCCTTCCATCCCCTAAATAATGGATGACCGGAGCAAAAGCGTATAATGGGTAAAGGAATCGGAATAATCACAGGACCCGGTTCATGAGCCTACTCGTCGTCAACATCTCTGATATGAAGCTCTCCACCAACCCGGAGGACGTGCTTGTAACCTACTCGCTGGGGTCGTGCCTCGGCGTGACGGCGTACGACCCGAAAAAGCGCATCGGCGGACTCATCCACTGCCTGCTGCCGCGCGCCTCGGCCTCCCCGGCAAAGGCGCAGCAGAACCCATACATGTTCGTGACCTCAGGCGTGGCCATGATGGTGCGCAAGCTGGCCCTCAAAGGCGCAGACACGAAACGGCTGGTATTCAAGGCCGCAGGTGGCGCCAACATGCGCCGCGACGACATGTTCATGACCGGACAACGCAACTTCGAAGCCCTGCAGCGACTGCTTGAGCGAAACGACATCAAGCTGGCCGCGTCGGAAGTGGGCAGCAATATCCCTCGCACCATGTTCCTGCACCTCGATACAGGCAAGGTGGTGCTGCGCTCACTGGGCAACGAACGCGAACTCTAGAAGCCTCCGGCGGGCAGGGCGCTGCCCTGCATTCGGCAAAGGGGATAATCCCCTCTGCACTCCCTGACTTGAAGGCGTTTGACGCAAGCGAAAACCGGGCAAAGCCGGACAATTCCGCCGAAGACACGCCAGTCTATTTTGGAGAGTCTTAGCCTCAGTCGTTGGCGTGTTATTGACCCTTACGAATGAGGACAGCAGAGCAGAACCTTTTGCCAGTAAAGTCCGCCGGATTTCTTGAACACCAGTTCCTGCCAGCATTTATAATGACGGCGGGGACTTCTTTTTGACTCTAGAGCCAAAACGGCATCTTTAATCAGTTTGAACAGAATTCACACATGTTTTCCCACATGAACCATGGTTTTCCAAATAATAACCGCCCTATCACGTCGACAACAGGGGTCACCCCCTTGGGGTGCTTAGAGATTATTGGGGTTATAAGAAATCGTAAGACTTTTATATATCTGACACAAAACCTGATCAAAAATTATTTTCTAGATTTCAAGACATTGGAGTGATTTCTTTAGAAGCCATCCCAGAGTTCTCTTATGGCAGACCTCTAACACGCTTATCTTGCATAAGAAACGGGGAGAAGCTTAGATGTGAGGCGACTTGACCCATTGCGTAACCCTATAATCCATACTGATCGCGATATGCGGCTCCGATTCGATCTGGCGATCTTTGTTTCCACGCTTCACGTTTTTTTGAGAACCAACCCTTAAAGAGTTGCCACTTTTCTTTGAGGGTCATGTCCTCCCACTTTTCATGCACAAACGCTGAAGACTTATACTCTCCGGCTGCACCGTCATCAAACCGCAAATCTTTTTGTATGTTATGAAGCAAGCAATTGTCCTCGATAAAACCCTGAAAAGGTGAAGAGTTGTGGTCCTTCTCTATATACAGAAAGAGAAGCACATGATAGTATAGTATCAGGTACTCATACGGTGCAAACTGTGCACGAATGATCCCCATGTAGTCCGAACACTTCCCCGCGGGTGCATTATTATGAGTGTATTTGATCAGATGGTACAAATGCCTGAAATAGTCATAGAGCAAATAATTGGTGCTTTCTCGAAAGACATCATAACAGCGAACAAACAACCTGTGCTTGCTTAAAGAAACCGCTCCCGTTCCATCTCTATACTGGCTAATCTGTTCCTCCAGAATGTCTAATGAAATCTGATCTAGTCTATACTCCGAGCGTTTTCCGTCCCGAGCTCTCTCCCATATAGTTTTTAGCAATATATACAATGCATGGAATGCGTCAGAGCCTTCGCCTGTTTTGAGAGGAGCCTTTTCCGCACAAGTTTTTTTTCTTTGATGATCTTGCTTGGCTTCCCTTTGTGCTTAGATAAAACTCAGAAGGCCCTTGTGTAGTGGAAGCTGTGTCCGAAACTTTTCTGAGCCATGGGAAGGATAAAGATTTCCGATTGTCGCGATGTATTGAAAGAAGGGAGAAAAAATTGTTTTCAAATTGCTGACGGTGGAACTGATTGCCTTGCTTAATGATCGCATAAACAGTAAACCCTGCCGCCAGCCCCGAGAATAGCGCAGCAGCAGGAGCAAATAGCGATTCAAGATTGCCCTGCTCTGGAACATAAGGGGTTAGCCATCCTAGCTCTTGTAGAAAAGGCCCAAATGCAACCCAGAACAAGAAGCAAACAGCCGATATAAATACGATTTTAATGATTTGCCAAGCTTGACGCATGATTGTGACCTAGTGGTTTGATCTCGCTCTTGCAACTATTGTCATAAGAATGTATATAAAAAAAGTGGGGGTGCCAAATGGATTATTCAAAACAAGAGGTTATCGAAGTCGCACAAGGTGTACGCGATAACTATTTTCACAGCGATTACTCTTGGGATGGTCTCCAGAATCTGTTGAATGATCTTGGCGGAGAGTTGGTCTATGTGGATAGTGACGATCTTGAAGAGTCGTTGCTAATCCATGGAGATGGTTCTTTCACCATATACCTCCCCCACCACACTTCGGATCGAAGAGACTATTTCACCATCGCCCATGAACTTGGTCACTACTTTCTTCATTGGGAAGACGATGGAGAAGAGACACCATTTTGCAGAGGTGAAAGCAATCTCGTTGAATGGCAAGCTAACTGGTTCGCCGCAGAACTACTGATGCCCACGGATGAATTCACTGAAGCAGCTGAAGAATGTGGGAACGATGTGAACGAACTAGCCGATCAATTTGGAGTGTCTAGATCAGCAGTTAGCGTAAGGCTTGAAGTTCTCGATTTAGATTAAAAGCAACTAATAAAGCTATAGCCCCTGTCCGAAAGGATAGGGGCTTTTTGTTTGGCTGAACACAAACACTTAAGAAAAAAAGAAAGGCCGTACAATTGTGCGGCCTTTCTTTATTCGCGTCTAAGCACGTCCTACTTTCGCAGGTACGCCTTGGTGATGACGATGGGCTTGAGGGGTACGTCGGCGAACATGCCGTTGCGGCCGGTGGGCACCACGAGCATCTTGTCCACCACTTCCATGCCACGGATGACCTTGCCGAAGGCGCAGTAGCCGGGGTTGCCGGGCGCGGCGTTGAGGAAGTCGTTATCCTGCACGTTGAAGAAAAACTGGCTGGTGGCCGAGTTGGGATCGTTGGTGCGCGCCATGGCGATGGTGCCGCGGTCGTTGGAGAGGGCAAAGCCCGCCTCGTTGACGATGGGCGCTTTCACGGGTTTGCGGTTCATGCGCTCGTCGAACCCGCCACCCTGCACGATCTTCATGGGGTCGGAGTTGACCACGCGGTGGATGATGGTTCCGTCATAGAATCCGCTGTTCACGTAATCGAGAAAGTTGGCCACGGTCTTGGGTGCCACGTCGGGGTCCATCATTATCATGATGGGGCCCATGGAGGTTTCGAAGACCACGACCTTGTTGGGCGCTGCCTGCGCGGGAGCGGCGGCGAACAGAAAAGCGGCGAACAGTATTGAGACCAGAAAACGCATTTGGATTCCTCCGTTCATGGATTGTTCAAGGGGCCATTTCTAATCCAATCGAACTCTGTGCGCAAGCGCGGTGCATGAAACGAACAAATGACGAAAATCAGGACCTTAAACACACGTTTGTTGCAATTGTGCGCATTTTTCTGTAGGTCTATCCTGCTTTTCTGCAAATCTTTTAACTTTTTTTTAGCGAGGTGTCATTCATGCTCCGCCGATATTACTGGCTCGTCACGATTGTGGCGCTAGCCGTTCTCGCCCTGGCGTTCCCGGCTCTGGCCGCGGATTCCTCCAAGGGTCCGGAGAACGCCGAACTTTATGGAATGCTAACACTCATTCCGCCGCTGGTGGCCATCGTGCTGGCCTTTATCACCAAGAACGTGGTTCTTTCGCTCTTCCTCGGGGTCTTCTCCGGCTGTTTCATGCTGGACCTCAAGGGCTTTGATATTTACTCCGCCTTCGTGGACGGCTTCCTGCGCCTGTCCATGGAGATTCTCTACTCGCTGGCCGACAGTTGGAACGCCGGTATCGTGCTCCAGTGTCTGGCAATCGGCGGCCTGATCGCGCTGGTCTCCAAGATGGGCGGCGCAAAAGCCATTGCCGACGCACTGGCCAAGCGCGCCAAGAGCCCCCGCAGCTCCCAGTTCGTGACGTGGCTCATGGGTCTGTTCATCTTTTTCGACGACTACGCCAACTCCCTGACCGTCGGCCCGATCATGCGTCCGGTCACTGACCGCCTGCGTGTTTCCCGCGAAAAGCTGGCCTTTGTCATCGACGCCACTGCCGCCCCCATTGCGGGCATCGCGCTGATTTCCACATGGGTTGCGTACGAGGTGGGCCTGATCCGTGACGGTTATCAGGCCATTGGTCTGGAAGCCAACGCCTACGGCGTGTTCGTTGAGACGATCCCGTACCGCTTCTATAACATCCTGATCCTGTTCTTCATCATCTGCACCATCTGGTTCATGCGCGAGTTCGGCCCCATGTGGAAGGCTGAAAAACGCGCCCGCACCACCGGCAAGGTCATCGAAGACGGCTCCAAGCCCATGATCTCCGACGAAGCCACCACCCTCGAGCCCGATACCAATGTGGCCCTGAGTGTCTGGAACGCCATCATTCCCATCGGCACCCTGATCGTGGCCGCGTTCCTCGGCTTCTACTTCAACGGCTACAACGCCATCGACGACGCCGAACTGCTCAGGCAGATCAACGAATCGCCGCTGTCCTTCACTGCCATGCGCATCTGCTTCGGCGCTTCCGACGCTTCCGTGGTCCTGTTCCAGGCCGCGCTTATCGCGGGCATCGTGGGCATGGGCATGGCCGTGTTCAAGCGCATTCTCCCTGTGAAAGTGGCCATCGAAACATGGATCACCGGCGTGAAGTCCATGAACATCACCGCCGTGATCCTGCTGCTGGCGTGGTCGCTCTCCGGCGTCATCAAGGAACTGGGCACCGCGGCCTATCTGGTCAGCGTCCTTTCCGACGCGCTGCCAGCGTTCCTGCTGCCGAGCATCATCTTCATCCTCGGCTCCATCATCTCCTTTGCCACAGGTACCTCCTACGGCACCATGGGCATCCTGATGCCGCTGGCGATCCCCCTGGCCTTTGCCCTGAACCCCTCGCCGGATTACGTGATCATGAACGTCGGCTCGGTGCTCACCGGGGCCATCTTCGGCGACCACTGCTCCCCCATCTCGGACACCACCATCCTGTCCTCCATGGGTTCGGCGTGTGACCATATCGACCACGTGAAGACGCAGATATTCTATGCCATCAGCGTCGCGGTCATCTCCATCCTGTTCGGCTACCTGCCGGCCGGTCTCGGAATGCCGCTCTACTTCACGCTGCCGCTGGGCCTCGTGGCCGTTGCCGCCTGCGTCCGCTTTGTCGGCAAGCCGGTCGACGCGTAACCAGAAACAACGGAAAAGCACGTATACAAAAAGGGGAGAGCCGATCGGCTCTCCCCTTTTTTCGTCTTGTTCTGGCTCGCTGATCAGCCGCTTTTGAGCTGACGAACCAGTTGATTCAGGCTTTCGATCTCTTCGTTGAGCTGTCCGAGTTCTTCCACCGTGCGCTGCACGTCTTCGGCGGTCCGGCCGGTGATGGCGTTGATCTCCTCGACCGCCTGATTGATTTCCTCCGAGGTGGCCGACTGCTGCTCTGCGGCCGTGGCGATGCCCGATATCTGGTCCGCCGAGGTCTGCACGCTCTTCACGATGACGCGGAGCACTTCGCCGGACTGCTCGGTATAGCCGACAGCCTGCCCGAGGTCCGCCACAGCGGCGTCCACGCTGGCCACGTTGGTGCGGGCCACGTCCTGAATGGACATGATGGAGTCGCTGACCTCGCGGGTGGCCTGCATGGTCTTCTCCGCAAGCTTGCGAACTTCATCAGCGACCACGGCAAACCCACGGCCCGCCTCGCCTGCGCGGGCGGCTTCAATGGCCGCGTTCAGGGCCAGCAGGTTGGTCTGGTCGGCAATGTCTTCAATGACGTTGATGATTGCGCCGATATCCTCTGCCCGCTGGCCGAGGACGTCCATGTTGCGCTTGAGGTCTTCGGTCTTGCCCTGCGTGGCCTGCATGGCCTCAATGGACTGCTCCACGATCCGTGCGCCCTCCACGGCCTGTTCGTTGGCGTTGCGGCCCACGTCTGCGGCCTCGCTGGAGTTGCGGGCGACTTCCAAAACTGTGGCGTTCATCTCTTCCATGGCCGTGGCCGTGGAATGAACCCGCTCGCTCTGGGTTTCGCTGCCGTTTCTGATTTCCTGCGAGTACCCGGCGATGCGGCCTGAGGTCTCGCGCACGCGCTCCACGGTGCCTTCCAGTCGCTCAGCAGCCTGCATCATGCCTTCTCTTCGGGCGTTTTCGGCCTGACGCTTGGCCTCTTCGGCTTCCTTGAGGGCGGCGTTGGCGGCGTCGGCCTGATCCGAAGCCTCGCGGCTGGCTTTTTCAATTTCTTCGATGTTGCCGCGCAGGGTGTCGAGCATGACGCCAAGCGCCTCTTCAAGCTGGGTTATTTCGTCCCGGCCCTCGTTCTGGATGCGCACGGAGAAATCGCCCGCTGCAACCTTGCGCGCTTCTTCGGTGACAGTCCGCACCGGAGTGATGATGCTTCTGGAAATAAGCAGACAGACCGGCAGCACGATCAGCACCAGCACCACGCCGCCGCCGATGCTCACGTTGCGCAGCGCGGTTCCGGAGATTTCGGTGAGTCGCCCTTCGATGCGGGCGCGCTCGGCCTTGATGTCATCGGTGTAGATGCCGGTGGCCACCCAGTAGTCGGTTCCGGGAACCAGCTGGGCGTAGGCAAGCTTGGGGCTGGGTTCCTCTTCCCCGGGCTTGTTGAACCAGTAGGTCACAAACCCGCCGCCAGCCTTGGCTTTTTCAACAAGGGCCTTGATGTAGGCGTTCCCCTTCTTGTCCTTGTTGCCGATGCGGTTCTTTCCGTGGAAGTCCGGCCGCAGCGGATGCGCCACGTTGGTGCCGGAGGTGTCGTACAGGAAGTAGTAGCCCTTCTCGCCGAAGCGTACGGGCTTGATGGCCTCGCGGATGGCGGTCAGTTCGTCGCGGCCTTCGGACTGCGCCCGCTCGACCACGCCGCCGAGGTCCGTGGCCATGCTCTGCACCGCAAACTTGAGCGTTCGCTCGTAGCCGCGCTGCATGATGGTTTCCGCTTCGTCCAGCGATGCGCTGCCGACTTTGTTGAGGTAGTAGGTATACGCTCCTCCAACGCCGAGGGCGAAGATCGCGACAATGGCGAGGAGCGACATCAGCCGTCCGGCAATCGAGAATTGTCTCAGCACATTCATCTCCCGATGATGTTGTTGCCAGCCACGCTTTCTCAGTACGCACAATCCATTCCTTTTCGCAACCAATAATGCCTTATGAGCAGAAAAATGTATACGGAAACACCTGTTTAAACTTCTCGAAGGGGCACAACGGCACGTGTTTGTCACACTGCAGCAAAATTGGTTGCGCTTTGCGCAAAAGAAAACCGGCCGACATCCGAGGATGACGACCGGGAAAGGCTTTCAGCGCGTAATGGGTTCTTATCGGCGGCAAGGAACATCGTGGGAGATGTAAATCTCCCCGAGGTCGTGGATGAGTTTTTCATTATCGAAAACTGCCAGCACCTTTTCCCGCGCGGCAGGGATGACGCGGGCACGCAGTTCGTCGTCCGCAAGCAGCCGCTGCATGTTGTCGGCCAGTGCTTCGGGATCGTCCGGGCCGCAAAGAAGGCCGGTCTTTTCATGCTCCACCAGTTCGGGCACGCCGGAGACGTCCGTGGCCGCCACGGGCACGCCGATGGCCATGCTCTCGGCCACCACGTTGGGAATCCCGTCGCGGTCCCCGTCCTCGGCCAGACGGCAACCCAGCACGAAGAGATGCGCCTTGCGATAGTGCTCAATGACGTCATCGTGGGTGATGGTGCCGGTCATCTCGGTGACGTCCTCAAGCCCGAACTCGCGAATCCAGCCCTCGACTCTGGCCTTGTCCGCTCCGTCGCCCGCCAGCACGTAGCGCACGTCCAGACCACGGTCCCGGAGCAGGCGTATGGCCTTGAGCACGGTATCCAGCCCTTTCTTGGGCACGAACCGGGCCACGGTCATGATGGTGTAGGGCGGCCTCGCCTTGGTGCTGCGCCCCTTGGGGTCGAAAAGGCTCAGGTTGATGCCGTGGTAGACGCAGTGAATGGGCTTGCCGCCCGGCGCGATGCCGGAGAGATGCGTTTCATTGTATTTGGTGCAGGTGACAACGAACTTGGCGCGCTCGATCTTGTCCTCGATGCGGCGCGGGTCCTGCGTGTAGATGTCCTTGGCGTGGGCGGTGAAGCTGAAGGGAACGCCCTCAAGGTGCGCGGCGTACATGCCCACCGTGGTGGGCGTATGCGCAAAGTGGCAGTGCACGTGGGCAAGGCCCATGCTTTTGGTCTTGCGGACCATGAAACACGCCTGCATCCAGTGCTTGAGCCAGGTGTGTTTTTTGGGGCGAGGGCAAAGCGCGAGGCCATGAGCTTGAGGCCGGAGAAAAACCGGCGGGGCCGCTCAACCATGCAGGCCAGCGTGTGCCAGAGAAGGCTCGGCAGGCCGCTCACCATGGACTCGGGCAGATAGGTGACGCCCGCCCGGATCTCCCGGATGGAGCGGTGCGAGAAACTCTCGCGCGGCTGACGCATGGAAACGATGTGGATGTCGAATCCCATCTTTTCCAGCAGCCTGATTTCGTTGGATATGAAAGTTTCGGAAATTCTCGGGTAGCCCTTGAGCACCATGGCCAGGACCGTGCGGCCCTTTGGGGAATCCTCGTTCATGCGTTTTCGTCCTCTGCGGAGCCTTCCTCGCGCAGGTCGCGGCGTTCCATGAACTGTTCCAGCCGGGCTCGCATGGTGGTGAGTCCGGTCATATCAAAGGCTTTCATGGCGTCGATATACGGCCCGGGGTCGGCAAGCATGGCGTCCACCTTCTCGCGCATCAGCTCCGGCGTGACCTTGTCCCACTGGAGAAAATCGATGAGTCCGTGTTTCTTGAACACTTCGGCGCGGATGAGCTGCTCCCTGCGCGGGGTGTCGCGGGGGATGACCAGCGCGGGCTTTTTGAGCGAAAGAATTTCGCACATGGTGTTGTACCCGCACATGCCGATGACGAGGTCGGCGGAAGCCATTTTCTTTTCGATGTTTTTGACAAAGGGGACAATGCGGACGTTCAGGTGCCGGGCGCGGTCGGCCAGCGCGTCCAGCCTGTCGGCGGGCAGGAAGGGGCCGGTTATCATCAGGGTGCGGAACCCTATGCTGCCGTTCTGCTCCAGCATTCGCATGTAATTGTCCAGCACGGGATACCCGTCGCCGCCCCCGCCGATGGTCACGACCACCAGCTTTTCCTTGCGCCTCGGGGCGCGCATCTTCGGCACGCGCCGGGGGATGTATCCGGTGAAACGGCATTTTGCGGCCACGTCCTCGGGAAAGGCGTATTCCGTGACGGGATCGTACATGCCCTGCTCGCCGTAGACCCAGACCTCGGAGTAGAGGTCGCGGAGCACTTCGTAATATTTCTTCTTTTTCCACTCGGCGCGGGTGCTCTCCGGATCGTCAAGGATGTCGCGCAGGCCGAGGACGATCTCGGTGTCCGGACGGCACTTGCGGAACCAGCGCAGGATGGGCAGGACCTCGCCCTTGAGGCCCACGGGCACCTTGTCCACCACGAAGAGGTCGGGGTCGAAGGCCTTGGCCGTGGCCGTGATGATTTTCTTGCGGATGCTGATGGCCTTTTTGGGGTCCACCTTGATGGAGTGCGGAACGTAGACGGTGTTGCTCTTCTTGATCATGCCGGGAACGCGCACGAAGTCCACGCCCTCGGGAAAGCTGAAGCGGCCCACGATGGGCGAGCCGGTCACGATCAGGATATTGACTTTCTTGCTCACCAGATGGCGGGCAATGGCCATGGTCCGCCGGATGTGTCCGAGACCATAGGTGTCGTGAGAGTACATGAGGATGTTGAACGTGCCCGAATCCATGAAGCCGCCTGATCAAACTGTCGTTTCCGCAAACAGTGGCACCCTACTCCCTATGAGTGATAGTGTCCACACAAAGCCCTTGCCTGCATAGTTGATTTTACTCGTGAACGCCAGCATGTGATTTGCGATGGCCATTGCGAGAAATGTTGAATTCCCCTGCGATTCTGCTAACACTCGTTCGCGAGGAACAGCATGGACATTCCCCCTATTTCCGATTTGCAAAATACGCTGGACCGGTTCACTGACACGCCGGTCCCTTTTTGGTGGCGCGATGACGACGCGGCAGCGCCTTCGCCTGCGCTGGACCGGCTGGCCGAAACAGCCGAGCGTCACCGCTTTCCATGCGCCCTGTCCGTGATTCCTGCCCGTACCGGGGAGCCGCTTGCGAACTGGCTGGAAGGCCGGTCGCTCTTGAGCGTAATTCAACACGGCTACTCCCACGAGAACCACGCCCCCAAAGGCAGCGGCGCGTGGGAGCTGGGCACCCACCGCACCACAGGGACCATCCTCGGCGAGGCGGTGCTCGGTCGCAAGCGGCTGAAAACGCTTTTTGGAGAGCGGTTCGTGCCGGTAATGGTGCCGCCGTGGAACCGCATCGCCCTTGAGCTACTGCCCATGCTGCCGCAGTCCGGGTTCATCGGCCTCTCGGCAGACGCCGAAGGCCCCGCGCTGCCTGAAACGGACGCCCTCCTCTGCGCCCACGCCCACGCGGACTTTCTGCGCTGGAAGAAAGGAGCGGCCCGATTCGCCGGGGAACACAAGGTCGTTGACCCCATCCTCCGCGAACTGGAAACACAACAGCGGTCCGGACACATCCGGCCCATCGGCATGCTGACCCATCATCTGGAGATGGACGAGGCGGCCTGGGTCTTTCTGGACGCGCTTCTCGATATGCTTGCACGACACCCCGCGGCACACCCCGTCACCGCCGCGCAGATATGGCAGGAGTCCCTATGAGCGTTACGATACGGCCAATGGAAATGGCCGACGTGGAGCCGGTCTGCGAACTGCTCCACACCCACATGAACCCCGATTTTTCCCCGGAACACTGGTCCCGCCTGTTCGTGCGCGACTGGTGCATCGTCGAGCCGGAGCTCGGCCTCGTGGTGGAGGACGGCCCCGAGATCGTGGGCTTCCACGGCCACGTCTGCTCCCGCCGCTGCATCAACGACCGCTGGGAGCGTTTCGTGAACTTCACCTCGTGGTATCTGAGGAAAGAGTATCGCGGACAGGGCCTCGGCACCGGCATGGTCAAAAAGGCCATTGAAAACCCGGACGCCACCTACACGGTGTTCTCCCTCTCGCCCAAGCGCATCGAACTGTTCAAAACCCTCGGCCTCAAACCGCTGGACACCGAACGCCTCATCTGGACAAAACGCGAACCGCGCCAGCTCATCTGCGTGGACTCGGACCCCGAATCCATCCGCTGGAAAGTGGAATGCGAACACTCGCGGGTCCTGCAGGACAACGAACCCTACAACATCAAGCCCTATCTCGTGTCCACCAACTGCAACCTCTGCCTGCTCATCATCAACGAGGCGATCAAGGGCGACGGCGTGACCTACCACGACGTGCTGTACCGCTCCAACCCGACCTTTTTCGCGGCCCACGCGCAGGACATCGCCAACGCCATCCTGCCCGACGGCAAGCACGTACTCGCGGCGGACAGGCGCTTCCTGCCCGGCCCCACGCCGCTGGACGCGACCATCGAGGCCATCGCCTCCCCGCGCTTCTACCGCTCCGAACGGGTGGCACCGGAAAACGTGGACCTGCTCTATTCCGAATTGCAGCTTTTGAACATGAAGCTCGACTGATCGAACCGAAAGACCGTCACGCACTTGCGCGGTACAGTTCCTCGAGAACGGCCGCGCTTTTTCTTGCCCCGTCGAGGTCGATGCCGTGGGGTCGTGGGGGGCGCGAAAGCGCCTTTTCGATGCGCTCCGCAAGAGCCTGCGGCTCAAGGTCCTGGGGATTCAGCAGGCCGAGGGCGTCCATGCGCTCCAGCCGCTCGGCGCGCATGCGCTGCTCCCGGTTCTGGTCAAAGGGCAGCACCAGCCCGTAGCGGCCGCAGGCAAGCAGGTTCATGGTGGTGTTGTAGCCCGCCATGCTCACCGAACAGTCAGAGGCGGTCAGCCACGCCGTGAAGTTCTTTGCAAACGTGTCCACGCGAAGATGCGGCAGCCGTTCGGCCATGGCGTCCAGCTCGGCACGGACGGCGGCGTCCATGTATGGCCCGGTGAAGACCTGCATCCGGTGCGAGACAGCCCCTGCAAGTTGCTCCGAGGCTCGGGCCGAGGCAAGGAGCAGCTCGCCGCCCACGCTGCCGCTGCCCGCGCTGACCGTGACCAGCGGGGTACAGCAAAGCCCCAGTTCCCGGCGCAGGGCAAGCCCTTCATGGGGATCAGGCTTCGGGGTTACGTACGGTGTGGTGAATGGCCGGTTCGATGCGGTCCACGGCGGAGAAGGTCTCCTCCAGCCGCACCAGTTGGGGATCGGCGTGCACGAGCAGGGCGTCGAAGAGCGGATTGAGCACCGAGAGCACCCGGTTCTCGAACTTGGCCTGATCGTCCTTTTCCACAAGAATGTCGCGCAGGCTGCACGCGGCCTTGCAGGGGCCAAACGCTCCGACGCGGGCCGCTTCCAGCGCTGGAATCAGCTCCCGGCCGAACTTCTTGCGGCCAAAGGGGAAAAGCTCCACCAGCAGCACGTCTGGCCGGAATCCTTGCAGAAATTCAATAAGCCGCTTTTCCCGCAGGGCAAAGGTCTCCTCCACGCTCAAGGATGAATCCACTGGAATGAAGGACTTGAAGTCGGCGTCCATCATCAGGCCGGGCAACTGGTACCGGCTGGCGTACGGCGGCAGGGGCAGGTCGGCCTCGGCACCGCCGGTAATCATGACCACCTCGTGTCCGGCCAGCGCCTTGACGATTTCAAGACTGCGGAACAGGTGGCCCATACCGAGCACGTGTTGGGTGTAAAACGCCAGACGCATCTACAGCTCCATGTTCATACACAGCGGACGTAACGCGATCCCGTCCCACTCCAGCAGATGCAGGCGGTACGGCAGAAGCGGGTCGGGCTCGCCGGGAAGAAACTTCTGCCCGGCCATGTGCCGGGAGAGGGCCTGCAACACGCCGTTGTGGGTGACGGTCAGCACAGTGGATCCGGGATGCTTTCGGGCAGAGTCGGCCAGCGCGACGAGCACTCTGTCAAGAAGCTCTCGACGGGATTCACCGCCCGGCGGCCTGAAATCGAACCCTCGTTCCTGCTCACGCCTGACGGCCTCGCGGTCGGCCTTCATGGCCGCCTTATCCCTGCCGGTCCAGTCGCCCCAGTTCATCTCCGCAAGGCGCGGGTCCGTGTCGTGCTCCACCCCCCGATGCCCTGCCACCAGTTGCGCGGTTTCCACGGTCCGCCCGAGCGGACTGGTGAGGATGCGATCAATCTGCCGGGCGTCAAGCGTCTTTCGCCACGCGGCACACTGGTCGCGCCCCTCGTCCGAAAGGGAAATATCGGTATGGCCCTGAATCCGCTTGGCGCTATTCCATTCGGTACGGGCGTGACGCATAAGCAGAAAACGGGTCATGGCGTGCGCTCCAGAAGAATCCGCTCCACCTCGCGGTAGGCGTTGCGGGCATCGTGCCGCTCGCGCACCTGTGTCTCGGCCCGGCGGCCCATGTCGCGCCGTAAACCCTCGTCCCCGGCCAGCCGGG
>NZ_BBCB01000038.1 GCF_001311825.1 Salidesulfovibrio brasiliensis JCM 12178 | reverse complement strand
ACGCTGCTTCATGTCCGCACGCCTAACAAGGCTTTCGGAGCAATTCAGCATCTTCGCTACGTCTTTGACTTTCAACACTTCGGGCACCAAACGACCATCCTGATTGTTGGTTAACCCGCCTGCTTACAACGTGCGAAACGAAAATCTCTAGGTTCAGGGGTAGGTTTTTTGAAAATTTATATTCATTCAAATCATATGTTTATGAAAATCGTCAAAAAATGTCGTTTCGAAAGATGCTTTTCTGCTCATCCAGACCTTCTCCCTGACTGGTTAGGGAAAGAACTGAAAAGCCCCCTGAAGGGGCTCTTTTTTGGTGAATAAAAAAACGAGGAGGTGACTATGCTCTCTGCAAGGTGTGTACTCAGAACCGGTCGTCCCTGTCCGGGACGCCTAGCATTACGATAGATAAAGGGGCTGTCCTAAACCAACTCGGTTATCTAGGACTGCCCCTAAATAAAACAATCGGCACAGGGCCGGAACGCCGAACGGACACAAGGATATCTGCTTTCATTCCTCACTCTGAAAAGGCATTACCGCTTCAGAACAAGGAGGGCCAAGCCGCCCAAATAGGGCAACCTGTGGCGAAAGTCGCACACAAACAAAATACGGGATGAAGAATGCCCTGTTCCCAGTAAAAAGAGATCTCTTTTTTAATTGTCCATTTAATAGTGGATGTCACGCATAAGCGCATATGTCTTAAGCCTGCAACAAGCAGAAAGTGACCTTCGGGGAGGCTGGCAGCGGCAGGCGCGTAGTCCTGTCGTTCATCTGGCAAAGTTTGATGCGTTTAACCGGCGTTGGTTTCGGAAAGGGCGCCGTTTGTTTCGGAAAAACGGCGGTAAGCGTTGAAGCCGTGGGCTTCGTACGTCGTCATCAGTTCGGATTTCATCACGAACTTATGACGACCGGATCGGTGGTAGTGCCTCCTTTGTATCAAGGTTTATGGCTTTCCATACCACGTCACTTTCGGCAAATTCCAGTCACGGCCCCAGTTTTCTGAAGTTTTTTTGCCGCCAGTCGCCTGCCCGCAGGCTGGCACGGTCACCGGTCCGGTCAAGGCCAAGCCCTTCGGGCGGATTCCCTTCGGTCATTCGGCCTTGACCGAACCGCCTTACCCGTGCCGTGTCAATTTCAGGCGACGGTGACGGGGATGGCGGCTTAGGTCCGGGGGATGTTGGGATTATTTGATTACAGAATTGCATGTCTTTATGAAGCTGACAACTACATCGATCAGCTGAATGCCAGAACTGGCACAAGTGACAACATAAAGGAACCACGAGGATATATGGGGTTTGCTTGCCTCCTCCCATACAAAGCCGAGAGCGACATGGACACGAGCCTTAAGCACTCGTGGCTATCGATCAATGTCAGCCCGAATCGCCATATCCTGACGACGGATACAGTCTGCGAGTTGATCGCCGCGCAGGTCGGCCATTTTGTAATACTGGGCGTTCATCTGACAGGCTAAGCGCCGTGCCAGACCAAGATTGACCATGCCGTCCTGCTCAACATCGACCACAACGGGGTGCAGACGCGCGTCCATGCCGATACCGAAGGCCAGGCGTGAAGCCTCGGCCAAAGGATCCTTGTCGTCTTGTGAAGCATTGGCTCTGCCGTCCGTGACAATGACCAGCATGGGGATGGAGCACGGGTCCCGCAAAAGTTGCCTTTGAGCAACCTCGTATGCCTGTGCCAGACCCGCCGCAAGCGGGGTTCGGCCGCCTGTGGGCAACTCGGAGAGAAACCGGCGAGCCAGGTCGATACTGCGGGTGGGGGGCAGCAACTCCTCGGCTCCTTCGCCACGAAACGCAATCAGCCCCACCTTGTCGCGCTTGAGGTAGGCGTCCTGCAGCAACGAAAGAACCGCTCCCTTGGCCTCCTCCATTCGCCGCATTGCCCCCATGGAACCACTGGCGTCCACAGCCAGAATTATCAATGTGGAGGTCTTTCTTTCCCGAGCCTTTTCACGAAGATCCTCCCGCCGAAGCGCCAGCGCCAGTCCGCTTCCGGCACGATTTGATTGGTGGGGGGCAGCGGCCCGAAGAGTGGCGTCAAAGGCGATGTCGCCGGTTCCGCGCGGCAGGCGGCTGGAAACATACCGTCCGGCACGGCTTTGAGTGCGGGTTTTCGCGCGGCGACCGGCACTGCTGCGCGCAAGGCGATCCTTGGACGGCTCGATGCGACGGACGGAATACGATTCCCCAATGCCGAACATCTTTTCGGACGCAGGGCCGCCGTTGCCCTGCTGCGGGGGGGGCTCTCCCGGATCGACTTCTTCCGGATTGTGCTTCGGTGGAGGCTGGTCCGTCGGCTGAGGCGAGGCCGCCTGATCCTTATCCCGCTGCGGGCGCATGTCATCTTGCGCGGGCGGCGGAGACTTGTGTGGTGGCGCCGGACGCATGCGGTGCGCCAATGCCATCTCTGCGGCCTCATCCACATGTGTGGAGTCCACCGACCCGGCCTGATCAAGAGCGGCAAGGGCCAGCGCCGCATGGCGTATGGTCAATTCAGCCCGATGCCCGGCGGCGCATGCGTCCCGTGCCATGCAGCCGATGCGCCTTAGCAGGGAACTGGAGATTTCAATGGATGACACAGCCAGCCTCGCCCGCTCTATTCTTTTCCGGAGAGCCGTCTGGGCGGGTTCCCATTGTTCGGCGAAACCGATCGGGTCTGTTTCAAACTGCAACAGCCGACGCATCAACGTGACACGCTGCTCAACATCCACCAAGCCGACCACATCCACACACAGGCCGAAACGGTCAACCAACTGCGGCCCCGGCAAGCCTTCTTCGGGATTCATGGACCCCACCAGCACGAAACGCGAGGGATGCACAAACGAAACGCCTTCGCGCTCCACCCGGTTCCAGCCCGACGATGCGGCATCCAGCACCAGAGCGACTACGCCCGCATCAAGCAGATTGACTTCGTCGATATACAGAACGCCACGGTTGGCTCGTCCAAGCAGCCCCGGGTCCAACCGCACATCGCCTGTGCGCATGGCATGCTCGAAATCAAGAGCCCCGACAACCCGGTCCTCGGTCACCCCCACAGGCAGATCGACCATCCGAACCTGACGGCTTTCAACTTGCGCCGAGCCGTTTCGTGCCACGCACCAGGAACACTGCAGCCCATTGGGATCGCAGCCGAAAGGACATCCGGCTATGACATCTGCCTGCGGCATGATGGAGGCAAGGGCGCGCACAGCAGTGGACTTGGCCGCGCCTTTGTGCCCGCGAACGAGCACACCGCCGACCGAAGGCTGCACCGCATTGGCCAAAAGAGCCCGCTTGAGCTGCTTCTGGCCGACGATGGCACTGAATGGAAAAACCTGACGCGAGCTCCAGTTCATGCCTGCCTCACGCCTGAGCCAGCACGATTTCCAGTTTTTCCTGATGCACCCCTACATCCTCAAAAGGCTTGCGGCGCATGCGATGCCCCAGACACAACTCCGCTGCACGATGCACATGACCTTTGTCGACTGTCTCGACACCATCCCAGGCGGCCAGCGTTTGCGCACATTTCATCATGGTGATATCCGCCCTGTGGCCGTCCACATCCATGCTGACGGATATGGTGGCAATGAAACGAAGAAGGTCATCCGAGATGGTTACGAGCGGCAGTTGCATCCGCGCATGCTCGATTTTGGTCGCAATCCTTTCTTCTTCCCCAGCCCATTCCTTGACGAACCGTTCGGGCGCCCCCTCAAACTCCACCCGGCGTTTGACGACCTCCACCCGTGCATCCACGTCAGTCACGCCCGAAACCGTCACGCACAGCCCAAAACGATCCAGCAACTGAGGACGCAGCTCGCCTTCCTCGGGATTCATGGTCCCAACCAGCATGAACTGTGCGGGATGCGAAAAGGAAACGCCCTCGCGTTCCACCGTGTTCACTCCCATGGCTGCGGCGTCGAGCAGCACGTCAACAAGGTGGTCCTCCAGCAGGTTGACCTCGTCCACATAGAGGATGCCGCGATTGGCGCGGGCCAGAATTCCGGGTTCAAAATGCTTTTCACCATGCTTGATGGCCCGTTCAATATCCAGCGTCCCCACCAGCCGATCCTCTGTCGCGCCCACGGGAAGATCCACCACGCGGGTTGACCGTAGAACTGTCTCCACCTCTTTTGCTCCCGCATGGGCCTCATGGCAGGCGGCACACATGACGGAGGGATTGCGGGGATCGCAGCCATACTCACAGGGCAAGGTTTCAATCTTGGGCAAAAGCGCAGCCAGGGCGCGCACCGCCGTTGACTTTGCCGTCCCCTTTTCACCGCGGATCAAGACGCCTCCAAGACGCGGATTGACTGCATTGAGCAGCAGCGCGGTTTTCAGTTCATCCTGTCCAACAACGGCAGAAAACGGATAGTGCCTGTAGGTTGCTTCCACTTGCTGTCACCTCACATTCTACTTTTTGAAACACTGCGGCAGGCCATGTGATAGAAAATGCCCGCCATGACCAGAAGCGCAGTTGGGGCGGACCATCCGACCACACCCAAATCAAGAGCCGAGGCTCGCATGGCATCGGCTGCCAGAGAAATCGGCAGCCACTCGACTACCCACTGCGCCCACTGGGGCAGACGGTCCACGGGAAAAAAAGTGCCGCCAAGAAACGCCATGGGAGTGATCACGAAAGTTGAAAGCATCATCTGATCCTGATGCCCACGCACGACCATGGCCATCCATACGGCGAGGGAGGAGAACACCGTCCCCAGGAGAAAGACGGCGAACCAAAAGAGCGGCCCGGGAAAGGAGATCGCCCCCAATGCGATTCCCACGGCCACCACGACCATGACCGAGATCAACGCGCGAACGGAACCCGCGAGGGTTTCGCCCAGAACATAGGCCCGCCCGGAAACCGGGGAACACTGTACTTCCTCGAAAATCTTCCAGTAAAAGCGCGCCACATTGATCTCCGAACCGATGGAGTACCCCTGCATCATGCAGGTCATGGCGGCCAGACCGACCACGAGAAAACTCACATACGGGACGCCGTTTACATCTGCGCCATCCGCTGCATAGTTGAAAGCCAGAAGATACAGCAAAGGGGTTACGGTTATGGAAGCGACAAACCGGTGCTTGCGTCTGCGAAGCAGGAGCATCTCCCTGTAAAAAACAGCCCACACGCCATTCATTAGCCCACCTCGCTGTGTGTTATGCAGAGGTAGGCATCTTCGAGGTTAACCTGCCGCACGGTACGAACTCCCCCGCAGTCAAGCAGGTAGGCCTCGGCCTCCCGTCGTGATTCGAAATACCTGCTTCTCACGTCGTCTTCCTGCACCACATCCACCGCCCAGCGTCCCATCTCGGACATGATTTCCTTCGGCGTTCCGATCCTGACAATGACGCCCTTGTGCAAAAAGGCCACACGGTCCGCGAGATACTCGGCCTCCTCAATATAGTGAGTGGTCAGCAGGATGGCGGTGCCTTGTGCGCGAAGTCCCATCAACATGCTCCACATACGCTTGCGAATCTCCGGGTCCAAACCTGCGGTCGGCTCATCCAGTAGCAGAACGGCGGGACCGTGCATCAACGCCCGTGCAACCATGACCCGACGCTTCATTCCGCCCGAAAGCCGATCGACCCGAGAATTCGCTCTGTCTGCCATCCCCACAAGATCAAGCAACTCAAGTTGCCTTGATCTGCGGAGCGCTGAAGGCATGCCGTGCAGCCTGGCGTGGAAATCCAGATTCTCCGCAACGGTAAGCTCCATATCCAGATTCACGGCCTGCGGCACTAAACCGCACCGTTTTCTTGCCTGCACGGCTTGGTGAACCACATGCCGGCCATCGACGTATGCCTCCCCACCCGTAGGAGTGACCAAGCCGCTCACGATTCCTACCGTGGTAGTCTTCCCTGCACCGTTGGGTCCAAGCAAAGCAAAGATTTCTCCGGGAACAACATCAAGATCGATTCCCTTGAGAGCGCTTTGCCCAGCATATTCCTTGGTCAATCCTCGCAATTCAATCACCGTTGCCTCCATCGCATGCGCTGTGTAGCACGATGCACACCTCAATACAACATGTGATTAACGGCAAACAAATTGATACACACTGAGTAACACTATTGTTGATCTTGTGCTTGAAAAATACCATCCAAATGTGTATCCCCTTCTTCATTCGCCTACAATGACAACTCATTTTCTTTAAGGGGGCCGGTTTTGCTTATTCTCAGGAAGGTGCTGTTTTTCACGCTGCTTGCAAGTTCGATGATGGTACAGGCTCTGCCCGCGTCAGCCGAGAATCAAGGCCATGGGGGTGGCGACATTGAGATGGAAGAGATGGTTGTCGCCGCAGAACCTGAAGAAGATTTGGCTGACACTACAAGCTCGGTCCGGACCCTGACCCGCGATGATATCGAGGCGCTGCCGGTGGAAAGCTTTCAGGACCTTCTGGACATGGAAGCCGGTATCACCACCTATTCACCTCAGGGAATGGGCATCGTGACTCCGCCTGACATCAAAATGCGTGGCACATCCAGCCCTCGCCGCGTACTTCTTCTCGTGGACGGCACCCCTTGGAACAACCCCTGGACCGGATACTGGTACTTCCCTGAAATCCCCGTAGAAGCCATTGAACGTATGGAAGTCATCTATGGTCCTTACGCGGCGCGATACGGCATGAACGCCGAGGGTGGCGTCATCAAGGTTACGACCACCGACGGACGCGGCAAGGGCAAGGCAAGCGTTTCAGCTAGCGCCGAAGGCGGCAATTTCGGTCGTTTCTCCACAACCGAAACGGTATCTCTCGAAAAAGACAACGCGTCTTTCTTCGGATCGTTCAACTACTACGAATCCGACAACTGGCGACGCAACGACGACGATTACAACGCTGACGATCTGGCCCGTACGGACATGCATCAGAAACGCGGCACATTTCATGCCCGGATGGGCTCGGAAGAAGGTAACCTTCACCTTACCGGAGGTCTTTACGGGAATGACACGGAGTACGGTGTTTCTTCCGTAAGCGAAGTGAATCAGGACAATGAGATTCGCAAGTATTTCCTGAACCTGTTCGGCGAAAGATATTATGAAAACGGCCTAAAACTGTCCGGCGCCGTCAACTATGTTCAGGACCGTCACACCTTCGACGGCGAAGTCACCACGGCCGGCACAACCCTCAGCATGACCGACGCGGAAAATGAAACCCTCATGTGGCGACTCTACGGCGACCTCAACGGCGAATACTCCTTAAACGACCACACGCTGACGTTCGGCGTTCAGTTGCAGAGTTATGCCGGCGACAAGAAAACCACAGATGACGCTACAGGTGAACTGGCAGTTATCTACACAGAGCAAACCACTCACAATACCCCCCATGAGAGCGCATATTCGGCCTATGCGCAGGACAACTGGCTGCTGGGAGAGGGGGCCTTTGAACTCATTCTGGGCTGCCGTTACGATTACTATGACCGAATGGACGACAATGGCGCCTTTTCCCCCAAAGGCTCTCTGATCTGGAATTACGCAGAACAGGGCAGGGCGCGTTTTTCCGCAGGTCGGGCGTATCGCGCCCCTTCGCTCAGCGAACGGTATGCACCGCTGTGGGCGCTCACGTCGTATAACACCTTTGGGATAAACGTAGGGTCGGTGCTGATGGAGGGCAACCCCGATCTTAAGGCGGAAACCACCAACAGCGCGGAATTGAGTTTTGAAAACGAATTCCCGGAATACGATATCTCCACCCGCGTCACAGGGTTTACGGTGACGGGCTTCAACTGGATCGAATCGAGTACATACCGCAGCATTAACCTTGGCCCCGGCAGAACAGGAAACGTAAGCCGCTCCCAAAACCAGAGCAAAGCCTACATTGACGGTGTCGAAGGCGTCGTGAACTACGACCCGGACAAGTCGCTCCACATCTTTGCAAGCTATCAGTGGCAGAATGCCCGCTATGCATCGGGTCAGGACATCAACAACATGCCGGACAACATGTTCAAGGTAGGTGCTGTTTACCGCAAAAGACTGCTTGATGATTTCGCAGGGCTGCGTCTTGGTGCCACCGGCAAGTATCTGGGCCGCTATCGTTCCGAAACCATGAGTGGAGATGTGGGCTATATAAGCGGCTACACCACGGTCGACACGAATGTCGCGCTGGACTTCTGGGATAAGCACATCCGGGTTTACGGCGAGTGCTTCAACGTTTTTGACGAGCATTCGAACACTCAGGATGTCGACACATGGCTGATTGAGCGAAGCTACGCTGTCGGTGCCCAGATTCAGTTCGAGTTTTAGCCATGTCCGGAATATGTTGCCTTATCAATGCCAGTCTCTCCGAGGCACTTCTTGAGGGCGTTCGCGCCTTCCAGAAATGCCACGGAATCAAGCTGCCGCTGAAGGTGCACTACGCCCATGAACTGGAGGAGGAACGTACCTCCACCGCGCTGGTGCGCAAGGACCTTGCCGAAGCGGACCTCGTGCTGCTCGACCTGCGCGGTTCCGGCCGTGCCACCGCTCTCTGCGGCGAGGTGCTGCAAGACGCCGGTAACACTGTTGTGGCCTTGGTGGGCGGTTCGCCGGAAATCATGCAGCTCGTCCGCATGGGCGGGTTCAGTCTGACCGAAATCATGGCCCGCGGGAACAGGAAGGAAAAACCCGCCACGAATGGACCGAATATACAGCGGATGCAGAACATCATGCGTTGGGCCGAAAGGCTCGGAGACGCCATCCCCGTCGGGACCATGCGCCACATCCGCAACTGGAATCGCACCATGCGCTACTGGGCGCAGGGCGGACCGGAAAACGTGCAGAACATGCTCACCTTCCTGAGCCGCGAGTACTTGCACCTCGACCTTCCCAAGCCTCTGCCTCCTCAAGAGTACCCGGCTTATGGCATCTACGACCCTCATACTGGTACCCGATACACAAGCCGGGACACATTCCGCGCTGCTACAGGCTTCGACCCGGCCAAACCCACCGTGGGAATCCTGCTTTACGGCGGCATGCACTTTGCCCAGTCTGCCACCGGAGCACGGGCGCTGGCCGAGCGCCTTGCCCCGGAGGTGAATGTTCTGCCCGTCTTCTCGGAATCTCACGCCAACCACGAAGCCGTGCGTGAATTCTTTTTTGAAGAGGGACGTCCCTGCGTGGACGCCATCGCCTATTTTCAATGGTTCCAGTTCGCCTCCTTCGGCCCGGACGCCGCCGGGACGATCCCCCTGTTCAAGGAGCTGGACGTGCCTGTGTTTGCCATGGCGCCGATGTACGGCCGCGAGGTATCGACATGGCGCGAAAGCATTCAGGGCCTTTCTCCCATAGAGGTGATGACAACGGTGATAATGCCCGAACTGGACGGCATGATTGAACCGGTTCCCTGCCTCGGGCTGGTTGAGGAACACGACCATGTGACCGGGCAGACCATCAAGCGGGTGCATCCCATCCCCGAGCAGATGGACCTGATTGCCAGACGCGTCCTGCGGCGGGTGAACATCCGGTCGATCCCGACACCCAAAAAGCGGGTGGCTTTCATCCTCTACGACACCCTCCCGGGGAGGAAAACATCGGCAACACGTCCTACCTCGATGTCTTTGCCAGCATCCGTGCGTGCATGGAGCAAATGGCGAAACAGGGCTATGTGACCGACGCCATCCCGCCCAACAAGGAAATATGCCGCCTGTTCATTGAAACGGGCGCCGTTAACAACGCCCGCTGGGTGCCGCAGGGGAAATCGCTTGAAGGCGCTGTTACCGTTCCCGTAAACGACTACCTGACTCATTTCGAAGCCCTTTTCGACCCGCAGGAAATCATCGACGCATGGGGGGTGCCCCCGGGGGAAATCATGGCCGGTCAGGGCAAGCTGATTCTGCCATGTCTGGAATTCGGAAACGTGCTTCTCGGGCTTCAGCCTGCACGAGGATTTCACTCGGACCCGGAAAAGCTGACTCACGACAAGACCCTGCCTCCGCATCATCAGTACATCGGCTTCTACAGGTGGCTTGAGCACGACTGGAAAGCGGATGCCGTAATCCACGTAGGAACCCACGGCACGCTGGAGTTTCTCAAAGGAAAAGAGGTGGGCCAAAGCCATGCCTGTTTTCCTGCCAACCTCATCGGCTCAGTGCCGCATCTCTACATCTACCACGTGGTCAACCCGTCTGAAGCCACCATAGCCAAGCGCCGCAGCCTGGGAACCCTCGTCAACTACAACTCTCCGCCCCTGACGATATCGGACGTATACGAGGAGTACGCGGAGTTGGAAAATGAAATTGCGGAGTATCTTGAGGCAAAGGCGCATGATCCCGCACGGGCGGACCGGCTGGAACAACGCGTCCTGAATCTGGCAAGAAAACTGAACTTCGATCAGAACGACGTTCACGAGATTCAGGAAGACGTGGCTCGCATGAAGCGCTCACTCATCCCCAAGGGGCTGCACGTCATGGGAACCCGGCCCGACCCCGAAAAGACGGCCGAAACCGTAGTGTATTATCTTCGTCAAGACCGGGGCGAGGTCCCGTCGCTGCATCGTGTGCTGGCAACAATGCAGGGGCTGGACTATGACCGGCTGCTCGACCATCCCGGCAAGACCGTCGACGGCGTTCCCAACTCGCGGCGGCTTGAGGAAATCGAGTCCGAGGCCCTGCAACTTATGCGCGAGACCCTGCAAGCGGGTTCCGTGCCGCACAAGGGAGACCTGGCCGCCTCGCTTGCATGGGGGCTGGAAGTATTTTCGCGCATGGGGGGCACACTGGAAATCGAGGCGCTTCTTCACGGTCTGGAAGGAGGGTACACGGAGCCCGGTATTGGCGGAGAGCCGTGCCGCGACCCGGAAACCCTGCCCACAGGCCGGAACTCCTATCAGTTCGATCCACGGCTTGTGCCCTCGGAGGCGGCCTACGAACGCGGGCGGGAGATCGCTGAAAACACACTCCAGCACTACTTCGAACTCCACGGGCGCTGGCCTGAAAGCGTTGCAGTCATACACTGGGCTTTTGAAACAGCCAAGACTCGAGGCGAAACAGTGGGCCAGATATTCGGCTACCTCGGCCTTCGTCCAGTGCGCAAGAATCCGTGGAAAACCACTCTGGAAGTTCTCCCCCTGGAAGAACTTGGACGTCCGCGAATCGACGTCACTGTTCAAATTTGCGGTTTCTCACGCGATATGTTCGCCAATGTCATCTCGCTCATCAACCAGGGCATGGAAATAGTAGCGCAGCTGGATGAACCAGACGAAATGAATTACGTCAAACCGCACACTCGCGAGATGCTTGAACGCATCGCTGCGACCATGCCCGAGGACAAGGCCCGGCGCGTCGCCTCGGCCCGCGTGTTCGGACCACGTGCGGGCGAATACGGAACACGCGTCACTCACCTCATCGAAACCGGGGCATGGAAAAGCGAGCAGGACATCGTGGACACGTTCACTGCCAGCATGAATCATCTGTACGCCGACAACATCCACGGGGAACGGCATGCCGAGGTTTACAACGAACGCATCTCCCGCGTGGAACTGGTCAGCCAAGTACGCGACACCAATGACTACGAAATCGGCGACCTCGACCACTACTACGAGTATTTCGGCGGACTGACCCGGGTTGTCGAGGCTGTTCGTGGGGAAGCCCCGGTACAGCTTATCACCGACACCACCGGGGAACGAATGCGGACCGAAACGGTGCAAAAATCTCTGGAACACGGCACCCGCACCCGGCTGCTGAACCCCAAGTGGATCGACCACATGCTGGAGCATGACGTGCATGGCGCCCAGAAGGTAGCCGAACGGGTAGAGAACCTCGTCGGCTTTTCCGCCACGACCCATGCGGTGGAAGACTGGGTGTATTCCGCCGTTGCCGAACGTTATCTCTTTGACGACGTCATGCGAGAACGCATGCGTGACAACAACCCATACGCCACTGAAGAAATTGCCCGCAGGCTTTTTGAAGCCAATAAACGCGGTTATTGGGCCGCAACGGACGAGGAGATGGAGAAACTCACACAGGTCTATCTCGGCCTTGAGGGTGATATTGAAGACACATTGTAAAAGGAGAAATCATGAGCCAACCCGCAGCAACCATCCCATCGCAACGCTTCACCTTGCGCGACGTGGTTTTTGCCGCCATGACCTCAGCAGCTATCATGGTGGTGGGATTCATCACCATCCCGCTGGTGGGACATATTCCCATCCCGGGCATCCGCTCGATGGTCTCGGCCCCGTTTTCGGCCGTCTTTCTGACCATAGCTCTGGCACGCATAGGAAAAGCGGGAAGCATGAGCATGGTCTACGCACTCAACTGTGTGGTCTATGCACTCATTTCTCCAGTTATTCCGGCCTTTGTTGTCTCCGCTCTTGTGTTGGTCGAAGGCATGAATTTTATCGTGTTTCGTGGTTATCGCACCCCTCTGGCCCGTCTGATCTGTGTTAGCGGTTTCTATACCGTCATGACCCCTCTGGGGACCTTGTGGGGGGCGTGGATACTGGGCGGACAATACCAGCGGTTCATCAGTTCGCTGCCTATGTTGGCACTGTCCACGTTCATCGTGTTCGCGCTTTCGTTTTCCGGAGCCTATGTGGGCGAGCGAGTGGTGGACCAGTTGCGTCGCGCAGGAAAACTGGCATGACGTCCTCTCCGCTTTCACGTGTGAATCCGTTGGTCAAGATCGCCGCCTGCGCGATTTGGACCACGGCGGCTGTCATCTTTCGTCAGCCAGAACCTCTCTGCGTGTTAGCGGCGGCCTCGCTGATGCTGGTTTTGTTCACTCCCGTTCTCCGGCATCCACGGCGACTGATGCTGGCGCTGCTGGGGCTCTCCATGGTGGGCGGTATACACCTGCTCATCGGAGGCAGCCTGCGGGAGAGCGTCACTTCCCTTCTGCGTCTCGTTTCGCTCACAGGCATCACTGCGGCACTCATGCTCTCCACCGATCCGGCCGACCTGTTGCGCAGTTTGCGCTCACTTCCCCTTCCGCGCAGCGTCCTGCTCGGCCTTACGTTGGTATGGCGGTCCCTGCCCCTTCTCAAGCGGGAACTGGACGCCATATTACTGGCCTGTCGCCTGGAGGGAGTGCGCCCAAGTCCGTTAAAGCCCGCGAGCCTTATCCAACATGTTTTCGTGCCCTTGGCTTTCAGCATGGCCTGTTTCGCCGATGAAGTCTCGCTATCTCTGGAAACACGTGGCATCGACCTGTGTCGTAAAAAGAACTGCATACGCCGACAGGCAACTCTGTTTCCTGACATGGTTTTTTCGTTGATCATGGTGTTTCTTTTGATTGCAGCCGGGGGTGTGCAGGCGTGGTCTTGAGCATTGACAAACTGACAGTTCGATTCCCTACCCATGACGCACCGGCGGTCGACAATTTCTCGCTGAACGTAGACGCGGGAGAGCTGGTGTTGCTGGCAGGTGGAACAGGATGCGGAAAAAGCACCGTGCTCAATACTGTTTCCGCCGTTATACCGCGCGTTGTTCACGCGGAGTCATCCGGCAGTGTCACCGTTGGCGGACACAATGTACAAAGCCTGAACTACGACGATCGCGCACGAATTGCCGCCCACCTGTTCCAAAACGTGGAAACACAGCTCTTTACCGACAGAGTGCTTGATGAGGTCCTGCTTCCATTGGAGTTCGGTCCGGAACTGCACGACGACCCCGAACAGATGGCACACCGAGCCTTGGCGCGTTTTGGCCTTGCCAAACGGGCGGAAGGACACGTCAGTCGTCTTTCCTCCGGACTCAAGCAGCGTCTGGCACTTGCAGCCATGCACCCGGCCAACAAGAAGCTGCTTCTGCTTGACGAACCACTGGCCTATCTGGATCAAGGATCAGCCCGCGAACTTGTCGACATGCTAGGCGAATTGCGAGACCGGGGGCTAGCCATTCTTGTGGCCGAACATCGCGAGGATCTCTTAGCCCAAACCGCCGACCGCGTAGTACGCATGACCGAACAGGCAACGTTGGCCCCGGCTCGGCGCACGAAAAGCGGGTCCATGAAAGTCCTCGCCACCATTGAGGGGCTTCATTTTTCTCACCCGAACCGTAACGTGCTGTCCGGCGTGGACCTTTCGTTGCATCAAGGGGAAGCGGTGGCCTCATCGGGGACAACGGTTGTGGCAAAACCACGCTCTGCCTTCTTCTTGCGGGCATGCTCAAGCCGAATCGCGGCTCGGCCCTGTTGGGAGAAATCCCGTCCGCACGCCTGCCGCGCAAGCAGCGCCCCAAGGCCGTGGCCGTGGTTCTTCAGAACCCGGACCGCCAACTTTTCAGCCATACAGTGCTCTCCGAGGCAGCCGGACCGTGGACAGACACCATTGAGGCAGAACGGTTACTTGAGGCCTTGGGACTGGCCCGATACGCGAAACGGCATCCCCGCTCGCTTTCGCATGGGCAGAAGCGGCGCCTCACTCTGGCCAAGGCCCTGGCCCGACGTCCAAAGGTCTTGCTCGTTGATGAACCTTCGGTAGGACAAGACAGCAACAATCTAGCATCCATGTTTGCCGAGTTGGACCGATATCTTGCAGGCGGCGGCTCACTGCTGCTTGCCACGCATGATCAACGGGCCGTCACTTTCGCCGACCGTGTCTATGCATTTGAAAACGGCCGTATCATCGAACAGCCGTCTCAGGAGTCCCCATGAAAAGAATACACGCAATCATTCTTGGCCTGTTGCTCCTGTTGCCCATGGCCGCCTCGGCAGGGTCGTCAGAACAGGGCAGCAGCCACCAGCGTATGCGAATCAGCCAGCTTGACCGGGATATTGAACGTGCTCGAAGAACCCTGAAGCAGAAGCAGATGGAGCTTGCGCTGCAGAAATCCAGACATGCCCTCATTGAGTCGCTCGACACCGAGTTTCCCTCTTTGCTGGACGAACTGATGGAGGAATTGTCGCAGGCGGTACACTCCGGTCTGCCATTCCTGCACGAAGAACGTACACAACGGCTCGAGGCTCTCGAAGCCTTGTTGGCTGATCCTGCCGCATCGCCGGAAGACAAGCTTGGGCGCGTACTGGAGGCTTTGACCATTGAGGCCCGCTACGGTTCGGATCTACATGTCCGTTCCGGCACGATCGAAACCGATCAAAACGAATTGCGGGGAAGCATCCTCCGCGTGGGCCGCCTTGCCGCCTTTTTCCTCACACCGGACGCCAGTCGGGCCTATCGTCTGGAAATGGACGGTACATGGACACTTCTTCCCGCTGCCGCCCCTGAAACCCTGGCACGAGGCTTAAAATGCGTGACCGCTCAGAACCGTTCGAGCTCCTTCCTCTGCCCGTGGAGGTTCAGCAATGATCAGGCACGCCGTGTTGGTCGCCATACTAGTACTGGGCGCGTTGTGGCCGTGGCCTGTCCAGGCAGGACAGGACGGCCCGGCAGCAGATTCGCTTCAAGTCCGAATTGCGGAACGCGAAGCAGAATTGGCAAAACTGAAAAAGCAGATCAACGTCGTTGAAAAACAGTTGGACGCGCAGACCGAAAGACTGGGGGAAGATGGGCTGGCCACAGCCATGGCTCTGGAGACCGTCATGGCGGGAGCGGCAGGGGAGGCGGAGAAGACGCTCTGTATCAGCCTGACTGCCGCACTGCGCCCCGATGCTCTCGAGTCCTGCCGGGCTATCATCGAGTCAAAGGTGTTGAACATATACGAGGCAGCTCGGGCCCTTGGGCACTCCCTTGGCAAGGAAGCAGTTCAGTCCGGAAGGGTGGTTACGGTACGCGGCGCGTTCATCGGTCAGGACGGAGCACTGGCCATGGGCGATATCCTGCGCATCGGGAACAACTCTGCCTGGTATATGTCGGATGGTCTCATCGGCCCGCTGCAAATTCAGCCCGACTCCGAAGAACTGACGGCCTTGCACGCTGACTTCCCGGACTGGGTTCATGAAGACGTGACATGCTTGATAAACGGGAAAGGCAGCCCGGTGCCCATCGATTTTTCTGACGGATTGCTTTTTGACGCAGCCGTCCAAAGCAAGGGGCTTCTCTCGAAACTCGATACCGGAGGGATTCTCGTCTGGCCCATTCTGGCCGTGGGAATCGTGGGGCTTATACTGGGAATGGAAAGAATCATCGTCATGATGGGCATCCGCATGGATTCCGACGGGATGCTGCAAGTCATTTGCCGCCTGATTCCAAAAGACATTCCCGCCGCTCTCGGTGAGTGCGAAAAGCACACCGACAGTCCGGTCTGCCGCATGCTGCACGCCGGTCTAAGCCACCCCAGTGCGCCTCGCGAAGTGCTGGAGGATGTTTTCCATGATGCCATATTGAAGGAGTTGCCACGTCTGGAGCGATTCCTTCCCACTCTGTCAATGCTGGCGGCCATTGCGCCGCTGCTGGGTCTGCTGGGAACGGTCACGGGCATGATAAACACCTTCGGAGTGATCACCATGTTCGGCAACGGTGATCCCCGACTCATGTCCGGAGGGATTTCCGAGGCTCTCATTACCACACAGCTCGGCCTTGCCGTGGCCATCCCCCTGACCCTGCTTCATCACTTCCTCGAACGCCGAAGGGACAGCATTGTTTCCGACATGGAAGAAAAAAGCGTGGCGTTGACCGTCGCACTGGTTAAGGCAAGGGAAAAAACAGCATGACTCCAGACATTCAGGCCCTGACAGGCCGCATTTTCCATACACTGGATCAAGGCGGCACTGTACTCGTGGCGCTCTTTGTCCTTTCCATTGTGATGTGGAGTCTCATTTTGTTCAAGGCATGGCAATTGGCGGCCATGCGCCGGGCAGAGCTTCCTGCAGGGCAACTGATTCAGGCTCTTCGGCAGAATATCCTTCCTGCCAACTGGCAGGGCGAACTCATCCGGACATACCTGAAAGCATGCACCGGGCAGTTCGAGGTGGACAAGACACTGCTGCATCGTCAGGTCCACAAGGCAAGCGATCTTGCCGACACGCATATCCGCAGCATTCTGGTTCTTGCAGGGCTGGCCCCGCTTCTCGGTCTCATCGGTACGGTTTCGGGCATGATCGACGCCTTTGACACCATAACCGTATGGGGAAACGGTAATCCGAAACTGCTTTCATCGGGTATATCCCAAGCCCTGCTCACCACTCAGGCCGGGCTGCTGGTTGCCATTCCCGGCCTGTTTCTGGGGCACTTTCTCAAGCGGCGTGCCGAAACCCTCAAGGATCGCACGCACCGCACGTTCTCCAGGCTGTCCCGGACGTTTGACAGCATGACGACGAAGGGGATTCATCCATGAGTTGCTACCGTTACGTCAGAAGAGGCGGCAAGCCCTGTGAAATCAACATGGCCCCGCTTATCGATATGATTTTCATTCTCCTCATATTCTTCCTTGTCACCACCAGCTTCGTTCGTGAAGCGGGGATTGACGTGAACCGTCCCCAAGCTGAAACCGCCGCACAATCCCCTTCTCCGACACTGCAAATTGCGGTCACCAAAGACGGAGCTGTCTTCATGGAAGGTCGCGCTATCGACATCCGTTCAATTCGCAGCAAGGTCAGCACCTTCATGGACGAGACCAAAGACGGAAGGATACTCGTTCTGGCCGATGGCAAAAGCAACACACAATCAGTGATCAACGTGATCGACCAATGCCGCCTTGCCGGGGCTGAAAAGATCAGTATAGCCGCGGAGCAGCCGCAATGAAAAGGCGCTGGGCTCGAGGAGCACTGGTGATAACGGCAGCAGTGGCCATCAATACGGGACTGCTCATCGTCATCTCCCTTTTATGCCTCAAACCCCAGAACACTCCAATCATGCCTCCACGAACCCCGGTGGATCTGGTCTTTTCAGCGGCTCCCGAGCCCAAACCCGAAGAAGAGCCAACCCCTGTGCCGGATCCTCCCGAGGAGTATCAAGCCCCATCCCCGAAGCCCCAACCAAAGCCAACTCCCGCACCACCGCCCCCAACGGTAACACCTGACCCCGATGCAGCAGTCACCCCTCAACCCTCGGCTGAACCGGTCCAACCGGCAAGCCACAAGGTTCAGGACGCGTTTTATGAACTGGCTCAAGTAGACGAATCGCCGCGTCCCATTCATCAGCCGCCGCCGGTCTACCCGAAAAGCGCACGTCGCCGCCGAATCACGGGCTTGGTGGAGTTGCGTTTTCTGGTGGAAACTGATGGCCGAGTGAAGCGCATCGTCATTCTTTCTTCGGAACCCAAAGAAATATTTGACGAAGCAGCACGGCAAGCAGTTGGCCGCTGGCGCTTCAGCCCGGGTAAGGTTCAAGGACGGGCGGTACGAACATGGATGCGAATCCCCATTCGTTTTCAGTTGCGGTGAGCTTTTCTTAGAAAAGGGCAGCGGTTGCATCGGGCTAGATCAAAATCCATCATTGGCGTGCAGCGGGAAAACTTATGGATAATGGTTGAAACACTGTGAGTCGGGACGACGAGCATGAATGTGAGCTGGAACTCATGATTGAATGAATGAGAAGAGAGTTTCATCTGTACGGAATATGGCAATAGTTGTTTGCTGATTTTTATTTACTGCTATAAAAGGGGGTATAATTATAAGCTGAAAGCTAACAGGTGGGTTGAATTTCGATGGCTCTATTTGCGCACACCAAGCCATACTTGGCTAAAAACTCGTGGCAATCCCTTGATGAACACTCTGCTAATGTCGCTGAACAGGCCGCACATTATGCAGATTTTTTTCGTGCTGGTCCTTGGGGGCAAGCAGCGGGTCTTCTTCACGACATAGGCAAGTCTCGTCCGGCTTTCCAGAAAAAGCTGTTGGAAAACTCGCCAGACTATGAAGACCACAAAGGCGTCGGGGCACGACTTTTCCATGCGCTCAACAGCCCCTTTGGGCAAATGCTGGCGTATTGTGTTGCCGGACACCATGGAGGACTGCCGGATGCGGTGGACTATGGAAACAGGAAGTCGTTGCAAAAGATATGCAAGGATGCTGATGACCTTCCTGCCGGCGTGGAGAATCCCCTTGAGCAGTTGAGCATTCCCGATCTTCCGTTTGAACCGAATAGCGTGTTCTCCTGCAGCTTTTTCACTAGAATGCTTTTCTCGGCGCTGGTTGATGCTGATTATCTTGATACTGAAAGGTTCATGGATGAAGGAAGAGCAGCATTTCGGTCAACGGGTGTTGATTTCGATCAGTTGCGCACCACCCTTGATAAGCACCTCGCCACTTTTCAACCAGAAGGCCGGATAAACGTCCTGCGCTCTGAGATATTGTCTCATTGCCGCGCCAACGCAGCCATGGAACCGGGGATGTTTTCACTTACGGTACCCACTGGCGGCGGAAAGACGCTGACCTCCATGGCGTTTGCTCTTGACCATGCCAAGCACCATGGTTTGCGAAGAGTCATATACGTTATTCCCTACACCTCCATTATCGAGCAGAACGCTGCCGTTTTTCGTATAATTTTTCCGGACGGAAGCGTGGTTGAGCATCACAGTACGTTCAATGAGGATGCTCTCGGAGATGACGCCCACGAATCGGATGCGGTGATGCGGCATCGGCTGGCATGCGATAACTGGGATGCTCCGGTAGTGGTGACCACCAATGTCCAGTTCTTCGAGTCGCTTTTTTCGAACAAGCCCTCCAAGTGTCGCAAGCTGCATAATCTTTCAAAGGCAGTGATTGTGCTTGATGAAGCGCAGATGCTGCCGACGCAATACCTTGATCCCTGCCTGCGGGCTCTGGAAGAACTGGCTAATAACTATGGTTCCAGTGTGGTGCTTTGCACCGCAACCCAGCCTGCCTTGAACAGCAGTGACCTAGCCTGCGGCCTTAAGGATGTGCGGGAACTTGCGCCCGATCCGAGTCGGATGCATGAGGCATTTGCCAGAACCCGTCTGGAAGACTCCGGGGAACAGTCGCTTTCCGAGATTGCGGATATGATCCGGGCACGCGAGAGGGTTTTGTGCATCGTTAACACCCGGGCGCGCGCTTCGGAGCTTTTTTCCATGATCAAAGATGAGCCCGGAGCCCGGCACCTGAGTGCGCTCATGTGTCCTGCGCATCGTACAGCCGTGCTTAGTGAGATCAGGACAACCCTCAATGCGGAAGAGCCGTGCCGTGTGGTCAGCACCCAGCTTGTGGAGGCCGGTGTGGATGTTTCGTTTCCGGAGGTGATCCGCGAAATGGCTGGACTCGACTCCATCATTCAGGCCGCCGGTCGTTGCAATCGGGAAGGGGAGAACGAGGCCCTTGCCCCGGTTCATGTTTTTACGCCCAAAGAGGGCGTGGTCAGGGCCTTTGCCACAAAGGCGGGTTGTACCGGGAGCGTTCTGCGCTCGGAGAACGGGGCCAACCCTTTCGCCCCGGAAGCCGTACGGGAGTATTTTCGGCAGGCCTATTGGCTGAACAGTGACCGGCTTGACCATAAGAGCATTCGCAAGTTGCTGGAAAATCCCAGCGGTGAATGGCTCTTTGCCGAAGCGGCGAAGCGGTTCAGGATTATCGAGAACGAGATGATCGCCGTGATGATCCGATATGACGAGGATGCCGACAAGCTCATCGATCAGCTGCGTTATGCAAAACATCATGGGGGCATTCTTCGGAGTCTTCAGCAGTATACGGTTCAGATTTATGAAGGACAGTTTCGTGCGTTGGATCGGGCCGGGGCCGTAGAGATGGTCCTCGGCGAGTATCCGGTTTTGGACGCGATGAAGTATTATGACAAGCGATTCGGCCTGACGTTTCCTGCGGGGGCGCCGGATCCGGCTGATTTCGTATCCTAGACAAACAACATGAGGAGGTAATGCCCATGCCGCGAGGAGTGCGACTCAGGGTCTGGGGCGATTACGCCTGTTTTACGAGACCTGAGATGAAAGTGGAGCGGGTCAGTTACGACGTTATGACGCCGTCCGCCGCGCGTGGATTGCTGGAGGCGATATATTGGAAACCTTCCATCAAATGGGTGGTGGACCGGATTCACGTCATGAAGGAAATCCGGTTCGACAATGTGCGCCGCAACGAGGTTGGAACAGACAAAAAAGATGTAAAAGTGAAACCCTCATGGGTAAAAAATGCCCAAAAAAAGAATTCACCCCTTCGGGTTCAGATCGAAGAAGCTAGATGCCAGCGGGCAGCCATGGTGCTCCGGGATGTGGAATACGTCATCGAGGCGCATTTTGAATATACGTCAGGCGAAGACCGCAACGACGGCAAGCATCTGGATATGTTCAACCGCCGGGCGGCCAAGGGGAAATGCTTCCACCGTCCCTATCTGGGATGCAGGGAGTTCCCCGCGCATTTCGAGCTTGTGGAGGGCGAAGTTCCGGCCTCCGAGCTTGAGGGCTCCCGCGACCTCGGCTGGATGCTGCACGATATCGACTACCGGTCGGGCATGGTGCCGGTGTTCTTCCGGGCCGCAATGGAAAACGGCGTCATCGACTGCCGCGCAAAGGAAGTGGCGGCATGATTCTGCAAGCATTGCATCAATACTATGAAAGGCTCTCGGCCGATCCGAAGATCGGTGTGTCGAAGTTCGGTTTCGGCCGTCAGGGTGTGCATTTCTGTCTCACGCTCGACAAAGACGGGAACCTGATCGGAGCGCCGCTTGACCTGCGAGACGAGAAGGGGCGTGCGAAACATGTCGAGGTGCCGGGGCCGGTGGTAAAGGCTTCTGGCATAAAATCCAACTTCGCATGGGATAATACCGGGTATGTTCTTGGCGTGGACAGCAAGGGCAATCCAGAGCGTACCGCCGATACCCATGCGGCGTTCAAAAAGCTTGCGGCCAAGGTCCTTTCGGCGGTGGATGACGATGGGGCTGGCGCGCTTCTGGCCTTTCTGGAGCGCTGGGAGCCGGAGCAGGCTGAAGAACTGGCAGGTTATGAAGAACTTCTGGACCAGAATGTGGTCTTTCGGCTGGATGGCGATCTGGAGTTCATCCATGAGCGTCGGGCATTTCGCGAGGCGTGGGTTGCCCATTTGGCTGGCAGCGCGAACAGCGAAAAGGCGATGTGTCTCGTCACCGGCGAGGACTCACCAATTCCCGCAACGCATGCCAAGATAAAGGGAGTGCCGGACGCGCATAAGGCAGGTGCCTCGCTGGTTTCCTTCAACTTCGACGCCGCCGTTTCATTCGGTAAAAAGCAGAACTTCAACGCCCCTGTTTCCGACAAGGCTGCTTTTGCGTACACGACTGCGCTGAATTATCTGCTCGACCCAGCGAATGAACGCAAAGTTCAGGTGGGCGATACCACGGTTGTGTTCTGGACCGAGGCCCCGTCGGGCGATGCCGCTCCAATGTTCGGTTATGCCCTTGGTGGCAAGGTTTCCGAGGACGAAAGACTGGCCCAGCGGCTCACAGGGCACATCAAATCCATTGCCAAAGGAGGGGTGCCCGAGGAATTGGGCGATCCCAAGACACGGTTTTACGTGCTTGGCCTTTCGCCGAATGCGGCGCGTCTTTCCGTGCGCTTCTGGCATGTGGGCACTGTGGGAGGTATGGTGGAAAACTTGAGCAGGCATTTTGCTAACCAAGAACTGGCGCATAACTGTTCGTTCAGTAGATATCCACCAATAAAATCTTTGATTGATGCACTCGCTCCATTTCGAAAAGACAAAGAGACGGGGAAATACAAACCCACAGAGCGGACCAAATCAACCAAGGAACGATGTTCGAAGATGGTGAATGAAGTGTTGCTGTCAGTTCTGAAAGGAGGGGGTTACCCCGCACAATGTGTGAATATGCTGCTGCAGCGAATTAGAAACGACAACTGCATTGATGGTTTTAGCGGATTTGTTCGTTTGGCATTTTTAAAAGCGCACCTGATACAATCTGGGCAGGAGGTTCCCGTGAGTCTTGATAGGAATTGTTATAATTATGGCTACCTGCTCGGCAGGCTTTTTGCGACTGTTGAAAGCATCCAAAGGAACTCAGCCAAAACGGAGCTCAACACAACTCTGCGTGACCGTTATTTTTCTGGAGCGATGTCATCGCCAAGCCGTGTGTTTGTTCCATTGGTCCAAAATGCGTTCGATAATTTGCCTAAGCTGAGAAAAGAGGCGGGGGGGCTCTATGTATTCTTTGAAAAACTAATGGATGAAATCATCGATAAAATCGAAGCATCCGACGGATTCAAGCATACACTTTCTCCTATTGAACAGAGTCAGTTTGTTATTGGCTATTTCCATCAGCGCTCATTTAAAAATGAAGACAAGACGGAGGAATAAATCATGACCGCCATCAGCAACCGCTACGAGTTCGTGTACCTTTTCGATGTGGAAAACGGCAATCCCAATGGCGACCCGGACGCGGGCAATATGCCGCGCATTGACCCGGAAACCGGCCACGGCCTTGTCACCGACGTCTGCCTGAAGCGCAAGGTGCGAAACTACGTGGACATCGCCAAGGGCGGTGAGACCGGGTATAATATTTATGTAGCCGAGAAGGCCGTTTTGAATCGAAATAACGAAATGGCCTACAAGGAGCTTGACATCAAGCAGGAGAAGAAAAAGCTGCCCAAGAAGGTGGAGGACGCCCGGAAGGTTACGCGCTGGATGTGCGACAATTTCTTCGACGTGAGAACATTCGGCGCGGTCATGACCACGGAAGTCAACTGCGGGCAGGTGCGCGGTCCAGTCCAGTTCTCATTTGCCAAGAGCGTTGAGCCTATTGTGCCCATGGAAGTGAGCATCACCCGCATGGCCGTGACCAATGAGAAGGATCTGGAGAAGGAGCGGACCATGGGGCGCAAGCATATTGTGCCGTATGCCCTGTATCGCGCCGAGGGATACATTTCCGCGCATCTGGCCAAGGGCGAGAAAGGAACGGGGTTTTCGGACGAAGACCTTGAACTGCTCTGGTCCTCCCTTGCCAACATGTTTGACCACGACCATTCGGCGGCGCGCGGCAAGATGTCGCCCCGGGGACTCATCGTCTTCAAGCATGACGATGCGTTGGGTAATGCTCCGGCCCATAAGCTGTTCGAGGCTGTTCGCGTCACTCGCAAAGAAGGCTCCGAAGGTCCGGCCCGGGCGTTTGCCGACTATGAGGTGGCTGCCGACGAGTCTGCCGTGCCGCAGGGCGTGAGCATGGAAACCAAGTTCTAGACATGACTGAGACGTGGCCGCTTTCAGCATTGCAGCACTACATGTATTGCCCGAGGCAATGCGCGCTCATTCATGTGGAAAAGGTGTGGAGCGAAAACCGCTATACGGCTGAAGGGCGTTTGCTGCACCTTCGCGCCGATTCCGGTTCGTCCGGGCGGCGCGGAGGCGTGGCCGAGGACCGGAGTGTGCCGCTGCGAAGCGATGTGCTCGGTCTTTACGGCATAGCAGATGTTGTTGAGACGCGGCAGGGTGAGGACGGGAAGGAGTATCCCTACCCGGTGGAGTACAAGCGGGGAAGTCCGAAAGTCGAGGACTGGGACCGCGTTCAGCTGTGTGCACAAGCCTTGTGTCTTGAGGAGATGCTCGGGGTTCATGTTCCCGAGGGAGCCATTTTCTACGGCAAGCCGCGCCGTCGGGAGCGCGTGAGCTTTGATGCGCTATTGCGGCAAGAGGTCCAGCGAGTGTGCTCTGCAGTGCGCGAGATGGTTCAGAAGGCAATTCTTCCCGACGCGGAAAAGGGACCGAAGTGCCGGAATTGTTCTCTCAGGGACGCATGTATGCCCGGCAAGGCAACGTACGGCGTGGAGGCCTATGTTCGGTCGGGGCTTGAATCATGAAAAAGCTTCTGAACACGCTGTATGTGACGTCGCAGGGGAGTTACCTTTCCAAGGACGGGGAGTGTGTCGTGATTCGGGCCGAGGATGGCTTGAAGAAGCGTTTTCCGGCACATGTGCTCGACGGTATTGTCTGTTTCGGCAATGTGTTGTGCAGTCCGTTTCTGCTTGGGCATTGCGCCGAGAGCGGTCTGGCGATTTCGTTTTTAACGGAGAACGGACGCTTCCTTGCCGGAGTTCGCGGTCCGCAAAGCGGCAATGTGCTATTGCGCCGGGCGCAGTACCGGGCTGCAGACGACCCCGTACGTTCCGCGTTCTTTGCCCGTTATTCTGTGGCCGGAAAGGTCGCAAATTCACGTGTTGTGCTGCGGCGTGGCATGCGGGACCATACGGATAGGCTGGATTGCGAGTGCGTGCGAAACGCGATTGCCGTACTGGATGACTGTGCGCTTCGGCTCCGGCATGAGCAGCCGCTGGAAAGCGTTCGAGGTTTGGAGGGGCAGGCTGCCAACAGTTATTTTGGCGTGTTCGATGAGCTCGTGCTTGTCGAGGATGCGGGGTTCCGCTTTTCGGGTAGGAACAGACGTCCACCTTTGGATGCTGTGAACTGCCTGCTGTCGTTTTTGTACACGCTACTTGCTCATGACGTACGGTCTGCATTGGAGGCAGTCGGGCTCGACCCGCAGGTGGGTTTTCTGCACCGTGATCGCCCGGGCCGTCCCGGTTTGGCTCTGGATGTCATGGAGGAATTTCGTTCGTTTCTGACCGATAGGTTGGCTCTTTCGCTTATCAACCGTGGCGAGGTGACAAGCCGGGGGTTTGTGCGAAAGGAAAGCGGAGCGGTTTTGATGGATGATGATACTCGCAAAACGGTTTTGATCGCTTGGCAGAAGCGAAAACAGAAGGAGGTTATGCACCCGTTTTTGCAGCAGCGTATCCCATTGGGGCTGGCGTTTCATGTGCAGTCGCAGCTGCTTGCCCGTGCGATACGAGGTAGTATTGACGGATATCCGCCGTTTTTCTGGAGGTGAGTGTGCTGGTTCTGGTCAGTTATGATGTCAGCTTTGAGGACGAGGGCGGCAAGCGTCGATTGCGGCGGATTGCAAAAGTATGTGAAAGTTATGGTCAAAGGGTGCAGTATTCGGTGTTTGAGTGCGTGGTCGATCCTGCACAGTGGGCCAAGCTCCGTCACAAGCTGCTGGATGTCATCAATCCGGACAAGGACAGCCTGCGTTTTTATTATCTTGGAAAGCATTGGCAGCGTCGCGTGGAGAGCCATGGGGCTGTCGAGACGTATGACCCGGAAAAGGATATTCTGATACTGTAGCGCGAACCCCAAGCGTTGATCGTTTTCCCGGGAGGTTCGCGTTGATGAAATTGTTCATTAATTTAGCCTAATACGAATGGCTGTTCTATGATATAGATTTTCCGTGATGATTTTCGTGTCGGTTCGCGCAGAACAAGCCCTACACCCAAGCCGGATGCGACCCGATAGCGTCACAGTCGCCCCTCCCGCAGGGGCGTGGATTGAAACCTTCATGCATGCGGTGGTGCCGCGTCATGAGCGCGTCGCCCCTCCCGCAGGGGCGTGGATTGAAACTATGCACTTGTAGGAAAGTGTCTTGGGCACAAATGTCGCCCCTCCCGCAGGGGCGTGGATTGAAACCCTCCTTGGATCGGATAGTCTGCCATGGCCTGTCGTCGCCCCTCCCGCAGGGGCGTGGATTGAAACATCCGCATAGCTTGAGGGGTGCAATGCCCCTTTGGTCGCCCCTCCCGCAGGGGCGTGGATTGAAACGCTGGATCATCGGGTTCTTGCTGCTTGTCGTGCGTCGCCCCTCCCGCAGGGGCGTGGATTGAAACCCTCAAACTTTACTACGATACCTCCAGCCTCTAGGTCGCCCCTCCCGCAGGGGCGTGGATTGAAACACCAGACGGTCGGCACAAAGACACAGGTTCAACTCGTCGCCCCTCCCGCAGGGGCGTGGATTGAAACTCTACGTAGTGCGGGACTCCGTTGGCATCCGCGGTCGCCCCTCCCGCAGGGGCGTGGATTGAAACTTTTCCCAAGAAGTCGCGTTTGAAGATAAATACGTGTCGCCCCTCCCGCAGGGGCGTGGATTGAAACATAGCCTAACCCGTATCACCAAACTGAAAGCCCGACGTCGCCCCTCCCGCAGGGGCGTGGATTGAAACTCAAGATACCATGTTGCCAGTTCTTCAATGGCCAGGTCGCCCCTCCCGCAGGGGCGTGGATTGAAACTGGGAGAAAACTCCGCTGTTTCTCTCAGCTTCGGAGTCGCCCCTCCCGCAGGGGCGTGGATTGAAACAGGCAAATGAACGCACCACGTCTTGGGGCAGCGGGTCGCCCCTCCCGCAGGGGCGTGGATTGAAACTTTATCACGCCGGAAGCCAAGGACATCGACGATGGTCGCCCCTCCCGCAGGGGCGTGGATTGAAACTCTCCAATACCCTGCCGCCGAACGCCCCGTTGAGGTCGCCCCTCCCGCAGGGGCGTGGATTGAAACAATCATTTACGATACTTATAAGAAAAGTACATTAGTCGCCCCTCCCGCAGGGGCGTGGATTGAAACAAGGGGTGTGGCCGGTTCGACAGTTTCACCTATCGTCGCCCCTCCCGCAGGGGCGTGGATTGAAACTGGTGAATGAGCGGTGTCCGGAATGGATATACCCAGTCGCCCCTCCCGCAGGGGCGTGGATTGAAACCCGAACACCCTCCATCCCTGTGAGGCGGACATGGG
>NZ_BBCB01000037.1 GCF_001311825.1 Salidesulfovibrio brasiliensis JCM 12178 | reverse complement strand
CATGCGCGCGATGTAGGGAGCGCGGGCCTCGGCAATGGCCGTATTGGCGGCCGCTACCACCCCGCCGTGCGGGATCGTGACAACCCTGACACGCTCGTCGCGCCGGGCGAATTCCGACAGTACGGCAGCGGTTTCGTCCGTTGAGCCGTCATCCACGGCGACGAGCTCGAAATCGTCAAGGGTCTGGGCAAGCAGCGACTGAACCGCGCGGCCCACCGTGGCCTCGCAGTTGTAACACGGCAGCGTGACCGATACGCGGGGCATGCTAGAATTCCTTGAGGTACCGCTCCAGCCGGTCCATGCCTTCGGCGATGTTCTCGATGGAGTTGGCGTAGGAGAAACGGATGTAGCCTTCCGCGCCCGTGCCGAAGTCGATGCCCGGCGTCACGCCGATCTTCGCCTTTTCAAGGATGTCGTAGGCGAGCTTGAGGGAGCTTCCGCCGAACCGTTCGGCGTACTTGCGGAAATTGACCAGAATATAGAAAGCGCCCGTGGGCGGGTTCGGGATGGACAGCCCCATGCCTTCAAGGCGGGAGAGCATATATCGGCGGCGCTCGTCATACGTGGCCTTCATGTGCTCCACATCGGGACCGGCCTCGCGCAGCGCCGCGACCCCGGCCCACTGGGCCATGGAGTTGGCCGAGATAAAGAAATTCTGACAGGCCACCTGCAGAGCGCGCACGTACTTTTCCGGAGCAATGAGGTACCCCAGCCGCCAGCCGGTCATGGCGTAGAGCTTGGAAAAGCCGTTGAACACGAAGGCGTTGTCCGAGAACTCCAGCACGGAATGCTCTTTCCCCTCGTAGACAAGGCCATGGTAGATTTCATCGGAGACAACGTGGATGCCCCGTTCGTCCGCCAGTTCGCATACCGCGCGCATCCGCTCGGGCGAAAGCAGCGTGCCCGTGGGGTTGGCCGGGGAGTTGAGCAGCACGGCACGGGTGCGCTCGTTCACGGCCTCGCGCACGGCGGCAACGCGATACTGCCAGCGGTCTTCCTCCACAACGGGAACGGCACGGCTCACGCCCCCGGCGAACTCGATGAAGTTGTTGTAGCAGGCGTATGCCGGGTTCGAGGTGATGACCTCGTCGCCCGCCTCCAGCAGCGTGGAAAAGAGCAGAAACATGGCGGGCGAGGTGCCCTGCGTGATGATGACGCGTCCGGGATCGACGCTCACGCCGTAGCGCTCCCGGTAGTCGTCACTCACGGCCTCGCGCAGTTCGGGGATGCCGAGACTGTGGGTGTAGTGGGTGTGCCCGCGGTCAAGGGCGTTGCAGGAGGCGCGCTTGATGCACTCCGGCGTGTCGAAATCCGGCTCACCGATCTCCAAATGGATAATGCTCTCGCCCGTCCGCTCCATGCGCTGTGCGGCTTCGAGAATCTCCATGACCATGAACGGCTTCATCTGCGCTATGCGCCCGGATATCGTCATCACGCCTCCCTCGACGAAAAACGGCCCTGCCGAGGCAGGGCCGTATCAATCATCTTTCTGTGATTTAAGACACTTCGACCAGCTCGAGATCAAAGAGCAGGGTTTTGTCAGCCAGCGGATGGTTCCCGTCGAGGGTAACCATTTCCTCGCTCACGTCGGCGATGCGCATGTAAGCGGTCTCGCCGGATTCGGTGGCCACCTCAAGCATCATGCCCACTTCCGGAGCGATGTTCGGGGGCAGCTGCTCCTTGCGGACCTCGAAGACGAGTTCCGGACGGGAGGTGCCGTAGCCTTCTTCGGGCGGCACTTCGATGCTGGTCTTGTCGCCGGGGTTCAGGCCGATGATGGCCTTTTCGAAGCCTGCGATCACCATACCCTGTCCAAGAACGAATTCCAGCGGCTCGCGGCCTTCGCTGGTATCAAATACTTCACCGGAATCCTTGTACTTCCCGGTGTAATCTACCTTTACCTTGTTTCCTTCGTTGGCGCCGGGCATATGCCCTCCTTCGGTTCGTGGTTGCGGATTCGCTAAAAGTCGAAACCGATTATTTCGCGCACCTGTTGCATGGTTTTTTGGGCAAAGGCGCGGGCCTTCTTGTTGCCCTCGTTCAGGATGTCCGCGAGCGTATCGCTATCGAGCGTAGCACGACGGTCCTGTATGGGGGCAAGGAATTTTTCCAGAGATTCGAGCAGAACCTTCTTGCAGTCCACGCAGCCCCAGCTCGCATCACGGCAGCCCGCCTCGATCTCCGGCAGCTTTGCCGGGTCGGTCATGAGCTTGTGGTACGGAAAGAGGTTGCAGATCGCGGGGTCGCCGGGATCGGCCTTGCGCTTGCGGTTCTCGTCGGTGAGCATGCCGCGCACCTTGGGCATGATGGTGTCCATGTTCTCGGACAGGCCGATGGAGTTGCCGTAGCTCTTGGACATCTTGCGGCCGTCAAGCCCGGGTAGTTTAGCCTCCTCGGTGAGAAGGTCCTTGGGCTCGGGGAAGAAGTCCTTGCCGAAGATATGGTTGAACCGGCGGGCGATCTCGCGGTTGAGTTCAAGATGCGGGAGCTGGTCCTTGCCCACGGGAACCGCGTCCGGCAGGTACATCAGAATGTCGGAGGCCTGCAGCACGGGGTAGCCGAGGAATCCGTGGGTGTGGATGTCCTTGTTGGTGAGCTGCTCGCGCTGCTCCTTCCACGTGGGATTGCGTTCCAACCACCCGAGCGGAGTGATCATGGAAAGAATCAGGAAAAGCTCGGCATGTTCCTTGATGCAGGACTGCTGAAAGATCACGCATTTCTCGGGGTCGATGCCCGAGGCAACCCAGTCCTGCACCAGCCCGGGCACAAAGCCCTTGATCCTGCCGGAGTCGGCGTATTCGCTGGTCAGGGCGTGCCAGTCCGCAACGAAGTAGTAACAGTCGTACTCGTCCTGCAAGTCCAGCCAGTTGGCGATGACGCCGAAATAGTGGCCGAGATGCAGGGGACCGGTGGGCCTCATGCCGGAGAGAATGCGTTTTTTGTCGCTCATTGGGATATCGCTGGTTGTGGTTAGATGGGAACGCCGAGCAATGCGGCTCCGAAACGAACGGCCGGGAACAGGGTCGCCCCGAGTACGCTGAAGCCGATGATGTTGCCCAGCAGGAACAGGCCGAGGATGAAAAAGATGCCGTAACGCCCGAGTCGTTCATACTCGTACGCAAGGCGCGGAGGAAGAAAGTACTGCACGATCCCGGAGCCGTCCAGAGGCGGAATGGGAATCAGGTTGAACAGCCCGAGAATCAGGTTCACGAGCACCCCGGCCTGACAGATGAGCAGGACCGGAATGAGAACCTTCATGCCCATGCCCTGCGGGTCCGTGACCGAGATCGAGCCGACGAGGTGGAACCCGGCCGCAAAGACAGCGGCCATGATGAAGTTGGCGGCGGGACCGGCAAGCGAGACGAGCGCCATGCCCGCCCTCGGATTTTTGAAATACCGCGCATCCACCGGCACAGGCTTGGCCCAGCCTATCTTGATGAGAAAGAATACCAGTGTCCCGATGGGATCGAGATGCTTGAGGGGGTTGAGCGTCAGCCGTCCCGCATTTTTGGCCGTGGGATCGCCGAGCCGGTATGCCACCAGTCCGTGCGCCAGTTCATGGAGCGTGAGGGCGGCCAGAAGGGGAACCGCCAAAATCGCGATTTCCCTGATGGTGCTGGAAATGTCGAACATGCAAGAGCGGCTACCACAGCGAGGCTGTGCAGGCAAGGAGATTCAGTGGTTCCGGGCGCATTGCGGAAAGGCGCGGAAGCGTCCCCACCGACACTTCCGCGCCCTCCGGCAAAAATGAAATTGTCAGGGTCAGGCGTCCACCGATGCCTTGCTGATGGCCATGCGGACCTTGTCCTTGAGTTCCGTCAGGTCCACCGACTTCACCACGTAGTAATCCGCGGCGATGGACTTGATGTCGTGCTGGTAGGAGTCGTACGCGGTAGAGAGGATTACGGGGATCTTCTGGTTCTCCGTGCGTATTTCCTGCAACAGGTCAAGTCCGGAACGGTTCACGCCCAGCTTGATGTCCAGAATAACGATATCCGGATTTTCCCTGTGGATGACGTCGAGAATATCCTCCTCGCCGTCCGATGTGGCGATCTGGAAGCTTCGGCCTCCAGTTCCTCCCGATACAGCATCCGGATGTGCTTCTCATCGTCCACGACGAGTATTTTTTGCTGATCCATTGAGCCTCCAGAGAGTTTGCAGTCGTAGTTCAATGTAATGGGAAATTCGATTTTTGGTCAACTCTTCTTCTGACAATCTTGCGTGTTTCTAACATTGCCTCGTTATCCACACGATTTCGACACCAACCATATCCTTGATGGATCGGCCGCCAGCGGCTACAAGGGGCGTCCCCCGCCGGGAGAGGAACGTCCTGCGGGAAAGGAGAAAAATGATTACCGTGAATATCGAACCCGAGGGCAAGAGCACGACCCTTTACAAGACCAGAACCGTGATCGCCCTGCTCAACAAGCTCGACCTGCGCCCCACCATGGCATTGGTCATACGCAACGGAGAACTGCTCACCCCCGACGTCAAGCTCTTCAACGGCGACGTCATCACCGTCAAAAAAGTCATCAGCGCAGGATAAGGAGGAAGGTACCATGAAATGCACCCGATGCAAGGCACCCGCCTCCACGGCACTGCCCAGCCACAACGCCGCATTCTGCCCGGACTGCTTCCCGCTGTTTTTCACCAAACAGGTGGAGACCGCCATTCGCAGGCAGAAGATGTTCACCCACGACGAACGCATCCTCGTGGCCCTCTCCGGCGGCAAGGATTCACTTGCCCTGATGCTTGAACTCTCGCTTCAGGGGTATGACGTCACCGGCCTGCACATCGACCTCGCCATCCCCAACAGCTCACCAAAAGCCCGCGCCAAGGTCGAGGCGTTCTGCCAGCAGCACGGCCTGAACCTGCAAGTGCTCGAAGTGGCCAAGGAGGGCCTGCCCATACCGGCCATCAAGAAACACATCAAACGCCCGGTCTGCTCGGTCTGCGGCAAGATCAAGCGCCACTATTTCAACAGGATTGCCCGAGAAGGCGGCTTCGATGCACTGGCCACCGGCCACAACCTTGACGACGAGGCCGCCCGGCTCTTTGCCAACACCCTGCGCTGGGATTCCGGCTATCTCTCCGATCAGGGACCGACCCTGCCCGGCGAGGAAGGGTTCATCCGAAAGGTCAAGCCGCTCTATCGCCTCACTGAATTCGAGACCGCCAACTACGCCTTCATGAAAGGCATCGAAATACACTCCGATCCCTGTCCCTACTCGGGCGGCGCGAGCTTTACCGGGCATAAAAAGCTGCTCGGCGAGCTGGAGCACAAGAGCCCCGGAAGCAAATTCTCCTTCTACGACAACTTCCTCAAGCGTGGTCGCCCGGCTTTCAAGCTGCTGGAGAAGGAACAGGGGGACCCGCTCTCCCCTTGCGACACCTGCGGCTCTCCCACTTCCCTCGACAAATGCGGCGTCTGCCGCATCCGTGAAACACTTGAGCGAAACATGAAGGAAGCTGGCGAAAGCCTCTAGTTTTCCAAAGCATCAAACGAAAAAACGCGGCCTCCGTCTGGAGGCCGCGCTTTTTTGGTGCCTGAAAGATTCCTCACACCCGCATGTTGAGCGAGCGCATGTAGCTGTTTTCAATGTCGAACATGATGCCCCGGATACCGGAAAACATGTCAGATTGTGCGTTCTGGTTCAACCAGAAGGCCATGCTCTGCTGCGTGATCTTGGCCCGGAACTGCTGCGGCTCCAGCCTGTTCTGCGCGAGATTCTCCACCTGCTGCATGTCCAGAATGACGTTGAACTGCTTCACGCGCTCGGGATTGGCCGCAAAATACGACTCGATGACCTTCTTGTCCGGATGGTTGTTGCCAACCACGATCTTGCCGCTGGACTCGTCGTATATGAGCTGAAACTTTTTGTCCGTGTCCACGCCGAGCGCCTTGAGTTCCTCGCGGACCTCCTTGTCGAACTGCTTTTCAATGGCCTCGCGCTGCGCCTTGATGTCCTTGAAGGAGAGCTTGCTGAATCCGGACTTCGAGAGTTCAGCCATGAGATCGCTCACCTTCTGCTGAACCAGGGGATCAGCCGCGTTGCCCTTTCCCGAAGAGCTGCCCGAAGACTCCGAGGAGGCCTTCTCGTTCTGCTCAGAAGATTCATTCTTGTTCGCGATGCTGTAAGCGTTGCTATGATAGCTGCCGAGCGCGTTGCTGACGTAGGGTGTCATTCCCGTAACTCCATTGCTGTCGGTTTAATGACTGTGCCGGTTACTATTTGCAGGTGGCGTGCCAGAGCGCAAAATGTTTTGAATGGTGTGCTTTTTCTGATATCCAGAAGACATAACAAGGAGGGACCATGACGAAAACGCACGAAATCCCGACGGTCAACGGCGTGGAGTTGGCCGGCATACGCAATCGCAACGAAAGGCGCGTGGCCGAAATCATGCCCGAGCTTCTCACCGAAGAATATCAGGACTTCATCTTCGACCCGCTGGACATTCAGGACATCTACGCGCTCACCCTGAACCTGCTGCCTGCCCGATACGTGCAAAGCGGCACTATCGTGCTTTCCAACAAGCTCTCCGAATACGAGATCAAAGGGAAAATGCGTATCGCCGTGGAGCGCGTGCTGGAAAACCCCACTCGCGCAGAGAATCAGGAGGGCTGACCCGGTTTCCTCGCAGTGCCCTCTTCACTTTCACCGCGCACATGCTATGCTGGTCGCGACCTGTTGAACAGCCAACCCGAAAGGAAGAGCCATGCTCCAATTCAGCATCGACGAGGAAAAATGCATCCAATGCGGCGAATGCGCCGCCGACTGCCCCCGGTCCATCATCGAACTGGAGCCGGAATACCCGCGCATCGTCCCCGGCAAGGAAGACAACTGCATCCAGTGCCAGCACTGTCTCGCCATATGCCCCACGGAGGCCCTCTCCATCCTCGGCGTGGACCCGGATAAGTGTCCGTCTCTTGACGCCATCCCCAGCCCGGACCAGATGGAGGCACTTGTGCGCGGTCGCCGTTCCACCCGCCGCTACAAGCAGGAAAACGTCGACCCCGACACCGTGAACTGGCTCATGGACATGCTTGCCCATGCCCCCACAGGCGTAAACAACCGCCGCCTGCTCTTCACCCTCGTGGACGACGTCAAAACCATGGACACCATCCGAAAAGAAGCATTCGAAGGCATCCGCGCCAAGGTCCAGTCGGAAGGACTCCCCGAACGCTATGCCGTTTTCGAGCAGTTCCTCGCCGTCTGGGACAAAGGCATGGACGTCCCCTTCCGTGGCGCGCCCCACATGCTCATCGTCTCATCGCCCGACGATTCCCCCTGCCCCGAAGCAGATCCATACATCGCCCTGAGCTACTTCGAGCTCTGCGCCGCCGCCAAGGGCCTCGGCACCGTCTGGTGCGGACTCGGCAAATACGCACTCTTCGACATCGTCCCGGAGCTCGGCAGCAAACTCGGCGTGCCCGAGGATCACAAATCGGTCTACGTCATGCTCTTCGGCAATCCCGATCTCGAATACCACCGTGGCGTCCAGCGTGAAAACACTGCCGTCAACAGAGTGAAGATGTAGCTTTGTCAGGCCCCTTTCGGACCACAAGGGAATGGACGGGACTCGACGGGGCCGAAAAACCCGATCAGACGCGAGGGTCGTGGGTGCGAACGTACTCCTTGATCTCTTCGGCAAACTCGGAATGGACCTTGATGCGCCAGTAGTCGACGTTGGCCGCATTGACATATTGAAGCATCAGCATTTCGTTGCCGTTATAGTCCGGCCCCACCCCTGCGAAAAAGAAGCCCATCTCCTCGAATGAAGATGTCATGCTCATGGTTCCGGGGTTTTCAAGAGGCAGCGCGAGCTGAACGGAAACGATCCCCTGAGCAAGGGCGCGCTGAAGCCGCTTTTCAACCTGCACGAAACCGTCCAGCCCATACTCATCGATTCCGACAAGGCTCCAGCCCTCGTTCAAATCGCTAAATGTCCAGATCGTCGACTCAGGCCCCGTCTCCATCTGGTCCATCAGCATCCCGCTTTGAACGGTGATGCCACGATGTTCGTAAATCCGCTCGATCATCGTCCTGTGGTGTTCGGGCAAATACAGGGGGCGATCTCGAAATTCGCCGAGATATTTCGTGAAAATAACGTTTCCGATACGCTCGGGTTCAGTGGAGTCGCTCGTGCCCCAAATCCGCGAAGCCGGGCTCGTGTCCACAAGAAGGCCGCACTCCCTGTATCCATGCCCGAGGACAGCCCTTTGGGAGTGAACATGGTTGGTGACGGCAAAGGCTTCAATCGCGTACACCCCCCGGCTCACGGCATTTTCTTCAAGAGCCCTTACCAGTGAGGATGCACACCCCTTGCTCCTGAAATCAGGGGCAACGAATCCGAAAGTCAGTTCCTCCACCACGGCGTCGGCAGCGTGCTTCACCATCGCACCGTGGGCCGCAATCTCTTTGGTATCATCCGCTTCAATGACCACAGAAGTTATCTCTCCGGCGAGAAGCATCTCCCGGACGCGGTCCGGGTAATAAATGTGTTCGCTGAACAGGACCCCTCCGTGGGATTGGAATGCCAGACGCGAGATGCCTTCTGCATCGTCCGGAGCAGCCATGCGGAGCGTCCATGCGTCAGACCGTCGCGGTACATGTCCCTCGATTTCCGGGGCCGGATCATCCGCCAGACGTGCCGGAAGATGCTTCTCCATGGACACGGACCGCCTTCCTCCCGGCAGAGAGGAAAAGGCGCTCTTGTCCATCATCTTCTCGATGAGCAGCAGGCTCATGCCGGTCGTATCGCCATGTTCGGAGGCCAGCGCCGGATCGTATCTCGGCATTTTCCCGACTTCCAGCGGAAGTCCATGGAAACGGATAGTCAACTTCAGGCTGAGCGTTGTTCTGGAAATGTCAGTTTGCACGGTTTCCTGCGGCCCGCCATACCCGAATTCAAGTGCATGGTGCACCCCCTCTTCCACAGCGAGACATATTCGACCGACATCATCGGGCAGGAATCCCGTATTTTCGGCACACCGCCTGGCTGCAAACACGGCAATGGGGATATGGCTTTCACTTGCGGGGATCGTGACGGATACGGACTCGTTTCTTTTCATGGCGCTGTCCAAGCTGAGGATGAGAGCGACAAATCATGCCTCGTTTTGTAATACTGCGCAACGCCATTACAGACGCCGCCCTGCAATAAAAAGCCCCCGCAGCATGGGCTGCGGGGGCTTATCAACATAGTATTCCTGAGATTACAGCGGCGTGCCGTTCTCTTCCATGTCTTTGCGGATGAGTTCGCGCAGCCGTTTGGCCACCGGACCGGGCCGGACGTCGTGGATGGGCTTGCCGTTGTAGCGGACCACAGAAATGGCGTCGCCGGTGGTGCCGACGATGATGACTTCCTTGGCTTCAAGGATTTCGTGTTCCGCGATGCCCCGGAAGATGATGTCGACTTCGTCTTTGACGAGATCGATGACGCGCATAAGCGTGGTTCCGGCAAGGGAGTTGGTGAACTCCGGGATATGGAGCTTGCCTTGCTGGTCCACGATGCAGACGTTCTCGGTGGCGCCTTCGGCGAGCAGGCCGAACCTGTCGAAACAGAGGGGGTAGTCGTAGCCCTTTTCGGCGGCCTCGCGTTTCATCAGCACGTTGGGCAGATAGTCGATGCTCTTGATGGTTGCGAGGTACGGCTGCTTGGCGGGCACCGAAGTCTTGAACGCTGTGGCGCCTTTCTCGTAAAAGCTGTCCGGCTTCGGGGTGAAGTCGTAGGCCGCGATGTAGAGGCTGGCCACGGGGCATTCCTTGGGATCGATGCCGAACCCGCCGGGACCGCGACCCAGAAGAACCCGGATCATGCCGTTTTCCTGCTCTGCGGCGCGGGCCACGTCGAGAATGGTCTCGCCCATCTCTTCCCAGGAGCACGGGGGCGTGAGGTGGATGGCCTTGGCGGAGCGCTGCATGCGCTTCAAGTGCGCCTCAAGCTGGTAAAGCTTGCCGCCGATCCACTTCATGGCCTCGAACACGCCGTCGCCGCGATGGACGAGGTGGTCGTCCCACGGCATGAGCATGAGGTTCGGGTCCTTGCAGATGACGCCGACGCGCTGTTCATAGAACGCGCGTACGCCCTCCTTGCCGGGTCTGGGGGCGGCGAGCATGCGATCGAGGTATTCCCGGCTGTCCACGACTTTTTTTCACGGCGGTTTTCCTTCTGTGGTACGGCTCGTTATCTAGGGGACGCGAACAAGACCGCGTTCGATGAGCACTTCGGCAATCTGCACGGTGTTCAGTGCGGCACCCTTGCGGATGTTGTCGGCGACAATCCACATGTTCAGGCCGTTTTCAATGGTGTTGTCTTCACGGATGCGGCCGACGAAGACATCGTCCTCGCCAGCGGAATCAATGGCCATGGGGTAGGCCAGCTTCTCGGGGTAGTCCACCACGGTGACGCCCGGAGAACCTGCCAGCAGGGTGCGGCATTCCTCGGCGGTCATTTTCTCTTCCGTCTCGATGTTCACGGACTCGGAGTGGCCGTAGAACACAGGCACGCGGACGGTGGTGGCCGTGACCTTGATGCTCTGGTCCCGCATGATCTTGACGGTCTCGTTGACCATCTTCATCTCTTCCTTGGTGTAGCCGTTCTCCTCGAAGGAATCGATGTGCGGCAGGCAGTTGAAGGCGATCTGGTGTGGGTAGACTTCAGCCACCACGGGCTTGCCGTTCATGAGGCGGCGGGTCTGCTCTTCCAGCTCGTCAATGGCCTTCTGACCGGTGCCTGAAACGGCCTGATACGTGGACACGACCACGCGCTTGATCTTTGCCTCAAGATGGATGGGCTGCAGGGCCACGACCATCTGGATGGTCGAACAGTTGGGGTTGGCGATGATGCCCTTGTGCCAGTCGAGGTCTTCCGGGTTCACTTCCGGGACCACGAGGGGGCATTCCGGGTCCATGCGCCATGCGCTGGAGTTGTCCACGACAACGCAACCGGCCTTGGCGGCGGCGGGTGCGAAGGTCTTGGAAGGACCGCCTCCGGCGGAAAAGAGTGCGAGGTCGATGCCGGTGAAGGCGTCCTCGGTCATTTCGACAACGGTGAGTTCCTGACCATTGTACTCGACCGTTTTGCCCGCGCTGCGGGACGAGGCCATGGGGATGACTTCGGATGCCGGGAAATTGCGCTGTGCCAGCGTTGCCAGCATCTCCTGACCGACGGCTCCTGTTGCGCCGCACACAGCGACGCGGTACTGCTTCTGACTCATAGCTTTCACTCTCCAAAAAGCCTATAATTTCAAACTATTTCCAAGCTCAAGGCACGCCTTGGAGCTGTTGAGGGTGTACAGGTGCACACCCGGGGCGCCTTTGTCGATGAGTTCCTGCGCCTGTGCCTTGGCGTAGGCCATGCCGACTTCATAGACCTTATCGTCACCGCCCTCGTCGTTGGCCTTTTCAAGCTGGGCGAGGAAGGTGCCGGGGATGCTCGCGCCGCAGAGGCCGAGGATGAACTTGGCCGAACGGATGTTCATGATGGGCAGCACGCCGGGAATGATCGGCACGGTGACGCCCATGGCGCGCATGCGGTCCACGAAATCGAAATATACGCGGTTGTCGAAGAATAGCTGGGTGACCATGAACTCGCCGCCAAGCTCGATCTTGTGCTTGCTCATGGCAAGATCGTAGCTCACGCTCGGAGACTCGGGATGCGGCTCGGGGTAGCAGGCCACGCCCACGCACATCTTTTTGAAATGCTTGCGGATGAACTCGACGAGATCAGTGGCGTGTTTGAACTCCTGCCTGTTGAAGTCGAAGTCTTCGACGTCCTTGGGCGGGTCGCCGCGCAGCGCGAGGATGTTCTCGATGCCCGCCTCTTCCAGCTCGGCAACGTACTGCATGAGGCTCTCACGGGAGGCTCCCACGCTGGTGAGGTGCGTCAACGGTTCTATGCCGTGGTCCGACTTGATGCGCTTGGCGATTTCAAGCGTATTGTCCTGCGTGCCGCCACCCGCGCCGTAGGTCACGGATGCGAACAGGGGATTCAGCTCCTTGAGCTTGTCCACCACGCCGAAGAATTTTGGCCAGGCCTCACGGTCCTTGGGCGGAAAAAACTCCAGGGAAATGAAGGGGGATTTCTGTCGAATCAGATCACAGATCCGCAAAGCGTCACTCCTTTTCTTTGCCTTGAGGTCAAGCGTCTCCCGAAAAACGGGATCGGCGAAGGGGAATGACGTTACTCCTTTTCGGGGCGGGCTTCAACTGGTGTTTCCGCGGCGTTTCCGGGGCTGGCACCATTTTTCAGGGCTACGACAATATCCTCATCAGCAGGCAGGAACTGCACGACGTCATAGTGTTCCGGCCGAAGCCAGCGCAGATTCTGGCCTTCAAGGCCGCTCGGTTCGCCGCGAAATCCGGTGACGTGGTAAAAATAGAGCCGCACGCTGAAGTGTTCATAGTCATGCGTCAACTCGCGCCAGAACTGGAATTCGTGCACGCCGACGCCGAGCTCCTCGTCCAGTTCCCGGACCAGCGCCTCGTCCGGGCTCTCCCCGGATTCGATCTTGCCGCCCGGAAACTCCCACCAACCGGCCCAGTCGCCGGAGGGACGGTCCACGGCCAGATACTGACCGTCACGCCAGAGGATTCCGGCCACCACGTCGATGATGCGGCCCATGCTAGTCCTCTCCCCCGCCAGCACGCGATTCAAGCTCGGTGATCTCGGCCTCAAGGGTGCCCATCTTCTCCATGAGCGAGTCCACCCAGTCGTTGACATCATTGTACTCGGACTGAAACTTCATGGCCTGCTCAGGCTTCTCATAGGTGGCAGGATCGTTGAGCGCCTCTTCGAGCTGGGCCTGATCCTCCATGGCCTTCTCCAGCTCAACCTCCAGTTTTTCGTACTCTTTGCGAAGGGGTTTGAGCTGACGGTACAGGCGGTTTCGCTCCTCGGCCTGACGGCGCTTCTCCTCTTTGGTCAGGCGACGCTTCTCGACCGGCTTCTCCCGGCTTTTTCCATCGCGCGCTTCCGCCAGCCGGGCCAGTCGCTTTTCCTGATAGTCGGCAAACCCGCCGAGATACTGCTCGATGCCGTTGCCGCTCAGCTCCCAGACCTCCTCGGCCACCTCGGAGAGCAGGTAGCGGTCATGCGCCACGAAAAGAAGCGTGCCCTCGTAATCCTTGAGCGCCGAAATGAGGCCCTCGCGGGATTCGATGTCGAGGTGGTTGGTGGGTTCGTCGAGAATGAGCATATTGGGATGCGAAAGGAACAGCGTTGCCAGCAATAGTCGGCTTTTCTCGCCGCCGGAGAGGTCGGCCACCTTGCGCTCGAAGAAGTCCTCGCCGAGCAGGAAGAGACCCAGCACGTTCATGAGCTGTTCTTCGGTGAGGTTGGGGTCGCTCAGTCTGCGGATCTCCGAAAGCGCGGTGCCGTCCAGATTGAGAATCTCATGCTGGTGCTGGCTGAAATAGCCCACCTTGGTCTTGTTGCCGATCTTGGTATGCCCGGTGTGCGGCTTGAGCGAGCCGGTGATGAGCTTCAAAAGCGTGGTCTTGCCCGCGCCGTTGGGCGCCATGAGCGCCACCTTCTGGCCGCGGTAGAGCTGAAAGTCGAGACCGTCCCAGACCGAAGGGCCTTTATCGTAGGAAAAACGCAGGTCCACGGCCGCGATGGCGACCTTGTCACCACGCTGGGGCTGAGGAAGGCGGAAGGAAAGCCGCTTGCCGGTTCGGGCCGCGTCGCTGGTCTTCTTGAGCCTGTCCAGCTCCTCGGCCATCTTTTCGACCTTCTTGATCTTGCTCTGTGCCTGCGCCGCCTTGCGGGCCTTGACGCGGAACCGGTCGATATAATTCTGTTCGTGCTCAATGCGGGCGGAGAGTTTTTCCACTTCCTTGGCCCGCTGTCTCGCGTCCTCCTCCTGCCAGACGAGGAAGTCGTCGAAATTGCCCTTACGCATGACGCTTCGCCTGTCGCCGAGAAAGAGCACGTGGGTGGCGACCTTGTTCAGGAAGACGCGGTCATGGGCCACGAATACGAGCGCGCCGCGAAAATTCAGCAGGTACTGTTCCAACCATTCCACGGCTTCGAGGTCGAGGTGGTTGGTTGGTTCGTCAAGCAGCAGAATGTCCGCGCCCTGCAGGAGCACGCGGGCCAGCTTGGCTCGCTCGCGCCACCCGCCCGAGAGCTCCAGAATCCGCTTGAAGAGGTCGTCATCAGAGAACCCGAGGCCGGACAAAATCGCCCGCGCCTTGTGCTCCGGGCTGTAGCCGTATTTTTCCTCGAACTCCGCCTGCACGTGGGAAAGCTCCGCAATTCTGGCGTCATCGCCATCAGCCACGGCCTTTTCCCACTTCTCCCAGAAGCCGCTCCATGACGGCAGGGCGTCCATGACCCAAGCCAAAAGATTCTTTTCCAGATCCTTTCCGCTGAGTTCCTGCGCCACGTAGCCGATCTGCGCCCCACGGTCGATGCTGAGCTGTCCGCCGTCGTGCTCCACCACGCCCGCGAGAATCCGCAAAAGCGTCGATTTCCCGCAACCGTTCGGGCCGGTGGCGGCCAGCCGCATTCCGGGGCCGACTTCAAAGGAGACGTCGGAGAAGACCTCTTCCCCGCCATAGTGTATTTCGAGAGACGATACCGTTATTCGAGACATGATAGTGTTACCTTCCGGCAAGGGGGATATACCGTGACCGCGTTGAAAGCAAGCCGGGAGACCACAAAGGCTTTTGACTCCCGGCCCGAGCAAGGCTATTCTCCGGCAATGGGCAAATGGTACGTATACCTGCTCCGCTGTTCGGACGAAACGCTCTACTGCGGCATCACCACCGATCCCGGCCGACGGGTGGACGAGCACAATAGCGGCACAGGAGCCAAATACACCCGCTCCAGACGCCCTGTCGTGCTGGTCGAGACAGCAACCGTGGAGACCCGCGGCGACGCGCTGCGCCTCGAGATGGCCGTCAAACGTCAGCCCAGACACAAAAAAATCGATTTCCTGCGCCGAATCTATACGGGTTGAAAAACATCACCCCGCAATGTAGGAAGCAGCGACTTAAGGAGATTCCGTGGACGACGCCACCCTATACATGCTCATTGCGCTGCTCTTCTTTGTGGAGATCGGTGTTCTGCTGGTTCAGTTCCAGACCTGCACGGACCATGTCCGGCGCAAGCGGCATGCCGTGGAGTCCAAAAAGGTGCAACTCGGGAAACGCTCCGAAGTCCTTGAACAGGAAATCGCCGCGCTGGAACAAAAGGTCAACAACGTCCGCCACATCATGGGCAGCTAGAACGCATGGATTCCCTGTATCCACTTCTCATTTTCGGCGCTTCACTGCTGCTGACCGTCTGGGCTTACAGGGCGATAGTCAACGGAATGCGCACCCGTTTGCGCGAACTGGCAGTGGAAGAGCGCGAGATCGAGGAGCGATACCTCCACCTGAGCCGCCGGAAAAAACAACTCGACAAAGAACTCAAGGAACTTGAAACACAGGCAATCCTCACCCAAAAAGACATCAGCGCCGCCAACTACGCCATGGAAATGGAAGAAATCGGGCAAGACAGAAAATCACAGGGAATCAGCGATGAGGATACGAAACGAGCCTCTGAGTACATGATTTCCAAGGGACTTATCACCATCGACCAGAACGAGCGGGCCATGAACAAGATGGAAGCCATGAACATGGACTTCCTCGGGGTCTGCATCACGCTGGGATATATTGACCTGGAAACTGCGAAAAACGTGGTCAAGACGCTCGGTATCCACCACTCAACGCTCTCCGTCGTCAAATAGCGGTTCGTCCCCCACTGGGCCAATGCCTTTAGAGGCTGAGGTCGGCGATGTCGATCATCTGCTCGGACAACTCGTCCAGAGAGCGTTCCAGATCACTCATCTTGAATCCGAGCTCCTTCAATGCCTCGGGCCGCAGGTAGGCGGTCTGATCATCACCGGAGCTGCCGAACTCAAAGAGCCGGACCATAAAGTCGGCAATGTGAACCACGCATGCCACCGGTTTGTAGAACTCGGCCAGATGCGGGCTGTGGTGACGGCTCATGGCCTCACGGATATTTCCGGGAAGATGCCAGTGCCGGGCGACCCACGCGTTGATACGGTCGTGCCCGAAGCCGAGCACCGCCTTCTCCGCCCGCAAATAGGTAATGTCCCGCTCCTTGACGGTGGCGAGTATGGTATCGTGAAGCTCGGGGAGCTGCACGGCGGTCACGACCTTGCCGAGGTCGTGAAGGAGGCCTGCCACAGCATATTCTTCGGGGTCCTCGAATCCTGCGTTCTTGGCCACGATGTTCGAGGCCGTGGCCACGCCGAGGCTATGTTCCCAAAGACCTTTCATGGCCGCGACCATCATGTCGAAAACCGAGGTGGAAATGATGATGCCCCGGATGACGTTGAAGCCGAGCAGCACAAGGGCGTGCTGAATGGTGCCGATGCGGCCGGGAAATCCGTAGATGGGCGAGTTGACCATCTTGAGCACCTTGGCCGACAGCACCTGATCCCGCGAGATAACCTTGGCTATGGCTTCGGTGGACGCGTCCGGGTCTTCCACCAGTTTGGTCACTTCGTCCAATACGCCGGGCAAAGTCGGGAGGTCCTGTATGGACAGGATCTGCCCCTTGACGGTGGTTCTGAGGTCTTCCATCGCCTACGCCTCCCCGCCGTTTTCCACGGTTTCACCGTTTTCCGGCTCTTCCATGAGCTCATCACGCTCCTGCTCGGCCCGTTCGCGCGCGGCCTGCTGTGCGGCCTTGAAACGGAAATACTCGATCATGCGATCCCGCACCCGGGACATCCATTTGTCCTGCTTGTAGTGCCGAAAAAGGTGTGGCATTCGCGCAAGGCGTTCGTCAAAAGCCGTTCCGCCACCGGATTCGCCGATGTCCACCGGGTTTCCCTGTACCACGATCTTGTCGATTTTCATGGTATCCAACCGGCTGATGAGCGCTTCGGTCAATTCCATGCCCTCGGCCATGACCGTTATGCCGCCGTCCTTGACCACGGGCCGGGCCAGCTTCATGCCCGGTTTGGCAAGGTTTATTGGTATCTTCTGCATGGCGAATCGACTCCTTGTTCCCGTGTTCGGGGCGTATAGTCTACACGCATGGGCAACGCGGCTCAAGCGGACGAATTTCTTTCACGAAACGGATTGAAACGGCTTACGCCTCACGGGCAGTGTACCACATGCCGGGCATCTGTCGCAGCAACCCTTTCATCTCCAACATAATCAGCGTGGTGCTGACGCGCGAACTCTCCCACTTCAACGAACGGGCAATGTCGTCCACATGCAGCTGGTCTTTGCCGATCAGCCGCTCGTATACGAGCAGTTCATCGCCTTCGAGCTGCGGCAGGGGCTGCTCCGCCCTGTGCCGCAAGGGACGTTCCGGGACCGACTGCCTCTTCGCGGCCCGTTTTGGCTGGCTTTTTACCACCACCCTTCGTCCACGGCGTCATCGATTGCACTTTCGACATCACCCTTTTTGCCATCGTCCTGAAGCTCCAAGGCGAACTCGTACCTGAGCGCCTCAAGAATCTCTTCGGCCTTTTCAACCAGCGAGGCACCCTGCCGGATGAGGCGATGGCATCCGGTGAAGGTGGCATGGCCTACAGGTCCGGGCAGGGCGAACACTTCGCGCCCCTGTTCGGCGGCCAGTCGTGCGGTAATGAGACTGCCGCTTCTGGCTGACGCTTCGGCCACCAGAACGCCCAGCGAAAGACCGCTGATGATCCGGTTGCGAAGAGGAAAATTCTTGCCCTCGGGCGGCGTGTTGGGCGCGAACTCGGTAATGACGCAGCCGTGGCGGGCCACAGCTCGCTTGAGGTCCACATTGGTGGTCGGATACGGCACGTCCAGCCCGGTGCCGAGCACTCCGACGGTGGAACCGAGGCCCTGAAGCCCGCCCTGATGAGCCTGACGGTCAATGCCTGCCGCCATGCCGGAAATCACCGTCACGCCGCAACGGGAAAGCTCCCGCGCGATGCGATCTGCTGCTTCCAGCCCGAAGCGGGTGCAGTCGCGCGCTCCAACGATGGCGACCCCCGGAGCACTCAGGAGCTTTGGGTCGCCCGCATAGTAGAAGTAGGCAGGAGGATCGACGATGGCCTTGAGCCGGGCCGGATAATCGGGATCATTCCATGACAGGAAAGCCATTTTGCGATGCCGCGCATCGCGGTACTCGCACTCTGCGGCCCCGCGCCAATCCTCGCGGGCGCAAGCCGCGGCCTGTCGCTTGTTGGAAAGCCCTCTGGCGGGCCAGTTCTCGGCATCCTGTACGGCATCGTAGGCCGTAGGATAGGCCTCGAGGACGGCTTTCCACGTCTTGGCGCCCACGCCCGGCGTATGCCGAAGGGCCAGGCAGGCAAAGAACTCCCGGTTGCGGTCCATCAGCCATTATGCGCCGAGTGCGCGCAGACGCTCACGCCCCTTGGCGGCGGCGTTGGAATCGGGGTAGTCCTGCACCAGTGTCTGGAGATAGAAGACCGCATTGTCGCGATCGCCCACCAGCTCGTAGGCCATGCCAGTCTTGAGCATAGCATCGGGGACCTTGTGATGCTTGGGGAATTTAAGCGCCACTTCCTTGAAGGTAAGGATGGCCTGCGGATAATCCTTTTCGGAATAATACGTCTCGCCCTTCCAATACAAGGCGTTGGCTGCAAGTTCATTGGCCGGGTACTTATTTATGAAGCTGTCGAACAGCTTGCGCGACGCGGGGTACTTTCCTTCCCAGTAGTTCTTGAGTGCGAGATCGTAAAGCGCCTTGGGAGTCTGCGGCTGCTGCCCCGGTACTTCGGCCCACGGCTTGGGCTCCGGGCTTTCGGCGACCTTTTCGGCAGGCTTCGTCTCTGCCTGCTTCTCCGGCTTGACCTCGGTCCAGCCCTCTTCATCCTCGGGCTTGAGGTCCGTCACCCAGTCCTCTTCCTTGGGCGCATCCGTCGCATCACCCTGCCCACCCTGCATGGTTCCGCCAGCGGCAATCTGCTGTTCCAGATCGGCAATGCGTCGCTCCATGCGCTCGCGGAAGGCGGTCTGCTCCTCGGCCTGCGCCTTCTGGCGCTCACGGAAGTCGAGAAAACTCTCTTCGAGGCTCGTCATGCGCCACTGCATGCTGGCGTTCTCGGTCTTGGCCGAGGTCCCGGTGGTGGTGCAGCCGGAAACGGCCAGCGTCAGGACGGCCATCAACATGATGATATGGTATTTCATCCACAGACTCCGTAGGATATCAGGCAAAGGTTTTTCAATGTTTAGTTGATACTCGGAGATTTTGCAAGAAATCAGCGAAATCCCGCTTCTTGCTTCCGTGGTCAAATTGAGGCAAAACACCCAACGCGGGGCGGCTTTTCCGCCCGTGTATTTCATCTACGGAGAACCAGCGACATGAATGGAACGGAACTCTTGGCTACCGCCGCGACGTTGAGCCTTCCCGCCCTGCTCGACCTCATCGGGATAGCAGCCTTCGGCGCGATCATGGTGGCTGCGGCATGCGAATGGACCGCCCGTGCGAACAAACGGGTTTTCCTCGACAAATACGCACAGCAGTCCGCAGCCATGGCCCTGCTGCTCATCATCATCTCGATACTCGGCAGCGTACCCGCGATGTTTCTGCTCAAGGACCGTTTTCCGGGCCTGATGCAGTGGTTCTCGAATCCGAGCATGCCGCTTATTCACACGCTGGGCGCGGCTGGAGCCACCACGCTCCTGCTAGCCGTCTGGTCGATCACATGGAAAAAGCTCCGCAAGAAAAAAAGGCCTGCACGCGGGCATCGGCCTGCTCGCAGGCATCGGCGCTCTCGCCACCATGGGAATCGGCACCGCTGCAGCAGCCCTCGTCCTGCCCGCTCTCAAAACCGGCACCTTCCCGCAGTGGCCCGCAGCGCTGCCCATGCACGTCTGGGCGCTCATGGGCCAGTATTTCTTCACCGCGCTGGGCGCAGGAGCAGGCTTGAGCCTCGTCTATCTGGTGCTTCGCCGCAACAAGGACGATTTTGGTCGTGATTACTACCGATTCGGCCTCTGCACCGCCGCAAAATGGGCTCTTGTACCCATGCTTATCCAGCTCGGCTTTCAGGGTTGGCTCTTCAGCACCCTCAGCGAGCAGACCCGTCAGGCTGTGCAGACCGGACCGCTTGGCATTCTCTGGCTCGTCACGGCTGGCTGCGCGCTGATCTGCGTCGGCCTGTGGCTGGCCATCGCCCGCAGCCAAACCCCGGTGCGCCTCAAATGGGCGGCCTTCCTCGGCAGCCTGCTGCTTTGGACCATGCATACCGCGAACACCCTTCTTTTCCTGAATCTCTCCGGCATCGCATAGGCAGGACCGGACATAAGGCGCAGAAAAAGGCCGGAGGCAATCGCCTCCGGCCTTTATTGTGTGTTTGTTACGTCTAGCTACTTTCCGGGGGGCAGAGCCTGAGCCGAATTGCCCTGCAGTTGTTGCTGCTGACCTCCGTGCGTGGAGGGCAGCCGCCCCATCTGGGTGGACAGGCTGTAGACCTCATGCGGGTCGAGGATGAGCACCACGGAGCCGTCGCCCATGATGGTCGCTCCGGAAAGACCCTTGAGGTTGAAGTTGTTCAGGTACTGGCCGAGCGGCTTGATGACGATCTCCTGCCGTTCCAGCAGACGGTCGACAACGAGACCGAGCCTGCGGTCATTATCGTGAATGACGACAACAGGCAGGATTTCCCGCTCGTCCATGCTCTGCGGCAGTTCAAGAAGCTCTGCCAGCTCAATGATGCCCAGAACCTCGCCGCGCATGGTGGCGGCCTTGCGGTTGTTCACGTCCGAGAGCTTTGACTTTTCCAGCTTGGTGGTTTCGGAAACCGCATCCAGCGGGATGGCAAAGGTTTCGCCCGCCACCTGCACCATAAGCGCGTCGATGATAGCCAAAGTCAGCGGCAGGGTCAGGGTCAGCTTGGTCCCCTTGCCCACTTCGGACTGGGTGTGAACGCTGCCCTTGAGGTTCTTGATATTGGTCTTGACCACGTCCATGCCGACGCCACGGCCGGAGATGTCCGTGATCTTTTCTGCGGAAGAGAAGCCGGGGTGGAAGATGAGCTCAATGGCCTCACGGTCATCAAGCGCGTTGACCTCTTCCTGACTCAGCACGCCCTTGCGCACGGCGGTGGCACGCATGCGGTCGGGATCGATGCCGCGCCCGTCGTCCTCCACCTCGATGGCAACGGAGTTGCCCTTGTGGTAGGCGCGCAGCCAGACATGCCCCTTGGCGCTCTTGCCGTTGCGGATGCGTTCCTGCTCGTCTTCGAGACCGTGGTCCACGGCGTTTCGAACGAGGTGGACCAGCGGATCGCCGATCTCCTCGACCACGCTCTTGTCGAGTTCGGTCTCTTCGCCTTCCATTATCAGCTCTACCTGCTTGCCGCTCTTGCGGCTCAGGTCGCGAACCAGACGCGGGAAGCGTGAGAAGACGGTTTGCACCGGGACCATGCGGACCTTCATGATGGTGTCCTGAAGATCATCGGAAATACGGGCCATGGCGTATGTGGTTTCCGTCAACTGCTGGGCAACCACGTGGACTTCCTCTTCCCCTTCTTCAAGGGCACGGGCAAGCATGGCGTAACGGTTGCGGTTGATGATCAACTCGCCGATGAGGTTCATCAGGTGGTCGAGCTTGTGATGGTCCACGCGGATGGTGGTGGACGCCTTGTGCTTTGCCGGGGCTGCCGAGGTGGCGTTGCCTTCCTCGGCCTGAACGGCTGCCTTGACCTTGCTCATGGCTGACCTCGCTGACTGTGCGGGAGGTTTGGGCGCTTCGGCCTTGGGCTCCGGTTTCGGAGCCGGAGCGGGCGGCGCTGCTGGAGCCTGTTCTGGCTCTGCGGCCTTGGGCTCGGGCTTCGGTTCCGGAGCGGGCTTCGGTTTCGGCTCGGGCTTGGGTTCCGGCTCGGGAGCGGGAGCCGGGGCGGCTTCCGCCTTCGGCTCGGGCTTGGGTTCCGGGGTGGCCGCGGCAGGCTCGGAAAGCTCGCCGGAAACGGAGCTGCCCACTGTCTCCAGTGCGCTGCCAAGCATGTCCCGGAGTATTTCAAATTCCTGATCGAGGATATCGAGCATCAGCCCGAAATCCATGTCGCTCTTGCGGCCCTGATCCACAAGCCCCACCGTGCGCTCCGCATAGGAGCGGATCTCATCGAACCCCATATATCCGGTGGAGTTCTGGATGGTCTGGAAGGTGCGGAACAGGCCGTCGATGATGTCCGTCTTGGAGGCGTCCTCACGCAGCATCTTCAGCGCGGCCTCGGCCCCCTGCACCTGCTGCTTGATGGTCTGCTCAAAAAGCTCCACATCTTCCGGATCATATTCGTCGCCACCTGTCGATGCGGCCTCTTCTGCCACTTCAGGGGCAGCGGCTTCCGCCGCCGGAGCTTCAGGCTTGGCCTCGTCGCTGCCGCCCGTAACGGCTGTGGCATAACTCAGGTCGCCGCTCTCGGTCACTTTCTGCAAAGTCTGAACGATTACGCTGGTATCGACCGGAGTGACCTTGCCACCCTCCACGTCAACCTTGTTGACCAGCTCCTCGATCTTGTCCACAGCGGAAAGCAGCAGGTCCACGAGCTGCTGGGAGCTCTCCATCTCGCCCTTGCGGACGTAATTGAGGAGCGTTTCAGCCTCGTGCGTAAGCCCGTTGAGTTCCTTGAAACCGATGATGCCGCTGTTTCCTTTGAGATTGTGAAAATAGCGGAAGGTATCATTAATCAGCTCGGAGCTGCCCTGAGGATCGCCCTCAAGGGCCAGCAGGCAGCTATTGAGGCTCTCGATGATTTCCTGTGCTTCCTCAAGAAAATCGGAAAGATGCCCCTCGCCAACCGTGGTCAGAGCATACGGGGTCGCATCAAAATCTGGATCGGGAACGGGATTGAACTCGGGCATGGGCCTGCTCTCCGGTTGATCGATTACGGGGTCCGCCAACTGGGGTTCCGGGGATTGGGCAGCAGGCTGTTCCTCGACAGCCGCAGCGGGTTCCTCTACGGGCTCTGCAGCGACATCGGCCACAGGTTCCGCTGCCGGAGCTGCAGCCTGCTCTGGCTGGCTTTCAAGCTCTCCTGCCATGGCCGCATCCAGCTTTTCAATAATGGGCGAAGTGTCGACATCGCCTTCAGCGCCGTGTTCCTCAAGGTTATCAACCATGGTGCGGAGCGCATCCGTGGCCGACAGAATGAGGTCCATTATCGCGGACGAGACATCCATCTCCCCCTGACGCAACTCGTCAAGGATATTCTCAGCCCTGTGTGCCAGACCGTTGATTTTGTTCAGGCCTAGAAATCCGGATGCACCCTTGAGCGAATGCATTGGGCGAAAAATCTCGTTCAACAACCCGAGATTCTTCGGATTCTGCTCCAGTTCGAGCAGGTTCGGCTCGATGGTCTCAAGGTGCTCTCTGGCCTCCATGAAAAAGTCGGCCAAAATCTCCGGATCGAGAAAATCCTGACTCATCCAGTTCTCCCTGTCTGCTGCGGGCTCGCAAAATGCGAATCCGCCATTGTATCCCGACGGCTACCCGAGAAGCATCTTCACGTTGCGGACGAGCTTTTCGGGCTGTGCCGGTTTGACCATGTACAGATTCGCCCCGATCGTCAATCCCGCCTCAATGTCCTTGTCCTGCCCTTCGGTGGAAAGAACGACTATCGGGATGTCCTTGTAGGCGTCCTGCTCGCGCACGGTCTTGATGTACGTCAGCCCGTCCATGCGAGGCATGTTCACGTCCGACACGATGAGGTCAACCTGACCGGCACCGTAGAGTTTTTCCAGTCCGTCCAAGCCGTCCTCGGCCGTGGTCACCTTGAAGCCTTCCTTCTTCATGATGAAGGCCACCAGGTTGCGTACTGTCTTTGAATCGTCAACTATCAGAATATGTTTAGACATGCTTCCCCCGTTTGGAAAAACGTCGCCACGTTTTATTTATCAGATTATGCTTCTTTTTGGTAGATGATAGCACCGGGATAATGGTTCGGTTTGAAGGCCCTGCTTATATTGTGCAGGGACTCCGAATGACCGATTATAAGATACCCGCCGGGCTTCAGGTTGTCATAAAACGCGCTTATGACCTGCCGTTTCATCTCGTCATCAAAGTAGATAATCACGTTGCGGCAAAAAACGATCTCGGAACGTTCCACCCTCTTGAGGTGCGCCTTGTCCTTCAGGTTGATCTGCCCGAACTGGACCAGCCGCCGCACTTCCGGTTTGACCGTATAGGTCTTGCCGTCCGCGTCAAAAAACTTCTGTACGACCTCTTTGGGCGTGGTGCGCAAGCTGTAATCCGAGTATTCGGCACGCTTTGCCGACTCCAGGACCCGCTCCGAGAGGTCGTTTGCCGTGATCCTGATGTCCCATGAGGACACATCCGGCCCGAGAATCTCGTGGATAATCATGGCAATTGTGTATGGCTCCTCCCCCGTGGAGCAGCCAGCAGACCATATGCGCAGTTTTTTGCTGCCGTTCTTGCGCTGCTCCGCGATGACCGAACTCAAGATATTGTCCTGAAAGACCTTGAGCTGCGGCGGGTTCCGAAAAAAGCTGGTCTCGTTCGTGGTTATGACCTCAAACAGCTTGCGAAGCTCGGAACTCTTGGCGGAATCGTACTGCAAGTAATAGTAATACTCGCCGAAATCCTTGAGATTCAACTGTTTCAACCGGTTGCCCAGCCGATTTTCCAGAAGGTACTTCCGGTTGTCCGCGACATAAATGCCGCACTGCTCATATATGAAGTCCCGCAAATTGCGGAACTCCTCGTCCGTAATCTTGAGTTCACGGCCGAGGGTGATCGTCTTGGAAAAAAGCGACGCCATTTATCTGCCCACGTCTTCCGATTCCTTGAGTCGGGATATGGCGTCTTCCGCCGCCCGAACGAGTTCATAATCGTCACTGTCCGATGCGTCCAGAAGTGCCCGGAAAGCTGCCGTCCCGCCGATTTTACCCAGTGCCTCGACAGCCTTCATGGCCACAAAGCGGTTTTCACTCTGAAGACTTTCAATGAGCTTGGGAACGGCCTCGGCCGCCCCATACATGCCCAGTGCGTCCATTGCGCGGATGGAAACCCAATCATCCGGGTCGTCCAGAGCCTCCACGAGATGCGGGATGAACTCGGACTCGCAGTTCTTGCCCATGGCCTCGATGACGGCCAGCCGCACATCCTTGTTCTCGTCCTTCAACATGGGAACAAGATGCGGAATCCAGCCGCACGACTCGTCGCACAGCTCTGCAAGCGCCTCAACGGCAACCTTGCGGATGTCCGGAATCTCGTCCGAAAGCGCGCTCAGGACCTGCTCCATGTTGCCGGGGTCGCCCGACTTGCCGAGCGCATACGTTGCCATGAGCCTGTCGATGGGCTCCGGGCTGCCGGAAAGCTCCACGAACTGGTCGCGCACATCCGCGCCGCCGATGGCGATGAGCGCCTCGAGCGCGGCTTCCTTGACATCGTCGTAAGGATGCTGAAGCAGTGGGAAGATGCGCTCCACAGCAGGAGCGTGATGCAGCCTCTCCCCAAGACAGTGTGTGGCAACCTTGACCACCGTTCCGTCCTCGTGGCGGGCAAGGATGTCCATGAGAAATTCTTCGTCCCCGGCCTCGGCGATTGCGTCCAGCACTTCGATGATCTGCCGCTGAACGTACAGATCAACGCTCCAGAACGCATCGAAAAGCGTGCTCTTCACTTCCCCGTTTCCGGTGGCAAGGGCCTGGGAAAGGGTCTCGACGGCCACGGCGGCGGCTTTCGGGGAGCCCCCGGTCAACGCATCGCGGATGGCCTCGGTCAATCCTATGGCCGCCAGCGTCTCAACCATCAGACGCAGCCGGTCGGTGTCCCGATCGGGGTCCAGCACCTCGGCAAGCGCGAGGATGCTCCGGGATGCCTTTTCACCGCCCACGAACGCCAGCCCACGGATGGCGGCGTCCTGAATGTCCTCGTCCTCGTCCTTCAGAGCGGCCAGCAGGTACTCACGGAACTTTTCCCGTTCCTCAACGGAAAGCAACGTCAGCGACTTGCCGCCCAAAATATTGACCACGGCCTTGACGATCTTGTTGCGCAGCGCGGTTCCGGAATTGTCCATCCGGCGCAGCAGCATGGTCACGGCCTTGATGTTGCCCATCTCGCCGAGGGCGTCGATAATCATGGAAGCGACAAGGTCCGAACTGCGGTCAAGCGCCTTGACCAGCGCATCCACCGAGCTGGAATGCTTGATCTTCGTCAGCGCCTCGATGACGGCATACTGTACCCATTCATCGTCGAGCATTGCCTTGTTCAGGCACTCCGCCGCCTCCTGAAATCCAAGACTGCCGAGGCTCACGGCCGCCTGATAGCGGACGTTGACTTCCGGGTCCTTGAGCAACGCGTCACACAGCGCGCTCACCGCGAGAACGTTATCGCAGGAACCGAGGATATCCGTCATGAAGATACGGATGTCGTCGTCTTTGTCGCCCATCAGCGTCATGAGGGATTGCAGGTCCTGCCCGCCGATCTCGCGCAGAATGTCCATGGAAAGATTTCGCACGGGCGCGTCTTCGGAACGAAGCAGCGGCAGCACGGCCTGAACAGCCGCCTTGCCACCGATCTTGCGCAGGGAGCTTTCAGCCGCCTCCTGAACACCGAGATGGTTCGTCTGCAGCAGTTCCGCGAGCTTCGGAACGGCGTCGACGCACATTTCCTCGCCCGCACGGAAGGCGCCCTCGCGGACGATCTCCATGTCATCGCTATCCAGCAGGATCATGTATTCCTTGCAGTCCGTCATCAGACTGTGGCCTCCATGCTTCGGTTCCCTCTACTTGAAGAGATTGGTCATGATGCTTCCGCCATGTCGTCGATGTCGACGATCTCATCCGCCAATCCCTTGTCAACAATCGCTTTCGGCATTCCGTAGACGACACAGGTGGAGTCGCTCTGGGCCAGCGCTCGACCGCCTTTGGCCTTGAGGTCGGCCACACCTTCCATGCCGTCGCTGCCCATGCCGGTCAGGATGACGCTCAATCCACGTCGTCCTACGGCACGCGCAACCGAACTGATGAGCACATTCGCCGATGGTTTGTAAAGCTCATCAGCAGGTTCCGGTGTTACAAGAAGTTCCACCCGGCTTACTTTTTGGTCAAGAATGACATGCATGCCGCCCGGAGCCACAAACGCATGTCCCGGCTTGAGCACGTCCCCGGTCTCCGCCTCTTTGACGGAAATCTGGCTCACGCTGTCCAGCCGCTTGGCAAACGGGCCCGTGAATGCGCCCGGCATGTGCTGGGCGATCACGATGGACGCCGGGAAATCCGCCGGAAGCTGCGAAAGCACCTTCTGAACGGCTGGCGGGCCGCCAGTAGAGACACCGATGGCCACCACGTCTCGCACGAGCTTGCCGCCCGCGGGCTTGACCGAGGCAGCCGGTCTCGGAG
>NZ_BBCB01000036.1 GCF_001311825.1 Salidesulfovibrio brasiliensis JCM 12178 | reverse complement strand
AAAAGGCTGTTAATAACCTAACCTACGCCGAATCCGACCAATGCCTAGCCCGGACAGTTGACCACCAGCGCGGGCAACGCCCAACCAAGAGTTTTTGGAGATTCCTAGCCTTAGTCGTTGGCGAGTCATCGAGCCTTACGAATGAGGACAGCAGAGCAGAACCTTTTTGCCAAAAAGGTTCTTAGGCCCCCGGAGGGCCGCCGGAGGCCTTTATTGTAGCTATCTTGGATGAACGATCATTTCATGAGCACGTTGCCGACGGCTTCGAGTGCCGAGCGCAGGGTGTCGTCATCCACGGCGTAGGAGAACCGGATGCAGCGGTCATCGCCGAACGCGGATCCGGGGACGAGTGCCACGCCCGCTTGTTCGAGGATTTTGGTGCACATGGTGGCGGAGTCCGGTGCGTCGTCCGTGTAGAATCTGTCCAGTACGGGGAAGAGGTAGAATGCGCCGTCGGGCTTGGGGCAGACTGCGCCCCATGAGGTGATGATCTCGTGAGCGATGTCTCTGCGGCGCAGGAAGGCCACTTTCATTTCGTCCACGATGTCCCAGCTGCCGTTCAGGGCCACGGTGGCGGCTTTTTGGGAGAAGGAGGACACGTTGGAAGTAGACTGGCCCTGAATCTTGCCCATGGCCTTGACCAGATCGTCTGCAGCAAGGGCCCAACCGATGCGCCAGCCGGTCATGCAGAAGCTTTTGGAGAGGGCACCGACGAGCGCGCAGCTTTCGGGGTGCGTTTCCCAAAACTTGGCGAGGGTTGCGGGTTTGGCCGGTGCGTAAACCAGTCTGTCGTACACTTCGTCTGAGATGATGAAGACATCGTGTTTGAGAGCCCACTGGGCGATTTGGTCGAGCTGGTCCTGTGTGTAGCAGCAGCCGGTGGGGTTTGAGGGCGAGTTGAGGATCAGGACGCGGGTGCGGTCGGTGCGGGCGGCCTCCAGTTGCTCCACGGTGACGAGGAAATCGTGTTCTGCGTCCGTGGGCACGGTGACGCAGCGGCCCTCGGCCAGTTCGATCATGGCGGGGTAGCTGACCCAGTAGGGGGCTGGAACGAGCACTTCGTCGCCGGGGTTCACCAATGCCATGAGCAGGTTGTAGAGCACCTGCTTGCCGCCGTTGGAGACGATGGCGTTGTCGGCTTTGGCTGTGGCACCGTAGAAACGGCCGTAGTAGGCGGCCACGGCTTCACGCAGTTCGGGGATGCCCGGCACGGGCGTGTAGCGGGTGAAGCCTTCGTCGAGGGCGGCCTTGGCCGCGTCCGAAACGTGTTTGGGGGTGCCGAAATCGGGCTGTCCCACCGCGAGGGAGACGATTTCTCGCCCTTGCGCCCTGAGTTCCTGGGCCTTGGTGTTCACGGCGAGGGTCGCCGAGGGTTTCAGCCGGGAAAGTCTGTCGGAAATACGCATGGCATTCTCTCACCAGAGTTGGAAATTGACCGCAATGTGACCTGCAACCTCACGCCCTTGTATGGAAAAACCCGGCCGCAGTAAATCCGGTTTCACAGGGTTTTTGGCGATTATCGGGCAGGAGGCTTCCGGCATGGTCATGTGTTCAGAAACGCAGCAGGTATTTTCGGGCGATCTCCCGATAGGTTCCGTCCTGATGCACGGACTTGAGGGCCATGCCGAGGCGGGCCTCGATGTTGAGGCGCTCGGGCCGTGTGACGGTACGCGGCACCACGATGAAGGCAGGCCGGTTGCGCTTGAGAACCGGCTCAATCTGCACCACTGTGCTCTGCATGCCCATGCGGCGAAGGGTGTACTGCACCACGTCGATCTGTCCCACAAAGGCATCGATCCTGCCCCGCAGCAGCGCGGCGACCATCTTGGCGTCCGAGGCGAACCCCACGGTCTTGAGTCGACCGGCTTTCTCGGCCTCGTCAAAGGTCTTGCCCACCGAAAAACCTGCGGGCCTGCCGATGGTCATGTTCGCAAGCGCTTCCACCCCGGCCCGGCTGATGCCGCGCGAGACGAGGGTGAAGAACGCGTAATCGCTCGTGTGCATGGGAGCAGCGGTGATGAACGAGGCGTAGGTGGTCCGCTTTGAGGTATGAAACATGGAAAAGGCCAGATCGCAGTTGCCGGTTTTCACACGTGTCACCAGCTCGTCCCAAGGCACGGGTTCCAGCTTGTAGTTCAACCCGGCCCGGCGTGCGGCCTCGCGAAAAACCTCCACGTCGATGCGACCTGCTTGCCGCCCTGTTTCATGGAATACGGGGCAAAGTCCGCATCCGTCAGCACAACCAGCGGCCCGGCGTAAACCGCAACAACCGCAATCAACCACAACAGTACCGTCGCAACCCCTCTGATTATCATCCCCTCTCCTTCGAAAACCGGATACAAAGAATACCGCATTCCCCATAAGCCGCGATTGATTCATGGGCTGATACAATGTAACAAATTGCACTAAGGCGTACAAGGCATGCAGGATTTGAGCTTACTTATCATAGACGACGACCCGAGACTCAGGCTTCTCGTCAGGACCCGGCTCGAGGCACTCGGGTATACCGTGGACGAGGCCGAGAACGGTGCGCAAGGTATCGACCTGTTCTCGCCGGACAGGCACGCGGCCGTATTGGTCGACCTGCACATGCCCAAGGTCGACGGAATGGGTGTGCTTGAAGTCCTTATTCCCAAGGCCCCCGAGACCCCGTTCATCATGCTTTCCAGCGAGCAGCGCGCGCAGGACGCCGTGCGCATCATGCGTGCCGGGGCCTGGGATTACGTCATCAAAAGCGACAGCTTTCTCGGCGAGCTGGAGAACGTCATCAGCAAGCAGCTGGCCAGAAGCCGCTTTTTGATTCAGCGGCGACAGGAAATGGACCGCCTCAGGCAGAAAAGCGAACAGGCAGCTCACGAGCTGGCCAAGACCAACGCGCGCCTCAAGCAGGAGGTGGCCGAGCGCGTCAGGGCGCAGGAGGCGCTGACCGAGCAGCTCGACTTCCTTCAGAGCGTCATCGACGCCATGCCCAACCCGATATTCTTCAAGGACCTCGAGGGGGCCTACATAGGCTGCAACGAGGCCTTTCTTGCGCTGTGCGGCAGGTCGCGGGAGAACGTGATCGGCTTCACCGTGGACGACGTCTTTCCTGTGACCGAGAGTCCGTTCAGCCACATGGACGAAGAGCTGAAAAACACCGGGGGCATACAGGACTATCAGGCGAATCTGCCGACGTCTGACAATCCGGAAGCCATCCACATCATCCGCAAGGCTTTGTATCGAGACATGCACGGAGCCGCCAAGGGCATCGTCGGCATCATCACGGACATTTCCGAGATCAAGCAGATGGAAACGCGCCTTCGCCAAAGCGAGGAGCGCCTTCGGGAGCTCATGGAAGGCTCGCCCCTGCCCGCCGTTATCGTGGACGCCGAGACGCGCAAGGTGCTCTTTGCCAACCGGACCGCCATCGACATCTTCGGCATCCCCGAGGGGCTCGACGAGGAATTGACCACTGACCGCTTCTACGCGGACATGGGCGCTCGTGATGCGCTCGTCACCCGGCTCAACGAAGATGGACGCTTCCGCGACCGCGAAATCATGCTCAAGACGTATGACGGCGAGCCGTTCTGGGCGCTCTCCACGGCTACGCTCATCAAGGAAAACGGACGGGACGCGGTCTTCATCTCGTTCACGGACATCACCGAACGCAAACGGCTGGAGGAGACGCTTAGAAAGTTCGAGGCCATCGTCAACGCCTCGGACGATTACATGCTGCTCATCAACCGCGATAGGATGATCGAGGCGGCCAATGATGCGCTCTGTGGTCTGGCAGGGGCCCGCGCCAGACTCATCGGCAAGCCCGCGTGGACTGTTTGGGGTCGCGAAACGTACGATGAGGTCATCCATCGTTTTCTGGAGCGTTGCTTCCGGGGCAGCGAAGGCCTGAGCCGCGATTGGATGTCCCTGCCACCGTCCCATGGCGGCTGCTATGAAACGCAGTTTTTCCCGTTCCGCGACGACAAGGGCGACGTGACCCACTCCGTGGTGGTCATCCGCGACATTACCGACGCGGAGACCGCACGACTTGAAGAGAACCGAAGCCGGGAGCAGTTTCGCACCCTGTTCGACAACTCCATCGATCCCATCGTGCTCTTTGATCCGGACCACCGCATCGCCGGGCTCAACCCTTCGGCCTGCAAGGTTTTCGGCATCACCGCAGAGGAATCCACCGGCAGCTCGTCAGCCCTGCTGCACATATCCAGACGGGCGTACGAATCGTTCCTGCGCAGAGTGGAGGCCTCGCTGCTCGAAGACGGCGCATGGTCGGGAGAATGGACCTTTGCCGGTGTGGATGGCCGCCCGCTGATCAGCGAGACTTCCATTTCCGCCATGCCGGGCGATTCGGACAGCGGAGCGCGGTACTTCGCCATCATCCGCGACATCACCGTTCGCAAGCACGCCGAACGCCGCCTGCGTGCCGCGCTGGACGAGACCGAGGCGGTCTACCAGAACTCCCACATCGGCATTGGCATGACCCGAAACGGACGCATCGTGCGCATCAACTCCAAGGGTGCGAGCATTTTCGGCTATGCGCCCGAGGCGCTCATGGGCCGGACGCCGTCGCTGTTTCTGCCCACCGAGTCGGAATTCGACCACTTCCGGGAGCAGGCTTACGTTTCCCTGAACGAGACCGGCTCCTACACTGCCGAGACCCGCTTCCTGCGCCCTGACGGCACCGCCTTCTGGTGCAGCGTACAGGCCAAGGCCCTCGCCCCGGAGGATATGTCCAAGGGCATCATCTGGACCTTCATGGACGTTACCGAGCGCCGATACAACGAAACCGTTGCCGCGCTGCTCTACCGCATCGCCAGCGCGGTCAGCGACGCGCACAACCTCGACGCCCTGTACAGGCGCATCCACGCCGAACTCAACGAGCACATGGATGCCCAGAACCTCTTCATCGCCCTGCTTGAAGACGAAGGCCAATCATTCCGGTTCGTGTACTTTGAGGACGAAAACGACGACTTCCTCGGCGCGGTCTACCCCGTGAGCGACGACATGCTCGGCAGTTTCACGGCCCGCGTGCTGCGAACAGGCCGACCGCTTCTGGTTACCCGCAAGCCCTTGCCCAAGCGACTTTTCCAGGAGGAGGCCAACCGACCGGACGGCCCGGAGGTGATGGTCCGCAGCGAATTCATCAAAGAGCAAAACGTCAGCCCGGAAGACATGCTCGGTTCGAGCTCGCAGGTGTGGCTCGGCGTGCCGCTCAAGATCGAAGGCGAAGTCATCGGGGCGGTGGCGGTGCAGCACTATACGGACCCGCAGCACTACACAGCACGCGATGCCGCCCTGCTGCTGGCGGTCTCGGAACAGACCGCGCTGGCCATCGTGCGCAAGCGACGCGAAGACGACCTCTACGAGGCCAAGGAGCTTGCCGAAGCCGCCAACCACAGCAAGAGCGAATTCCTCGCCAACATGAGCCACGAGATCCGCACCCCCCTGAACGGCGTGCTCGGCATGCTCCAGCTCCTGCAGATCACCGAACTCAACGAGGAACAGAAAGACTACACGCAGACCGCGCTCTCCTCGGGAAGAAGCCTGCTCTCCATAATCAACGACATTCTGGATTTCACCAAGATCGAAGCCGGACGCATGGAGATCATTTCCGAACGCTTTGACATGCGCTCCTTCCTCTCCGACTCGCTGGGCACGTTCCACAGTCAGGCGGAGCAGCGGGGCATCAAGCTGCGTATTGACATCTCGGACACCGTCCCCGACTACGTTGTGGGGGGCAAGAGCCGCCTGCGGCAGATCATGTTCAACCTCATGGGCAACGCCCTCAAGTTCACGGAATCCGGCGCGGTGGGAGTGTCGGTGCATGACACCTGGCGGCACGGCAACACCGTGCGGCTGTTGTTCATGGTCAGCGACACCGGCATCGGCATCCCGGACGACAAGATGAGCCTGATATTCGAACCTTTCACGCAAGTGGACGGTTCCTACATCCGCCGCCATCAGGCACGGGCCTCGGGCTGGGCATCGTCAAGCGGCTGGTGGGACTCATGGGCGGAAGCCTCGCGATCGAGAGCGAGGTCGGGGCAGGCACCACAGTATACATGACGCTCGACTTCAAGGTCGAAGAGTGCGTGCTCAACGAAGCAACCGACGGCGTTCTCGAGTACCACCCCACGCGCAGCCTGCGCCTGCTGGTGGTTGAGGACAACCGTGTCAACCGGATCATGATAATGCGGCTGCTCGGCAAGCTGGGACACATCACCGAAGGCGCCTCCAACGGGCAGGAAGCTCTGGAAAAACTCTTTGCCAAGAATTTCGACGGGGTGTTCATGGACGTGCAGATGCCGGAGATGGACGGCATCGAGACCACCGAACGCATCCGCGAGGGCGGCAACGGCATTGATCCGGCCACGCCCATCGTCGCCATGACCGCCCATGCCCTGCCCGGCGCGCGCGACCTCTTTCTGGAGGCGGGCATGAACGACTACATTGCAAAGCCCGTCGAAGTGGAGCAGATTGAACGCACCCTGTTCAACCTATTCCCCGAGGCGCATCAATGTTCGGACTGAAACCGCCGCGACTGAGCATCATCATCCCCAACTACAACTACGGTCGCCATTTCCTGCGGCTGGCCCGCTGCCTGAGCTGCCAGACCCTCGGCATGGACGTGGTGGAAATCATCCTCGTGGACGACGGCAGCACCGACGACTCGCTGCAACAGGCCGCCCACTTTGAGGCCATTTCCCCGATCCGCTTCGAGGTGCTTGCCGAGCCCCATGACGGCCGCCCCGGCAACGTCCGCAACAAGGGCCTCGCCGAGGCCCGTGGCGAGTTCCTGCTCTGCCTCGACCCGGACGACGTCCTTGCCCCGGGCTATCTGACCCAGTGCGTTGCCGGGCTGGACATCGACGAGTCCGCCGGGCTGGCCTACACCGACTTCACGCTGGTGGAAAACGACACCCCGAGAACCGTGGCGCTGCCGGACTTCGACCCCGCGCTGCTTGCCACGCAGAACATTCTGTCCCCCACTGCGGTCATGCGCCGCAGCGCGTGGGAGTGCACGGAAGGCTACCGGGCCGAAACCGACTATGAGGACTGGGACCTCTGGGTGCAGTTCGCGGCGCTGGGATACGGCGCTGTCCACATCGCCGACCCGTTGTATGTCCACATGGTGCATGGAGAGAATTATTCCTTCAGAGCAAGGGAAAACGACGCCCGCGCCAAGGCCCTTATCGTATTGGAAAACGGATCGTTCTTTCCTGCTGCGGTGCGACACTGGGCACGGGGCGTGATCGAGGGCGAGCCGTGGGCCATCGAATTCCCCCGGGGCATCATCCCCGAGAAGGATCATGTTGAAAAGCTGTTGAAAAAGCTGGCGGATTCTACAGGTGCCCGATAGCGACCTTCCGTTTTCGCCAGTATTGCGACAACCCTCTCGTTTCGCTTGGCATAATCGGGCTTCTGTACTATGGCGGATGGATGGTTTTCGATAAACAGGCAGATGCGCCTGTATCCTTTTTTCCCGTGCCGCCCATTATGCTTTTCCCGAACGCGCTGGGAACGTTTTCCGTCCACCTGTGGCAGGGTGGCGACTTTGTGCTGTACACCAAGTCGGGACAGCGGTTCACCGAGGCGCACCGTCGCAGACTGCACGACAACGGAGTCAAGGAAATCTTCGTCAAGAGTAACGAAAAACCTCTTTACGAAAAGTACTTGGAAGAAAACCTCGGCAGTATCCTGCAGGACGAGACCCTGCCCGCCTCCCAGCGTTCACGCATATTCTACGAAGCGTCCGAGGCCGTTGTCCGCGATATTTTCGTTCAGAAACTGCCCGCCACCATCCCGCAGGCAAGTTTCGAACGCATTCGATCCATCGTCTCGAACAGCATCGAGTTTCTCGCTGACAACGGCTCGCTGGCCGCGCTGGCCCCATTCATATCCCACGACTACAAGACGTACACTCACTGCATGCACGTCTTCATTTTCACCGTCGCGATCCTGAACACCTTTTCGCTGGGCGAGCAGGAACTCTTCGAGTGCGGGCTGGGGGCCATGCTGCACGACGTGGGCAAGACCAGAATCCCCCGCAGCATCCTCAACAAGCGCGGGTCCCTGACGGCGGAAGAACGGCAGCGGATCATGAGCCACCCCATGCACGGCATCTCCATGTGCACCCAGCTGCCGCTCTCGCAGAACACCATCAACTGCATTCTATTTCACCACGAAAAAATGGACGGCTCCGGGTACCCCGCAGGGCTCTCCGGCCCAGACATTCCTCTGCCGGTGCGAGTCATCACCATCTCAGATATCTACGACGCCCTGACCACGGCCCGCCCCTACGCCGACGCCATGCCCCCCTATGAAGCCCTGACCCTGATGCGGCACGAGATGCGCGAACATCTCGACATGGACGTCTTCAAACGTCTTGTGGCTGTTCTTGGGGGAGCGGAGATCATCTAACCTTTGCCAATTTCCAATTCTCAGGTACAAAAAGGGGAAACCCGTATTTGAGGAGCCTCCATGACGCCCTGTTCCAACAATTCCGACATGCTTCGCAAGCTACTGAAACAGTTCGGCATCGAAGATGATCCGCGCTGGCTGGCCATTGTGTTGTTCGTCAGGAATCTCGTCAGAGACCTCAGCGTATTCACCAGCAAGGACAAGGCCGACATCCAACAGGACATCTTTTGCGAGCTGTCGGCCAAGGATTTTTCCGAGGAACGCTACGACAACGTTATCTCCAAGCTTGACGCTTTCGTCACGCGCAACACCCAGACGGCCGAACTGCAAAACGAGCTGGACGCGGAAAAGCGCTCCACCGAGGCCCTGCTGGACGAGATGCACGAGACCATCGAGGCGCTGCGCCACTCCGGGGACCGCCAGGAAGACAAGCTGCAGGAGGCCCAGAAGAGCACAGAGAACGCCATCCATCAGGCCAAGGACCGCGATGACATCGTGGCCAAGGTGCGTGAGCAGTTCAGCTCACTGGTGGCCGAGTTGCGGGAAGAGGCCAGCGAATGGGAGGCCCGGGCCAAAAGGCTGGAACACACGGCCATGTTCGACCCGCTGCTCACCGAACTGCATAACCGCCGTGCGCTGGACGCCCGCCTCGTGGAAACTGCCGAGCGCTTCCGCCGGGAAGCCACGCAGGTGACGCTCATGATGATCGACGTGGACCATTTCAAGCCCATCAATGACACCCACGGGCATCAGGTGGGCGACGAAGTGCTCAAGAAGCTGGCCTCCATCGTCTCCTCACAGGCTATTTTGTTCGACGGCTTTTCCGCCCGCTACGGCGGCGAGGAGCTGGCCGTGCTTACTGAGGCCCTGACCCTCAACGAAGCGGTTTTCAAGGCCGAGGTCATCAAGCGCGACGTGGAACAGGCCCGCGTGATTCCTCACGTCAAGGACTACGATGGCGGCGAACTGTCCTTCACGGTCAGCATCGGCGTGGCGGCCATGGCTGAGGGATGGCAGGCAAGCGACCTCGTTCGCGCGGCGGACAAGGCCCTCTATCAGGCCAAGGAGAACGGCCGGAACCTGGTGATCTACTACGAAGAAGAATAAACGCCCGTTGCCCACAAACGCTTTTTTCAAGCCCGTACTGCTCGGCGCTATACTGTCCGTGGCCGTGCTCCTCTTCCCGGCATTTGCCTCTGCGGATACCGTTCTTGCCGTCTTTGCCGACACCGAAGCGTCTCCGGCATCAGGGCCGCTCCTGCGCGGCCTGCGTGCGGGGCTGGGTGATCGGACGGTGCGGGCGGCTTACCTGAACCTGCCGGACAGCGCGGACGAAGAAGATGCCCGTGCCGCCATGATGCGTGTCAGGAGCGAACTTGAGGGCGTCGCGGTCAGCGCCGTGGTTGCCGTCGGTCCGAGCGCCGCGTCCTTTGTCGCCATGTTCCGGGACGCCCCGCCATTTGACGTGCCGCTGGTCGCGGTGAACGTCCCGGAAGGGTTCCGTGACTGCCCGTCCACTCACTCGGGGAAAGGTGAAGAAGCCCTCTTTTCCATGGTTCTGGAGCAGCACCCGGACATCAGGACCCTTATCGTCTTCACCGCCGACGACGAAAACGGAGCTCGCCAGCGATCCTTGATGGAGCGGCTCGCTACACGGCACTCCGCCCCCCCGTTGCTTATCTTTCCCGGATTCGAAGTGGGTCGCACCGGACCGCTCGACACAAAATCGGTGCTGACGCTGGTACGTGCGGCACCGAAACGGTCTGCTGTCGTGATCTTGGGGTATCCGGTTCCGAGGAGTGTGCCCGGCCTGACGCTGCGCGTTGTCGAGGCGAGCGCGGTACCGGTTTACGCAGGCGGAGACGTGCCGCCGGTTTCAGGGCTGGAAGGCGTGGCCACGACGGACTGGCAGGCACACGGCCTCGCCGCCGCAGGGATGGTCGCGGACAAGGTCCGGGATGACTTCGTAATGACCATCCCACCCCGCATTCAGTTCGATCTGCATGCGGAGCAGGCACCCACGCCTTTGTCCGAGCATGGCAAGCCCCGGACGGAAGCTCGGCACAGCGGAACCGTTCTTCTGGCTACGCTTGCCGCATGTGCGCTTTTCGTGGCAGTTCTCTGCGTCATCCTGCTGCGCAGGCGCTAGGCGACAAAGATGATCGCAGCCTGAACAATGCTCATGACGCACAGGGCGGTGATGGCCACATAGGACATGCGACGGGTTTCAAGGGCCGGATTCAGGTTGAAGGCCGACAGGCCTTTTCGTCCGATATTGATGAACATGATGTGCCTCCTTTCTTGATGAGAGCACATGATGAACGATCATTGTTACGAGAGCAGCGCGGCTCTGGAGCCGTTGAGTGAAACCGCGAGCGGATGACTGTTTGCGGTTTCCTGCGGGCGGACGTCCACGCCGAGAACACCTGTCATCTGGCCGCGTGCGTCAAAAACGGGCACCGCGACCGTGAGGCAGTAGTTGCCCACTGCCTCGGAGTAGTAAATGTTTGAAAGATGGGACTGGCCGGTGCGCAGCACCTCGCGGAACCAGTCGCGGTCGCTCCAGTCGCGGCCGCAGGCCTCCGCGTCCGGAAGACAGACAGCGTCTGGCGCGGCAACAAAGTCCACCACCTGATGTCCCTTGGTATCGGTAATCCACGCCAACTCGAAGAGCGGATTTTCGTCCACGGCCCGGTTCAGAGCGCGCGTCTGTCTGCCGATGTCGTGGCTCTTGAGGTCGTCGGACGAGGCGAGCGCTTCCACCTGCTTCTGCACGTCGCCTTCGCCCAGAAGCGCGAACATGCCGTGCAGCCTGCCCAGCGCGGCGATCTGCCCCACGAGGTCCTGAACCGCCGAGCCGGTACGGGCCACGGCGTCCACCGTGCTCGCCGAGAGGTTGTCCACATCCATGACCGCCGTTCGGATGGCGTCTCCGGACGAAGACTGCTCGGCACTGCCGTCGGCGATCTTCACCACCTGCTCCACGGTCATGGCAAACGCGTCGCGAATCTCGTTGAGCGCTTCGCCCGACTGTCCAGCCAGCTTGTCCGCGCCCGCGGCAGCCTCTGCCGCGCGGTCCATGCCCTTGACGTTGTCTTCCACCCCGGACTGAATGGCGGCTACGCTGCGGCTGACGTCGCGGGTGGCGTCCATGGTCTTCTCTGCCAGTTTGCGGACCTCGTCGGCGACCACCGCAAACCCGCGTCCGGCCTCACCGGCCCGGGCTGCCTCAATGGCCGCGTTCAGGGCCAGCAGGTTGGTCTGGTCCGCAATGTCGGAGATCACGCTGATGACCTTGCCGACGTCTTTGGCCCGTTCCCCGAGGGTGCCCATGCCCTGCTTCATGTCCGAGGTGATCTCGTTGACCTCGGCAATGGCGTCCACGGTGTTTCGCACAACGCCGATGGCCTCTGACACACGGTTGCGGGCGTCTTCGGCCTCCTTGGAGGTCTGGTCCGCGCCCACGGCCACGTCGCGGATCTGCATTGCCAGGTGGTGAATGGCCTCGGCGGTTTCACCAACCTTGCTGCGCTGCAATTCGGCGTCTTTTTGAATATTCTTCGACTCGCGGCTCACACTGCCGGAGGAGACGTTCATCTTTTCCACGATGCCGTGCAGCATCTGCGCGGCCTGCATCATGCCCTGACGCTGGGCCTCGGCCGCCTCCAGCCGCTCCCTGCGCGCTTCGCTGGCTTCCTCAAGCGCACGCTCGGCTTCGTTTGCACGATCCAAAGCCTCGGCCTCGGCCCGTTCGGCCTCGTCCATCTTGCCGCGCAGATTGTCCACCATCAGCACGATGGCATCACGAACCTGCCGCAACTCAAGCGAGAATGCGCCCTTGGCTTCGGCCTCGAGGTCGCCTCCGGAAACAGCGTCCGCAAACGTCCTGAGACGGTTTAAAGGCTTGAAAAGGGCAAACCTGAGGAAGAGCATGGTCACAAACGCGATAGCCACACAGGAGACAGCGGTCAGCACCATGGCGGCCTGCTCAAGCTCCGTGACCGCAGCAAGAGCCTCGCTTCGCTCGACCTGCGCCGCAAGCGCCCACGAGCTGCCGTAGACGTCCACCGGAGCATAGGCGGCCAGCACTTCGCGGCCGAGATGGTCGGTGGTCATGACGGTCCCGCTCTCCCCTTCAAGGGCCGCTGAAACCGTGTCGGTCTGCATGACCGGGCCGCCCTTTTCGAACGACGCATCTATGGTGTAGTCGCGCTGGCCGGGGATGTCCGAGCGCAACCGCCCGGAAGGTCCGACAAGGTACGCATAGCCCGTCTCGCCCATGCCGGTGCGCGAACTCATGAGCGTGTTCAGGTGCTTGGTGGAGACCCTGAGCGCGGCCGCGCCCTCGATCTCGCCGGTGATGCGGCGCAACGGAACAACATAGAACGCCACCGGATTTCCGTCCTCGGGCGGGTAGGCGTGAAAATCGACAAATATTTCCTTGCCGGAGAGCGCCTTTTGCCAAGCCTTGGCAAGCGGCATGCCTGAAAAGCGGCCTTTCTTGAGGTCCGCACCGAGGTCCTTGCCCCGGCGCTGGGTGTAGACGACGCGGCCGGTGTCGTCCATGAGCAGCACATCTTCGTACCCATATACTTCAACATAGGGTTTGAAGTACTGTTCGACCATGCGGAGGATTCTGGTGAACTCCGGGTCCTTGACGTTCATGGGCTCACCGGGCTTGGCGCCGTAGAAGATCACGTCGCGAAGCCTGACGAGGGCACTGTAGACGCCGTGGGTGCCCGCGTACATCGTTGCGTCGTCCTTCCACGACTCCATGAGCGCCTGAAGACTGTCAACACGCGCTTCGCGCACGGACTCCAGCTTGTGAAAGGCTTCGTTGCGCAGGCTCTTCGACGCGGTGTTGATGCTGTATCCGACCATGCCCGCCAGCGGAAGAACCCCGATAAGCAGGCAGAAAATGACCATTTTGATGCTTAGTCGCATGATATACACTCCCCACTATCCATTTATTAATCCGTCCGGATAGCGGGGGAAACGCTAGAGCGTTCGCAAGCTTGCGTGGTATCTATCAGGTGAAGAAATGTTACAATCAGACGAAAACAGGCGGGATTAGCCGGGGATGCCCTGAAGATATTCGACAAGCGCCTTGCAAATGCGCTTGTCATAGGCCTTGCTCATCTTCAAAAGCTCGACGGCGGCGTCCACGGCGTTGCGCCGGGGGCTGTGCGGCCTGTCGGTGACCATGGCGCAGTAGGAGTCGGCCACCGCGAGAATCCGGCCGTAAAGGCCGATTTCCTTGCCCTTGAGCTGCATGGGATAGCCGGTGCCGTCCAGCCGCTCATGGTGCTGGGCGCAGGCCTCGAGGATTTCCTCATCCTCGATGCCGAGCCGCTTGAGCATTTCGCAGCCGCGATGGGGATGCTCGCGCAGCTTGCGGCGCTCGGCCGTGCTGAGCTGGCCGCTCTTGTCGGTCATGAGCTTGGAGACGCGCGACATGCCGATGTCGTAGAGGAAACAGCCCATGGCCACGGTAGAAAGGTTCTCGATGATGACCCTGTCGCGGTTGAGATGCACATAGATGGCCAGCGCCACCACCCCGGCATTAACGCGCTGCCGGTCCCTGTCGCGATTGCGGTGGGCCACGCTCACCAACAGGTCGGCATTGTCGAAATCCACGCCGACGTAGACCGAGAGCATGTCCACGGCCTCGGCAAGATGGTCGAGCTCCTTGGCGATGGTGTTGTCGTAAAAAGCCGTCTGCCGCTTGGCAATTTCGCGCACGAACAGCCCGGCAAGGTCTTCGGGCGTGAGATTCGGGTCGTCGAGGGCGGCCTCAAGGTCGCCTGCGGCGCAGCGGACGTAGATTTCCTGATCGTTTCTGGAAAAGAACAGCCGCCCTTTGTTCGCAAGGTGGACATACCACTCCATGTCCTTGGGCGTGACCGGATCGCCAGCCATGTAGAGGGGGGTCAGGCAGTTGAGCTTTTTGCGGAAGCGGAAAAGGCTGAGCGGAAACGAGCCGCGAGGAAACCCTTCAAGCACCTTGGGGCTGATCTGGTTGAACTCTTCGACGTTGAGCTCTTCGGGATAGTCCTCGTGGTCGAGGTACTGGTCGGCATCGCTTCTCATCAACTCTCCAGCGTTATGCGCGGCCCTGCGGGGAAAGCAGCGTATACAATACCACCGCAGTCCAAAGCAAGCCGGTTATGGCCGCGCCGAGCGGAATGCTCCACCAGCGAAGGGGAACGCTTCTGCCACGCAGCCGGAACGTGCCGCAACAGGTGAACAGGCCGAGGACCATCTGTACAAGCACTCCGCTTGCCGCAAGCGCGGGCAAAAGGAGCACCCAGATCAGGGGGTCGCCTAGCCGGACCATGTGACACTCCAAACATGCACAACTATCTGCAACGCCGATACTACACTGAAAAATATGAAAGAGCCGCCCGAAAGTCCCAAAGTCCGCAATCGTCCGCTCACCCCTTGATCCATTCGGCCAGAGGCGGCGGCGTTGGGCACCCGACAATCTGCCCCCAATCACAGGCCGCCGTCAACTCCAGACCGTGCTGGATGATGGAGACAGGTCTGTCCGAAGAGACCACGATGACCACAAGGTCCTCGTTTTCCGCGGTGAAGCGAAGCGCCGAATTGAACCGCGCCCCCCGACCGCGGTTTTCACCCGGCACGCTTTTTCCGTCCATGAGGCAGCCGAAGCCGTGCAACTTGAGGTCTGCGCCCACGTGAAGGGCCCCGTCAATCTTGGCAAGCGAGCAGGCAAGCTTCAGGTGCCCGGGCACCCGCAGGTCAAGAGGATCGTCAAAATGCTGCCCTGCCGTGCGCACCAGCATGTGGCCGAGATCGAGGATCAGGGTGCAGCCGTGCTTGCGGTCGCGCACGCGGTTGACCATGGAGTGGATGATGCCCATGAGCTCATGCTGATTCTCCATGCTCACGTGCGATTCCAGAAGAATTTCCTCCAACTGCACCAGGTTGGCCTTCATGTTGCTAGAGTGGAAGGCGCCGTCGCGGAACGTGCAGACAAGGTCGTTTTCCAGCATCAGGAACCCGTGGCTGCCGCTGAACTGCGCCGCAAGGTACGAGCCCGGCATGGGGCCGATGGCGATGCCCACGATATCCTGCCCGTCCGAGACGAGCACCCGTCCGGAGTACTCCACCGCCTGCAGCATCTTGCGCACGTGCTTGAAATCCCTGAGGCGGGGGCGCTCCAGCTTCGGAAAACGGCAAATGAACCGCACGGCGTCGAGGTGGGCAGGTTCGACCACCACCAGCCTGCCGCGTGGCCAGGCCCCTTCCTCCTTGGTCTTGGAGATGCCGAGCACCGCGTCGAGGAACGGGTACACCCGAATCTGGGTGTCGAGAAATCCCTTGGAGCTGCGGGTGTCCACGATGTGATCGCGAATGGCGTGAACCGCACAGTTCTGCAGCACGTACCCCGCGGTATCCACGTTGATGATATTCTGAAGCTCGTAGTTCTGGGCAAAGAGACGGGTGGCGTATTCCAGCCAGCGGCGGGTGGGGCCGAGGCTGCACATGCCGGGGTGTTCCTCGGTGAACCACATTTGATACTGCATGGAGCGCGAGCGTCCGCCGAAGGGGATGGCACCCGCCAGTTGCAGGTCCTTGTATTCCTCTTCGTCGAAGAACACGACTTCGGAACTGTCGCACTTCTCTCCGCGCCAGCTCGAGGAATACAGGTAATGGTCCTGAATCTTGGGCTCGTGGCCGCGCAGCAGCCCCTGCGGATCGTAAATGTGCGGCGGAGAATCCACGGTGGGTGCGTAGATGAGCGCCACCCTGCTTGACCCGGAAAAATGGGACAGCCCGTCCCGCAATCCGTCAAGAATGTGGAATATGCAGATGTTTTCGAAAGAATTTCCCGCCATTTGTCCCCCTGAACAGAAAAGTCATCCCTACCTGCCTATGTAGGATGATTCCGGGGTGAAGTCCAGAGGGGTATTGCACGGCACCTGATGCGATTTGGTCAAGAAGCGCGGCCTGTTCCCGGCACGGCGGCTGACCGGTCAGGCGAACAGGCCCGCGTGGCGGTTTTTCAGGAAGTCGGCCAGCTCCCGCACCACGCCCTTGCCACCCTCGGCCTTTGTGACCATGTCGGCAATACGCAGAATCCCTTCATGCGCATCAGCCGGGGCCACCGCAAAGCCGCAGAAGGTCATGGCGTCATAGTCGTTCATGTCGTTGCCGACATACAGGACGTTTTCGGGGGCAATCCCCCGCTCGTCGAGCAAGTCCTTAAGGCTGGCGAGCTTGTCCCCGCTGCCGTGAACGCATTCGAGGCCGAGCTTTTTCGCCCGCGCCATCACGACGGGGTTTGTCTCGGTGGAGAGGATGACCTGCTCTATGCCCTGACGCCGGATCATGCCGACGCCCCAGCCGTCCCCGCGATGACAGAACACGCTTTCGGTGCCGTCCTGCGACACCAGCACGCGGTTGTCGGTCATGACCCCGTCGAAGTCGTAGACCACCAGCCGCAGGTTATCGAAGATGAACCCGTTCGATCTTTGGCTTTCGTGGCCGCTCTCTCGGGATGGAGATTGTTCCGGTCTGCTCACATCGACTCCTTGGTCATGGTGCCCGGCGGCAGGCGTCAGGGCGGTTCAACGGTATGTCCGGGCGTTCTCACATGTCGGTCAGGCTGACCGTTTTGCCTCTTTCCTTCTCTCCCGCCATTCGTGCAGCCGTGTCAGCAGGTCCCACTCGATGGGTACGATGAAAAGGGTGAGCGTGGTGGCCACGCACAAGCCGGTAACGAAGGTTGTGGCCATGGTTCCCCAGACAAGAGAATAGTACGGGATGCCGAGCGCCATTGGCAAGAGGCCGAGGGAAGTGGTCAGCGTTGTCAGCAGGATGGGCCGCAAACGGATGCGCACCCCTTCGCGGATGGCCTCGGCGCGGGTCATGCCCGAGGCATACAGCTTGTTGATGAAGTCCAGCAGCACCAGCGAGTCGTTGACCACGACCCCGGTGACGCCCACCGTGGCGATGAAGCTGTTCACGGTGAAGAGCGAGCGTGTCAGGAAGGTTCCCCAGATCACGCCCGTCAGAGCAAAGACCACCGCCGAGAGGATCACCACCGGCTGCGTGTAGCTCTGGAACTGGCAGGCCAGAATCGTATAGATGATGAGAATGGCCACAAGGAACGCATAGCCCAGCGATTTGAAAGACTTGCCGGTGCTCTCGAATTCGCCCGAGAAGTTGATGGCCGCGCCGGGGTAACGGTCGCGGACCGACTCGTAATACTCGGTGACATCGTGCACGATGCTCGCCGTGGTCACGGGTGAGCCCTGACGGATGTTGGCCGTGAGGGTGATGGCCCGCTGGCCCTGAAAACGATTTCGCTGACCGGGTTCGCGGTAGGTCTGCACCCCGCAGAGATCGCCGAGCTTCACGGGGCCGCTGGAGTGCTCCACCACCGGGATGTCGAGGGCGTCCGCCGGTTCGTACAGGTACTCCGGGTCCACCTTGACGCGCAGATCGATGTCCTCGTCCGAGGTGCGGTATTCCCCGGCAAAGCGTCCGTCGAGCACGCTCCCGGCCAGGAGCGCAACCTGCTGCGTGGTCAGGCCGTATTCATGCACCCGCAGCGGGTCCGGAATGAAGCGGAAGATTCGGTTATCCGTGCCCGTGTCGGCTTCGAGGTTCACCAGATACGGCCCGATATCCTTGTTGGAGACAATCCAATGCAGCACGTCATCCTTGAGCGCGGCAACGGCCTGCGGGTCGGAGCCGAGTACGCGGATGTTCACGTCCTTGCCCGTGGGCGGACCGTCCTTCTGAGGCCAGATGCGGTATTCCCAGCCCCCTTCCTTGTGCTGGGCAAGGTTCTCCCGAAGCCAGTCAAAGAGCACAAGGGGGTCGTTGTCCGGATTGTCGGGGAAGGTCTGTTCGCCCTTGTCCGGAAGCTCCACGATGATGATGCCGAGGTTGGAGCTGAAAATGTTCTCGTAGTCCTCGTTGATGTCCATGCCCGCAAGACCTGTGCAGGACTTGCTTACGCCGTCTCCGTACTGCCTGATATCCCTTGAGACCTCCTTGACCTTGGCCGAGGACACCTCCACCGGCGTGCCCACCGGGCCCTTGAGGCTCACGTAGTAGACCCGGTAGTCGTCCGGGAAAAACTTGATGCGCAGGAGCGGTGCCACCCCGCTCATGGACACGCCCATGATCGCCAGCGCCATGAAAAAGGCCAGCGCCACCGTGCCGAGGCTCAGGACCTTGTGCCGGGAGCAGAGGTTGAGAATTCGCTCCGCAATCTCACGCAGCTTGACGAGAAATGCAGGATCCTTGGCCAGCGCGTGCTGTTTTGCCTGCTCCTCCAGCTTGGAGGCTCCGGGCCAGTCCAGAATGTGCAGGGGCAGGATGACGAGGCATTCGATGATGGAAGAGATGATTGCGAAGGTCACGGCCTTGGGCACCAGCGCAAAGAATTCGCCCGTGGAGCCGGTCATGATGAGCATGGGCAAGAACGCGGCCATTGTGGTGGAAGTGGCTGCAATGACGGGCAGAAAAACTTCGCTGGTGCCGTCGATGACCGCTTCCTTGAGCGCCTTGCCCTGCTGCACGTGGCGGTAGACGTTCTCCACCACCACGATGGCGTCGTCCACAATGATCCCGCTGACGAGCACAAAGGAAAAGAGCGTGATTTCATTCAGGGAGTTCCCCGTGATCCACATGATGATCATGGTCACGAGAAAGGCGAACGGCACCCCGACGGTGGTCAGCATGGCGTTTCTGAAGCCCATGACCAGCCAGATGCATACGCAGACCAGCCCGATGCCCACCAGCAGGTTCGACCCCAGCGTGCTGATGCTCTCGTCGATGTAGGACCGCTGGGTCTGGGTGATGACCGATTCCACGCCCTCGGTGTCAAGCTTGGGCTTGTATCGCTCAACCAGCTCTCGCACGGCGGTGTCGATGTCCAGCGCATTGCCCTCGGCGGTCTTGATGACCTTGATGCTCACGGCGTCCTTGCCGTTGACCGAGGAGATGACAAAGGGGTCGCGGTAGTCCAGCCCGGCCTTTGAGATCACGTCGCCTACCGTGACGAAGGAGCCGTCCGCGTCGCGGCGCACCACGGTCCGGGCCACCTGCTCGCGGGTGCGGTACTTTTCATCCACGAGGATGACGTATTCGCCCGAATCGCTGACGAAATCACCTGCGGGGATGGAGACGTTGGCCTGCTCCAACGCGGTGGAGACTTCGTCAAACGTCACCCCGTAACGCTTGAGACGCTGGGGATCGAGCACCACGTGGAACTCTCGGGCGTATTCGCCGTTTACTTCCACCTCCTTGACCCCCGGTATCCGCTCCAGCGGAATCTTCATCTCCTCCGCCATGAGGGTCAATGCGCGGTTGGAACGCTCGCCCACGAGGTTGATGTTCAGGACCGGAAGCCACTCGTCAACATTGATGACCGTAAACTCCGGCGGGTCCATTGTGGAGGGCAGGTCATTCTGTATGGACAACACCTTGAAACGCAGTTCGTCATACAAAGCGTCATAGTCCGTGTCGTCGAGGAACTTGACCATGATGCTCGCACGCTCGCGATAGGACCGTGAGCGGACGAACTCCACGTTTTCCAGATCATCCAGTGAATCCTCTATCTTGCGGGTGACGAGGGCCTCCACTTCCGTGGGGCTTGCGCCGGGCAGATAGGCCGAGATTATCACCTTGCCCATCTGCACGTTGGGGTAGCGCTCCACGGCAAGATCAAGCACGCAGAACGAGCCCACCACCATGAGCAGGATGAAGACGAGGTTCAGAAAGACTTTCTGATGAAGCGTGAATCGGAGGAACCCCTTGACCGGGGTGTCGTGCTGCGAGTTCATGGTGTCACCTGCGCTCACGGGCTAGCCGTTGGGGTTGAGAATGAAGCGGTCCCCGGGCCTGACATCGGGCGACGAGACCCGGTAGAGGTCGTCGCCGCGCGTGCCGAGCAGCATGACGCGCACCCGCTCACCGTCCGGGTTCACGAGAAAGTGCTCCTCGTAGGCCTTGACCAGCGCGGAGCGGGGCACGAGCACGGAACCGCCCGGATCGGGCAGGGGAAGTACCAACTGGGCGCGGACGCCGCCGCGCATCTCAAGCTCGCCTCCGGCGATTTCAAGGTCCACGTTGATCTTGCGGGTTTCCGGGTCGAAGCCCGGCGCGACGCGTTCGATACTCGCCTCAACCGTGCCGCCGTGATCGGGCAGCTTGAGGGTGACGGTCTTGCCCATGTCCATGAGGGTGCGATACTCCGCGCTGCTCAGGGCGAAGGGAACGAGCAGTTGCTTGAAGTTGCCCAGAGTCCCGGCGGTCTGGCCAACGCTCACCCATTCGCCGGGCTCCAGTTCGCGGGAAACCACCTTCCAGCCGGACGGCCCCTTGATGGTGTGGCGTACCAGCCGCTCCATCAGACGGCGCTCTTCCACCTGCATGGCGCGGAGTTGCTGACGAGTGGTCTCGAAGTTGCGGACGTTGTTGTCCAGCGTGGACTGGGCGGCGGTTCGCCCCTCGACCAGCTCCTTGTAGCGATCCAGCTCCTTGCGGTGGTACTCCAGTTCGCTGCGCAGCTTGGCCTGATCCGCCCGGTTCTTCTGCAGGTCGAGGTTTACGAAGGTGTTGTCCAGCACCGCAAAGACGCCCTTGTCGTCAAGGGTGTCGCCCACGTCGGCCTTGACCTCCTCAACACGGCCCTCGACCTCTGCCACCAGTGTCATGGTGTTTCTTGCCCGGGTGAAGCCGGTGAGGATCGCCTCGCGCGCGGCCTTGCGCACCACAAAGGTTTCGCGGTCCTTCATGGCCGTTCGGGGCTCTGCCGGTTCAACAGCCGCCACCTCGAGTGCGTCGGCCTTGGTTGCGGTCGAACCATCCTCGGCCTCGGCCTGCCTGTCCCCGCCACATCCGGCCGAGATAAGCATGCTGACAACAACAAACAGCAATAGTATGCGTCTCATGATGCAATCCCTCATAATCATGATTCTTCCGCTATTATATGTTCATAATCCGGAGTTGCCCGCATCACGAACCGCAAAACGTTTTCAATAAGCCAGTCCACATCTTTGCCGTTGCTCATGACCTTGAGCCTGCCGGAGTTGTTCAGGTGCGACACGCCATGCACGGTGGCCCACATGGCAAAGGCGACGGTGTCCTCGTCCACATCGCCGAACCGTCCGGACTCGATAACCCTGCCGATGTTGGCCCGGAACCGCTCATAGGCCTCCCCGGCGGACTTGACCGGGTCTTTTTCCATGTCGACTTCTTCGCAGGTGGTGCAGAACATAAGGTGGAAATCGTCCGGGTTGTCCGCGGCGAAGCGGATGTAGTTGCGGCCGGACATCTCCAGCCGCCGGGACGGGTCGAGATCCTGCCCGTACGCCATGCGCTGTTCGTGAAGGTATTCGACATACCCGTCGTTGCGCAGCGAGGACAGTATCTCCCGCTTGTTCTTGAAATATCTGTAGAGCGCAGCGGGGCTGCACCCCACTTCTGCGGCAATGCCGCGCATGGAGACGTTCTCGAACCCTTCCTTCAGAAACAGCCCCTTGGCGGCCAAAAGGATGGCTTCGCGCTTGCGCTGCCGCGATTCTTCAATCTGTTTTCGCTTGTTCATGCTCAGGCCCTAACAAAGTTGCACCTTCAAGTAAACACTGTTCACGCTATCGACACAAGAAAAATGCAGAAGGACCTTAGCCAATGTCGACCGCATGTAACTTGACCGCCTTTCTCAATAACGACCGGACCATGATCACGTGGAATGGTTTGATCAGCCCAAAATAGAACCTCCCGAAACGATTGTGGAATTTCACGAGCGTGGCCACATCGAAACGAAACGTCCCGGCCTCGCCCTGGCGGGTGATGATCACCAACGCGTCAAGGTGCGACTCGCGCAGCCCGGCGACCCAATTGCTTTCCTCGTCCGTGGAGATGACATCGAACGGCCCGACCTTGCGGCCCACGGTGAGCACGTCATTTTGCGCGTAGTCCGCGCCGTCGTGCCTGTAGCCGGGAACAAAGCGCATCACCGCATTCCGAAAACGCATCAGCGAGCGCACCCACGCAGGACGGTCCAGCAGAAATGCCTTCACGAACGACTCCAGTCCGCAGTCGCAGCGGGTGCTCTGGATGTCCATGGCATCGACCCGGCCCATGAAGTCGGCAACGCGGGGAGCTCTAAATATCTCTCAGGAATTTGCATGCTTACCTCGACAGCAGTCCGTTGAAGAGTTGCTCCTGAAGCATCCGCACGAACCCCAGCACTTCGTCGCGGTCGAACCGCTCCGAGCGCAGGATTGTCAGGATGCCCGTCAGGTAGTGCGAAATGAAGGCCCATGCCGCCTTTTCGCACTCCACATCGGCCCGAAGCTCGCCGCGCTGTTTGCCTTCCTCCATGATCTCGGCGATCTTTCCGGCATACCACTCCATCTGATCGGAATACGCCTGCCCGGCCTCGCCTCTAACGAACAAGGACTCGCGCATCAGGGACCCAGCGTGTCAATGTGCTCCTCATAGTAGTCGCACTCGTACTCCACCAGATACATGAGCCGTTCCAGCGTCGGCCCGTCCGGGATCGTGGCCAACGCGCGCAGAGACATGTCGTGAAACTCGCCATACATGGCTCGTGCATCAGCCGGAACTTGTCGCCGAAGTGCAGGTTGACGGTTCCCACCGCGACCCCTGCCACTGTCGCGATCTCCCGCATGGAGGTCCTGTCAGGACCCTTCTCGGCAAAAAGCTCTCGCGCCGCCTCGAGAATCCGGTTCCTCGTCAGTCGCTTCCTTTCTTCTCGTGTTGTCTTGTGCATGATTTTCCTTTTATGAACACGTTCACTGAACATGTTCAGTACTCCGGAGTCCCACCCCTGTCAAGCCCGGATGGCAGGTCGAACTATTCTCGAAAAAGGCCCTTTCTTCTGTTGACCTGTCTACGGGTTCAGAGGGGAGAAGGCCGGAAAAAGGAGGGTCGCATGACCATACGAAACGGCGTCCGGAAGGAGCTCCGGACCACAATGAAGCTGGCTGGAACCCGGCAGGAAGTGTTTCCCCTGCTCTGCCCTGTGGTGGAATTCGACTGGCTGGACAGCTGGCACTGCGAAGTGCTTTTTACGCAGTCCGGAGTGGCTGAAAAAGGGTGCGTTTTCCGCACTTGGTATCCGGATCAGGGCGGAGTCGAGACATGGGTGGTTTCCCACTATGAACCGGACGAACGCATAGAGTTCGTGCGGCTGAACGCCTCCCGGTCCATTCTTTACAGCATTGCGCTGACAGAATCGGATGACGGTTGCCAGGCCGAATGGACGCAGGTGCAGACCGGGCTCGATCCACTCGGCGACGCCGTGGTTGAGCGCCGGACGCAGGCAGCGTATGAGGAACAGATGGGATGGATTGAGCGGTCCCTCAACCACTGGCTCACCACCGGCTCCAAGCTGAAGCGCCGGTAAAGCACACGGAGCGCACCATGACCACCGTCGGACGCCTTGCCGCCAGATACGGTCTCTCCAGAAGCACGCTGCTCTATTACGAGCGCATCGGGCTTTTGAGCCCGGCGGGCCATGCCAGAGGCGACTACAGACATTACGGCCCGGAAGAGGAGCGGCGCCTCAAGCGGATTCTCGATTACCGTAGCGCGGGCGTGCCCCTCAGGGAAATAGGTCGCATCCTCGACGCCCCGGAAGAAAACCGCGTCACCGAAGTGCTGGAGACCCGGTTGACCGAGTTGCGCGCCGAAATGGAAACCCTTGCCAACCAGCAGCGCGTCATCGCCGGGCTGTTGGGCCGCCCGGAATTGCTGGAACGGCAGCAGTCCATGGACAAGGCCACATGGACCCGACTCCTTGAAGCCGCGGGATTCACGGACGAAGACATGCGGCGCTGGCATGAGGACTTTGAGCGGACCGCCCCGGACAAGCACGAACGCTTCCTGCGCTTCCTGCACATCCCGGACGACGAGATCGCCCTGATCCGCCGCTGGTCCAAGGCACCACACAAGATACTGAACATGAAGCACGCAACGGATGCCTACATGGAACTGTTCTTCAAGCTCTACGAAGGCGTTGAACGCAAAGGGCCGGGCGAACGCGAAGCCACGGCCCGTGCACTCGAACTGTGCGGCCCGCTGCCCGAAAACCCGCAGATCATCGACATCGGCTGCGGCAGCGGCCTCGGCTCGGTTTATCTGGCAGAGCTTACGGGCGGCTACATCACGGCCGTGGAATACCACGATGTGTATGTAAAAGAGGCCGAAACCATGGCAGAACGCCACGGCCAGAGCGGACGCATCGCCGCCATGCAAGGCGACATGGCCGCCCTGCCGTTTGATGACGAATCCTTCGACCTCGTCTGGTCCGAAGGCGCGGCCTACATCATGGGCTTTGACAAGGCGCTGAAGGAATGGAAACGGCTCGTCCGACCCGGCGGCTGCCTCGTGGTCAGCGAGGCCGTGTGGCTTACGGACACCCCGCCCGCAGAGGTCAAGGCGTATTGGAACGAGTCGTATCCCGACATGCGAACGCCAGAAGGCAACATCGCCGCCGCAGAGGGCCTCGGCTACACGGTCAGGGGCACATTTCTTCTGCCCGAACACTGCTGGACCCAGTTCTACGACGCCCTCGGCCGTCACCTTGATGAAATAGAGGATGAATTCCTCGCCAATCCGGGCGCGAAACCCATCGTGGACGAGACCCGCCACGAAGCTGAACTCTGGAGAAAACACCCCAACTGCTACGGGTATCAGTACTACGTCCTTCGAAAGAGTTAGGAATCATTACCGATTTCAAAACAGTGAGGGCCAGCCCATTTCGGGCTGGCCTTTTTTGTTGTTTTACGTATTCTAGAGTTTCTCTAGCCGCCTCCGGCGATCTTCATGGCCGCAACAGTATAACCTATCGAAATTTAATTAAATAGAGGTTGGAAAATGTCGAGTATGCCGATGCCCAAAGACCTGCCTGAGCCGATCATCAACCCGAACGCCGACGTGGTGCTTACCCGCCGCTATCTGCGCAAGGACGAATCAGGCAAACCCTATGAGACGTTCAAGGAGCTCTTCTGGCGCGTAGCTCCACCATCGCCTCGGAAGAGGGCAAATACAAGGACTCGACCACCTCGGTCGACGAGCTCACCCGCGAGTTCTACGACCTGATGACGACCTACCGGTTTCTCCCCAACTCGCCCACGCTGATGAACGCGGGCACCCGACTCGGTCAGCTGGCGGCCTGCTTCGTGCTGCCCGTGGAAGACTCCATCGAAGGCATCTTCGACGCCGTGAAGCACGCGGCCATGATCCACAAGTCCGGCGGCGGCACCGGGTTCTCCTTCTCGCGGCTTCGCCAGATGGACGCGGTGGTCGGCTCCACCGGTGGCGTTGCATCAGGCCCGCTCTCCTTCCTCAAGATTTTCAACTGCGCCACCGAGCAGATCAAACAAGGCGGCACCCGCCGCGGCGCGAACATGGGCATCCTTCGCGTCGACCATCCCGACATCATGGACTTCATCAAGGCCAAGGAACGAGACGGCGAGCTCAACAACTTCAACCTCTCCGTCGCCCTCACCGAAGAATTCATGCAAGCCGTGGAAAAAGGCGAAGACTACGACCTCGTGACCCCCAACACCCAAGAGACCGTCGGCAGCCTGAACGCCCGAGACGTCTTCTCCATCCTCGTCCGCAAGGCGTGGGAATCAGGCGATCCCGGCATCGTCTTCCTGGACCGCATCAACCGCGACAACCCGACTCCCGAGCAGGGCGAGATGGAATCCACCAACCCCTGCGGCGAACAGCCCCTGCTGCCCTACGAAGCCTGCAACCTCGGCTCCATCAACCTCGGCGTCTGCTACAAAACCGACGATGACGGCGGCACCGTCGACTACGACGAACTCAAACGCGTCGTACACCTCTCCGTCCGATTCCTCGACAACGTCATCGACGCCTCCCAGTACCCGCTGGATCAAATCACGGAAAAAGTGCGCCTGAACCGCAAGATCGGCCTCGGCGTCATGGGCTGGGCCGATCTCCTCTTCCAGCTCGGCATCCCCTATGACTCCCAGAAAGCCGCAGACCTCGGCGAAACCGTCATGAAGTTCATCCGCGACGAGGCCCGTAGCGCATCCAAGCAGCTCGCCGTTGAACGCGGCCCGTTCCCGGCCTACGCCGACTCCGTATACGGCAAGGCCAACCTCGGCCCCTACCGCAACGCCACGACCACCACCATCGCGCCCACCGGCACCCTCTCCATCATCGCAGGCTGCTCCTCCGGCGTGGAACCGCTCTTCGCCCTCAGCTTCGTGCGTAACGTCATGGACGGCGACAAACTGGTAGAGGCCAACCCCTACTTCGAAAAAGCCCTCAAGGAAGAAGAAGCCTTCAGCCAGAAACTCATGGATCAGGTCGCCATGGGCAAATCCATCCAGAAAATGGACCACCTGCCCGACTCCATCAAACGCGTCTTCGTGACCGCCATGGACATCGAACCCATGTGGCACCTCAAGATGCAGGCCGCCTTCCAGAAATACACCGACAACGCGGTCTCCAAGACGGTAAACCTGCCTAACTCGGCAACCCAGGAACACATCTGGGACATCTACTGGAAAGCCTACGAATACGGCTGCAAAGGCGTCACTGTCTACCGCGACGGCTGCAAACAGGTTCAGGTCCTCTGCACCGGCAGCGACCAGAAAGACGAAGAACCCAAAGGCCAGAACGGCAACTCACCGCGCGGCATCGTCAAAGACCGCCCCGATGTCATCTACGGCTTCACCCAGAAAGTGGAAACCGGCCTCGGCATGCTCTACCTCACCGTCAACGAAGTGGACGGACGACCCTTCGAAGTCTTCGCCACCATCGGCAAATCCGGCCGCTCCATCACCGCCAAAGCCGAAGCCATCGGACGCCTCGTCTCCCTCGCCCTGCGCTCCGGCGTGGAAGTGCGCGAAATCGTGGCCCAACTCACCGGAATCGGCGGCGAAAACCCCAAATTCGTCAAAAAGAAAATGGTCCAGTCCATCCCCGACGCCATCGCCTGGGTGTTCGAAAACCGCTACCTCAAAGGCGAAAGCTCGGCAGCACCGTCGGCAGCCTCAACCGCGATGAATGCCCGGACTGCGGACAGGAACTCGTCTTCGAAGAAGGCTGCCATATCTGCAAAAGCTGCGGCTTCAGCAAATGCGGCTAGCCCTGGTTTGATCGATAAAAAAAAGACGGGCCGTCCATGGACGGCCCGTCTTTTTTTGGGCCTCCGGCGGCTGAGAGGAAGGGGAGAGGGAGACCCCTTTTGCAAAAGGGTCTCC
>NZ_BBCB01000035.1 GCF_001311825.1 Salidesulfovibrio brasiliensis JCM 12178 | reverse complement strand
CGCCCGCCGCCTCAAGGCCCGCGCCCACCGCGCCCACGCCATGGAAGAGGCCATGAACGGCGTGACCGCGCTCGAGGTCATGCGCACCCTGCCTCCGCGCATCGAAAACGACTTCCGCCGGGTGGGCAAGGAGTTCGTCAAGCTGGCGGACATCATCCTCAGACGCGGCAACCTCGTCATGAACGCGACATGCGAGCAGCCGCTCTTCGCCACGCTCCAGCCGCTGCTTGCCGACATCGCCGGGGTGCTGCCCGAGGGCGCATCCGCTCCGGTGGAACGCACCGCCCCCGCCTTCCCCAAACGAGAGGGCCTGAGCATCCCCGCGCAGGTCAACTACGTGGGCAAGGGTGCCAACGTCTACGAACACGGCATCGAATACCACGGCAGCCTGAACGCCGCGTCCAAGTTCCTGCGCACCGGCTACCTCTGGGAAAAAATCCGCGTGCTCGGCGGCGCGTACGGCGGGTTCACCGTCTTCGACCGCTCCAGCGGCTCGCTCAGCTTCCTGAGCTACCGTGACCCCAATGTGGAAAAAACCATCGAGAACTATGACGGTGTGGCCGACTACCTCAAAAACCTCGACCTCTCCGACGACGAGCTCCAAAAGTCCATCATCGGGGCCATCGGCGAAGTGGACGCCTACCAGCTTCCCGACGCCAAGGGCTTCACCGCCTTTGTCCGCGCCCTGACCAACGACCACGAGGAAGGCCGCGCCCGGATGCGCGAGGAAATCCTTTCCTGCACGGCCGAGGACTTCAAACGCCTTGCCAAGGCAGCAGAGATCGTGGCGAACCACGGCGACATCGTCGTCATGGGCAACGAACCGGCCATGGACGTTTCCGGTCTTGATCTGGAGATGAAAGGGATACTCTAGTGGCGAACCTCGTCCTTGAAAATCTCGGAAAGACCTTCGGCCACGGCGAAAAAACCGTCACCGCCCTGCAGGACATCTCCATGCAGGTCGGCGACGGTGAATTCGCCGTGGTCGTGGGCCCGTCCGGCTGCGGCAAGTCCACCCTGCTGAACATCGTCGCCGGACTGGAACCCGAGACCGAAGGACAGGCTCTCATCAACGGGCGACGCATCCACGGCCCCGGCGCGGACCGCGGCATGGTCTTTCAGTCCTACACCCTGTTCCCGTGGCTCACGGTGCGAAAAAACATCGAATTCGGCCTGCGCATCAAAGGCATCCCGGCTGCCGAACGCGCTGAAACCGCCCGCCGCTACCTCGGCCTCGTGGGCCTTTCCGAATTTGAAAACGCACTGCCCAGCGAGCTGTCCGGCGGCATGAAGCAGCGCACCGCCATCGCCCGCGTGCTCGCCAACAAGCCCGAGATGCTGCTCATGGACGAGCCTTTCGGCGCCCTCGACGCACAGACCCGGCTGCAACTGCAGGACCTGACCCTCGACGTCTGGAGCAAGGAAAACGCCACCGTGCTCTTCATCACCCACGACATCGACGAGGCCATCCTCCTCGCCGACAACGTCTACATCATGTCCAGACGACCCGGCCGGATCGTCGAAACTATCCCCATCGACATCGAGCGCCCCCGAGACCACCGCATTACCCTCACCCCGGAATTCGCCAAGCTCAAAGGCGTCATCATGGAACGCCTCTGGAAGGAAATCGAGGCGTAACGGCTCTGCCGAAACTTACCTCCCCCAACTCCTGAGGCTTCGGCTAGCGCAGGGACTCAAGGAAGTCGGTCGACTTGCGAATGTCAGGCGTAAGCGGACGGTCAGCGTCCACAAACGGAACCTGCCCCCGATACGAAATCAGCAACTTTTCCGTCTCATCACCCAACGCAAGGTCCGGATTTCCGCGCCTGCGCAGGTCAACGGCCTGCGCTGCGTGCAACAGCTCCAACCCCATGACCGTGTAAACCTTGGCAACAAGGTCATCCAGCCGCGCCGCAACGAGCAGCGCGTTCGTGGAAGTATCCTCGATATCCCCCGCAACAGGCAACCCGTCGGGCGATACCGGGTTCGCGAGCTGTCGGACGGAGGTGTTGATCGCCACAACCGGCTTCTGAATTGCACCAAAAGTGATGGACACATCATTCGGAGCAAGAAAACGGGAAAGCCCGGTGAAATGCGGGTCCGAGAGCTTGATGGTACGCAAGGCCGAACCTCGTGAAACATGGCAGAGGGCAAGGCTCAACTGCTCAAGAGCCAGTACAAATGGCAAGGGCTCGAAATTCGCCGTCGGCAAAACCGCGCCCTGCCCCGCGGCGGTCTGCAAAACGTATTGCTGCGGCATCGACGCCATGTCCATGCCCTCCAGAACCGCCGGATTGTCGTCAGATGCGTTGATCTGAATGCGAAGCATTTCCCGCGCCTGCTTCAGCGCATGCAACGCACTGCCGAGCACCACGCCCGCAGTGCGGTAGGAGAGCGGGTCCTGCAGCGGTCGCTTCGGGTACGGCTGCCAGAGATAGCTCCCGGCAAGAGCTTTTCGAATCGCGGCGGCTGATTCCACATTTCCCGGAAACGGGCGCAGCTCGGCTGCCTCATGGGTAAAGGGAGCCATGTTTCCGTTCAGTCCTTCAAGACTCAGCCCCAGCACGAGAGGCACGGTCTTGAGCAGTCGCTCGGCCTTGAGCACAGCCAGCACCCCTTTGGCCGCAGAAAAGGCGTTTGTGCTGAGTATTGCCAGCGCATCCTTGCCGATCGGGTCGAGCACGGTCAAACCGGCCTTTTCCAGCGCCTTCTTTCCTGTCATGCGCTCGCCGTCAAAATCCGCCTGCCACTCGCCCAGCATCACCAGCCCCACATGCGGGGCAAGGGTTATATCAGCCTCGCCAACACTCCCCTGCGACGGAACAACAGGCGTAATGCCGGCGTTCAGGAAATCAGCATAGAGCCTAGCAACCTTCGGCTGCGCCCCGGTACGGCCCAAAAGCATCGTATTGAGGCGGATGACCATGGCCGCGCGCACCAGCTCCTTCGTCATGTCCGGCCCTGCTCCGGCAGCGTGGGCGCGCAGGGCGCTTCGATTGAATTCCCGGGATCGCTTCAGAATCCCATCAGTGAGCTTTCCCCCGGCCTTGAATACCGCCTTGTCCTTGTTCAGCCCCACCCCCACGGTCAGGCCGTAGACGGGCCGCCCTGCCGCGGCATACGCCATGAGCAGTTCGTGGGAAGCCTCCATCCTGTGCAGCGCCTCTGAATCCAGAACCACCTTGCGGCCTCTTGCCACGCTCTCCACCTGGCCGAGACGCAAGTCCTGCCCAGTGAGCAACAGCGGATCGCCCGCGGCGCACACTGCAGGATTGCCAACCATGAGACAGCACAAAAAACTGAAATAAAAAGGCAACACACCGAAAAGGCTTTTCCCGCTACACCAGCCCACAATACACCTCCATATCAACCGGGCACCAATCCTCTTCAGGAACTCGCGTGCCATTCTTTGCAGAAAAAGGAAGCCAAGGATTATTAGAATCTGCCACGAGCCTCCCGAGCATACACAGCACATGGGCAGGAATCACCACCCTTATAAAACGGCGCAGTCCGTCCGGAATGAAGATTGACCTGAGAAACCTTCGCCCGATACACCTGTCTCCCGATTTATAACCCTGTTGTGATGACAGTATGCGTAGCTTATATTTAACTTGAACAGAACAATACTGTCCTTTGGCAACAAGGAGAAACCATGAAGAGAGCCCGCTTCGGCAAAGGCAGATCGGCAATGCTCTTTTTCTTCGTGCTCCTTTCCCTCCCACTCTCCAGCGCACTGGCCAACGACAAGACCGTTCGCGTCAGCACGTCCTACAAGACACTGCTCTCCACGCCCGAACAGACCGGGATGCTCGACCAGATAATCATCGAAGCCTTCCGCAGAATCGGCGTCAAGGCAGAGGTGGTCTTCACGCCCACCGAACGCTCCCTTGTGCAGGTCAATGAAGGAGCGCTTGACTGCGAACTCAACCGCATAGAAGGGATGGAAACAAGCTTTCCGAACCTCTGCCGCGTCCCAGAACCGAACATGGTCATGCACTTCGTAGCCTTTGCCAAAAAGCCCATCCCCATTTCCGGGTGGGACAGTCTGCGCGAACTCAGGGTCGGCTACGTCAGCGGCTGGAAAATCCTTGAACACAATACCGACGAGTTTCCGCATGTCACCCGCGTCCTAACCCCTGAACAACTCTTCCAGATGCTTGAAATGGACCGCCTCGACGTGGCCCTCTACGCCAAGCTCACCGGCTACGAAAGACTCAAGGCGCTCGGCTACGACAACATCCGCCACCTCGACCCGCCGCTGGCCAGCAAAAGCATGTTCCTCTACCTGAACAAAAAGCATAAGGGCCTCGCCGCGCCACTCGCCAAGGCCCTGAAAGACATGAAATACGACGGCACCTATGAACGAATCGTCCGCGATACCACCGCGCACCTTCGCTAGTGCCGCCCTCAGGTTGTTAAAACCTTCCGATTTGAGTAGAAAACTCTCAGGTGTTCTGATCACTCTTCCATAAGCTCGCCGAAAACGTTTTCCAAGGTGCGCTTGGTGAAGATCACTCAATCGCCACCTATCAAACGGGATTCTGCCAGCAAAGATCCGGAGAGATACCTATGACAAAAGAGAAAGTGCCCTTTCTGTGCGAATTCATGAACGAAGCTGTCGTTCTCTCGGACGGAAGAGTTACCACCTGCTGCATGGATCCACTGAACCAGAATATTTTCGGGAGCATTTACGAAGACTCATTTAAAGAGCTTGAGCGAAAATACGTCGACAACATCAGAAGAGTCGCAGAGGACGCACATAGCCTGCCTCGCTGCTCTATCTGCTATGAAAAGATAAAGGCTTCGGGATTCAAGCCAGGAAAATACTCCGTCAACTTTTCCGAACAGAAAAAAAAAGACCATCTCGAACAGCTCTCATCGCTCAAACGCATGGTCATTGAGCCATCTTCTATCTGCAACCTCAAGTGCAATGGCTGCATGCAACAGCGATTCGACATTCCCTCATACAGGAACGCACCACGCCTCGACATGGATACGGTCTTCAGCTTCCTAGAAGGCAATCTCGGGCAAATCACAACGATACGGCTCTACAACTACGGCGAGACCTTCGCTCATCCAGAGTCGATACCATTCATAAAACGCGTGAAATCGTTAAGCTCGGAAACAGTCGTCCACGTCGCCACCAACGGGCTGATGCTTGATACGCACGAAAAACGAAAACGTCTCGTAGAATCTTCCGTCGACAGACTCACCTTTTCAATACATGGCGGCTCGCAGGAGTCCGTGGAACCCTACATGACAAAAGTCTTCAATTTCGAAAAAGTCATGGAAATCCTCAAGGACCTTGTTGCATTAAAAAAAGAATACAATGCGGCGCAGCCCATCCTTGAATGGAAATACCTGCTCTTTGAATGGAACGATAACGACGAAGAGATCAGCAAGGCTACCACCCTTGCTCAACAACTCGGTCTCGATTCGATTCTCTTCTTCGTCCCGGGCTACCCCTCGCCATCCAAACGCTTCATGAACAACCCGGAACAACTCGCCAAGCTGGGACAGGTTTTCAAGCAGGGTTGACCCCCAGCGTGCAAAGGCTGGCCCCTCTTCCCCTCAGACGCCCCATCCCATCACCCCTCCGCAAAACCTTTTGGCTGGGCGGTGCCCACACTGATGAATGATTGACCATGGCAGAATTCAATCGGTTTTGCAGGAAAAGAGTCTTGTTTAGGATCACTAAGAGAACATGGAAGACTCTTTTCAGATGAGCTCAACCCGTTAACCCCAAACACCCTTTCCCCGCCCGAAACGGATCAGCCGCAGAGCTGTCACGAAGGGCAGTTCTGCGACCTGATCCGTTTCCGGGCAACCAAGGATTGCAAAGGGGATTATCCCCTTTGCCGGGGTGCAGGGGCAGCGCCCCTGCCCGCCGGAGGCACCCGGCTAGAGGCTTGCGGCTTGGTTCTTTAAAATCAAAGGGTTACCTTGTCAGACAACCCTCTGCTCGGACCATTTTTCTTTTCGGTGGCTCGTGTTTGTGGCTTCAGGTCATGCGCAAGGTTGTAGCCTCAATCTCGCGACCCTGCGCCAACCGTCAGCCTTCGCCTTCGACCTTGTCCCAAGGGGACTGGCCGTTTGCCGGCGTCTGCATGCTTTTGTTCAAAGCATCCACAGCTCGGTTGTTCTGGGTAAGCCGGTGGATGTATCGCTCGGTGGTCCGTTTGGATACATGGCGGAGCAATTGCTGGATATCCAGAATGCTCGCCCCGGCTTGAATACCGATGCTGCCTGCAAGATGACGGACACTATGAAAGCCGAACCTCTTCACGTCTGCTTTTTTGCAGAGTCTGCCAAGCCAGCGATTGTGAGTGTCTTTGACCATTTTATGCGTCTGGTCAAAGACATGTTCCGCTTTCCCGGCTTTCAGCTTGCGTTTTGCAAACTCGAACCGAAGCGAATCAGCCATGGGAATCAGGTCATATTCCCAGTCACCGCCGTTTCGCTTGCGGGTCCAGAGGCCAACGGTTTTGCGGTCAAAGTCGACCTCATCCCACTTGATGCGGAAGATTTCGGACTTGCGTCCTGCGGTGAAGAAGGTGGTCAGGAGCACGAAGCGCTCGTACTCGTCCGCCAGATCCACCACAGCCTTGAAATCGACGATGGGCGGGACATACCTTGGATGACGCTCTTCGGGGAACTTGTCCACCAACTGAAAGGGGTTGACCCGCTTCATGTTGTGGTACTTTATCCCCCAGTGCCAAGCTGCAACGAGGTTTTTCCGATCCTTGTTGGCCGCATTGCCAGTCTTGCGCTGCTTCAGGTTGCTCAGGTGCTCCAAGGCGACGGTGGGGCTGATTTCCGCAACAAGCAGCTCTGGTCGAATGCTGTCGCGGAACAGGCGCCTGAAGGTTCGACGCTTTTCATCGAAGGTCTTCTCCACCCACCTGGACTTGCCATAGTCCAGATACATTTCGGCCCATTCTCCGCTCGCCAAGGCACGCCCGGCCATATTCATGTCCTTGCGTTTCTGGGGATCGGCAAGCTCAAGAGCATTGGCTGTCTCGCGCTCCCAGGCTTCGGCTTCCCTTTTCTTGTCAAAGAGCTTGGTGCGTCGGAGCTGTTTCCCGTCTGACGGGGTGAAACGTACCGCTGCACGCCCTTTTTTTCCTTCCTTGTACGGCATATGGATACCCTCGTACGGAAGACCGCTTATTGGCTGAAGATATTACCAAAGGTTATATACGGAGGTTAATTTGGACTTGCGCCGTCTTTGGGCGCGTCCCGGGGTTTGCTCTCCGCTCTCGGGAATGTTGACGGCTGCCTGATGCATGTACGCTTCGACTGCGCGCCGATGAAAGCGTATGCCGCGTTTCCCGATCGTAAACGCGCCAAGACGCTGCTTCATGTCGGCTCTTCTTACCAAGCTCTGGGAGCAGTTCAGCATCTTTGCCACGTCTTTTACCCTCAGCACATCGGACACCAGAAAACGACCATCCTGTTTTTGGTTAACCGACCTGCCTACAACGTGTGCAAAAGGAAATTCTAGGTTCAGGGGTAGGTTTTTTGAAAAAACATTGTGCACAAATTTAGGTACTTACAAAAAAAGTGAAAGAAGCTGTTTTGGAAGGCACCTTTCTGCTCGTTTCGATACCCCCTAACCGGTTAAGGTGAAGCACTGAAAAGCCCCCTTGTTTTTTCTTTTCCGGGCTTTTTTAGATGGCTTGCAAAACCTCCTTGTCATTTGTTTCCAGCAGTGGCGCTCGCGTACGGCTTTGCCGGAAGCGAGCGCCGCTGCTGCGGATCAAATGACGCTGGGGGGCGCGACCGAAACCGCGCGCGCAGAGGATGAATAGATTGGCATTTCGCTTTTTTCGTACGCCGAAGGCGGCGCCAAAAAGCCGAAATGCCAATCTAGAAGGGGGGCGCAAGACGCCCCCCTTTGCTTGGTTTGCTCATTACACAGAAAAAGCCCCAGAAAGGGGCTTCTCTTGAAAATATGAATGCCTGACGCAACTATGCTCCAAGCAAGGGTCTTGTCATGAAGGTCCGTCGTCCCTGCGGGACGCCTGACAGTGGCTAAAAAAGTGTCGGCTCGGAGCCGAAACGCCAGTTGGACACAAGAAGATCTGCTTTCAATTCCTCACCTCAAAACGCCACTGACGCTTTAAAGCAAGGTGGGCCAAGCCGTCTCAAAGAAACAGCCTGTTGCAGAAACTGCAACACAAAACCATACGGGATGAAGGATGCCCTGTTCCCAGTGAAAGAAATCTTCTTTCAACGGTCCAATTCAATAGTGGGTGTCACAGCACAAGTGCATGCGTCTTGCGCCTGCCGCTGGGGGCAGAAATGTGACCTTCGGGGAAGCTGGCAACGATCGGCGCTCGGGTCCAACCGTTCATCTGGCAAATGGGTTTGTGTAAGCTTGGCGTTTGTTTTGGAAAGAATGCCGTTTGTTTCGGAAAAACGGCGGTAAGTGTTGAAGCCGTAGGCTTCGTACGTCGTCATCAGTTCGGATTTGCATCACGAACTTATGACGACCAGAGCGGTGGTAGTGCCTCCTTTGTATCAGGTTTTATGAATTCTCATATCACGGCACTTTCGTCGATTTCCAGTAAGGGGCCTAGCTTTCTGCAGTTTTTTGTTGAGCAGGTTCGGATGATTTTGGCTGGTAAAGATTGCAGGACCGGCCCGCCCTGACCTCGCGTCTACCCAAACGGCGTTAGCCAGTGATCCAACAACCTCTATGGAAATCCCCCCTCCACCTTGACACAGTTACAATATATAAAATAGTAGCTAAAAAGTGCTACTCAATGAAAAGTCGTGTCAAGGGATTCTGTCTTTTGCACGAAAGGAGGGTATCCGATGTCAGGATGCACACCGAAGTCGAGTCCGAAAGCGGTTCCGGTCGACTTGTCTTCAATCCACCCAGAAAAGGAGGGAACAATGAAACAGATTGAAGGCGTTATGTACCAAACCAACGCCCCGAAAGGGATTGATCCGGACGGAATTTATTTCGTTCAGGTCGATACCACCAAGTGCGAGGGCTGCGGTGCGTGTGAGGAGGTCTGCGCAACAGGAGCGATCCAGAGCATCAACGACGACTACATTCACCAGGTCGTCGACACTGCCGCCTGCATGAACTGCGGCCAGTGTCTGGTCTCGTGCCCCTATGGCGCCATCTACGAAGGCGTGTCCTATGTGGATGAAATCTTCGAAAAACTTAAAGACCCCGATACGGTGGTCGTGTCCATGCCTGCCCCGGCAGTCCGCTACGGGCTGGGTGAATGCTTCGGCGGAGCCCCCGGCGCTTACGTGGGCCAGCAGATGCATGCCGCCCTGCGAAAGCTCGGGTTCGACTACATCTGGGACAACGAGTTCGCTGCCGACGTGACCATCATGGAGGAAGGCACCGAGCTCATCAACCGTGTGAAGAACGCCGGCAAGAAGGACACGCTCCCTCTGCCGCAGTTCACGTCCTGCTGTCCGGGCTGGATGAAATTCGTGGAGAGCTACCATCCGGACCTTCTGCCGCACATCTCCACCTGCAAATCCCCCATCGGAATGCTGGGAGCGCTGGCAAAGACCTATGGCGCACATGAAACCCACACTCCGGCAAAGAAGATGTACACGGTCTCCATCATGCCGTGCATCGCCAAAAAATACGAAGGCCTGCGTCCCGAAATGGCTGACAGCGGCTACAGGGACATCGACGCCACCATCAACACCCGCGAACTTGCGTACATGATCAAGAAGGCTGGCATCGACTTCAACACCCTGCCGGGCGAAGACCCTGATCCGGTTCTTGGCGAATCCACCGGCGCGGCGACCATCTTCGGCACCAGCGGCGGCGTGATGGAAGCGGCGCTGCGGCTGCCTACGAGGCACTCTCCGGCAAGCATCTGAACAACCCGGACATCAAGGTCGTGCGCACGCACGAAGGCATCAAGACCGCAGATGTGAAGGTGCCCGGATTCGGAACCGTCAAGGTGGCCGTGTGCAGCGGATTGGCAAACGCCAACAAGCTCTGCGAAGAGGTCAGGAACGGCAAGTCCCCCTACCACTTCATCGAAATCATGGCCTGCCCCGGCGGCTGCGTGAACGGAGGCGGCCAGCCGCTTGATCCGGACGTACAGGCATCGCTGTTCACCAGCATGATCGCGAAGGTGAACCGTCGGTACCGCGCCAGAAAGCCCATGGCCTAAGGAGGAAACACTATGAGCATCGCGAAATTCAACAGACGTGGATTCATGAAAGCGTGCGGCATCATGGCGGGCTACGCCGTCCTGACCGTCAACATGACCGGCGAAGCGTTTGCCGCGGCCATGGCGTTTGTCGGCCTGCGCCAGAAGCAGGTCTACGATGCGGACGCAAACGTCTACAAGATCCGCAAATCGCAGGATAACCCCATGATAAAGAAGCTGTACGACAAAAAGCACGGCTTCCTGCATGAAGGGCCTTGCGGCCACATGTCCCACAGGCTTCTGCACACCGAGTACACTGACCGCAGTGCACGTTTAGCCAGCCTCAAGGAAAAGGGCTTCAAGCTGGGCCTGTAACACTCACCTCACCAGCCTGCGGCAAGGTATTTGCTGACCCAAGGGCTTCTTAATCAACTATCCTGAACAGATAAATCACGCCCCGCCAAAAGAGTTTTGTTACCTTTCTTGTTTTGATTTACTTATTGTAATATTTTTTCTTGATCTGTGTTACGTTTTCCGGCAGTGTGCTCCTCGGAACACCTACACGGAGAAAGCTGCCTGCGGGAAGGATGTGTCTGAACCACAGGGCGGGGGTCTCCCGGCCCCTTTCAAAGATCCGCCGGCAATATTCTCCCGCTCCTCCGGTTCCGTCCATCGCTTCCCGCGACCGCGCTTCTCTGTTTCACATGCCAAACTATATGGCTGGAGGAACTGCATGGAAAAACGAATCGGAATCATCGGCGTCGTCATCAAGGAGCGCCTCTCGGCGGCTCCCAAGGTAAACGAAATGCTCTGCAAGTTCGGCGAACTTGTGGTGGGCCGCATCGGCCTGCCCTGCCGCGAGAGGGGAGTCAGCGTCATCGGCCTCATCGTTGAGGCCGACACGGATGAACTGGGGGCCCTCACTGGCAAGCTGGGCATGATTGAAGGCGTTCGCGTCAAATCTCTGATGGTATAGCGGGAGGACTGGAAATGTCACATGCGGAAAGCGATGCATATTTCAACTTCATCGACGAGGAAGTCATCTGGGCGGATATTGCCCGCGCAAAAAAGGCCGACCGGGCAGAGGTCAGCGCAGTCATTGAAAAGGCCACGGAGAAAAAGGGGCTGACTCCGTACGAGACCGCCGTCCTGCTCAAGAATACCGACCCCGAGCTTGACGAAGCCATTTTCGAGGCGGCCATCTCCATCAAGAAAGCCATCTACGGCAACAGGCTGGTGCTCTTTGCTCCCCTTTATATCACCAACGAATGCGCCAACCAGTGCGCCTACTGCGGGTTCAACGCCAAGAACGGCGACCTCGACCGCCGCACCCTGAATAACAGGGAGATACAGCAGGAGGTCGCGGTGCTGGAGAAGCTCGGCCACAAGCGGCTCCTGCTGGTCTACGGCGAACATCCACGCTTCGGTGCCGACTGGATCGCCGAAACCATCCGCGACGTCTATTCCGTCACGTCGGACAAAAGCGGTGAAATCCGCCGGGTCAACGTGAACTGTGCCCCGCTGGACGTGGAAGGATTCAGGACCCTTCACGAAGTGGGCATCGGCACATACCAGTGTTTTCAGGAGACCTACCACCGCGAGACATATTCCAAACTGCACCTTGCCGGGAAAAAGGCCGACTACCTCTGGCGTCTGCACGCCATGCACCGGGCACAGGAGGCGGGCATAGACGACGTGGGAATGGGCGTGCTCTTCGGCGTTTTCGACCCGGTCTTCGACATCCTCGGCCTGCTCACTCACTGCAACCAACTCGAACGCGACTGTGGCGTCGGGCCGCACACCATCTCCTTCCCCCGGCTCGAACCGGCCCTCAACTCGGAGATGGCCTACAATCCGCCCTACCCGACCACGAACCACGAGTTCAAGAAGATCGTGGCCGTCCTGCGAATGGCTGTTCCCTATACCGGTCTCATTCTGACCACCCGTGAAAACGCCGAAACCCGCAAGGAACTGCTGGAAGTCGGCGTCTCACAGCTCTCCGCAGGGTCGCGCACCTACCCCGGAGCGTACAGCGACCCGAAATATGACCGCCCCGACGTGCAGCAGTTCTGCATCGGCGACAACCGCAGCCTCGACGAGGTCATCCGCGGCATCGTCTCGGACCATGGGTACGTCCCCTCGTGGTGTACGGCCTGTTACCGCCTCGGAAGAACCGGCGAACACTTCATGGAGCTCGCAAAGACCGGGTTCATCCAGAAGTTCTGTCTCCCGAACGGCCTTCTGACCTTCAAGGAATACCTTGAGGATTATGCCTCCGGTGAGACGAAGAAGGCCGGAGAGCAGCTTATCCGGCAGGAGCTGGAGACCTATGACGACCCCAAACGCCGCACCCTCCTCGTGGACCGTCTGGCCCGCATGGAAAACGGCGAACGGGACCTTTACCTCTAGGATCAAAGGCCGCGCCCGGCCTCCCGGGCGCGGCTTGTCATCACGGCTCCATGAACGCCGAACGCTGTACCATGTACTGAGTGGATTTCCCCTTGAAGGACGCTACAACATGATTCTGGCCGGAATACGGAACATGAACGTTCCCGCGCTCATACGCTCGGCACGGTCACGGGTGATCCTGCACGCAGCCGTATACGCACCCTTTGCGGCATCTGCACGCCACTGTGCGGCCATCCGGGAGTACCTCGGGCGGCCCGGCACGAACGGAATGGATGTCATAACCCTCCCGCGCACCGTCGAGCCATGGAGCCAAAGATTCCTTCACATTCTGCGTGACAGGGCGACAGAGGCCGAAGCAAGGCGGGAATTATCGGACTCATGGCGGTTTCTGGATGAACTCAGGGAGGGCTGTCCGGCCCGGCTGCGCATCCATGAGCTTGAAGAGGCGCCGTGCTTTCCTGCCCTGATCGTGGATGACACGATCCTGTTCGGCCAATACGCCAACGCCTCGATTCCGGCCCCGTTGGGGATATGGGTGCGGCTGCAAGCGGACGTTGAGCGGCTGATGGGCTGGAGTATTACAGGTGTGCCTGAAAACGCTTCCGAATTCGATGTCGCGGCATACCGGGTTGTGGAGGACTGTGTTCGGGCAATGCAATCAGGAGAGAATCGTGAACACCCCAAGTGAAAGAGACATATTGCACTATATCGGCGGCGCAGACGATGCCTCGCTCTTTCAGCGAGCAGACACTGTTCGCCGCTCCGTTTTCGGCGACGAGGTCTACCTTCGCGGAATCGTCGAATTTTCGAACGTCTGCAACAAGAACTGCCAATATTGCGGACTGCGTGCGCATAACCGGAAGCTGAAGCGATACCGCATGACCCCGGACGAGATCGTCAGCGCCACAGACGTGGTCGCGCGCGAAGGACTCGGCACCGTGGTTCTGCAGTCCGGCGACGACTTCAGTTACTCTGCCAGGACCATCGGAGACATCATCAGCCGCATCAAGGACCGTCACGACATTGCCGTCACCCTCTCCCTCGGGGACCGGGGGCTGGACGAATACGCCTACTGGCGGGACTGCGGAGCGGACCGGGCTCTTCTCAAGCTGGAAACCGGCCACGTGAAGCTCTACGAACGGCTGCGCTGCGGGGAGAGCTTTCAGGAGCGCCTTCACCGCATTGAAGGACTCAAGCGCCTCGGCTACGAGGTCGGCTCCGGAATCATTGTCGGCCTGCCGGACACGGACATCCTGACCACAGTGCGCGACATGGTCCTCCTCAGTCATCTCGAACTGGACATGATCGCCATCGGCCCATTTGTCCCGAGTCCGGCCACGCCGCTGGCGTTCAATCCCGCCGGAGACGTGGAGCTTTCCCTGCGGGTTTCGGCAATCATGAGAATCCTGTGCCCGCAAGCGAACATTCCGGCCACCAGCGCACTGGACGCTCTGCTGCCCGGCGGCCGCCAGACCGGCCTTCTTCGCGGCTGCAACGTTGTCATGCCGTCACTGACGCCGGAACACCTCAGGTCGGACTACGCCATCTATCCGGGCAAAAACATGACGGAGCACAACGCCGTCCTGAAGCTCAACACCGTCAAGGAATCCATCGCCCGCATGGGCCTCGTTCCCTCACAATCAAAAGGATCTTCCCCAAGGAGGCACTATGTCGACCAAAGCGCCCCGAGGCGTCCGTCTGGTGATTACGCTTGCCGGACGGCGCAATGCGGGTAAATCGTCCCTCATAAACGCCATTGCCGGTCAGGGCGTGGCCATTACCTCCCCGACGCCGGGGACGACAACGGACCCTGTCGCCAAGCATTACGAACTGAACCCGCTCGGCCCGGTCACCTTTTATGACACCGCCGGGCTGGACGACGACGGGGAAATCGGACGGCTGCGGGTTGCCGCGACACGAAAGGTGCTCATGCGCACGGATGTCGCCGTACTCGTCATCGATGAAAAAGGACTCTCCAGGAGCGATCATTCCCTGATCGAAGAGGTCCGGGCGCTTGGCCTGCCCGTAGTGGTGGCCTTCAACAAGGCCGACATCATGAAACCTGATGAGGCGGACACGCGCTGGTGTGAGGAAAAGGGCATCACATACGTTGCGGTATCGGCATCCAGTGGCACCGGCGTGGACGCACTCAAGACCCAGATCATCGAATCGGCCCCGCCAGAGATGCGGGAGGACCCGGTACTCGCCGGGGACCTTATTCGGGAAGGCGACTGGGTGGTCTGCGTCGTGCCCATCGACCTCGCCGCGCCCAAGGGACGGCTGATTCTGCCGCAGGTTCAGGTCCTGCGCGACATTCTGGACCGGGACGCCATCGCCGTGACGGTCAAGGAGCGTGAGGTGAAAGACGCGCTGACAAACCTCGCAAAGCCCCCAGCCCTTGTCATCACCGACTCGCAGGCCATCACGAGCGTTGCGGGCGACGTTCCGGATGGCATACCGCTGACCACGTTCTCCACGCTCTTTGCCCGCTACAAGGGCGACCTCGGCGAGCTGGCCGCAGGAGCGGTACGCATGGACTCGCTTCAGGACGGCGACAGGGTGCTCATCTGTGAATCCTGTTCACATCATCCGGTGGCAGACGACATAGGACGGGTCAAGCTTCCCCGCTGGATGCGACAGTACACGGGCCGCACGCTGGAGTTCGATGTCTACGCCGGACACGACTTCCCCGAGGACCTTGAGCAATACGCCCTTGCCGTTCACTGCGGGGGATGCATGACCAATCGCCGCGAAATACTCCGCCGCATCCGGGAATGCCGCAGGCGCGGGGTCCCGGTGACGAACTATGGAATCGCGATTTCCAAGACGCAGGGAGTCCTTGAACGGGTCATGGCCCCTTTCCGGCACATGTAAAAAACATGGGCCGGGAGTTTTTCTCCCGGCCCAGACGAGAAAACGTTTGCAGCCTCAGGCCGCGATTTCATTGGTATCAGCAGCCAAGGCACATCGGACATATCGCCCGGGAGTCGGCTCGATGAGCAGTGGCAGACTGCTCGAACATGCAGCCACGGCATGGGGACAAAGCGGCGCAAAGGCACAGCCGTCCTCACTGGCCTGACACCACTCCATATCATAGTCGCTGACAGCCCTTGCATCGCAGGATTCTATCGCGTCCTCGAAGAGAAGCCGCGTGTACGGGTGCATCGGGTTGGTGAATATTGCATCAGCAGGACCCGTTTCAACAAATACCCCTCCGAGCATGACCGCGACATCGTGCGCGATGGCCCGAACGGATTCGAGGTCGTGCGAAATATACATGTACGCCACGTTGTCGCGCTCCTGAAACGAACGCAAAAGGCTGAGAATCTGCGCCTGAATCGAGCGGTCGAGCGAGGACACCGGCTCGTCCGCAATAACCAGATCGGGCGCGAGGGACATGGCTCGCGCGATGCCGATGCGCTGGCGCTGCCCGCCGGACATCTCGTGCGGATACCGGTCCAGCAGGTCCGGAACGAGGCCCACCATGGACAACAGACGCTCAAGTTGCGCTTCCGCATCGCCCTGCAGCAGGCCATGCAGCCGCAGCGGCTCAAGCAGCAGGTCGCGGGCCTTGAAATTGGGATTCAGCGATCCGTCGGCATCCTGAAAAACCATCTGAAGGCGCTGCCGCAAGCTCCTGTCGTCCCATGTCGGCAGCGGGCGTCCCGCAAAGGTGACCAGCCCTGAATCCGGTTTGAGCAGCCCCGCCGCCATCCGTGCAAGCGTCGTCTTGCCGCAGCCGGACTCGCCCACCACCGCTAGCGTCCTGCCCGGAGCGATGGAGAGCGTCACCTCGCGGACCGCGACATTTCTTCGCTTGAAAAAAAACCCGGACTCGAAGGTTTTGCTCATCTTTTCCAGATGAATCACTGCAGGTTGTGACACCGCACGCCTCCGTTGAATTCGGGCACAATGGAACAGCAGGTCTCGCAGGAGTTGCTGCACCGGGGCTGAAACCTGCATCCGCAGGGCAGATCAGTCAGGGCCGGGGGACTGCCGGGAATCGGCTCCGGGCAAACACCGTCCATGGACCTGTGCAGGGCCGAGGCATACGGGTGCCGCGGCCTGTTCAGAACCTGCGCGGCCGGTCCCAGCTCAAGAATCTGCCCGGCATACATGACTGCGGCGGTCTGGCAGAGTCGGCGGGCCGCGTTCCAGTCATGGGTGATGCACAAAAGCGCCGCCCCTGTCTCCTCAAGACAGTCAAGCAACAGCCCAAGCACGCTACGGCGCACGGTGGGGTCGAGCGCGGTAGTCGGCTCGTCGGCCACGAGCAGCACGGGATCCTTGGCCAGCGCCATGGCGATCATCACCCGTTGGCGCATGCCTCCGGAAAGCTGGTGCGGGAACTGACGGAACCGTTTCTTCGCTTCCGGGATCCGGGCCATGTCCAGAAGCCGCAAGGCTCGCTGATTGGCCTCGTGCCTGCCGCATCCCCGGCTGAGCCGGACCGCCTCGGCGATCTGCCAACCACCGGGAAAAGCGGATTGAGGTAGGCCGAAGGCTGCTCGAAAATCATGCCCATGCCGCGGCGTCGAACGCGGCGCATCTTCCGCTCGCTGAGCGCAAGAAGATCGTCGCCGCGAAAAAGCACCTGCCCGGAAATCTTTGCGCCCGGCGGCAGAAGACGCAGCAGCGACAACGCCAGAATGGTCTTGCCGCACCCGGACTCGCCCACAAGACAGGCCTTCTCGCCGCATCCGAGATCGAAGCTCACGTCGTCCACGGCGCGAACCATGCCAGCGGGCGAGTCGAACTGAACCTTGAGATTTCGTACCTGAAGCAACGATGAATTCTGCTGTCTTTTCATGCGATCCTCCTCATGAGGCAAACTGCAGTTTTCGCCAGTCCGAAAGGTTGCTGCGCGGGTCGAGCACGTCCCGAAGCCCCTCGCCGAGCATCGTGAAAGCGAGAACGCTAAGAGAAATTGCCGCCATGGCAGAAAGGGATACGTGCGGCGCGACCTCTATGACGGGCAGCCCCTTGATGAGCATGGTCCCCCATTCCGGAACCGGCGGCTGCACCCCGAGGCCGAGGAACCCAAGCCCGGCGATGTGAATGATCTTGCCGCCGATGCCCAGCGTGGAGATGGTCACGACAGAAGGAAGAACGCCGGGCAGGATGCAGTGTCGCAAAATGTAGAACGGCCCGGCCCCGATAGCGCGGCTGGCCTCCACGTAGCCGCACTCGCGAATGGACAGCGCCTTGGAGCGCGCAACGCGGGCGTATTTCGGCCACCCCGGCAGGGCCAGCGCAATCATGAGGCTGGTCTCGCCCGGACCCAGTATGCTGATGGCGATGAGCGCCATGACAATGCCGGGAAAGGCGAAAAAGCAGTCCGTTATGCGCATGAGCAGCGCGTCGAGCGCCTTGAAATACGCGGCGAAGATTCCAAGCGATGTACCGATGAAGCCCGCCAGCGCGGTGATTGTGACCGCCAGCCCGAGGGACGGCCTGAGGCCGTAGATGATGCGGCTCGCAACACAGCGTCCCAGCTTGTCCGCACCCAGAGGGAACTCGGCGCTCGGTCCTTCAAGTCGATGGGCAAGGTGCTGCCTGTCAGGGTCGTGCGGGGCCACCTGCGGGGCGAACACGGCAAAGAACACGAGAATCGCACAGAGGACCATACCGAGGAGCATGCCCGGGCTTTTCCATCTATCCTTCATAAGCGCCCTCCCGAACCCTCGGGTCCAGCCAGACCTGAAGCATATCCACAGCAAGATTTATCAGCACGTAAACGCAGGCGATGACCAGAATGCACCCCTGCACCACGTACATGTCCCGGGCCCTGACCGCGTCCACGAGCAGGCTGCCAAGCCCCGGCCAGAGAAAGATGGATTCAACCACAACAGCCCCACCGAACAGGTAGCCCATTTGTGCGCCGAGGTACGTCAGCACGGGCGGCAGCGCGTTCTTCATGGCGTGCAGTCCGGTCACGCGCCACTCGCCCATGCCCTTGGACCGGGCCGTAATCACGTATTTTTCCTCCAGCGACTGGATCATGCAGGTGCGCATCAACCGGGTGGTTATCCCGGAGCTGGCTACCGCCAGCGTCACGGCCGGAAGCACGAGATTGGAAAAGGAGCCGTACCCCGCAACCGGGAGCAGGTCCATCTGCACCGACAGGACCAGAAACAACACCACCCCGACACAGAAATCCGGCGTGGAGACCGCTATCATGGAGCCGGTCATGGCCGCTCTGTCCACCCATGATCCCGGCATGGCGGCCGAAAGCGCTCCAAAGGGCAGAATGATGACAAGCGCGAGCAGAATGGACGCTCCGGCAAGCTGCGCCGAGGGTCCCAACGCCTGCCCGATGGCGGACACGACACTCTGCCCCGTCTGGTAGGAATGGCCCAGATCGCCCTTGAGGGTCCTGCCGAGCCAGCGCCAGTATTGGACGTACAGCGGGCGGTCCAGACCCATCTCCTTCTCCAGCTCCATGACCGCGGCCTTCGGCGGCGTTTCAGATGCAGTGAGCGCACGAAGGGCGATTTCCGCAGGGTTGCCGGGACTGAGCGAAAGGGACAGAAACGCCGCAACGCTGACTCCGAACAGTACCGGAGCCAGCGCGGCGATTCGTTTGAGGATAAACGGAAACACGACTACCTGTTCACGCTGACGGTTTCCAGATGGTAGCTGCTTTCGGTGGGATGCATGGTGTACCCGTCAATGCCCTTGGCCACGGCGTCCACGTTGACGTAATAGTTCAGATACATCATGGGAGCCTCTTTCATGAGGATGGCCTGAACCTCGTCATAGATGGCCTTGCGCTTCGACTGGTCGAAAACACTCCTGCCCTTCAGCAGCAGTTCGTCGACTTTCGGATTGCTGAAGTGATAGGCACCCCAGCCGCTTGCGACCGTGTTCTCGGAGTAGTAATCCTTCATGAGGTTGTAGTCCGGATCGGGAACAAAAAGCAGGCCGCGACCCACCAGGAACATATCGAAGTCGCCGCTTTCTCGTATTGAGTGAGCGGCGTCCACCTGCGTCACAACAAGCTCCGCATCAAACCCGACATCCTTGAGCTGCGCCTGCACGACCTCGGCGGTCGGCGGCAGAGCTGCGCGCTCGGGGTAGGTCACGAGCTTGATCTTCAGCGGCGTACCGTTCTTCTCCCTGACTCCGTCGCCGTCGGAATCCTTCCACCCGGCCTTTTCCAGCATCTCTTTTGCCCCGGCCTGATCAAATTTGTAACCCTTCACTTCCTTGTTTGCCCAATAGACCATGGGCGGATACAGCGTCGTGGCCGATTCTCCTACTCCTTCAAGCACATAGCGAACAAGGTCGTCACGATTCACGGCCATGTTTGCGGCCTTGCGGACAAGAATATCCGTGAAAGGCCCTTCGGCCATGTTGAGCCCCATCATGCGGCAGCGGCCTATGGACGTGCGGTGAATCTCGAACTTGCCCGACTGTTCGAGAGAGCGAATCGCCTCGGGCGGCAGAATCTGGCGATGTCCAGCTCTCCGGCCCGGAGCATGGCCAGACGGGTCACGGCGTTGGGCACACCGCGGTAGAACACCTTGTCTACCTTGGCTTTTTCACCCCAGTACGCATCGTTGCGAGTGACGGTTACGCTGTCTTTCACCTTCCAATCTTCAAAAACAAAGGGACCGGTGCCCACCGGCCTGACCACCTCACCGCTGGCATCAAAGGAGGACTCGGCAACAGGCGCGGTTTCGCCCATGGACAGGTACGCTGCCAGCGGAGCAAACGGTTCGGAGGTTTTCAGCACAAGGGTTCGATCGTCAGGAGCGGCTATAGACTCCAGCGGCACAGCCTTGAACAGCGACCCTTTCTCCTGAAGCCGCTCAAGCACTGCTTTGACCGTCCCTGCCACGAGCGGTGTTCCGTCATGAAAGAGAACGCCTTCCCGCAGATTGAGCGTCCACGTTTTCCTGTCGTCCGACAAAGACCAGGACTCGGCCAGCCCCGGCTTCAGCTCCAGATCCTGATTCACTTCAATCAGGCATTCGGTCACGCCAAGGCGTTTGAAAACATAGCCTGCTTTCTGGATGTCGAGCGTCTTCGGCCCCCACGGTCCCGCGACGTTCAAAACCGTTTCCGAAGCAATGGCATACCCTGCCAGCGCAATAAGAATACTCAGGCTCAGCATGAGGATTCTGAGAGCCGGACGAATTTTCAGTAACATGATTCCTCCACGGTGATTAATTTGTTGACACGTTAGTTAATCGGGTGGCACGAATCAAGCATTAAATTGAGAACTGAAATATCATGCGGCATACCTATTTTCGAAAGACAAGCAAAGGGGTGGAGATGAACGAAGCAGATGCTGTTTCCTGGCAAGATCGCTGGCGCATTCAGATGGAAGACATGGCCGCGCGTAGTGATACGCAATACTGGAATCGAAGGGCCGAAGATTACAACAATTTCATCGTATCGAGCAGTTTTGAGTATGGAGAGCGGATGGCCGAGATTCTGCACTCGAACACGATGCTGGGAGCCGACTCCAACGTGCTGGAAATCGCTTCCGGCGTGGGTGCGGTCACGCTTCCACTGGCCCGCCGGGCAGCCCGCGTCACTGCCGTGGAGCCTGCCCAATCCATGGCTGACCTGCTGGAAGAGAATGCCTCCGCAGCTAATATCAACAACGTCAGCCCGGAAGTAACTGATTTTGCGACATTTGCAGCGCAGACGCAGGACAACGCCTTTGACCTCGCCTTTCTCTGCCATGCGGCATGGCAGTTTCCGGACGCGGCATGGCTCATTGAAGAAATGAGCAGGCTCTCTTCAGGCCATTGCTGCCTCGCGGACACCATGGGACAAGGCGACCCGGAAAATCTCGCAATGCAAAAAAAGCTGGGCATCAACGCGCCCGAGGTGGACCGCCCGTTCTACCTCTATAACGTGCTGAACGAACTCGGCAGACCTGCCAGCCTCTCCAACGTCAGCTATATGATGCGACGCTCCGAGGACTCCGCACGGTCCATGTGGACAAACCTTGTATCCAAGTATCGCACGGTTTCGGAGCAGGACACGGAGATGATCAACGAGCATATTGCAACCCGGAGCACGAACGGTGTGTACGAGGTGCCGGCGACAATGACCATGATGTGGTGGAAGGCCTAAATGCGCCGGACGGACAACGCAAAGGAGTATGAGATGGACGAGAGACTGAGCGTAGCACACTGGGACGGACTGTGGGAACAGCGTTGGGACACCCGCGAAAGCCTGTATGTCGGCAGCGCGCACATGGGTTACTGGCAGGCCCGGGCCGAGGATTTCTCTGTTGGCCGCAAGGCATGCGACTATGATTTCGGACGCAAGATCACCGAAGTGCTTACGCCGTTTCTCCCGGCCAAAGCCGAAGTCCTCGACGTGGGGTGCGGCCCCGGCAGCATCCTCGTGCCCATGGGTCAGGCAGGATGGCGCGTCACGGCCGTGGAACCGGCCGAAGAGATGATCCGGCAACTCCGGGCCAATGCCGAACTCGCCGGGATAGAAGACTATACTGTCATACCGTCCATCTGGCAGGATGTGGACACGGAGAGCCTCAACGGACACTTCGATCTGGCGCTTTCCGCCATTACCATGTGGATGTTCCGTGACCTTCGGACTCAGTTGGAGCGGCTTGAGACGGTCTCCCGCGATCTTTGCTGCGTCGTCGGTGGAGCAGGCGGCGAAACCAGCGGTCACAGTGACGGGATGTGGAGCGCCATCATGGGTGACGTCCCCCAGCCCGGCTACTCGGAGTTTCCCCTCGCGTTCAATCTGCTCTACGCCATGGGCCGCAACCCGGAAGTGCGCATTGTCGACTACTCCACGAAACGATCCGTCGAGAGCAAGATTCACCAGCAGAAGCTCTTTTACGCCAAGTACACACAGCTCACCCCCAGCACGGAACGCATGATCGAGGATAACGTCATGGCCAGCGCATCGGACGATCTTGTACACGAAAACTGCAAGGCGTCGGTCATTTTCTGGAAAAGCCCGAAAGCTGGCGTGACGAACTGATTTATCAGCACAGACTCGTCACCGGGTCATTCGGGCTGGCTTAATCGTCCGGGAAGCACCGATCTGCCCCACCTCCTATTTGACGGAGATGAACATGCGGCCAACAGCCTTGATCTGGAAGACTTGGCTATCGGTCTGATGGTACCTCCGCTACCGTGGACGTAAAAGGTAGAGAGCGGCGGCTCACTCTCGTTCGGCGTCAAGTCATAACAAACTGCGAAACAAGTACGGGCGATATGAACGCTGGTGAACGGATAGTTCAGACAATTACCGGACTACGATGTCACCACAAGCTATACTGAAGCCACGAATCGGCTCACCACACAACTAAAGCCCTTCCTCATTTAAACCTGCCAATATTGTGACACAAAGGATAAGACTCACTCTCGCGAGACCAGGCTGTTAAGAATAACACTTGCATTTGAGATTGCGCCACGATCATGTGGGAAAGCATGTGTGAATTATGTTCAATAAGTGCTTAACAATGCCTTGTTTCGCCCAAAGGCAACAAAAAGAAGTTCCCGCCATCATTGAAAATGTTGGCGGGAACTCGCGTTCAAGAAATACGGTGAACCTTTTTGGCATAAGAACCTTTGCCCCTGCCTCCACATTTCGTGGCCACCCCGTGTCTTCAGTCGTGTTAAACGCGGCATAGGTGCCAATAAAGCAGGACCCAAGGTGCTGAAATAACGAAAATAAGCGGCCTTCTCGTTTCTTTTCCGCGCCCATGCCCGCCGGAGGCATCTCGCTCTTCTACTTGTAGGCGGCGAGCTGTCGTGCGGTATCGCGCTCGATGTCGCGTTGCTTGATGTCTTCTTTTTTGGAGTGGACGTTTTTGCCTTTGCCGAGCGCGAGTTGAACCTTCACTTTTCCCCGGGTGATATACATTTTTACGGGGATGACGGAGAGTCCTTTCTGTTCGGCTTTGGCTTGCAGGCGTTCGATTTCGCTTTTGTGCAGGAGCAGTCTGCGGGAGCGGTCGGGGTCTGGCCGGTCGAAGAGGGAGGTGTTTTCGTAGGGGGCGATGTGCACCCCGACGAGCCATGCTTCGCCGTTCTTGAAGCGTACGTAGCCGTCTTTGAAGGCCACTCGTCCTTCACGCAGAGATTTCACTTCGCTGCCCTGAAGGGCGATGCCTGCTTCAAAGGTTTCGAGGAATTCGTAGAGGCGTCGAGCCTGTTTGTTCTGCCCTATCACGTTGGAGGGGGCTTTCTTTTTTTTCTTGGCCATATGGGTATCCCTTAATGGGGGAGTTCGTCGTTTTCGAGGAGCGAGGCGAAGAAGGTGAGTTCTTCGGGATACTGCTTGAAGATGGTTTCCATGACAAGCGAGTTGATGCGGCCGACGGTGCGGCATTCGAGGACGCTTCGCAGGAGTTCGCGGCAGTCGCTCATGCGGGTCTGGCGGATGATGCGCTTGATGCCGGGGATGGCCTGCGGGGTGAGCGAGATGGAATCGATGCCCATGCCCATGAGCAGGGGGACGCAGTAGGGGTCGGAGGCGACCTCGCCGCAAAGGCTGACTGCGATGCCCGCTTCGTGGGCGGCGTCCACCACGAGCTTGATGGCCCGGAGGGTGGCGGGGTGCAGCGGCTGGTACAGATAGGATACGTGGCTGTTGGTACGGTCCACGCCGATGCTGTACTGGATGAGATCGTTGGTGCCGATGCTGAAAAAGTCGACTTCCTGCGCGAGCAGGTCGGCGATCATGACTGCGGCGGGCAGTTCGATCATGATGCCAACGGGCATGTCGGATCGTATTCCTTGCCTTCGCGGCGCAGTTCGGCCTTGGCCTGTGCCAGCCATGCCTTGGCCTGCCGGACCTCCTTGATGCCGGAGATCATGGGGAACATGAGGGCCACGTTGCCGTAGACCGAGGCGCGCAGGATGGCGCGGAGCTGGGTCTTGAAAATCCGCGGGTGCTTCAGGCAGAAACGGATGGCGCGCAGTCCCATGGCGGGGTTGCTCTCGTCGAGCATGCCGACGTGAGACATGAACTTGTCCGCGCCGAGGTCGAGGCTTCGGAAGATGACCTTCCGGGGTGCCATGATGGACGCGAGGTCCGCGTACTTTTCAAAGAGTTCGTCCTCTTCGGGCAGGTCCGGACGGTTGATGTAGGCGTATTCGGTGCGGTAGAGGCCGATGCCTTCGCCGCCGTTGTCGATGACTGCGGCCACTTCCTCGACAAGCTCGATGTTGGCGTGCACGTCGACCTTGAAACCGTCGAAGGTTTCCGCCGGAAGCTGGCACTGCCGCCGGGTCTGGCGGGTATATTCCTCGAAGAAGGCGGCGCGCTCGTTGTATTCGGCAAGCTCGTCTTCGCTCGGATTGACGACGATCTTGCCCTGCAGGCCGTCCACCACGATAAGATCGCCGTCGGTGATGGCCTCTTCGAGCTTGTTGACGCCCACGAGGGCCGGGATGCCGAGCGTGCGGGCCATGATGCCGGTGTGGGAGGTCTTGCCGCCCTGCACGGTGGCGAAGGCCATGATCTTGTCCACTTCCAGCTCGACGGTGTCGGCGGGAGTGAGGTCGTGGGCGAGGATGATGACCTTGCCCTGCACGGTGGTCATGTCCGGGCCTTTGCCTATGAGCCGCGACTGGACGCGGTCGGCCACGACATGAACGTCCTGCATCCGCTCACGGATGTAGGGGTCTTCAACCGCGCCGAAAGCGGCCTCCTGATCGGCCACGGCTTTTTCGAGCGCCCATTCGGCGTTCAGGCCGAGGGTGCGGATGTATTCTTCGGCTGTATTGGAAAGCTTGGGGTCGCCGAGCATCATCAGATGAGTGTCGATAAGCAGGGCGTAATCCTTGAGCTCGGGCGGGACCTGATGGCGAACGGCGGACATTTCCTCGCGCACGGTCTCGAATGCGGCGTGCAGGCGCGCCACTTCCTCTTCCACGCCGGAAGCGGAAACCGTGTTTCTGGGCAGGTGGGCCTTATGGCTCCTGTTGAGGAAGACGGCTTTCCCGATGGCGATGCCTGTGGCTACGGAAATGCCGTTGATGGTCTTGCTGTTCACGTAGGGTCCTTATTCGTCGCGAAACTGTTTTCGGAACATGTCCTCCAGCCGGTCGAGCGCTTCCCGTGCGTCCTGCCCGGTGGCACGCAGCTCCAGTGTGGAACCTTCGGCGGCGGCAAGGGTCAGTATGTCGAGAATGCTCTTTGCGTCAACCTCCTGTTCCTCCACGGAGATGGTAATGGAGGATTTGAAGCTCTGTGCGGCCTGAGCCAGCCGTCCGGCGGGACGGGCATGCAGGCCGTTCAGGTTGGACACGACGATCTGTCTGCTTAGGGTGTTCCCGCCTTCTTCGGGAAGCGAGCTTTCGTTATTCATGATGTATCCTGTTCAATGGTAGACCATCGGTTATTCTGTTCTTTGAGTCAATTGATCCCCGCCAGAAACCCGGTCACTACCGAGCGGATTTCCGGCACGAATTCGGTCATGACCAGAAACGCGGCCACGGCGAACACACGGGAAAACAGTCCGGTCCGCACGAAGCGGCCGAAGAGAATCAGCGCCGAGACGCCGAGCGCCCACTGCCACCAGACGAGGGGGTGCGGCCATATCTGGGCCCATACAAGAGCCAGCAGCACCGCGTTGGCGAGCTTGAGCCGTGCGCCCCAGTTGATGAGATCCCAGCGGCGCAGGCGGTCGAGAAACTGCATTCCGTGACGAAGCCCGGCAAGAAATGTGGCGGCGCGAAACGCTTGCAGCCCGGAGAAGAAGACCAGCCCGAGCACGAACGGCGCGACGTGCATTCCGGCCAGCAGCATGGCCGTGGTGGCCAGCGCCCAGAACACAAGAAGCTCCCGGCAAAGACGGAATCGCCAAGGGCGGAGAGCGTGTAGCTCATGGTGTCCTTGACCTTGGGGAACATCTTTTCCGGCATCCGGCCCGCTGCGATGCCCTTTTCAAGATTGAGATAGATGCCCGCGAGGCAGGGCAGCCAGAAAGGGTGCGACTGATGGTGGCGGGCGTAACGCTTGAGGGCTTTACGGTAATCGGACCGTTCGGGATGGATGGCTTCGAGGCCGGGCATCATGGCGAAGGTCATGCCCACGTTCTGCATGCCGCGCGTATTGAAGCACGCGCCGCCCAGCCAGCAGCGCACGAACGTGCGCATGAAGGCAAAGGAGCGGACGTCCGCGACATGCCGGGTGGTATTGACGATCGAAATGGCCGAATCCTCCGTAACCGGCTATTCGGGCAGCAGTTCCAACCGCTGCAGGTGGCGGGTGACAAAGATGGCCACCACGACCTTGAGTTCGTCCCACGGCGCAAACGGGATGACGCCCACGGCAAAGGTTTTGCCCCAGGTGAAATCAAGCGCCAACTTCAGCCAGACCGCGCCGATGCCGTAGATGAGTACCATGGCCATGAGCCCCCAGAACAGGCCGGGGAGCCAGCGTACCGGGCCGTCGGCGTCGCGAATCTGCCCGGTAAGCAGCGGTGAAAGCAGAAAACCGAGGAGATAACCGCCGGTTGGACCGATGGCGTGGCCAAGACCTGCGCCGCCGCCGCTGAAAACCGGCAGCCCGGCGATTCCGGCAAGCACATAGAGCCCCACGGCTGCCAGACCGTGTTTCGGCCCGAGGATCATGCCCGCAAGAAAAACGAACAGCGGCTGCATGGAGATGGGCACCGGGCCGATGGGAATGACGAGAAACGCGCCAAGGGCGATGGACGCGGCAATGAGCGCCGTCCAGACCAGCCTGTTGAGCGAGCGCATGCTTTCAGCCACGATTGTCCTCTCCTTGCTGATGCGGTCCGGGAGTCAGCCCGGCCCGCCGGATACGGTCCACGTCCTGCCGGGGGCCTTCCCCGGGCGTGGTCAGATAGTCGCCGGTCATGACACCGGTAATGCCCGCCTTGAACGGCAACGAGCGGCTGCCCTTGGCAAAGACGGACGGACGGCCGCCGCAAACGCGTACCTGCCGGTCCGGCAGCAGAAACCGCATGAGGGCCAACGTCCGGAGCGCTTCTCCGGACGACATGACCGGCCTGTCTTCCAGCGCCGTCCCCGGCACCGGGGTGAGAAAATTCACGGGCACCGAGGGCACGCCCAGATCTCTGAGCGTCAGGGCCAGCTCCACGCGGTGCTCAAAGCCTTCTCCAAGGCCGAAGATGCCTCCGGAGCAGACATACAGCCCTTCCTTGATCGCGTCCCGCACGGCCTGCACGTCTTCCTCATACGCATGGGTCGTGCAGACGGTGTCGAAATAGGAGGCCGCTGTTTCCAGATTGTGATGATAGCCCCGAAGCCCGGCTTTCTTCAAGTCCCTTAGCAGGGTACGGCTGACGATGCCCGGCGAGGCGTCGGGCTCGAGCCCGGCTTCGGCCACGGCGCGGACACAGGCGGCGAACGATCGGCCTCCTCCGTCTCAAG
>NZ_BBCB01000034.1 GCF_001311825.1 Salidesulfovibrio brasiliensis JCM 12178 | reverse complement strand
GGCCTCCGGCGGGCAGGGCGCTGCCCTGCACCCGGCAAAGGGGATAATCCCCTTTGCAATCCTTGGGTTGTCTTCGGTTTTCCCGCTGGTGCAGGACGCTGCAAGCAGTCGTCCTGCACCAGCGGGAAAACCGAAGACGGGGGTTGAGGCCAATGACGAGACAACAAACAATCAGCATAACCCGTCAGGCCGCATGGACGGTGTCCGGTGGACGGATGCCGCGCGGGGCGGCCTGACAAGACAAAGGTTTTTGGAGATTCTTAAGAACTTTTGCAAAAGGTTCTTAAGCCCTCGGAGAGCCGCCGGAGGCACCCATGGCATACGCACTGCTCATAGACGCCGGGAACACCAACACGAAATTCTGCCTGGCTGACGAGACCGGGCTCAAGTCGAGCTACACGTTGCCCACTCGGCCGCGCAACACTGCCGACGATTGGGGCATCAAGATACTGGAGGTGCTCCGGCTGGAGGGTGTTTCGCCCGAGGAGGTGGAGGGTTGCGTGGTATCCTCGGTGGTGCCGCCGCTTGATCCGCTGCTGGCGGGCATGAGCAAGCGGTTTCTCGGAATGCGGGCGCGGTTTGTTCCGCGTGATCTGCCGCTGGGTATCGAGAACCGGTACGCCCGGCCGGAGCAGGTGGGCGCGGACGTGCTGGTGACGGCGTTCGGGGCGCGGCGGTTGCGGGAGGAGCGTTGTCTTATCGTGGTGGATTATGGCACGGCGACGACGCTTGCCTGCATTGTGGACGATGCGTTCATGGGCGGGCTGATTTGCCCCGGCGTACTGTCGTCCATGAGTTCGCTGCATGAGGGCACGGCCAAGCTGCCTGCGGTGGAGCTTGAGGTTTCGTCCGATGAGCTTTCTTGGGGACGCACCACGAGCGAGTGTCTGAATCAGGGGCTTGTGTTCGGTTTTGCGGAGATGACGGGCGGGTTGTGCCGCAAGCTGGCGAAGCAGATGGACGCGGATCCGTATGTCATTGCCACGGGCGGCCTTGCCTCGGGCATTGCGCGCATTTGTCCGGAGATCGACGAGGTCCGGCCCGACCTGCTCATGGAAGGGCTGTGGATGGCGTGTTTTGATTAGGGATCGGGCGAGGCGTCCAGTTCCGGGGTGCGTTCCCGGCACGAAATAATAACATTCTCCACGCGTTCGGCGTTTGTATAGCGGGGCGTTTTCGTTTACATTCCCTGCAACAAGTAATGAACCCGTTATCATTTGAACGAAATAAGGAGTCTTCCATGAGCATTATTTCCGGAGTCTGGGCAAGAGAAATTCTGGACAGCCGCGGCAACCCCACCGTGGAGGTGGAAGTCGTGCTGGAGTCCGGCGCGCGCGGTCGCGCTGCCGTTCCGTCCGGAGCGTCCACCGGTACCCGCGAGGCGCTGGAACTGCGCGACAAGGAAGAACGCTACGGCGGCAAAGGCGTGCAGATCGCCGTTGAGAACGTGCGCGGCGAGATCGCCGAGACCATCATGGGCATGGATGCGCTCCGTCAGGTGAGCATCGACAACGCCCTGCTCGATCTCGATGGTACCGAGAACAAGGAGCGCCTTGGCGCAAACGCGCTGCTGGGCGTCTCCATGGCCGTGGCCCGCGCCGCCGCCAATCTGGTGGGCATGCCGCTGTACCAGTACCTTGGCGGGGTCAACGCCAAGCTGCTGCCCGTGCCGCTCATGAATATCATCAACGGTGGCGAGCACGCACCGAACAATCTCGATATTCAGGAATTCATGATCATGCCGCTGGGCGCGGACACGTTTGCCGAGGCCCTGCGTATGGGTGCCGAGACCTTCCACGCGCTGAAGAAGCTGCTGGCCGCTGACGGCCATGTGACCAGCGTGGGCGACGAAGGCGGCTTTGCGCCGAATCTCAAGTCGCACGAGGAGGCCTTCCAGTACATCATGAAGCCATCGAGAGTGCCGGATACGAGCCGGGCGCGGACATCGCGCTGGCCATCGACGCCGCCGCGAGCGAGTTCTACAAGGACGGCAAATACGTCTTTGCCGGTGAAGGACGCGACTTCGACGCCGCCGGGCTGGTCGACTACTACGCCGACCTCTGCGACAAGTTCCCGCTCATTTCCATCGAGGACGGCCTTGCCGAAGCCGACTGGGAAGGCTGGGAGCTGATGACCGAAAAGCTGGGCGAGAGCATCCAGATCGTGGGCGACGACATCTTCGTCACCAACCCGGACATCCTCGCGGAAGGCATCGTGCGCGGCTGCGCCAACTCCATCCTCATCAAGCTCAACCAGATCGGTACCGTCACCGAGACGTTGGACACCATCGAGCTGGCCAAGACCGCCAGCTACACCAACGTGGTGTCCCACCGCTCCGGCGAGACCGAGGACAACTTCATCGCCGACCTCGCCGTGGCCGTGAACGCCGGGCAGATCAAGACCGGCTCCCTGTGCCGTTCGGACCGTCTGGCCAAGTACAACCAGCTCATCCGCATCGAGGAAGAGCTGGGCGACGACGGCATCTACTACGGCCCGATCCTCGGCGAAAGCTGGTTCGAGCTGGATTAGCGTTCGTCATCCCCTGAATTGCAAGGGCCGCTCCGAGACGGGGCGGCCCTTTTTTCGATCCTTTCTGGGTGAGATGGCTCAACTCGGCATGCGGTTGCCAAAAAAAGAGGCCGCGCAAAACGCGGCCTCTCACGAAAGCATTGGGAAACGGCTCGTTGCCGCCTACAGGCCCAGCTCCTTCTTGATGTGCTGGAAATCGATGTTCTCGGCCACCAGATCCGCGCCCTGCTTGATCTTGATGGCGTCGCGGAGTTTGTGGCGGGAGAGGATGGAGTCCATCTTCTTGGCCACGGAGTAGGTGTCCTCGCGCACCATGATGATGGGCGTTTCAAGCACTTCGGAGCGGGTCAGGATAATGTCGTTGGGGTAGAGGTTCCCGGTCAGCACGAGACAGGGGCAGTCGCCCTCCAAGGCTACGAGCTGGACGTCGGAACGGTCGCCGCCGACGATGATGGCCGAGTTCTTCTTTTTGCGGAAGTGGGTCATGAAGTTCTCGACCTGCATGGTGCCGATGAGGAAGCTCTCGACCACGCGGTCGGCCTTGTTGTGGGCGGAGATGATCTTGCCGCCGAGACGGTCTGCGAGGTCGCCCACTTTGATGGCGCCCATGAGCGGGTCGCGCGGGATGACGCCGAGGACCTTGATGCCGCGCCGCTCGAAGAACGGGGCGAGCAGCTGGTTGACCTCTTCCATGAAATGCGAGGGCACGTCGTTGAGGATCACGCCCACGAGCTGGTCGCCGAGCTGTTCCTTCATGACCGCGAGGTAGTCGTATTTGAACTCTTTTTCAAAGCGGTCGATGATGACGGCCTTGATGCCGAGCTTCTTGATGATGGTGATGGCGTCGGTGTCGCAGTATTTGCCGGAGTACATGGAGCCGGAACCGGCCACGAGGGTCAGGTCGCGGTCCTTGGCGAGCTCTTCGTAGTTTTCCGCGATGGTGTCGCTCAGGCCGTCGAGCTTGCCGGTGAAGGCCTTGACCTTGAAATCCTGCGTGACCACGACGGGCGTGACCTGCGCGGGGTCTTCATCCAGCCCGAGGACGTCCTGCACAAAGATGGCGTCGTCGTCGCCGAGCTTGCCGTCAACCTCAACGGGCATGGCTCCCACGGGCTTCATGTAGCCGATGTTCAGGCCGTCTTTCTGCATCTTGAGGCCGATGCCCATGACTATCATGTTCTTGCCGGAATAACCGCTGGTTGAGCCTATGTAGAGACCTCGCATCGCGTGAATCCTTTTTGGTTCGGGTTGCCGCCGTCACATGCCATGCATGGCGGTGTCCATCCTCGGTTTATCTAGCGCATGTGGTGCTTGATTGGCAAGACTGGTCGAGAACCACCCGTACGCCTGTAACCAATGCACCCTCGGGTCCGGCGATGACCGGATCAAGTTCCACTTCCGCCACGCCGGGAAAGTCGTCGGCCATCTGGGACATGGTCAGCACGATGTCCTCAAGGGCCTTGAGGTCCGCGGGGGGCTTGCCGCGTGCTCCCTGAAGGAGCGGGAAAAGCTGAATCTCGCGCACCATGGCCTGCGCGTCCTGCACGGTCAGTGGGGCGAGGCGGTGGCTGCGATCGCCAAGGAATTCGGCGGACGGGCCGGACAGGCCGAACTCCAGAACAGGCCCGAATTGCGGGTCCTGACGGAAGCGAACCGTGCATTCGGGGGCGTCTTCGGGGCCCATGGCCTGCACGAAGCAGCCGGAAATGTATGCGTCGGGCTGCCTTCTTGCCGCGCGGGTGGTGATGTCGAAGAACGCGCGCCGCACTTCCTGCGGGGTGTTCAGGCCGAGCACAACGCCGCCCACATCGCTCAGGCTGGTCACGCCGCGGGCCACGAGCTTGAGGGCAACGGGGTAGCCGATCTTTTTGGCGTGCTTCACGGCCTGATCGCCGGTGCGGGCGAGCTTGGTTTCCGGCACCGGCAGCTCATAGGCAAAGGCCACGTCAAAGGCTTCGGGACCGGAGAGTTCGCTCAGGCCGATGGAGCGCATGGAGTTGAACACCTTGGATGCGCGGCCCTTGTCGCGGCGAAAGCAGATTTCCGCGGGGTATGGGCGGTTGAGCCAGCGCCACTGGGCATACAGGCGTCGGCAGCGGCCACGGCTGGCTCCGGGTAGGAGTAGCAGGGCACGCCCGCCTTCAGCAGGATGTCGCGGCCGGGGCCGACCTTGTCGTCGCCCATGAAGCAGGCAAAGAACGGCTTGTCGGCCGTTTTCGCCACCTCCACGATGACGTTGGCGGTCTCGTGGATTTCCGCCGAGGCCGTGGGCGTCAGCAGCGGCATGACGCTGTGGGTGGCCGGGTCCTCCACCACCGCTTCGAGCGCGGCGCGGTAGCGGTCCGCCCCGGCGTCGCCGATGATGTCGATGGGGTTGTAGAGCGCGGCATAGGACGGCAGGGCCTCACGCAGCTTTTCCAGCGCGGCGTCCGAGGGGCGCGGCAGCATGAGTGAGGAGTTCTCGCAGGCGTCTGCGGCGAGGATGCCCGGACCGCCGGAGTTGGTGACAACGGTGAGGTTCGGCCCCTTGGGAAGCGGCTGGGTGGAAAAGGCGCGGGCGAAATCGAAAAGGGATTCGAGGCCGTCGGCCATGATGACCCCGGACTGCCGGAAGGCGGCCACACAGGCCGCTTCAGAGCCGGCTACCGATCCTGTATGGCTGGATACGGCCCGTGCCCCGGCCTGCGTCACGCCCGCCTTGATCATGATGACCGGCTTGCGCTGGGAGACCCGCTGGGCTACCTGCATGAACTCGCGGCCGTTGTCGAGGGCTTCGAGGTAGCCGATGATTACGGAGGTGTCCGGGTCGTCGCCGAGGGCTTCGAGGGCGTCGGCCTCGTTGATGCCCGCCTTGTTGCCGAGGCTCATGAACCGGGAGAAGCCGATGCCGTTTTCCAGCGACCAGTCCAGCACGGCGGCGCACAGCGCCGGACTGGGAGAAGAATCCGATGTTGCCGGGCAGGGGCGCGTCCTGCGCTATGGAGGCGTTCAGGCCGGTGGCTGAGTCGATGATGCCGAGGCTGTTGGGGCCGAGCAGCACGAAGTTGTGCCGGGCGGCCAGCTCGGCCATGCGCTGTTCCTGCTGAAACCCGTCCCGGCCGGTCTCGCGGAACCCCGCGGTGATGACGCAGACCGCGCCCACGTGGGCCTCGCCCAGTTCTTTCATGGCGGGGAGGACCTTGTCGCGCGGGAGGCAGATGACGCCGAGATCGGGGTGTGCGGGCAGGTCGGCGCAGGATTGAAAAACCGGCAGGTCGCGAATTGTGCCGCCTGCGGGATTGACTGGAAAGATTTTCCCCCTGTACCCTGCGGCCTGCAGGTTGGCGACGACAAGGTTCCCGAGCTTGGCCGAACTACGCGACGCCCCCACCACGGCTATGGTGCCGGGGTGAAACAGCGCTTTGAACCTGTCGAGGGAAATAATCATGCAAACGGAATCTCTTGTGAAATTTTCTGATCTTGAAGAGTCTATCCACTACCGCTTCACCCATGTCAAGCACGCCGAGGCGGCTCTGACCCACAGTTCTTACGCCAACGAGGCTGGCGGGGGCGAGGATAACGAGCGTCTGGAATACCTCGGGGACGCCGTGCTGGAACTGAGTATCTCAGAAGAAGGCTTCCGGCGCTACCCCGACGCGCCGGAAGGCATGCTGACCCGCATCCGTTCCGATCTGGTCAAGGAAGCCAGTTTGGCAGCAATCGCCCGGCGTATCAAGCTGGACCGGCATATTCTGCTCGGCAGAGGTGAGGAAGGGCAGGGGGGACGCACCCGCGACGCGCTGCTGGCCGATGCGTTCGAGGCCATTCTGGGGGCGGTGTTTCTGGACGGCGGCTACGAGGCCGCTCGGGATGTGGTGCTGCGGCTCTTTGACAGCCGCTGGCCGGACAAGCCGATGCTTCCGGCGCGTAAGGATTACAAGAGCCGTTTGCAGGAAGTGACGCAACGGCTTTTTCAGGATCGTCCGCTCTATGTGCTGACAGGCACCCACGGCCCGGAGCATGAAAAGATTTTCGAGGTCGAGGCGACCCTGCCGGACGGCAGGACTTTTCAGGGCAGCGGGACCGGAGTGCGCAAGGCCGAACAGCTTGCCGCCCGCCATGCGCTGGATGACCTTGGCGAATCCTTTGACTGATTCCGCAAACAAGCGGAAGCCGGAAGGCGCTTCCTGCGCCATTCCGGCTCCCGATTTCCCCTCGTTCGACGCTAGGTTTACTAGCCGCCGATAAGCTGCATTGCCATCTGCGGCAGCTGGTTGGCCTGTGCGAGCATGGCCACTGCCGACTGGGTCAGGATCTGGTTGCGGACGAACTGCGTCATTTCGGTGGCGACGTCCACGTCGGAGATCCGGGATTCCGCGGCTTGCAGGTTTTCGGCCTGAATCTGCAGGTTGGTGATGGTATTTTCCAGCCTGTTCTGCAGCGAGCCGAGACCGGCGCGGATCTTGTCCTTGGAAATGATCGCGGAGTTGATCGCGTCCATGGCCTGCTGGGCAAGCTGCTGGGTGGAAACGGTCTTCCCTGCGTTTTCACGTCCTGCGGGCCCGTCGGCTGCGGCGTGACCAAGGCCAAGCGCGGAGGCGCTGGAGCCGTTGATCTTGATGTAGTAGTAGTCTTCTGCCGAGTCGTTACTGGTGCCGAAGTGAACCTTCAGCGGACCGGTGGAGGAGAGCCCGGCACCGTTGTGCTGGGATTCCATGCCGGACAGGTTCCCGTTCAGCAGGTAAATTCCGTTGAAGTCGGTTGCATTGGCGATACGGGTGATTTCCGAAGCCATGGCCTGATACTCGGAGTCGATGATCAGGCGCTGGTCGGAGTTGTAGGTACCCGTGGAAGCCTGCATGGCCAGCTCCTTCATGCGAATGAGCTTTTCGTCGATGACCTGCAGCGCGCCGTCAGCGGTCTGAATCATGGAGATGGCGTCGTTGGCGTTACGCACACCCTGGTTCAGCGACTTGATCTCGGAGCGCATGAGTTCGCGAATGGCAAGACCTGCGGCATCGTCAGCAGCGGTGCCGACACGCAACCCGGATGACAGCCGTCTGGTGGAAACGGCCAGCCGACCATACGAGTCCGAAAGATTTCGGGACGCGTTCATGGCCATCAGGTTGTTGTTAATAACGAGAGACATCGGTAACCTCCTTGTTGTTACGCAAATCCATTTTGCCCCTCTTTCAAGCACCAACCGTGCCAACAGAAACAATTCCTGCATTATCAAGCTGTTGCATGTGTAAAAAATCTCTAGAAACCACTGTCTTTCCGGCTGTTTGGCTGAAAAAAACGCCACTGTGTCAGTCTTTCGGCGGCCATGACGGGGAAGAAAATTCCCTGTCTTTCGGCAATGCTGACGCGGAGTTTCCGGAAACGGGGGGGAAGATACTGCCGCCGATTCCGGCGCGGCTGGGCCTGAGGCGGCAGTTCGTGAAGGCAGGGTGTACTGTCTGAATCCCGGATCAGGGTGAAGCGGGACGAGTTTCAGAGGGTGTGATTCTTTTTGAGGAATCGATCGGGTTCGACTGGTTCACGGCGCTGGCCAGAGAGATGGTGATACTTGTTGCGGCGGGGATTGAGAGCGTGTTGCACAGACGTTATTGAAAGGCATCCAGTCGGAATACGAAGGGCTTTCGGGCGCGTGAAGACGGTCCAGCCGCATTTCCGGAGTCCTGCCCGGCACGCTAGAAGTCATACACCTCAAACAGAAGATCGGTCTGGGTGATGACGCCAACAAGCTCGTCGTCCTCGACCACGGCAAGAATCCCTTCGCGGGCGTCCACCATGAGCGCAACGGCCTCGCGGCAACTGGCGTCGGGAGCGATCCTGGGGATGTTACGTCTCGTGTATCCCTTTACCGGCACATCCAGCCGTCCGGTTTTTTCCGCCTTGGCGCATTCCAGTCCGGACACCCCGCCCAGCAGGGTTGATCCCTGACAGACCATGAGCCCGGTTCGGTTTTCGTCCGCGAGCCTTGCGGCGACATGCCCCATGGTGGCGTCGGCGCCCACCGTGAACCCGGCCGGATCGGACATGACGGAGCGTACCCCCTGATTATCCCCGCAGCTCTTGCCGATAAGCGCGCGCATTTGTTCGGCCGCTTCGGTCGGGCTCGTCTTTCTGATGATGGCTGATCCCGCGCCCGGGTGCCCGCCGCCACCCAGCGTTCGCATGATCTGCCCGACGTCGATGAATTTCGGCTTGCCCCGGCCGATGACCATGCATTTCTGCGAGTCCGCCTGAAAGAGGCCGAACGCTGCATCCAACCCTTTGAAGGAGCGGAACCGTTCCACCAGCGGGGCCAGCGAGGTCAGGCCGCTCTTTATTTGCAGGGCGCTGATGCCAATGGTGAGTTCGCCGAGTTCGACGATCTCGGACTCCTCGAGCATTGCCGCGAAGACCTCCGCATGTGCGTCGTCCACCGTGTCGTCGAGGTAGGCGGAGACCACGTTGAGGTCGGCTCCGTTATCGAGAAGAAAGGCCGTCATTGCCGCATCGCGGGCAGTGGCGGAAGGATAGCGCAGTCCTCCGGTGTCGGAATAGATGCCGAGCAGGAACAGGGTTGCGTGCATGGGCGTGAAGGGGGTGTCCCGCCGCTGCATCTCCTCCAGCAGCAACGTGACGGCTGCGCCCGTCTCTTCCCGGTGGGTCTCGGTGCTCTCAATGGTGACGCCTTCCATGTGGTGGTCCCAGCAGATGATCTCCAGTTCTTCCCTTTTTGCCAGAGCGTCCATTCCGTCCAGCCGTTTCCAGCTGTTGGCATCGACCACCACGAGAGAGGTCACACCGCCCAGTTCAAACCCCTTTCTGGGCGTTACCCTGAGGATGCTCCCGTGAAGCGCGAGGAACTGCTTGACCTCGGGGTTGACCCTGTCTGGCAGCACCCCTACCGAGCCGGAGTAGAGGTGGGTGCAGGCAACCATGGAGGCAAGGGCGTCGAAATCCGTTCCGGTGTGCGTGGTGATGATTCGCATTGCGTGTGATCTCCGTCGTTGGGCGTCATGCGCCGGGCAGTGCCGCGCACTCCCCATGTAGCACACTTGCCAGTAGCCGCAATTCCCTGAGATCGGACCGTGCCGGGTGCGGGGATCCGGATCGACCCGGTCTGGCGGTGCGCGCTCAATGCGGAAAACACGAGAAAGCGGCCCGTCCGGTGGGGAATCCGGACGGGCCGCCTTTCTATCGTCCCTGCGGGGAACAGGGGGGCATCGGAGAAGGAATCCGTTGGGTTACGGGGTCCTTGTCATGGGCTTGTCTAGCGCTTCATGGCGATGACTTCACTGAGCATGGAGTCCGTGGAGGTGATCACCTTGGTGTTGGCCTGGAAGCCGCGCTGCGTTGAGATCATGCGCACAAACTCGGTAGCCATGTCCACGTTGGAGATTTCCAGCGAGTTACCGTCCACGGTTCCCTTGCCTGCGGAGCCTGCCTGACCGGTCAGCGCCGGTCCGGAGTCGCGCGTCTGGGAGAAGAGGTTGCCGCCCTCGCGGCGCAGCGCCCACTTGTTCGAGAACGTGGCCAGCGTCACCGCATAGAGTTCGATCACCTGCCCGTTCGAGTATCGCCCGGAGAGCACTCCGTCGCGCGATACCGTCATGTTCTGCAGGACGCCTGCGGAGTAGCCGTCCTGACTCTGGAAGATGGTGGACGAACCGCCGGTGTCGAAGCTTTGGGTCGCCAGCGCGGAGAGCTCGACGCTCTTCATGTTCGGCAGGTAGCCGGTGTTGCTGATAACCGAGGAGACATCGTCGGCATAGATGGGCAGCGTGCCGAGTTGGCTTCCCCATCCGATGCTGAGAGACTCGTTACCACCATTGCTTGAGAGATCCTTGGTCCGCAGGCCGAAGTTCATCTCCATGGGGTTGGCGTCTACCTGGTCCGTGGCGCTGGCATTGGAAAGCCCGAGGAAGTTGCCGGTGAACAGCGGGTAGCCGTTCACGGACATGTTCGCGAGGCTCCAGCCGTCGAGGCTCTTGGGGTTGGCGCCGCCGTTACTCTTGAGGGTGAAGGCGCTCTGGCCGACCAGTTGGCCCTGCCTGAAAGTCAGGGTGCCGGTCATGAGCAGCCCGGCGGCCGAGGTGTTCCCCATCTCGGTCTGGTTGCCGTTGATGCCGGAAAGGATGCGGCCGTCTTCGTTCGGGTTGCAGGTCACGATGTATTCCCACACAGTGTCGCCGCCCGCGTTGGAGAGGGTGACCTGGTCGAAATACGCGGTGACGTTGTGCGGCGAGCCGACTTCGTCGAAGACCTTGATGGTGGAGCTGTACCCGTACCCTCCGGTCGCCAGCGGCGGCTCGTCAAGGCCGTTCCAGCTCTGCATGAGCGCGAAATACGGGTTGCCGCTCGTGTTGGTGGTCCTGTCGCCCGCAGTGGGGTCGAGGTTTGTCACCATGGTCACGTTGGTGGTGACCTGCGGGGCCGACTGGAAATTCTCGATACGGATGTCGGTGGGCACGCCAACGATGCGGGTGGTCGCGCTCTGGGCGAGGTTCGTCACCGACGCACTGGCCACGGAGGCCGTGGAACGCTCGACTTCCCAGCCCTGCACGACGTAGCCGTGCGGGTCCACGAGGTAGCCGTCCTTGTCGAAACGGAAAGCCCCAGCGCGGGTGTAGAAGCTGTCGTCGGTCGACTTCGGCGACACGGTGAAGAAGCCTTCACCGGAAATTGCCATGTCCGTGGTTTCGGAGGTGGACTCGAAGGCCCCCTGACCGAAGTCGGAATAGATTGCCGCCACGCGAACGCCGCGACCGACCTGGCCGATGCCCGCAACCGTGGAGACGTCCTGGCTCATGAGGTCCTCGAAATGCATCCGGGACGCCTTGAAGCCTGTCGTGTTCACGTTCGCGAGGTTGTTGCCGATGACGGTCATCCGTTCCCCGTGAACGTTGAGGCCGGTTATGCCTGAATACAGCGATGCTGTAAGACCCATGGTAAACCTCCTGTGGTTCTCCGATTATGCCTTTGTCCAATCCGCGTCCGCCGTTTACGAGGAAGCATCCCCTTCGCTTCCTTCTCCCCCGTCGCCTTCGCTCAACTTCGTGGGTTCAACGACTTCCTTGACGTTGTTGAAGTTGATGTAGCGACTGTCTTCCAGACGCAGATAGATGGATCCGTTTTCGTTGACGACGCTGGACACCTTGCCCGAGATCTCGGTCTGCATCATGACCGGCTCGCCGTTGGTATCCTCGGCAAGCATGCCGACGGAGTAGATGCCGTCGGGCACTTCCTGACCCGCGTCGTTCTTGCCGTCCCACTGATATTCGTAGGAACCGGCCTGCTTGCTGCCCATCTCCACCGTGCGGACGATCGCGCCGTCCTGATCGTAGATGTTCAGCTTGATCTTGGAGACGGCTTCACCGGCTCCATAGAAAATCTTGGCGGTTTCGCTGCCGGACTTGCTGACCTTGTAGCCGGACGCCTTCACGTCCTTTCCGATGAAGCCGACAGCGTCGTACATTTCATTCTGGGTCTGGGCTGCCAGCATGGTGTCCAGGCCACTGTTGATGTTGGTGAGCTGCTCAAGCTGCGAGAACTCGGCGAGCTGACCGGTCATTTCGGTATCTTCCATGGGATTCATAGGGTCCTGGTGCGTCAACTGCGCCACCAGAATCGTCAGGAAGTCCTGCTGGTCGATATTGGAATCGTGCGTGGGCGCGTTGCTCTCAGCGAGCCTGCGCTCCTGCGACCCGAGAATATACCCTGTATCTACGTATCCCATGACAATACCTCTCTTGCTCTATGCAACGATGTGCAAACCCTGTTGGGTAAGATTTGCCTTGTCATGAAGAGAATTCACATCCTGTGCCAATTCTGCGGCCTCGCCGCGCATCATGCGAAGCTGGCTGCGCATCCGGGCAGCTTCCTCGCGTTCGCGGGCAAGGTTGTGGCCCTTGTCGCCGAACCAGTTCATGGAATCCTGATTGCCGGTCAGCCCAGCCTGAACGTCGAGCTTGGCAACCTTAAGGCCTTGATTTTCAAGAGAAGCCTTGATGGATTCGAGCTGGTCAGCGATCATGCGGGCGCTGTCGGGGTTGTCGGCCCGGATGAGGGCGCGGACTTCGTCGCCCTTGGTCTGCAGGATCACGTTCAGCTTGCCCAGATTCTCGGGATTGAGCTGCATGGTGAGCTGCTTGGTGCCTTGGCCCAGATTCTTGAGGATGGCAGTTTCGACCTGCCTGGCCATTCTGGGAGCGGCAGTTTTTTCCATGGCGACATTCGCGTTGGCCTTTTCCGTGCTCTGCCCGGCGTTGGCGGTCAGGTCCGCAGCCGTGCGAACGGCGTTGCCGAGCTTGGTCTGCACGCCGGTGCGGTCCTCGCGCAACTGCGCAAAGAAGTTGCGCCATGTTGCCTTCTGGTCGTCGCCTTCGCTTTCGGGCTGTTCCATGAAAGACTTCATGGCCGCGTCAGCCTTGTCATTTGCCTGCTTCGCGCCATGCTGGCCGCCCTGCGTGCCGTTACGGTCCAGCAGGTCATCGGCCTGCCTGCCAAGGGCGGCGTCCTTGGTGTTCGCCTTCTGCTGCATGTCCACAGCGGCGTTCACGTGTCGGGCGGCGCTGTTCTTGGCATCTTCATCGTCCATGGCGGCTGCAACGGCCTCGCCCACGGCGCGGACCAGATTGCGGTTCCTGTCTTCGGCGGCCTTCAGTTCCTGTCGGATTTCGGAAAACGCTTCCTTCATGTCCTTGGGAAGATGCGCCTTGCCGAGCAGTTCGCGAATCTTGGCCGAGCCTTCCTTGGTGAGACCCATGGCGGTCACGAACGCTTCTATCTCGTTCTTGTCCAGATTGATGTTCTGGTTGTCGGCAAGGGAGTTCAGCTTCTCGTTTATCATTTCGAGAGCCTTGTCCCTGTCACCGCGCTTGAGCAGTTCAAGAACCTTGGCAGATCCCTTCTGGTCAAAGCCGAGCTTGTTCAGGAAGGACGTGAGCCCTTCAAGCTGCTCGCCGGAAAGCTGAACGCCCTTTGTGCCGTCCATCTTCTGGGCGATAAAACTGACGAACTGTCCCCAGGTCAGGCCTTCTTCGCTTTCGGCCATTTCCTCAAGGCGTTCGATTTCCTTTTCGCTGAAGCCGTATTCCTTGAGGTCATCCTCGACCTTGCGCACGTCTTCGGCGGTCATCTTCTTGTTGGCGGCCTCCTCAGGAGGCGTCTCAACCGCTTCTTCTTCCGGGGCCATCTCGGCAGGGGTTCCCACCTCATGCTCTTCCGAGTCCTGCTCCGGAGTCACGGTCTTTGCCGCGGTCTCAGCCATCTTGTCGTCAGACGAGACTTCGGCCGTTTCCAGCTGTTCGGACACCACTTCAGCCTGTCGACTCATGAGTTCGTCGAACAGGTTGACGGTGGAATCAAAGTTCACGTTCTTTGCAGCATCGACCTTCCACTTGTCGGCCATGGTCTTATGCTGATCGGAGATGGGAACATTCTGCATATTGGACTCCTTTGGCTCCTTTTCAATCAAAGACCGTGCCAAAAAAGAATCCTTTCTTTTCAGGTAAATGCAGTGTGGCCAAGGCTGGAAGTTTTTTCCCTTTACAGAAAAAAGCCCGTTCCCCTTCGCGGGAAACGGGTTGTTCCACGCTCTCCCGGCAGGAGTGGCAGAACGCTGTAACCGGCTCTTTTCGGGCAAAGCGTTGAAGACGGGTGGGGCCTCCAAGGGCGCAGCTCTTGAGGGCTAAGGGGTGGCGGAATCTCCGCCGGAAGAAACCATTACCACTGAACGGGCAGCTTGACTTTCTGTCCGGCCTTGTTCGTGAAGAATATATGCCCGTTTTCCTTGCCGAAAAGGTAGAGGTCGCGGGTCACGGCCACGTCCTGACGGCAGTATTCGGTGATGAGGTCGAGGCGGCCTTCCTGCCACCATTTGAGGGCCTGAAGGCCGTCGGCCGACTTGGCTGCGTCGAGGGTGGCCTGTGCTGCGTTGTCGAGCTTGATGGCGTAGCCGAGGCGGTTTCGGATGTCGGCGCAGAGGTCCAGCGAGGGGAGCTGGCGGAACTTGAAGGGGTTCAGTCCGGACAGCACCGAGTAGTCGAATTTGATGTGGTTGTAGCCGATGACGAGATCGAACTTCTGGAGGTGGGTGACGAGTTCGGCGATCTGGTGCTGCTCGAAGTCGTACATGCGGTCGTGCTTCTGGTCCCAGAGGCAGGCTATGGACACGCCCATGCGGTCTGCGCGGTTCCATCCGCCCACTTCCTGTGCGGAAAAGCGGGTCTCGATGTCCAGCACGCCGAAGCGCCGGGGGGCGGGGCGTTCGATGGGGAGGGTGTTCACTTTGATCTCCTTGAGCTTGACCTTTTCGGGGTCGCCCTTGCGGATGGACTTCATGGTGAAGACTGCGGCGGTCTTGTCGATGGGCCGGTTGCCGGAGCCGCATTTTGGCGAGTGCACGCAGGAGGGGCAGCCGAGGTCGCAGGGGCAGTCCTGCACGGCCTTGAGGGTGGTTTCAAGGAGTTCGTCAGCCTTGTGGAAGGCCTGACGGGTCAGGCCCGCGCCGCCGGGGATGCCGTCGTAAACGAACACGGCCGCGCCGCCCACCTGTTCGTGGAAGGGCGTGGAGATGCCGCCGAGGTCGTTGCGGTCGGTCATGACCAACAGGGGCATGATGCCGATGGCCGCGTGTTCGAAGGCGTGGATGCCGCCCATGAAGTGCAGGTAGTCCTCTTCGCAGCGGCGGCGGATGCTTTCGGGGATTTCGAACCAGACGCCCTCGGTGGTGAAGACGCTCGGGGGCGCGTCGAGCGGGATGACGCCCATGAGCTTGGAGCCGCGCACGCTGCGCTTTTCATAGCCCGTGACCTGCTCGGTGACGCGCAGCTTGCCGAGGTAGACGCGGGTGCCGAAGCACACGCGCTGGTCCAGCACCTCGAGGATTTCCGTGGATTTCTCGCGGCGCACGCGGGTGTAGTAGCCGACCTTGCGCTTGATGGCGCGTACGGTGCCGTGCGGATCGTCCACTTCCTGAATGACGTAGGTGTTGCCCCGGTGCAGGTAGACCGCGCCGGGGTGGGTGTCGAGCCAGACGCGGTGGCTGTCGGTGGTGCCGATGACCGGGGCCTTTTCCTTGGCTCGGGTGGTGTCCTCGATGTGCAGCGTCTTGCCGGAGCTGCGCAGGTCCACCTCGCGGTGCGGCCGTTTGCGGGCGGTGACGATGCCCGCGGGCAGGCCGGGCGCGTCCGGCTCGGCCTCGAAGAGCCTGCCTTCTTCGATCATGGCCTCCACGCGGTCGATGACTGGCTGTTCGGCAAGGAACTCGTCGCTGCGGTAGAGGCTCAGTTCTGCGGCGGCACAGAGGAGGTGCTTGTCCATGACCGCCGGGTTGAACGGGTTGAGCATGACCGATTCGGGCGGGCGGGAAAAGAAGTCGTCCGGGTTGCGCATGAAGTATTGGTCGAGGGCGTCTTCCTGCGCCACGAGGCAGACTGCGGATTCCTGTTGGGCGCGCCCCACGCGCCCGCCGCGCTGCTGGGTGGCCATGACCGTGCCGGGGTAGCCCACGAGGATGCACAGGTCGAGGCCGCCGATGTCGATGCCCAGTTCCAGCGCGCTGGTGGAGATGACCGCCAGCAGGTCGCCGTCGGCCATGCGCTTTTCGATTTCGCGGCGCTCCTCGGGCAGGAATCCCGCCCGGTAGGCGGAGATGCGCTCCCGGAATTTGCCGGAGCGTTCCGCGCACCAGAGCGAGATGAGTTCCGTAAGTTTGCGGGACTGGCAGTAGACGATGGTCCGCATCTCGCGGGCTAGGGCGGCCTGAAGGAGCTGGATGGCGGACTGGGCAGGGCCTGCCTCGGGGTTGAGGAAGACCATGTGCCGGTCGCCGGAGGCCGCGCCGGACTGGCGGATTTCGTGCACGTCGAGGCCGGTGAGCATCTCGCAGAGCTGGCCGGGGTTGCCCACGGTGGCGGAGCAGAAGATGAAGGTCGGTTCGGACCCGTAGTGGCGGCACAGGCGTATCAGGCGGCGGAAGACCATGGCCATGTGCGAGCCGAGCACACCCCGGTAGGTGTGGACCTCGTCCACCACGATGTACTTGAGGTTTTCCAACAGCTCGGCCCACGAGTCGTGATGCGGCAGCACGGACAGGTGCAGCATCTCCGGGTTGGTCAGGAGCGCGTTGGGCGGGCTGGTTCTGATCTTCTTGCGAAAATGCGGGGTGGTGTCCCCGTCGTAGGTGGCGGCGGTGGGACGCCGATGCTCGGGCATGAGCGCGGCGAGCTCGTTGAAATTCTTGAGCTGGTCCTGTGCCAGCGCCTTGAGCGGAAAGAGGAATATGGAGCGGGCGTCGGGGTCGACCAGCACCTCTTCGAGCACGGGCAGGGTGTAGGTGAGGGTCTTGCCGCTGGCGGTTGGCGTAGCGACAACGACGTGCTTTCCTGTCCGCACGTGGTCGTGTGCCTCGGCCTGATGCGCGTAGAGTTTCTCGATGCCAAGCGTCTGGAGCGCGTGGCTGATGGGCGTGGGCCAAGGCTTTGTGGGTTCCGCGTAGCGTGCGCCGGTTCCGGGCAGAACGCGATGGTGCGCCACCTGATGCCCGAGCCGTTCGGACTCGATCAGGGCGCGGACGTATTCTGTGACCCGGGAGTGCATGGGCGCGGAGTTTACCGCAAGTAGTGCCGGAAGTCTTCCTCCAGAAGCTTCATGAGCCGGGGCAGGTTCGCGTTGTCCGTGCGGGAGAAGACAAAAGCGAAGACCGGATACTTTTCCCAATCAATTTCGCGCAGTTCCAGAACGGTGTCAAAGAGGGACTCGAAGGCGTCGTGGTCGAACCCGTCGAGCTTCTTGCGGTCCACGTCGGCGGGGATGTCGCCGATGGTCATGGCGGTGGTGGTCCCGGCGCGTTTTTCCAGCAGGTCGTTCCAGTCCGGCTGGCGGTTGGTGAAATAGTATTCGTACGGGTCGAAGCCCCACGCGTGGCGGGTGATGTCTGCCACGCACCAGCCCGCAAAGCGCAGCGGGTTGGCCTCGATGGGGATGATCCGGCCGGACTTGAGCACGCGGATTTCCACGTGTGCCGGGAAGTCGCGGAAGCCGCAGACCTTGCCGAGCTCGGCGGCGAACTCCGTGACCGGTTTGAGCATGGAGCGCATGACCTCGTCCGAGGTGTAGTAGAGGCGGTCGCTCACGTCGTCTTCCGAGCCGAAGGGGTGGTGCAGAATGTTCAGGACCACCGGGCGGCCGTTCTCGTCCCAGTAGACGTCCACGGCGTATTCGCGGCCGCCGATGGCCTCTTCCGCGATGTAGGTTCCGGCGCTGACCACCTCGGACGGGTACTGGTCGTTGAGGCGATCGGTCTCGTTGCGGATGGCCTCGCTGATTTCGGGCCAGTCGTCGTCGCTCTCCACCCGGTGCACGCCGAGGCTGAAGAAGCCGCGCGCGGGCTTGACGATGAAGGGCAGCGGCAGCACGGACGGGTCGAAGGCGTCGAGGTCTTCGGCGTCCACTTCGGCGAATCCGTATTCGGGGTACATGTCCGAGATGGTCTCGCGAAAGAGCAGCTTGTCCTTGCAGATCTCGATCATGGACGCCAGCGGCGAGCCCTTGAGCTCGCGCATGATGAGTTCAAGGCTGTTCTCCGAGTTGGCGTAGATCCGGGTGCTCTTGGCCTCGGGGAAAAAGGACGCCGCAGGGGTGAAGCGCAGGTCCGCGTCACCGGCAAGCGCACGCGCCTGCGCAGTGTCGAGCACCGGGAGGTTCTGTCGGGACGCGCTGCACTTGAGGAATTTTGATACGTAAGGTCTGTCGAGTATGATCATTTGCTCTTGCCGGCCAGACCGTATTTCTTCAGTTTGTATTGCAGGTTGGATTTGGACAGGCCGAGCATCTCGGCGGCCTTGACCTGCACGAAGTCGGCCCGGACGAGGGCGCGTCGTACCAGAGCCCCCTCTATCTTGTCCATGGTTTCTGCAATGTTCAGCCGGGCGGGCAAAAGGTCCACGGCGCTCTTGAACTGGGACTCCTCGTCCTTGATCTCCGGCGGCAGGTCTTCGGCGTCGATGACGTCGCCGCGTGCGAGCACGGTGCAGCGTTCAATGACGTTTTCCAGTTGACGGACGTTGCCCGGCCACTCGTAGGCCGAAAGATAGTCCATGGCCGAGGCGGAGAAGCCGGTGAACTCGATCTGGTTCTCCTTGGAGTACTTGTCCAGAAAGTGCTGGGCAAGGAAGGGGATGTCTTCGCGCCGTTCGCGCAGCGGCGGCAGGAACAGGGAAACCACGTTCAGGCGGTAGAAGAGGTCCTCGCGGAACTCGCCCTTTGTCACGGCATCCTGAAGATTCTTGTTGGTGGCGGCCACGATGCGCACGTCCACGTCGATGGTCTCGGTGCCGCCCACGCGTTCGATCTGGTGCTCCTGCAGCACGCGCAGCAGCTTGACCTGCACGTCCTGCGACAGTTCGCCGATCTCGTCGAGAAAGAGCGTGCCGCCGGAGGCCTGCTCGAAGCGGCCTTTGCGCAGCGAGGTGGCGCCGGTGAAGGAGCCTTTCTCATGGCCGAAGAGTTCGGACTCCAGCACGCCGGGGTTGAGGGCCATGCAGTTGACGGAGACGAACGGCTTGTCCGACCTCGGGCTGGCCTCATGGATGGCCCGGGCGATGAGTTCCTTGCCTGTGCCGGATTCCCCCTGAATGAGGACCGTGCTCTTGCTGGGCGCGGCGCGGTGCACCATCTCCAGCACCTGCTGCATGCCCCGGCCCCGGGCGATGATGTTCCCTGAGCCGAACCGCTCCTTGATCTGCTGGCGCAGGCGCACGTTTTCCTGCTGCGTGCGGGCGTAGGACGCGGCCTTGGACAGCGTCAAAAGCAGCTCTTCGTTGGCGAACGGCTTGGTGATGTAGTCGAACGCGCCGATGCGCATGGCTTCCACCGCCGACTCGATGGAGCCGAAGGCGGTCATGATGATCACCGGAATGTGCGGGTAGCGTTTCTTGACGTGTTCCAGCACGTCCTGCCCGGTGAGCTTGGGCATCTTCATGTCCGTGAGCACCACGTCCACCTCGGAGTCTTCGAGGTAGGCCAGCCCGGTTTCCGGGTCGGAAAGCGCGGTCACGGAATAGCCCTCGTCTTCGAGCAGGCTTTCGAGAATCAGCAGATAGTTTTTCTCGTCGTCGAGGATGAGAATGTTGTCGGCCATGCGGTTCTCCAAACGGCTGCCGGGGGGGACGGGTGTGCCGCCCCCCCGGAGCGAGCCGTCTATTGGTATTTCTTCATGTCGGCTTCGCGGATTTCCTTGCGCTTGATCTTGCCCGAGATGGTCTTGGGCAATTCAGCAACATATTCCACGATGCGCGGGTATTTGTATGGTGCGGTAACGGATTTGACGTGGGCCTGAATGCTCTTGGTCAGGTCGTCCGAGCCCTCGAATCCTGCCGCGAGCACCACGGTGGCCTTGACGGCCATGCCCCGGACCGGGTCGGGCACGCCGGTGACGGCGGCCTCCACCACGGCCTCGTGGGTGATGAGCGCGGATTCCACCTCAAAGGGCCCGATGCGGTAGCCGGAGCTCTTGATGAGGTCGTCGGTGCGGCCCATGAACCAGAGGAAGCCGTCCTCGTCTTCCCATGCCTTGTCGCCGGTGTGGTACCAGCCGTCGAATTTGACGGACGCGGTCTTTTCCGGCTCGTCCATGTAGCCCTCGAACAGGCCGAGGACCGGCTTGTCGATGCGGATGCATATTTCGCCTTCCTCGCCCTTGGGGACCGGCGCGCCGGTCTCGTCCAGCAGGGCGATGTCCCAGCCGGGCACGGGCTTGCCGATGGAGCCGGGCTTGGGTTCCATGAATTTGAAGGTGGCGATCTGGAGCGTGGTCTCGGTCTGACCGTATCCTTCGTAGATGGGCAGGCCGGTGGCCTCTTTCCAGCCGAGGAACACGGACTCGTTCAGCAGTTCGCCCGCCGTGGTGCAGTGCCGCAGGTTGGAGAGGTCCCAGCCGGAGAGGTCCTCACGCACGAGGAAGCGGTAGACCGTGGGCGGGGCGCAGAACGTGGTGATTTTGTGCTCGCTGATGATGTCCAGAAGCTGGCCGGGTTCGAACTTGCCCCGGAAGTCCCAGACAAAGACCGCGCCGCCAGCCATCCACTGGCCGTAGAACTTGCCCCAGACGGACTTGGCCCAGCCCGTATCGGACAGGGTCAGGTGCAGGTCTCCGGGCTCGATGTCGTGCCAGTGCGCGCCGGTGGTGAAGTGGCTGACCGGGTAGTCGAAGCGGTGCAGGACCATTTTCGGCAGGCCGGTGGTGCCGGAGCTGAAGAAGATGACCATGGGGTCGTTCCCGCCGGGCGCGTCCTGACCGCGCGGGAAGTCGGGCGCGCCGTCGGCCATGACGGACGCGTAGGATTCCCAGCCTTCGGCGGGCTCGCCGTCAAGCTGCACCAGCGTCTTCAGGCCCGGGCACTCGTCGCGCGCGGCCTCCACGCGGTCGGCCAGCGTATCTTCGCAGATAACGCAGGAAATCTTGGCGTAGTTGACGCGGGAGACGATGTCCTTGGTGGTCAACAGCGACGGGGACGGGATGGGCAGCGCGCCGATGCGGTGCAGGGCGAGCATGGCCGTCCAGTACTCCACGCGGCGGTAGAGGATGAGCATGACCCGGTCGCCCTTTTTCACGCCGCGCCTGCTCAGGCGTCGGCGAGCCTTTTGGACTGCTCGGCAAAGAAGCCGAAGGTGTGGTCGGTGCGGTTGCCCGCGTCGTCCACATGCACGAGCGCCACATCGTTCGGGGCGGCCTCGGCCTTGGGGTCCAGAAAGTCGTAGGAAAAGTTGAAATTGTCCGGGGCCTTCAGGTCATAGTTGGCGCAGAAGTCCTCGTAACTGGCGTAGTCCTGTTTTTTCATTGTTCTCTCTCCGTGATTCCTCGGGGTTGACTCTTTCAGTGAGGTCGCAGTCGTACCAATCGATCGGGCTTGGTGCGGGCGGACCGGCTAGCGGCCTGCCCTAAAGAATCACGTCGATGAACACGGCATCCTTGCCGTCGAGCCCGCGCAGGGCGTGCGGCGATTCCGAGTCGAAATACATGCTGTCGCCCGGTTCGAGGATGAGCGGCTCGCCGTTGATGCGGATTTCAAGGCGGCCTTCGAGGATGTAGATGAACTCCTGGCCCTTGTGGCTCACTTCGTTCATCTCGTCGCTGGACTTGGGCGGCACGCGGATGAAGAAGGGTTCCATCTCGCGGCCAGCGAACTTGTAGCCGAGGCTCTTGTAGTCGTAGTCCTCACGGCGGTCCACGGCAAAGCCTTCTCCCTTGCGGGTGAGCGCGTAGGACTTGAGGTGCGGCTCACGTCCGGAGATCAGGGTGGTCAGGTCCACCTTGCACAGCCGGGACACGTCGAGCATATAGCCCACCGGGATTTCGTGGTCGCCGGACTCGAAGCGCGTCACGTCTTCGGCGGTGCGCCCGAGCTTTTCGGCCATCTCTTCGGCGGTCCAGCCCATGTCGTCCCGCAGTCCGGCCAGTCTGGGAGCTATCTCCTTGTACTGTTGATCGGCCATGGTCGCTCCTTTTGAGCGGTTGGTGTTGTGTCTTGCCGGAAACGCCCGGCACGGCCCCTGTTGAAGGTGCGGCCGCCCGCATGGCGGCCGCGGAATATCTATGCGTCCGGGAACAGTTCCCCGCCCATGTCGCGCAGCTTGTATTTCTGAATCTTGCCGCTGGCGGTCATGGGGTATTCCTTGAGGAACACCACGTATTTCGGAATTTTATATCGCGCTATCCTGCCGCGGCAGTAGTCCTGCACGTCTTCGGGCAGCATGTCCACGTTTTCCTTGAGGACCACGAAGGCCCCCACCTCTTCTCCGAACCGTTTGCTCGGAACGCCCGCCACCTGCACGTCCTGAACGCCGGGCATGGTGTACAGGAACTCCTCGATCTCGCGCGGGTAGATGTTCTCCCCGCCGCGGATGATCATGTCCTTGAGGCGTCCGGTGATGGAGAGGTAGCCGTCTTCGTCCATGACCCCGAGGTCGCCGGAGTGGAGCCAGCCGTCTTTGTCGATGGTCTCTTCGGTGGCCTTGGGGTTATTGTAATAGCCCTTCATGACGTTGTAGCCCCGGCAGCAGACCTCGCCCTGCGTTCCGGCCGCGCAGTCCTCGCCCGTCTCGGGGTCGACCACGCGGACCTCGATCTCCGGCATGGCCGGGCCAACGGTCTCGGTCATCTGGCGAACCGAGTCGCCGATGCGGGTCTGGGTCATGACCGGGCTTGCTTCGGTCAGGCCGTAGCAGATGGTGATCTCGCTCATGTTCATCTGGTCGATGACCTGCTTCATGACCTCCACCGGGCAGGGCGATCCGGCCATGATGCCGGTCCTGAGCGAGGAGTAGTCGAACTTGTCGAATATCTTGTGCTGCAGGATGGCGATGAACATGGTGGGCACGCCGTACAGGCTGGTACATTTTTCCTGCTCCACGGCGATCATGACCTGCATGGGGTCGAAGTCCTCGAGGATGACCATGGTCACCCCGTGGTTCACGCAGGCCAGCACGCCGAGCACGCACCCGAAGCAGTGGAACAGCGGCACGGTCAGGCAGAGCCTGTCCCCTGCGGAATAGTGCTGGTTGGCACCGATCCAGTAGCCGTTGTTGCCGATGTTGTAATGGGTGAGCTGCACGCCCTTGGGGAACCCGGTGGTTCCGGAGGTGTACTGCATGTTGACCACGTCGTGCGGGTCGAGGGATGCCTGCCGTTCGGCGTACTCCACATCGGAAACCACGGCGGACATGCCGATGACTTCCGGGATGTTGTACATGCCCCGGTGCTTTTCCAGTCCGAGGTAGAAGACCCGCTGCAAATGCGGAAATTCGTTGGTCTTCAGCCGACCGCGCTCCTGCGTGCGCAGCTCGGGGATGAGCTCGTAGGTGGTGGCGAGGTAGTCGTGGTCGCGGTACTGGCCGATGATGAACAGGTTCTCGCACTCGGAGTTCTTGAGCAGATATTCCAGCTCGTGGGTGCGGTAGTGGGTGTTCACCGTGAGCAGCACGGCCCCGATCTTGGCGGTGGCGAACTGCAGGGCCACCCAGTAGGGCACGTTGTTGGCCCATACGGCCACCTTCTCGCCCTTCTTGATGCCGAGCGCCATCAGGCCCTTGGCCAGATCGTCCACCAGATCGCCGAATTCCTTCCACGTGAGCCGGAAGTCGCGGTCCACGTAGACCACGGCCTCCTCGTCGGGATATGCGGCCACGGTCTCGTCAAGGATCTGGCCGAGCGTCACTTCGCGAAGCGGTTCGTTGCGTGTCATGCGGTCAGGCTCCTTGGCTATTCGGGGAAGTACAGCACTGCGTAGATTTCGGCCTTTTCGTCGCCGTGGGCGGAGACGTTGTGCGGCACGATGGAGTTGAAATAGATGCTGTCGCCGGCCTTGAGGACGCTTTCTTCCTTGCCGTAGGTCACGGAAAGCTCGCCGGAGTGGACGATGATCAGCTCTTCACCCTCATGGGAAGAGAGGTGCTTGTCCGAGCCGGATTCGGGCATGATCTCGATGAAGAACGGCTCCATGTGCCGGTCGCTCTTGCCCTTGCCGAGGGAGTAGTACTTGAACTCGGCCACGTCCTTGTGCCGGTGCATGGTCAGCTCTTCCTCGCGCTCGTCGAGGCGGACGATGAGGGGGTCGCGGCTGACCTGATCGTCGAGGAAGGTGCCGAGGCGGACGCCGAGTGCGCGGGCTATCTTCAGTAGCGGGCCGAGGGAGGGGTACATGTCCTCGCTCTCCACGGCGGTCAGGAATTCTGCTTCCAGACCGGTCCGTTCGGCGAGATCGTTGATGGTCATGTCCTGCTTTTCCCTGAACGACTTGATGCGTCCGCCGATCTTGCTCTGCATGAAAGGGCCCTCTCCTTTGGCCGCCGGAAAGCTCCGGCGTTCGGCGCGTGCCGATGGTTGTCGATGATACCTCTACCGTCTGCACGGCGTTTACCCGAATCCGCAGAAAAAGTCACGAACGGCCCTTGCTTCCCGAAGCACGCAATTGTTTCACAAACAGGGTTGAACAGTGCCCCTGTCAGGGTATATCCTGTGCAGACCCCATAAAACCGGAACAGACGAGAGGGATGCGGACCGTGGCGGACGAAAAGGTAGCGCAGGACGAACAGCTAACGCAGGACGAGCAGGTCGAGACCCCGGCAGCTTCGGGCGGAGGGCGGATGATTTCCGGCCTTTTCTCCAACCAGAGCGTAGACAAGGTCGGCACCGGGACCACGACACGCAAGACCATCACCAAAATGTACTGGTACGCCCTCGAGCGGCCGGACGGCATGGTGGAGGTGCAGCCGCTCAACAAGCACAACATCCCCTCGGGGCCCAAGAACAAGGTGCCCAAGGAGGATTTTCTCGAACGCTTCAACCCGGAACCGGAGTTCTACCAGAAGGAAGTCTTTCCCAAGATGCGCGAGCTCGACGCCACCCTTGAGCGTGCGGAGCAGCAGCGCAAGGACGGTGCGCTCTACAGCGCCCAGTTCGAGTACGAGCAGGCCCTCGATGTGGACGAAGACAACGTGCGCGCCAACTTCGGCCTCGGGCTGACCTACATGGAGCGCGGCGACACCAACAAGGCCGACGACATCTTCAAGCGCCTCGTGACTCTCGATGCGGCCTTCTCCCCGGAACACAAGCACCTTTTCAACGAGTTCGGCATAAGCCTGCGAAAGTCCAAGCTCTACGAGCAGGCCGTGGACTACTACACCCGGGCCATCGAGATGACCGACTCGGACGAGAACCTGCACTACAACATGGCCCGCGCCTTCTTCGAAAAGGGCGAGGCCGAGCAGTGCCGCGAGCATCTGCAGCAGGCCCTGCTCATCAACCCGGACCACGCCGAGGCCGCCAAGTTCCTCGAGTTCGTGGACAAGCGCATGGAGGCTGCCAGTGCCTGACGTGCTCCGCATGGCAGGGGTGCGCTTCGCCTATCCGGGCGGGGCGACCATCCTTGACCGGGCGGAGCTGGCCGTGCCCGAAGGCTCCTACGTGCTGGTGCGTGGCCCTTCCGGGGCGGGCAAGTCCACTTTGCTCAAGCTTCTCTGCCGCCTTGAAGCGCCGGATGAAGGCACCATCCATTTTCGTGAAACACCCTACGAGGCCATGCCGCCTGAAACGCTTCGGCGGTCCGTGGCCTATGTGCATCAGATGCCGCAGCTCGTCTCCGGCTCGGTGCGCGACAACCTGTTGCTGCCATACTCCTTCAAAGCGGCGGCCGAGGTCCCGGTGCCGGACGACGAAGGCATGCGCTCCATGCTCGACTCATTGCTCCTCGATTCCGTGAGGCTGGACGACGACGCCTCGTCGCTTTCGGTAGGGCAGGCACAGCGCGTCTGCTTTGCCCGCACCATCATGACCGTCCCGGACGTGCTGCTGCTGGACGAACCCACGGCCTCGCTGGATGCCGAAAGCGCCGCGCTGGTCTACGAGGTTGCCGCACGGCTTTTCCGCGAGGGGAGGACGGTCATGGCGGTCTCTCATGCCGAGGCTTCGCCCGGTGAAACCACCCATGTGCTTCGCGTGGCGCAGGGGAAGGCGGAGTTCGAATGAACGCACAGGTCATCGACATAGGGCCGTGGCAACTGGCATTCTGCCTGCTGTTCGTGGTGGCGGCCGGGGCCGCGTCGATATGGTACCGCCTCGGACTCGGCAAGGATCTGCTGGTGGGGACCATCCGGACGTTCGCGCAGCTTTTCGCCATGGGCTACGTGCTCAAGTTCGTGTTCGCCCTCGACATGGCCGCGCCGGTCATCGGCCTGTTCCTGATCATGACCGCCACGGCGGCGCATCTGGTCCGGGGCCGCGTCAAGGAGCGGGCCGTGCCGTTGGCCCTGCCGGTCTTTCTGTCCATGTTCATTTCCTACGGGTTGATCTCCTTTCTCGTCACCGCCGTCATCGTGGGCGCGGACCCGTGGTGGACGCCGCAGTATTTCATCCCGCTGGCCGGGATGATCGTGGGTAACTCCATGTCCGCCATCGCGCTCTCGCTGGAACGCATGTTCAAGGACCTCAAGGAGCGGCGGCAGGTGGTGGAGATGAAACTCTGCCTTGGTGCCACACCCATGGAAGCGGCCCGCGACATCATGGCCGACGCGGTGCGGGCCGGGATGATTCCGTCCATTAACTCCCTGATGGGCGTGGGGCTGGTGTTTCTGCCGGGCATGATGACCGGTCAGATTCTTGCCGGGGCCGATCCCCTGCTTTCCATCCGCTACCAGATCGTGGTCATGCTCATGCTGGTGGCCTCGGCCGCGCTCGGCACGGTGCTTGTGACCCGGCTGATCTTCCGCCGCTGTTTTACGCCGGATGGCCGCCCGCTGCTGCGCAAATAGCCTTCGTGTGCCGCATGGCAAGGCTTTCGTTGCCTCATCCTTCCGGTTCTGTTACCTGTTTTTCGTTCATGAACGATTTTTCCGTAAAGGGGTGCGGTTTCCCCCATGCCTGACAAGACCCTCATACTCGGTGGCGGCGGATTTCTCGGCACGGCCGTGGCCCGCGCGCTGGCGCGGCGCAACGTGCCCCTGCGCCTGTTCGACCGCCAATATCCGGCCTTTGCCCGCGACATCCCCGGCGACGTGGAATACGTGCTGGGCGACGCGCTGGACGAGCAGGCCCTCGAATCGGCCGTTCGCGGCTGCAACCGGGTGCTCTGTTTCCTCGGATTCACGGTGCCGTCATCGTCCACGTTGGTGCGCGAGTGCGACACCACGCTGCGGTCGCTGGCACTTCTGCTCTCCGTCATGGAGCGGCAGGGGGCCGACATGCTTTTCTACCCCTCGTCAGGCGGGACCGTGTACGGCGACTCCCCGGACCGCACTCCCCACGCCGAGACCGACGCCCTGAACCCCGAAGGACCTACGCGCTCGGCAAGGTGCTGAGTGAGGAAATGATCCGGTTTCACAGCCGCAGGAGCGGCATGCGCCACATCATCGGGCGGCTGGCAAACCCCTACGGCAACGACAACCCGGCGGTCAGGCCGCAGGGAGTGGTCGACGTGTCGCTGGCCCGCATCCTGCGCGGCGGCGGCATCGAGCTCTGGGGCGACGGGCAGCAGGTGCGCGACTTCATCTTTGCCGACGACCTCGCGGAGATGGTGGCCCGGCTGCTGGAGTGCGGCACGGCGGACATCACGATCAATATCGGCTCAGGGCAGGGCGTGACCGTGCTGGAGATCATGGAGGCCGTGGGGGCCGTGACCGGAACCGAGGTCTCGGTGGTCAAGAACGAAACCGCCTATGCGGGGTGCGCCACTCCGTATTGGATACGTCCATGCTGCGTGAGCTTGTCGGCGGCCTGGACATGGTGCCCCTTGAAGAGGGCGTGCGCCGCACGTGGGAGCGCATGCGCAGAAACGGCTCGGACGGGGATTAGGAGTTTTCGGATGCGGATAGCGATCATCGGCAGCGGCGGGCACGCGCAGGTCTGTGCGGACATCCTGCTCTCCATGCGTGACGCGGGCACGGCTGTGGAGCCGCTCGGCTACGTCTCGCGCGGGGATCACGGTGCGGAGTTTCTCGGCCTGCCG
>NZ_BBCB01000033.1 GCF_001311825.1 Salidesulfovibrio brasiliensis JCM 12178 | reverse complement strand
ATGGTTGGGCGTTGCCCACGCTGTTGGTCAATTGTCCGGGTGAGGGCTGTGGTCGGCTTGAGCGTTGGTCTGGTTGAGATGATTTGGCTTCGTGGAAGATACGACGAATAGGCGGGACAGAGGATAGGACAGACGTTGATTAATAATAATGCAAATGTGTTCCCGGTGAAGCTTCTTGGCCTTTCCGTAAGTCAAAAATGGTTTCGTTTTTCCATGAGGAAGGCTCTGTTTTCCCTCCCTGCTCACTCAGCACCCTGAACCCGAAAACCCCAAAGTCCCGCCAGACAGCTTGAAACGCCCTGAGAAATGCACTGCGTGCATTTCTCAGGGCGTTTCAAGCTGTCTGGCAACCCAAGGATTCCAAAGGGGATTATCCCCTTTGGCGGGTGCAGGGCAGCGCCCTGCCCGCCGGAGGCATCATCAACTATATTAAAGACTTGCCGCCGCTTTCTCCACGGATTCCTTGAAGCCGTCTCTGGCTTCCTGAATTTTCTTGGCGATGGCGTCGTCGTTCAGGGCGATGATTTGTGCTGCGAGCCATGCGGCGTTTTTGGCGCCCACTTTGTCGAGGGCGAGGGTTCCGACGGGGAAGCCGGGGGGCATTTGGACGGTGGCGAGCAGCGCGTCCATGCCACCGAGCGGGGAGGCGGTGAGGGGCACGCCGAGGACCGGTTTGGTGGTTTTGGCGGCCACTGCACCGGCGAGGTGTGCGGCGAGGCCTGCTGCGCAGATGAAGACCTGCACGCCGTCTGTTTCGAGTTCGGAGACGAGTTTTGCGGTGCGCTCTGGGGTGCGGTGGGCGCTGGACACGGTGAAGACGTGGTCGACACCGAGTTCATTCAGCAGGTCGGAACAGGGGCGCATCTTTTCTTCGTCGGAGATGGAACCCATGAAAATTGCAACTTGGGGCATGTTTTCCTCCTAGGCGAGTCGTTTGAGGCCTTTGTCGCCGATGTCCCGGCGGTAGTAGCTGTTTTCGAACGATATTTTATCCACTGCTTCGTAGGCGCGCTTTTTGGCTTCGGCGAGGTCCTTGCCGAGGGCGGTGACGCCGAGGATGCGTCCGCCGGAGGAGAGGATCTTGCCGTTTTCCAGCTTGGTCCCGGCGTGGAATACTTTGACGTTTTCGAGCTTGTCGGCTTCGTCGATGCCGTTGATTTCCATGCCTTTGGGATAGGAGCCGGGATAGCCTTTGGCGGCCATGACGACGCAGATGGCGGTTTCCGGTTTGACTTTGACTTCGATCTGGTCGAGGCGTCCTTCGATGCAGGCGAGCATGACGTCCACGATGTCGGTGTCGAGGCGCATGAGCAGGGGCTGGCATTCGGGGTCGCCGAAGCGCACGTTGTATTCGAGCACGTTGGGGGTGTCGCCGTCGAACATGAGACCTGCGTAGAGGATGCCTTTGAAGGGTTCCCCTTTGGCGGCGAGGTGCTTGAGGATCGGGGCGATGGCGGATTCGGCGGTCTCGGCGTATTTCTCTTCGGGGAGAATCGGTGCCGGGCTGTAAGCGCCCATGCCGCCGGTGTTGGGGCCGGTGTCGCCTTCGTAGACGGCCTTGTGGTCCTGGCTGGATGGCAGCAGGGCGTAGTGTTCGCCGTCGCAGAAAGCGAGAAAGCTGGCTTCTTCGCCGGTGAGGGTCTCTTCGACGACCACGCGGTCGCCTGCGGAGGCGAAGCTCTTTTTGACCATCATGTCGTGCAGGGCTTCTTCGGCCTCTTCGACGGTCTGAGCAACGACGACGCCTTTTCCTGCGGCGAGGCCGTCGGCCTTGACCACGAGGGGGGCGCCTTTTTCGCGCACGAAGTTGCGGGCGTTTTCGTATTCGTCGAAGACGCGGAAGGGTGCGGTGGGGACGCCTGACTCGTGCATGACGTTCTTGGAGAACGCCTTGGAGCCTTCGAGGTTTGCGGCGTAGGCGTTGGGGCCGAAGCAGGGGATGCCTTCTTTGGAGAGGGCGTTTTCGAGCCCGAGCACCAGCGGCAGTTCGGGGCCTGCCACCACGAGGTCCACGCGGCGCTCTTTGGCCAGCGAGACGATGGCCGGGATGTCGTCATCGGGCACGGGAATGTTTTCCCCGACCTGAGCCGTGCCGCCGTTGCCCGGCGTGCAGAGGATTTCGTCTACTTTGGGGCTTTGGGCGAGCTTCCAGCACAGTGCGTGCTCGCGGCCACCGGAACCGACAACCAGAACTTTCATTGAGCGCTCCCTGTTTGGGGTGTTGCGATGCGTGGTGTGTATTGGAAAATGCCGTTTTTTTCAAGCTCGACCTACTCGTCCTCCTCCCATACGGATTGGACCGCGTCGATGACCGCGCGCAGGACGGGGTCGCGGTCGCGGCGGCGCTGGAAGGCGAGGAATAGCGGGGTTTCTAGCCCTTCAACGGGATGGCAGTAAACGCGGCTGCCGATGCGGCCTGCGGCTTCGGCCTCGTCGCGCCTGAGGATGCCCACACCTCGGCCCGAGGCCACGAGCAGCTTGGTCACTTCGTCTCCGTCCACCTGAATGGTGGTCTCGGCCCTGAGCCCTTTGGCTTCGAAGATGCGGTCCAGCAGGCTCTGGCAGGGGCAGTCCTTGGCGGTTTTGATCCACGGCAACGAGGCCATTTCCTTCAATCCGCCTTCGCGGACCCGGTCGGCCCATTCTTCGGAGCAGGCCGCGTAATAGACGGTCTGTTCCAGATGGCGAGACTCGATCTCCGGTGGATGTGCGGTGCCGAAAATGAACCCGGCGTCGAGGGTGCCTTTTTTGAGCGATTCGAGAATCAGGCCGCTTGAGCTTTGATAGAACTGCAGGGTGATGCGGGGGTGGATGTCGGCCAGCAGGGAGAGCAGGGGGACGATGCGCAGATAGTCGGCGTCCGTGTTCAGGCCGATGCGGACTTCGCCCGCCAGCTCCTCGCCCATGGACCGCGCCTCGGCCGTAAACTCGTCGGCCGCGCGCAGGACTACTCGGGCCCGCTCCAGAAGCCGCTTGCCCGCCTGCGTCAACTCCATTCCCTTGGGCGTGCGGATGAACAGGGCCATCTCGATATCGCGCTCCAGTGACCGGATGTGGTTGCTCAGGGTCGGCTGGCTGGCGTGCAGTCGCTCGGCGGCGCGGGTGAGGTGCCCTTCTTCGGCCACGGCGACGAAAGTTCGTAATTGATACAGCTCCATACGCCCTTCCAATCTCAATAAAATTTCATGATGAACATGATAAAACTTAATTATTGGATTGCATGACGGAAAGCAACTAGATTCCCTCCTGACCGCATTTCAGGCACAGGCCGGGCCGCATACGACGTGCTCGCTTGGAAGTTGGTCGGCGTTACCTCGCTGTGGAGCAGAAAAGCACTTGACCCGACGCGCCGACGACCACCGGCTCTCCTCCTCCTTCATGAGGCCGTGGTATCCCAGACCGCATAATGGCGGCCGTGCCTCCTGACCGTAACTGACCATAGGGGAATCCGTCTCCTTTCACTCTCCTTCCGACGGATTTCCCAACGAGAAAACCCCGGCTTGCCGGGGTTTTTTCCTTTTGTGTGTTGTCCTGTCTGTCAGATGTCGGCCTTGCGGCCCCAGACCGCCTGACCGAGCGATATGCAGGCGTCATTTGGCGGCACCTGCGTATGCATCAAGACTTCCAGCCCGATCATTTCCAGCGCCATGGGCAGTTCCGCCGCGATGGTCAGATTCTGCATCACCCCGCCCGAAAGGGCCACGCGTTGATGCCGAGGGCTTCGGACACGGCGGCGGCCATCTCGGCGAGGCCGTTGATGAGGCCGAGGTGGAAGCGGCGGGCGATGACGCCGGGGGGCACGCCGTTTTGCGCGTCCTCGCGCACTGCGTCGAGCAGGGCGAGGGTGTCCAGCACAGCGGGTTGTTCGTCGAGAAGGAGCGGGCAGGGGTATGCCGAATGCTCGGTCATGTCCTGCGCCTTTTCCAGTCGGATGGCGGCCTGTCCTTCATAGCTGACCGTGCTGCACAGGCCGATCATGGCCGAGGCCGCGTCAAAGAGACGGCCGCAGCTGCTGGTCAGGGGCGAGTTGATATCTTTTTCCAGAAGCTGAGGCAGAAAGCGGTCTGCGGCTTCGTGTTTCGCCAGCCACGGCCACCAGAATTCGGGGTCGCGGTGGCCCATGTCCCAGAGCGCGGCGCGGGCGATGCGCCACGGCTCGCGCACGGCAGCTTCCCCTCCGGGCAGTCGCAGGTGTGCAAAGCGGGCCAGCCGCTCGTGATCCAATGTCTTGAATCCACATACAGACACTCGCCGCCCCATATGGTGCCGTCCTCGCCGTAGCCGGTGCCGTCGAGGGCGATGCCCACGGCCGGGCCCTCCACGCGGTTTTCCGCAAGTACGGCGTGAATGTGCGCGTAGTGGTGCTGGAGCGTCAGCACCGGGATGTCCATGGCCTGCGCCAGCTCGTCGGCCAGCGTGCTGGTCATGTAGTCCGGGTGCAGGTCGCGAACGATGCGCTCGGGACGGACTTTGAGGATATCTTGCAGATGAGCGAGAATTTCCTTGTAGAATCCGTAGGTTTCGAGGTTTTCCATGTCGCCGATGTGCTGGCTCGGGAAGGCGAGGTCGCCCTTGGTCAGGGTCAGGGTGCACTTGAGTTCCGGCCCGGTGCCGAGCACGCAGGGGCCATCGTCTTCCAGAAAGACCGGGGCCGGGGTGAAGCCCCTTGCCCGGCGCAGCATGATTGGGCAGCCGGAGTAGGGGTTCATGCGCATCACCGAATCGTCGCAGCGGATGAGGATGTCCCGGTCGTGAAAAAGAAAGCGGTCCGCGATGTCCCCAAGCCGGGCAAAGGCCTCGCGGTTGCCAAGGCTGATGGGCTCGCTGCTCATGTTGCCGGAGGTCATGACCAACGCGGGCAGCCGTTCCGGGGCCTGCTCCCGCAGGTGCTCGAAGAGCACGTGGTGCAGCGGTGTGTAGGGCAGCATCAGCCCGATGAAATTCGTGTCCGGGGCCACCTCGTCCGGAAGCGGACAGTCGTCGCGCTTGGAAAGCAGCACGATGGGCCGCTCCTTGCCGGTGAGCCACGCCTCTTCCTCGGGCATGACCTCGGCCAGTTCGCGCACCGCGTCCATGTCAGGCACCATGACCGCCAGAGGCTTGTCCGGCCTGTTTTTGCGTTGGCGTAGAAGCGAAACCGCGTCGGCATTCGTGGCGTCGCAGGCGAGGTGGTAGCCGCCGAGTCCCTTGACCGCTGCAACGCTCCCTTTTCGCAGCGCCCCGGCGAGCAGGCCGAGCGCCTTGTCGCCACGGGCAATCTCTTCGCCCTCTGTGTCGGCAAGCCAGACCTGCGGGCCGCAGTCCGGGCAGGCGTTGGGCTGGGCGTGGAAGCGCCTGTCGGCGGGGTTCTCGTACTCTTCTGTGCAGCTGGTGCAGAGCGGAAAACAGGCCATGGACGTGAAGGGCCTGTCGTACGGGATGGACCGGGTGATCGTATAGCGCGGGCCGCAGTTAGTGCAGTTGGTGAAAGGGTAGCGATGGCGCGGGTTTTCCGGGTCGCGCATGTCCGCGAGGCAGTCCTTGCAGGTGGCGGTGTCCGGGCTGATGAGCACGTCATGGCCTTCGCCGCCCTCGCTGGCGATGATGGTGAAGTCGTCCTCACCCTTTACGGGCTCTATGTCCTCGCTGTCGGTGCTGACCACGCGGGCCAGCGGCGGGATTTTCTCCGCGAGATCGCGGCCAAAGGCGCTGACCTGTTCGGCTGTGCCCTGTGCCTCGGCAACCACGCCCTGCGAACCGTTGAGGACGGTTCCGGTAACGCCGTTTTCTGCGGCGATGCGGAAAACAAAGGGCCGAAAGCCCACACCCTGCACCTGTCCGGTGACGGTGAATCTGCGTCGAATCATGCCGTTGCCCGTCTGAGTCATGCGCCGAGAGTAGCCCCACAATCTTTTGTGCGCAAGGGGGCTTAGTCGCCGAGAAGCCGTTTTTTCAGACTTTTCAGCCGTCCTTTGACAACCCGTAACGGATCGAAGCGTATCGGGTCGAGGGTGTCGGGCAGAATCATGTTTGAGGCGTCGAACCCGTCCGGCTGTTCCATGGAATAGCGGATGTCGCCGGGCTGTGCGCCCGGCAGGTCTCGCCGGATGGCTTCGGCCCAGAGGGAGACGTCGGCGGGGGTGAGATTCAGCAGGTCGTACACGGCGGTGTCCACGGCGTGGACCGAGGTCGAGGCGGCAAGCATCCCGAGGGGGTACGGTTCGCCTTTGATGGGGCCGGATTTGTGCATGGGGTGTACCGCGTCCAGCAGGGTCGCGCCGTGGGGCAGGATTTCCGCGAGGTCCACAAGCATGGACACGAAACGTTCGGGGGCATCGCCGAGGCGGTTGTGGGCCAGTGCCTTGCGCGCTCCGCACACGCAGCCGAAGAGGTTCTTGACCCCGGCGGTGACGCGCATTTGCCCGTGGGCCTTGAGTCGGGGCACGTTGAGGATGGTCCCGGCGTCCAATGCGTCGCGGGAGACGCCGATGGTCACGCCGCAGGGGAGTTTGGTCTGGACAGGCCTGCCGAGGGTGGCGACCTTGAGCCCGATTTCATTGAGCGCCCGCGCCAGACCGGAAGCGCGGGCCACCTGCGCGGCGGAGCCGAAGGCGGGGGGAATCGGCAACGGTGACACGCGCGCCCTGATCCAGCAGCCAGCGACACGCCGAGCGCACGACCAGCGGGTTGGTGCAGGAGACCGCCGCATTGGTGGAATTGACGAGGTTCGGCTTCACCAGCACGCGGTCGCCGCGTTGTGCCTCGAAGCCGATGTCTTCGAGCAGCGCTGCCACTGCCGCGTCAAGCAGCGTGGATTCGTATTCGATCATGCGGGCGAGGGCGACCTTGATGTCCATGGTGCCGGATTGTAGACCGTGGGCCGAAAGAATGGCAAGGCGCATTTCGCTTGCAACGGCGGTGGATTCGGTGAACCATGAACGGATGCTTCGCATTCAACTCGACAGCGTCAGCGTTACGCGCGGCGACATCCGGCTGCTTGACGGGGTTTCATTTCGTGTGGAGCCGGGCCGTCATGTGGCGCTTCTCGGTCCCAATGGTGCGGGCAAGACGACGCTGCTGCGCGTCCTGCGCGGCGACATGCCCCCGGACAGGGTCGAATCGCGCCAGTATGAAACAGAGGCCGGAACCCAGTCGGACCCTTTGGGACTTCGGGAGCGCATGGCCATGGTTTCGGGCGACATGCAGGACTTCTACGAAGGGCCGGGCAGCCATGCGCTCGGGCTGGATATCGTGCTGGCGGGGTTTTTCGACACGCCGCTCCTTTATGAACCGGTCTCCGATGCGCTGCGTCATCGCGCACAGGAGTCCCTGCGGCTTATGGATGCGGCAGGGCTGGCACGGGTGCGTGCCGGGGCCATGTCTACTGGGCAACTCCGGCGGGTGCTGATGGCCCGCGCAATGGCGGGTGACCCGGAAGTGCTGTTGCTGGACGAGTGCCTTGACGGGCTGGACGCCGCCTCGCGGGAAACCGCGCTTTCGCTTCTGGAGCGGGTTGCCGATCGCTGCACGTTGGTGGTCACGGCTCACCGGAAGGAGGACATTCCCGATTTCGTGGCCGAGACGGTCCGGCTCGGGGCCAAAGGGCAGGGCTCCGAGGCTGTCCCGATGGGATCTGGCGAATATGCGACCGTGCACCCAGTGCCGCAAATGGACTACATAGTCCGGATACGTGACGCCGACGTGGTGGTCGGCGGGCATCGTGTCCTGAACCGGGTGAACTTCACCATGCTGCCGGGTGAGAACTGGGCGGTTTTCGGCGACAACGGCGCGGGGAAAAGTACGTTCCTGCGGCTGATTCTCGGGGATGTGGCCCCGTATGCCGACGAAGGGAGCGTGGAGCGCTTCGGCGGAGCCGGGACGGGCGAAGCACATCGGCGGCGCATGGCCGTGGTTTCGCCGGAGCTGCATGGGCTGTTCGCGCAGCATCCGCACTGTCGGGACACTGTTCTGGAGACGGTGCTTTCGGGATTTTTCGGAACAGTAGGGCTCTACGAAACGCCCAGCGCGGATGATGAACGGCGGGCGCGCAGCGTGCTTGCGTTTGCCGGGCTGGAGGCGGTGGCGGATCGACGGATGGAGACTCTATCGCACGGGCAGCGGCGGCGGGTGCTGTTGGCGCGGGCCGTTGCCGGAGAGCCGTGGCTCCTGCTGCTCGACGAGCCCATGTCCGGGCTTGACGTTGCATCGCGGGCGGCCATGCGTGAGACCCTGAACCTGTTCGCACGGCAGGGCGTTCCGCTGCTGATGGTCTCGCACAGGCAGGAGGATATTCCTGCTGTAGTGAACCGCAGACTGACGCTACATGATGGGCGGATAATCGACACGGGCGGCGTTGCATGAGGCGCGGGCCCGGTGTATGGTCGGCAAACGGAGGAAGGATATGCGCCGCAACGGAAAGGTCAGCTGGTTCAACGAACGCGAAGGGTTCGGCTTTATTACGGACGAGGACGGCGGCGACGTGTTCGTGCACTATTCGGAGATTTTCCGTGACGGTTTCCAGACCCTCAAGCCGGGGGAGGAAGTGGACTTCGACCTGAAGGACTCCGGTCCCGCGCCAAAGGCTGTCGATGTTCGGGTAAAAGGGGAAAACCCTTACGGCAGCATCATCTGATTACGGCCTCGTCCTATAGCCTGATACATTGCAGCGTCCCGTTCGGGGCGCTTTTTTTTGTGCCTTGTCATGGCGGGCAATGCGTTCGTCTACTGACGTTCACGCCAGCTTGACATCTCAAGTACCGCAAACGCCCCGGACAAGGGCAGTTGTCCGGGGCGTTCGAGAGAGGGGAGAGGTCGGCGGTTGTGTTGCAAGGCGGGACCGCGACCCGGGGCTTCCGGCGTTTGGGGGGAGCCGGAAGCGGTACGTTGAGACGATTCAGCGCAGTTCATTGATGTTGAGCGTTCTCCGGCAATGCGGGCAGGTGCATGTCGTGGCTCCGCCTTCACGGGCAAAGGCCCAGAAGAGGAGGCGGCGACGGGCGCCTCGGTTGATATATTGAACGTGTACCGGGTTGCCGCAGCTGCAGTATCGCTTTTGCATTGCCTTGCTCCTTTGTTGGTGCCGATGAACTGACTGTTGAGTGTATGTTTATCTCTGTTGGGGCATTGTGTCAACTCATAATTGACATGTTGTGTGCACTTTGTTCATTTTTTGTGGTCTTTGATGAATAGTGTCTTTTTGTTCAAGGTGTTGGACGAACAAAAAAAGGGCCCGCCGAGGCGGGCCCTTGAACCATCTGTGTTTGGGAGGATGGTTCGGGGGTACTATGGTAAGGACGTCTACTTTTCGTAACCCTTGATGAAGGCTTCGACTGCCGGCAGACCGGGCTTGCCGTTGGCGGTGGTCACGCCTTCGAGCCAGCGCTTGTAGACTTCCGGGTTCTCCTTGAGCCAGAGCAGACCTGCGGAGCGCGGCTGCAGGGAGCCGTCTTTGTGCAGGGTGGTCATGATCTGGTTCATCATGGAGATGGGGAAGGTCATGTTCTTCAGCAGCTTGGCGGCGTTCGGGTTGTCCTTTTCAAAACCGGCGCGGATGTTGGTCCACACGGTGGCCGTGCCATCGTTGGCACCGAAGGTTTCGCTGGTGCTGCCCGTGAGGTAGGTCATGTCGATGCGTTCGTTCATGCTGTGCGGGGCCCAGCCGAGGAATACGATCCACTTGCCTGCCTTGGCGAAGGACTGAACCTGTGCGAGCATGCCCGCTTCACTGGAGGGCACCAGAGTGAACTTGCCGAGACCGAACATGTTCTTGTCGATCATGCTCTGGATGATCTGGTTTCCGTCGTTGCCTGCCTCAATGCCGTAGATTTTCCAGTCGAGCTTGTCGCCGAACTTGGCAATGTCTTCGAAACTCTTGAGTCCGCCTTTGGCGCAGAACGTGGGGGTTGCGAGGGTGTACTGTGCGCCGGGCATGTTCGCCACGTATTTGATGACGCTACCGTCCTCGAAATATTTGTTGGCGACAGAGGCCATGGAAGGCATCCAGTTGCCGAGGAATGCGTCAGCCTCGTCCATTGCCATTGCCTTGTAGGCGATGGGCACGGAAACCATGACGTTTTCGGCCTCGTAGCCCAGATTCTGCAGGATGGAAACGGCGAGCTCCGTCTTGATGGTCACGCCGGTCCAGCCGACGCTGGCGATCTTGATCTTTTCCGGGGCGGCCTGTGCGGGCAGGCTGAAAGTGAACACTGCTGCGATGAGAATGAAGGCGACGAGAATACGCCTGAAGGGGTCCAACATCATAACTCCTCTGTTGCGGTTTTCGAAGCGGAGCCGCCGCAGGGGCGGCTCGACGCATTCGTTGAAAAATATGCTCCGGCGTCCCCGCCGGGGCACTCTAGGCGCCGAACCAGTTCAGCGCCTTGGTCGCATGGTTGCGGTATATGTGCTTGACCTCGGTGTACTCTTCCAGACCCATGCGGCCCAGCTCCCGGCCGAGGCCGGACTGCTTGTAGCCCCCCCACGGGGCCTGTACGAAGTACACGTTGAAGTCGTTGATCCAGACAGTGCCGAACCGAAGCGCCTTGGAGACACGCTCGATGCGGTCCGGGTCGCGGGTCCAGAATCCGGCGGACAGGCCGTAAATGGTGCTGTTGGCACGCGTGACGGCTTCCTCTTCGGTGCTGAACTTTTCCACGGTGATGATTGGGCCGAAGGTCTCTTCCTGCACGATGCGCATGTCGTTTTCGCAGTCGCTGAATAGGGTCGGCATGTAGAAGTAGCCGTCCTTGAGTGCAGGATCATCCGGGCGCTTGCCGCCGATCAGTAGGGTTGCCCCTTCCTTGCGGCCGATCTCGCCGTACTCCTCGACCTTGGCCAGATGTTCGGCGGAGATGAGCGGGCCCATTTGGGTGTCGTCGTCAAAGCCGTTGCCCACTTTGATGCGCGCCATGCGCTCCTTGAGGGCCTCCACAAAGCGGTCGTGGATGCCTTCCTGAACGAGGATGCGCGCACCGGCCGAGCATATCTGGCCCGCGTGGAAAAAAACACCGTTCAGCGCGTAATCCACGGCGAGGTCGAAGTCGGCGTCGTCGAAGATGATGTTCGGGTTCTTGCCGCCCAGTTCAAGGGCGACCTTCTTCACGTTGGTGGTGGCCGCGCGCATGATGGTCTTGCCGGTGGCTATGCCGCCGGTGAAGGAGATCAGGTCCACGTCGTGACTCTCGGAGAGTTCCGCGCCCACTTCCGGGCCGGGGCCGAGCACGGTATTGACCACGCCCTTGGGGAATCCGGCCTCTTCGGCCAGTTCCGTGACCTTGACGGTGGTCAGCGGGGTGATCTCGCTGGGCTTCATGACAATGGTGCAGCCAGCGGCCAGCGCGGGCGCCATCTTCCATGAGGCCTGGAGCAGCGGGTAGTTCCACGGGGAAATCTGTCCGCACACGCCCACGGGTTCGCGCATCACCATGCTGGTGGTGTCCGCGATGGGCGACTCGATGACCTCGCCGCCGTCCTTGTCGGCCAGTCCGGCGAAGTAGCGGAAGATGCCCGCGATGTCGTCCATGTCCCAGCGGCTTTCCTCGACGGTCTTGCCGGTGTCGAGGCTTTCCAGTCGGGCCAGTTCCTCGCGGTCGCGTTCGATGAGGTCCGCCAGCTTGAAGAGCAGGCGGGCCCGGTCGGCGGCCGGGGTTTCCGGCCAGCCGTCCGTATCGAAAGCGCGTCTCGCGGCCGCGATGGCGGCCTTGGTGTCTTCGCGGTCCGCTTCGGGAACCGTGGCGATCACCGAGGCGTCGAAGGGGTTGACGATTTCACGTTCCTTGCCGGAACGGGCGTCCACCCATTCTCCATCTATGTACATTTTCTTGCGTATCATGCGCTTCTCCCGGTCCGGGTTATTCTCCGGACTTGTAGTAGGGCACGTTTTCCGGTGCCAGCGGGGTGTTGCCGAGGATCTTGTCCGCGGCCTTTTCCGCGATCATCATGACCGGGGCGTAGATGTTGCCGTTAGTCACGTATGGCATGACCGAGGCATCGACCACGCGCAGGCCTTCCACGCCGTGCACCTTGAGGTCGCCGTCGGTAACGGCCATGTCGTGGGTGCCCATGGCGCAGGTGCAGCTCGGGTGGTAGGCGGACTCACCTTCATTGGCCACGAAGTCGAGGATTTCCTCGTCGGTCTGGGCCTGCTCGCCCGGTGCCAGCTCCTTGCCGCGGAACTCGTCGAACGCGGGCTGGGTCATGATCTCGCGGGTCTTGCGGATCGCCTCGACCCACTCGCGGCGCTCCTGTTCGGTGGAGAGGTAGTTGAACAGGATGCTCGGGTAGTCGCCCGGGTTGTTGGACTTGATCTTCACGTGGCCGCGGACGTCGGTGTTCATGGGGCCGACGTGTACCTGATAGCCGTGCCCTTCGTTGGGCGCGGAGCCATCGTAGCGGATGGCGATGGGCAGGAAGTGGTACTGCAGGTTCGGGTATTCCACCTGATCGTTGCCGCGGATGAATCCGCCTGCCTCGAAGTGGTTGGTGGCCGCTTCGCCGGTGTGGCCGAAGAGCCATTTTAGGCCGATCCACGGCTGGTTGTACCACTTCAGCGCCGGGAACATGCTGACCGGCTTTTTGCAGGCGTACTGGACGTAGAGTTCGAGGTGGTCCTGCAGGTTTTCGCCCACGCCGGGGAGGTCCTGCACCATGTCGATGCCGAGCTGGGAGAGTTCGGCGCCGTTACCGATGCCGGACAGCTGCAGCAGCTGCGGGGAGTTGATGGCGCCACCGCAGGAGATGATCTCGCCGCCGTAGGCCTTGAAGGAGCGTTTGCCCTTGGTGTACTCGACGCCCACCGCGCGGTTGCCCTGGAACAGGATGCGGGTGGTCATGGCCTTGCACTTGATCTTGAGGTTGCGGCGGTGCTTGACCGGGTGCACGTAGGCACGGGCCGCGTTGTGGCGGCGTCCCTGATAGGTGTTGCGGTCGAACTTGCCGAAGCCTTCCTGCTGGTAGCCGTTCACGTCGTTGGTGATGGGGTATCCGGCCTGCTGCACGGCGTTGAAGAACGCGGTGAAGAGCGGGTTGTCGCATTCCGGCGTGGTCAGATAGAGCGGGCCGACCGCGCCCTGATATTCGTCGGCTCCGGCGGTGCGGCACTCGAAGCGCTTGAAGTAGGGCAGGCAGTGGGCGTAGGACCAGTCTTCGAGGCCGTCTTCCTTGGACCACTTTTCGTAGTCCATGGCGTTGCCGCGGATGTAGATCATGCCGTTGATGCAGGAGGAGCCGCCGAGGACCTTGCCGCGCGGCTGATAGATGCGGCGGTTGTTCATGTACGGCTCGGGCTCGGACTCGTACCACCAGTTGTAGGTCTTGCCTGCCAGCGGGTAGGTCAGGGCGGCGGGCATGTGGATGCGAAAATCGAGACGATGATCCGGACGGCCTGCTTCCAGCACGAGCACCTTGTTGTTCGGATTGGCGCTGAGGCGGTTTGCCAGAACGGAACCGGCGGAGCCGCCGCCGATGATAATGTAATCGTAATGTTTCATATTTCTCTTCTCGTTGTTTTCGCTTACTCGGTTGATTCGTTCAGAAAGGGCACTTCGGTATCAGCGGTGGTGCCGTTTCGTTCCTCGGTACACTGGCGCAGCAGCACGTAGTGGTGCCCGATGAAGGACAGGGCGCGCAGCGGTTCGCCGTCGGCGATGGCCCGCGCGGTGTCGCTCCAGTTAGCCGCAGCCTTTTCCCGGTAGACCGGGTCCTGATAGAGGGCGTAGTCGTGGGAGCTGAACCCCATCTGAAGGGCGTGCATGACCCACTCGAAGAGCGGGTTGCGCGCCATGCGCGCCAAGGTGATGTTCAGCTTCCTGTCCAGTTCCCCGGTGACCACGAGGTCCGGGTCGTCCTCTCTGAGCAGCATTTCGAGCCGGAGCGCTTCCTTGAGGAGGTCGTCCTTCTCGAGCTGGCTGCCTCGTGCGATGGCCAGTTCGGTGATGGCCCGGTCAACGGTCTCGCGAAACTCGATGAGCTTTTCCGGCTCTACCGGATGCTGTTTCAGGAACAGGGCCAGCGACTCGGACACATTGTCCACGTCGAGCTGGCGGATGTATGCGCCGCCCTTGGCGCCCTTCCTGACTTCGAGAAGCCCCTTCTGCTTGAGGGTCTTGATTGCTTCGCGGACCACGCCGCGGCCTGTGCCGAACTGCGCCTGCATTTCACGCTCGCTGGGCAGACGCTCGCCGGGAGCGAGGCGGCCATCCATGATCGCGGCCTCCACCTGCAAGGCTATTTCCTCGCTGGCACGGCCGACGCTGACGGGCATGAACATGGCTTTCGATCTGTTTTCCGTGGTCATTGGTATTACCTTTGACGGGTTTTTGAGCGAAAAAAGAATCCTCAAACACAATTTGGGGATTTCTTGGCTCAAATGGTACGACCATTATTTGCCATGCCATGACGCAGCTGTCAACCCGGAGCCGTATGGAAGCAGGGACAGGGTAAGCGAAAAGACAAAAAGTCTTTAATAATGTTGTGTTAGGTGATTCTATGCCGTTGTAGGGCGGGGCTGAGGAAAGAAAAAAGGCTGGAACGGCAGGTAATGGTCGGGCCGTTCCAGCCCTTGGGGTTAGTAGATTTTGCGGCGCGAGAAGCTTGATCCGAGAACCGAGAAGGTGTTCTCGACAACGAAGAGCGCGTTCTGGTCGTGGCCGAAGGTGATTTCTTCCAGCTTCTTGAGCTGGACGTTGTTGACCACGGTCATGAGCACGTTCTTTTCCTTGCGCGTGTATGCGCCGAATCCGGTGAGGAAGGTGGCGCTCTGCTGCATGGTGTAGAGGATCTCGTGGCTTATGGAGTCGGCCATGTCCGAGATGATGAAGACGAGTTTTCTCTGGTTGAACATGGACAGGGTGTTGTCCAAAACCACGGAGGTCACGAAGACCATGATGAGCGAGGCGATGATGAGGTCCGGCGGAAGGCGCAGCAGACTCAGGCTGTAGAGGATCGCGTTGAAGGCGAGGTAGAACTTCCCGATGCCGAGGTTGAAGCGCTGGAACAGGTAGACCGCCACCACGTCGAGCCCGCCGTTGGAGCCGAGGGAGCGCAGCACGATACCGGCACCAAAGCCCACGATGACGCCCGAGGCGACACTGGCGTAGAGCTGGTTTTCCACCGGAATGGGTACGTTGATGAACTCGTAGAACACCGTGGTGGCAAGCACCGCGAACCCGCTGTAGTAAAAGAAGCGTTTGCTGACCTTGACCCACGCCATGACGAAGATGGGTATGTTGAGCAGGAAGAAAATCCAGCCTGGCGACAGGTATTCCGTAACATAGTAGATGAGGGTCGCCATACCGAAGAGCCCGCCGGGCACGAATTCGTGCGGCACGGCGAGACTCTTGATGCCGATGGTGACAAAAATGGAACCTACTGCGATGAGCAGCAGGTTCCACCAGACGGAATATGTATAGTCGAAGCGAAAGGATGGGCCTTTACCCAGAATGGAGCGACCGGTACCAGACATTCATGCTTTCCAGTTTGCCGCCGATTTGCGTGTTGTTGCGAAGCGTCCCCGCGAGGGAGTAGCCCGCCTTGGAAAATACGGAGTTCATGCCGTGGCTTTCGGCTCTGGCGATGGTGTACGCCGTGAGTATGCCCCGTATCTCCATGGCCGACTCCATGCGCGAAAGCAGTTTGCCCGCCGCCCCTTTCCCGCGGCATTGAGGAAGGGTGGCGAAGTCGGTCATTTCTGCACACTTCCAACTGTCGTCGACCTCTGCCGATGCAACGGCGACCAGCTCTTCGTCAAGGAAAATCCCATAAAAGAGCACATTTTCCTTCATGGCCTCACGAATGTACTCCGGATCCTCAATGGGGAACGGGTACGACTCGAAAACCCGAGCATAGACTCCGGCCATTGCCTTGGCGTGTTCCGGGCCGAGCCGGACGACGTCCGTAGTGTCAATGGTCGGGGGTAACACAATGGATTTTTCATTGGCAACCCGGTGCACGTCTTCAATCGTATCCTGATTGAGTTTTGCCGCACGCTCCCCGGAGAGGAACTTGCTCATGAAGCAGCCGGCGGATTCCCCGCGATACATGCGGGGAACCCGGGCTTCATTGACAAAGTCTTTGGACGTGAACCAGCTGGCGGCTCCGGCAGGCACCTTCGCAAAGAGCTTGCTGTAGCCGTGCTCAAGGGCCATGTCATCCATTTCGTCCACGATGTCGGGCAGGTCCTGTTCGTCCAGCTTCATGAGGTAGACCCGGTCATTGGCCGGGCCGTGCTGGAGCAGGGAATTGCCGATTTTTACAATCCGATCAGGCTGCATCGTCACGACGCCCCATGCGTTCGTTGTCTTCCGGGGTCAGGCTGGTGGTGTCGTCCCAGTCCGAAAGGAGCTTTTCGATACCAATGGCCTTTTCCTCGGCGTCCTCTTCCTTGAGCTGGAGGTTGCACTTGGCGCACTCGCGGTCACAGTAATTGGGCTCGTAGGAAGTGGGCTCGTTGTACGTGGTGATGACGCCTTCGTAGTTTCTGAGCACGACCTTGTTGGGTCCCCAGGAGACCACGTAGTTGGGCATGACGGGGATCTTGCCGCCGCCGCCCGGCGCGTCGACCACGTAGGTCGGCACGGAGAATCCGCTGGTGTGCCCGCGAAGGCTCTCCACGATCTCGATGCCCTTGCCGATGGGCGTGCGGAAGTGCGTCAGCCCTTCCGAGAGGTCGCACTGGTACAGGTAGTACGGGCGCACGCGGTTCTTGACCAGCTTCTGGTTCAGGGTCTTGATGAGACGCTGGCAGTCGTTCACCCCGGCCAGCAGCACACTCTGGTTGCCGAGCGGGATGCCCGCGTCGGCAAGGCGCTTGAGGGCGCGGCGGGACGAAGCCGTCAGCTCGCGCGGATGGTTGAAGTGCGTGTTGATCCAAAGCGGATGGTGCTTCTTGAGCATTTCAACCAGCTCTTCGGTGATGCGGTACGGCAGCACCACGGGCATGCGGGTGCCGATGCGGATCACTTCGACGTGCTCGATCTCGCCGACCTTGGTCAGAATCCAGTCGAGCTTTTCGTCGGAGAGCATGAACGGGTCGCCGCCCGAGAGCAGCACGTCGCGCACCTGCGGCGTGTTGCGGATGTACTCGATGCCCGCTTCCAGATCGCTCTTGCCCGGAATGGAGTCCATGTCGCCCACCTTGCGCTTGCGCGTGCAGTGGCGGCAGTACATGGAGCAGGTGTTGCTGATGTGCAGCAGCACGCGGTCCGGGTAGCGGTGCGTGATGCCCGGTGCCGGGCTGTCCTCGTCCTCATGCAGCGGGTCGGACATGTCGTAGCGGCCGATCTTCAGCTCTTCCTCGGAAGGGAAGGACTGCAGGAAGACCGGGTCGTTGGCGTAGTCGTCCGGGTCGATGAGCGACAGGTAGTATGGGGTGACGGACATGGGGAACTTCCGCAGCGTCCGTTCGTATATTTTCTTTTGGTTCGGTTCGAACCGGATGCCGAGCACGCGCTCGAAATCGTCGACCGTCTTGATGGAGTTGCGAATGTGCCACTTCCAGTCGGTCCAGTCGGAGCGATCCGCCGATTTTCGCAGAGTCTTGGCAAGTTCTTGCTGGTGTTCGTTAAATACAGTCAAAATGACTCCTTGTTTAAATTATCTGGCCCAGGAACTCCTGCGTCCGTTCTTCCACGGGCGCATCGAAGATCCTCTCGGGGCGGTCCTGTTCAAGGATGACGCCCTCGTCCATGAAAGCCACTGAATCGGCCACCTCGCGGGCAAAGCCCATTTCGTGGGTGACCACCATCATGGTCATGCCGTCCTCGGCCAGCTGGCGCATGACGCCGAGCACCTCGCCCACCAGTTCGGGGTCGAGCGCCGAGGTCGGTTCGTCGAAAAGCATCACTTCAGGCTCCATGGCGAGCGCGCGAGCGATGGCGACGCGTTGTTTCTGGCCCCCGGAAAGCGTTTCCGGGTAGGCGTCGGCCTTTTCGTCGAGGCCGACCTTGTCCAGATAATGATGTGCTATTTCATTTGCCTTCCTGCGCTTCATGCCCTTCACCTGCGTGGGGCCCTCGGTGACGTTGCCGAGGACCGTCATGTGCGGGAAGAGGTTGAAGTGCTGGAAAACCATGCCCACGCGCGAGCGCAGGTTGTTGATGAATTTGTCTCCGCCGTGAACCAGATCGCCGGTGACGCGGATTTCTCCCTCGTCATAGGATTCAAGGTAGTTCACGCAGCGCAGCAGGGTGCTTTTTCCCGAGCCGCTGGCCCCGATGACGCAGACCACGTCGGAGGTGTCCACTTCGAGGTCGATGCCCTTGAGGACATGATGATCGCCGAACCATTTGTTCAAGCCTTCGATTTCGATGACCGGTGTTTCAGACATATCATTCCTCCTAGGCGTTGCTCACGTCCAGCTTCGCTTCCAGCCTGTTGAAGAGCCAGCTGAAGATGGCCGTGTAGAAAAGATAGAACAGGGCTGCGATGAAGAGCATTTCCATCATCATGAAGTTGGACGAGGCCAGCTGCTGTGACTTGAGCAGCAGCTCGTTGATGGTGATGGTGCTCGCCAGCGACGAGTCCTTGAGCGCGATGATGAACTGGTTGCCGAGCGACGGGATTGCCCGTTTGAGCGCCTGCGGCAGGATGATTCTGATCATCGCCCTCGGGTACGGCATGCCGAGGCTTCGTGCAGCCTCCATCTGGCCGTCCGCAATGGACACGATGGCCCCGCGGAAAATCTCCGCGATGTATGCGCCGTTATGAATTCCAAGTGCCAGTACTGCCGAGGTCAGCGCGTTGAGCCCGGCGAGGCTGCGCAGTCCGAAGTAGATGAACAGCAGCTGCAAAAGGAGCGGGGTGCCGCGAATCAGATAAATGTAAGCCCGGGCCGGAAGATTGAAGATCGGCTTTTCCGAGATTCTGAGAAACGCGGTTCCGAGACCCAGCCCCACTCCCAGCGCGATGCCGAGCGTTGTGACCTTCAGGGTCATCCACGCGGCGGGCAGGAAATAGGGCAGGTACTTCGGGAGCGATGCGATGTCGAAGTACATGATTCAGTGTCCGTGCAAGAGTAGTGTGAAGGCGGGCGCGGCGACCACCGCCGCACCCATCGGGAAAGCGGGTTGTCTTACTTGGTGGTGATGTCGGTCTTCAGCCACTTTTCACTCAGGCGGGAAAGGGTGCCGTCCTCGTGCATGGCCTTGAGGATCGTGTTCACTTCGGCCAGCAGGGTGTCGTCTTCCTTCTTGAACGCCACGGCGATGTCTTCGCTGCGAAGCGGCGCGCCGAGCATCTTGATGTCGAACTTGCCGGTGTTCATGGCATTGACGCCCACCACGCGGTCGGTGATCACGCCGTCAACGACGCCGCTCTGCAGTTCCACGAGGGTCTGGGTGTCGTCCTTGTAGAGCTTTACGTCACCAGCGCCGAGCTTCTTGGCGTCTTCGGCAAAGGTGGTGCCGGTCACGACGCCGATGGTCTTGCCGTTCATGTCAGCCGGGGAACTGAAGGAAGAGCCCTTTTTCACCATGAGCTGTGCGCCCGAGTAGTAATACGGGGTGGAGAAGCTCACGACCTTCTGGCGTTCCTCGGTGACGGCCATACTGCCCAGAATGCCGTCGTAGGCACCGGAGCGCAGACCCTCGATGATGCCGCTCCATTCCGTGGTCACGGGCTTGAGGTTCACGCCCAGACGCTTGGCCACAGTCTTGGCGACGTCAACGTCGAAGCCGACCAGCTCGTTGTTGTCATTGTAAAAATTGAAGGGCGGGTAGCCGCCGCTCATGGCGAAGCTGATCTCTCCGGCATCCTTGACACGGGTCAGGGAGTCGGTCTTTTCGTCAGAACAGGCGGTGAGCGCGAACAGGGTCAGAACAACCGCCAGGGCGGTCACAAGACGCAGCATAGCTTTCATGGTAACTCCGATGATTCATTAAGGTTGCAGTTTTCGCCGGTTCGGCGGTCCTGCCGTGTTGTTTCGGGTTGCTTTCTTCGTACCAATCGATTCCGTGAAAAGCCGAGAAAACTGTATTCGATGCAACGAAGCATGTGCATTGCTTTCGTTGCAGTGTTTGTTGCGTTCGTTTCTGCAGTGTGAGATGCATCCATGTGGATTCATGCCGCCACGGAAAACGCCTCCAAACTGGAGAGAATTATGCACATCTATACATGTAAATCACAAGGGGGTATGTCGGGGATGTGTCGGGTAGTCGGGTATACCCGATTAAGAGAGGGAAGGCTTTTGGCGCAGGTAGGCAAAAAGAGAGGTGTTTTTCCCGCGCAGTCCGAGTTTCTTTCGGATGTTCTTGCGGTGTGTCTGCACGGTTTCAAAGGACATGGAGAGCAATTCCGCGATTTCCTTGCCGCTTCGTCCGAGCTGAATGAGCTGGCAGACCTCCAGCTCTCGGGGAGAGAGGCGCAGTAGGGCGGCGTCGGTTTCCGTGCCGTTGCTGCCCGCCAGATCGGCCAGCTGGTCCTCGATCACCGTGCGGTACCCTTCGCGGATTTCGGGTACGTTCTCCTTGGCGATGCGATCGAGCGCCGGGAGCATCTGCTTTTTGACCTGATTGCTGAGATTTTCCCGAAGCTCCTGCCGTTCTTCTTCCACCGATTTGATGACCTGCTTGAGGGCGATGTTCATCTTCTCAACTTCGGCCTTCTTGTGCCGCAGGTCTTCCTTGAGTTCTTCATGCGTGGAGAGGTCGTGCAGGATGAGCTGAAAAAGGCCGTAGTCCGAGAACTGGATTCGGCGCAGGGTGGCCTCGGCCGGGAAGATATCGCCCTGCCCGTCCACGGCGGCCACTGTCTTGGTCCAGACTTCGCGGGAGCGTAATGTCCGCATGGCCTCGCGTGCCGGTGCCTGCGACCGCTTGGCGAAGAGCGGAATGAAGTCTTCGCCCACGAGGCTGCCGTCCGGCGATCCATGTTGCTCCTTGCCCGCCGGGTTCACGGTCAGGATGACGCCGTTTTCGTCTATGAGAAAGGTGGCGTCCTTGGCGGTGTCGAAGAGGGCGTTGAACAGGGTGATGGAGTCGGACCACGCGGTGATGTTGTCCTCAAGCCGCTCCTCGTAGGTTTCGTAGAACTCCTCCATGGGCCGGTTGTCCGTGGCCACGACCACAAATCCGCCTTGCGGCGCGATGTGCCGGGAAACAGGGATGAGGCGCAGCAGGAAGCTGCGGCCCTTGCAGCAGGAGATTTCATGGATATGGCCGGAGGGAAAGCGCTTGAGCGCCTCCTGAAGCGAGTCGGCCTTGAGGGTCAGCGCCTTCCAGAACGGGATGCCCGTGGCCCCGCTGTCCGGGATATAGTCCAGCGGCGTGCCCTCCACGGCCATGACCGTTCCTTCGGCGTCGGCAAAGAGCACGAGGTCGTTCCATGCCTCAACGACGTCGCCGAGGTCCGAAAGGGGTGTTATGTACTGATTCTCGTCGGTCATGCCGTTATCCCGGGTGGTTGCGGTTTCGTGAACCTAGCACGCCCGGCCCGGCAAGAAAAGCGGCGGAGCGGGCATGGCCGCCCCGCCGCATCGCGCAGTTATTTCCAGCGCTGCATGAAGGATTCGGCGCTGCCGCCGTCGTTGATGTGGTTGATGAGCGCGGAGCCGAACACGGCCGCGTCGGCCAGTCCCTTCAACTCCTCAAGCTGCTCGGGCCGCTGGATGCCGAAGCCCAGCGCCACCGGGATGTCGAAGACGTCCTGCGCCTGTCGGAGCTTTTCTTTCACCTCGGGCGGCAGGGTGTCGCGCTGGCCGGTGATGCCCATGACCGAGACGACGTAGCAGAAGCCGTCCCCGCCATCGGCGTAGAGGCCCATGCGCTCCGCCTCGGTGTTCAGGCCCACGAGGGGGATGAGCGAGACGCCGTGGGTGTCGAGGGCGTCCTTGATGCAGCACGCCTCGTCGATGGGCATGTCCGCGATGATCAGGCCGGACACGCCCGCTTCCCCGCAGCGTTTTGCGAACCGTTCGAACCCGTACTGCATGACCGGGTTCAGGTAGCCCATCAGCAGCAGGGCGGCGTTGAATGTGCCCTTGCGCTCGGCAAGGCCGTCGAGGATGTAGTCGAGATCGACGCCGAGTTCCAGCGAGTGCAGGGACGCGGCCTCCACGGTGGGGCCGTCCGCCACGGGATCGGAGAAGGGCATGCCGATCTCGATGACCGAGGCTCCGGCCCTGTCGAGTACTTCCAACTCCTTCCAGAAGCGGTCGCGGTCCGGAAACCCGGCGGGCAGGAAGGGTATCAGGCGATCTCGCCCCGGCCATTGGCCTCCTGAATGCGTTTGGTGATTGGTGAGGTCATGGTGTTCTCCTTTAGATGAGGCCGCCGACGATGGCCATGTCCTTGTCGCCGCGTCCGGAAAGGTTCACGAGGATGTTTTGCCCCTGCAGGTCGTCCGCGTTCTCCAGCACCCACGCCACGGCGTGCGAGGACTCCAGCGCCGGGATGATGCCTTCGCGCCGGGCCAGCATCTTGAAGGCCGCCAGCGCCTGCTGGTCGTTGACGGTCACGTACTCGGCGCGCCCGCAGCCCTGAAGGTGGGCGTGCTCGGGACCGACGCCGGATAGTCAAGCCCCGGGGCGATGGAATGCGAGGGCAGAATCTGGCCCTGTTCGGTCTGGAGCAGCTTGGTCTTCATGCCGTGCAGGCAGCCGTCCGAGCCGAGGTTCAGCGGGGCCGAGTTGTGGCATCCCGGTTCGCCGCTGCCAGCCGCCTCGACGCCCACCAGTCGTACGGACTCGTCACCCACGAAGTGATGGAACGCGCCGATGGCGTTTGATCCGCCGCCAACGCAGGCCGAGACCGCGTCAGGCAGGCGTCCGGTCCTGTCGAGGAACTGCTGGCGGGCCTCCTTGCTGATGACCGCCTGCAATTCGCGCACGAGCAGCGGGAACGGGTGCGGCCCGGCAGCGGTGCCGAAGCAGTAGTGAGTGTTGGACTGGGTGGAAATCCAGCGGCGCAACGCGGCGTTGATGGCGTCCTTCAGGGTGCGGGTGCCGGATTCCACGGCGATGATTTCCGCGCCGAGGGTCTCCATGCGCCGTACGTTCGGTTCCTGACGTTCCACGTCCTTGGCGCCCATGTAGACCACACACTCCATGTCCATCATGGCGGCGGCGGTGGCGGTGGCCACGCCGTTCATGCCCGCCCCGGTCTCGGTCAGGAGCACGTCCTTGCCCATCTTTTTGGCCAAGAGCGCCTGCCCGAGCGTGTTGTTGATCTTGTGCGCGCCGGTGTGGTTCAGGTCCTCGCGCTTGAGCCACAACTCCACTCCGATGTCTTTGGAGACGTTGGGGCAGTGGGTCAGTGCCGAGGGGCGTCCCACGTTGTCGCGCAGCAGGGTCGCGAAGTCATTCTGAAATTCCTTGGAATACAGGATGGTGTCCATGGCCTGTTCCAGTTCGAGAAGCGGCGGCATGAGCAGTTCTGGCACGAACTGTCCGCCGAAGTCGCCGAAGTATCCTTTTTTCATTGCTCGTTCCTCAGCAGGGAGAAAAGCTCCCGCAGTTTTGTTTCATCCTTGATGCCGGGGGCCGATTCCACGCCGGAGTTCACGTCCAGCCCGTCGGGGTGCAGGGCCGCTGCGGCAACAACGTTGCTTGGGCCGAGGCCGCCCGCCAGCATCCATGATGATTGTATTCTTTCAGGGTCCAGTCCGGAAAAATCGATGGCCGTACCGTGTCCGCCGCCGCTGGTGCCCGCGTCCAGAAGCAGGTGCCTGCAATGCGGGGCAAAGCGTTCGACGTCCGCCTCGAACGATGCGGCGGAGTCGTAGCGTTCCGGCCAGAGCACCTTGAGCACCCGGTCACGGCCGAGTGCCTCGCAGGTATCGACGTCGTGCCCGCCGTGCAGCTGGGCAAGGTCGAGGCGGCATTCTTCCATGATCCGCAAAATCTCGTCAGCCTGCTGGCGCACGAACACGCCGACCTTGAGCGGGCCGCCGACAGGCACCGCGCGGGCGATCTTCGGGTCCACGTTGCGCGGGCTGGGTTCGTGAAAGATGAAGCCCAGCATGTCCGCGCCGAGCGAGGCGCAAAGGAGCGCGTCGCGCATCCGGGTGATGCCGCAGATTTTGATGAGCGGGCGTGTCATCCTGCCGCTCCCGTCAGTTCCGCCAGAGCCTTGCCGGGATCGACCGCCTGCATCAGGCTGGTGCCCACCAGCACGGCGTCAAAGCCGAGTTCGGCCAGTTCGAGCACCTGCTCGCGCCGGTCCACGCCGCTGGCGCTGATCCAGCGCTCCGAGTCATCCTTGTCGGCGACCAGCCGCCGGGAGATGTCCAGCGTGGTGCTCAGGGTGTCGAGGTCACGGTTGTTGACCTGAATGATGGGTGACTCAGCCTTGCGGGCCGCGCTCAGATCGGCCTCGTCAAAAACCTCCACCACGGGGTCGAGCCCGGCCAGTTGCGCCAGCGAGACCATATCCCTGAGTTCTGCAGGAGTCTCGAACATGCGGGCGATGAGCAGCACGGCCGAGGCGGGCGTGGCCGCTGTCTGGGCGACCTGAAGCGGGTCGAGGATGAAATCCTTTCGCAGCAGCGGCAGGGCCGAGGTCTGCCGGGCCATGAACAGGAACTCGGGGATGCCGCCGAAATACTGCGGCTCCGTGAGCACGGACATGGCTGCCGCGCCGTTTTCCTCGTAAGTCTGGGCGATGTCGAGGATGTTGGCGTGTTCGCGCAGTTCGCCCTTTGACGGCGACTTCGGTTTGAACTCGGCAATTATCGCGCCCGGTCCCATGGCCTGAAGCGCACCGGAAAACGACGGTCGCTTGCCCTCGAAGGCAGCCGGGATGCGACCGTCTTCAAACTCCTTGCGGAGCATGTCTATCTCGGCCTGTTTGGCTCCCGGAACTTATCGAGCATTGGGGATTCCTCCGGTGAGCCCCTGCATGACCTTGCCGCGGGCGATGTCCGCGCATTCGCGCATGGTGCCCTCACCCAGCAGGTTCAGGCAGGCGGCCATGTTGACGGCGACCATGTCCATCATGGCTTCGGGGCCTTTGCCTTCCAGAATGTCCCGCAATACTGCCACGGCCTGCTCGCGGCTGTCCACGCGCACGTCGTCCGGGCTGTGGGTCTTGAAGCCGAGCCGGTCCGGGTTGATAGTGGTCTTTTCCATGATGCCGTCATGAATGTAATAGCCGCGGGCCGGGCCGAAGGTGGTGACTTCGTCGAACCCGCCGGTGCCGGAGATGACGAACGCCTTTTCCACGCCGGTGAGCAGCAGGCTTCGCCCATGAGCTGCAGCTTGTCCGGGTCGCCCACGCCGAGCAGCTGGTGCGAGGGACGCGCCGGGTTCAGCAGCGGGCCCATGAAGTTGAAGACCGTGCGGATGCCGAGGGACTGACGGATGGGCATGACGTGCTTGAAAGCGGGATGGTAGGCCGGTGCGAACAGGAAGGTGAAGTTGGTCTCATCCAGTTGCCGGCCCGCTTCCTCCGGGGCGTTCTCGATGGGAACGCCGAGGTCTTCCAGTGCATCCGCGCTGCCGCAGCTGGACGAAAGCGCGCGGTTGCCGTGCTTGGCCACGCAGAAGCCCATGTCCGCGAGGAAGAGCGCGGTGGCCGTGGAGCAGTTGAAGCTCATGGAGCCGTCCCCGCCGGTGCCGCAGGTGTCGATGACCGGCTTGCCGTTGGGGCCTTCGTAGCCGGGAACCTTTCTGGCGTGGGCCAGTCCGGCGCGCACGCCTGCGGCGATGTCGGTGGAGTCCTCGCCCTTGGCGCGCAGGCCCATGAGGAAGGCCCCGGCCTGTGCGGGCGCAAGCTCTCCGTCCATGAGCTTGGCGAACATCATGCCCGCCTGTTCGTCGTTCAGGCTTTTTCGGCTGGCCAGCAGGTCGAGCACTTCTGATACTGTCGTCATGATGATTCTCCTTAGAGTCCGTTCATTTCAAGGAAGTTTTTCAGGAGCGTCGGGCCGTCCGGGGTCAGGATGGACTCCGGATGGAACTGCACGCCGTGCCACGGCCTGTCCCGGTAGCGCAGGCCCATGACCTCGCCGCGCCCGGCAGTGGCCGTGACTTCGATGTTCTTTGCCTTGCCGGGGTCCACGATCAGGGAGTGGTAGCGGCAGACCTCCATGCCCGAGGGCAGGCCGTGGAACAGGCCCTCGTTCTCATGGAACACCTTGGAGGTCTTGCCGTGCATGATGCGGTCAGCGCGGCCCACGGTTCCGCCGCCGAAGTGGCCGAGGCATTGGTGGCCGAGGCACACGCCGAGGACCGGCACCACCTGCGGCAGGCGTTCGAGGAATTCGAGGCAGTAGCCCGCGTTGAGCGGATTGCTCGGGCCGGGAGAGATGCAGACGCGGTCGAGGCGTCCGTCGGCGGCCATGTCCAGCAGCTCGGGCCGGTCGTTCTTGACCACGACGGGGTCGGCACCCAGTTGCTGGAACGCCTGCACCAGGTTGTAGGTGAACGAGTCGTAGTTATCTATGAGCAAAAACATCGGTTCCTCCGCGTCCGTTGATGACTTCCAAAAGCACCCGCGCCTTGTTGCGGCACTCCTGCCATTCCATTTCCGGGTCGGAGTCGTAGACGATCCCGGCCCCGGCCTGCCAGTGGCACTGGCCGTTTCTGATCCACATGCTGCGGATGGTGATGCCGGTGTCGAGGCTGACCGAGTCCGGGTCGAGGCCGAGGAAGCCGATGCAGCCGCCGTAGGGACCGCGCTCCTGCGGTTCGATTTCGGAGATGATCTCCATGGCCCGCACCTTGGGCGCGCCGGAGAGGGTTCCTGCCGGGAAGGTGGAGCGGATCACGTCCACGGCGTCCATGTTGTCCTGAAGCTCGCCCTCGACGTAGGAGGTCAGGTGCATGACGTGGGAGAACCGTTCCACGTTCATGAATCGCTTGACCTCAACCGTGCCCGGCTTGGAGATGCGTCCGAGGTCGTTGCGGCCGAGGTCCACGAGCATGACGTGCTCGGCGCGTTCCTTGGGGTCTTCCAGCAGTTCGTCGGCAAGGGCGAGGTCATCGCTTTCGGTCTTGCGCGCGGGCGGGTTCCGGCGATGGGGCGCACTTCGAGACGGCCTTCCTCGCAGCGGACCATCATCTCGGGCGAGGAGCCGAGCAGGGTGCCGTCGCAGCCGGGGAGCTTCATGTAGAACATGAACGGCGAGGGGTTGGCCTGCCTGAGGCGGCGGTAGATGCGGAACGGGTCGTCCGGCAGCGGCACCGTGAACCGCGTGGACAGCACCACCTGAATGCACTCGCCCTCGGTGATGAGCTCCTTGGCTTTTTTCACGCCCTCGATGTACTCCTCGCGGGCCGGATACAGCTGCGGATCGGCGGTTTCCGGGGCGGCGAGATCGGTGCCCCATTCGGCGGCTGCAGGGCGCGGCACCGAGCCCTTGTCCAGCGAGAGGTAGCAGCAGGAGTGGCGCAGGTGGTCGAAGAGCACCATCTGGCCGGGCAGGCAGAGGCAGGCCTCGGCGTTTTCCGGTTTCACGTGTTCCGCCAGTTTGGGTTCGAGCATTCCGGCGATGCCGTAGCCGAGGTAGCCGTACAGGCCGCGCGTCAGGGCCGGGAGCGTGTCGCCGTCCGCTTCCTGCTCCACAGCCACGGCGCGCAGCACGCGGCGCAGGCCATCGAGGAAGTTCATGCCGGAGAGTTTCTCCAGCGGCTTCAGGCGGTCGTCGGTGGCCTGCACTACCAGTTTGCCGTTGTCCGGGCGCAGGGTCAGGCGGAAGTCCCAGGCGATGAGGGTGTATCGTCCGAGTCGTCCGTCCACTTCCGCAGACTCCAGCAGAATGCCCGGTGCGTCGCCCACGAGCCCGAGATACAGGCTGATGGGGGTCTGCACGTCAGCCGGGAGCCATTTCCCGTACTGCTTCAGTTGAATGGGTTTCATCGTTCCTCCGTTTGTGTTTGCAATAAAAACAAAAAGGCCGCATCCCGGGGAGGGATGCGGCCTTTGAATCCAGTTCAGCTTGCCTGCGTGCTAGTCCGTTTTCCGGATGCACCCCTCCCGTAAATCGTCGTCGCGCCACCACCACTGGGCGAGGGAGGTCAGCAGGTCAAAGTCACCGCCGGCGGCGAGGCTCAGGTAGGACATGAAGTTGCGGGCCGTTTCCTGAAGATAGGGGTTGGCCTCGGAGATGTCGGCAAAAAGGGCCGAGTCCTGAGTGAGCATCTTGCGGGCGGCGTCGAGGCGGCGCTCGAAGGAGGGGGTCACGAACTTGTCCGCTTGCGGCAGGCGCGAGGCCATGCCGAGGTAGGCGGCGGTGGTGATGTAGTTGAGCCCCTGAATGGCGGCCATGGCCCGGTCATGCTCCTCGGCGGTGGTCATAAACGAGGAGAATCCGCAGGACTCGAAAAGGGAAGCGACCTGTGCGGCGGCGTCCGCGTCCCGGCCCTCGGCCACGGCAACGCGCGGCTCGAAGCCTTCGGGGATCACGGGTCCGAACAGGGGGTGCGTGCCCGCCACGGGGCCGTCGTACGCTTCCATCATGGCCTTCATCGTTTTTTCCTTCACCGAGCAGACGTCAGCCAGCACGGTTCCGGGTTTGAGTTTTCCGGCGATCAGCCAAGGGCTTTCGGGAACGCCGTTACAGGTATGCATAGCAGCAAAAGATTGCAGTTTGCAACGATTTCGGTCACCTGATTCTCAGGTGTCGCAGCATCGTAACAGAGCACCTCAGCCCCGATGCGCCGGAACCGTTCGGCCAGCATCGCGCCCATCTGGCCGTCGGCTCCCGCCACGGCGATTCGGGCAAACTCGGGTTCCATCCTATTGCCCCTCCAGAACGGCCTTCCACGTGTCGTGGAAGCCGGGGAAGGACTTGCCCACGCATGCCGGGTTGTCCAGCTTCACGTCGATGCCGGACAGGCTGAAGATGGACATGCTCATGGCGATGCGGTGGTCGCCGTAGGTCTCGAAGTCTATGCCCTCGCCGCTCTTCAGGGGCTTGGGGATGATCTTGATGGAGTCTTCGCCCAGCTCCACTTCACAGCCGGTCTTGCTGATCTGGTCCGCGCAGGCCTGCAGCCGGTCGGACTCCTTGATGCGCAGATGCGCCACGTTGGTGATGGTCGTGGGGCTCACAGCCGAGGCCGCGACAACGGCGACCGTCGGCACGATGTCCGGGCATTTGCCCATGTCCACGGTGATGCCGCGCAGCTTGCGGGGGTAGATGGTCACGCCCTTGTCCGCGGTGACGTTTATGCCCGCGCCCATCTGGGCGAGGATGTCGATGATGGCCTTGTCGCCCTGAAGCGAGTCCGCCATGACGCCGTGCACGTTGACGGGCTTTTTGCCCACCGCACCGGCGGCGAGGAAGTAGGAGGCGTTGCTCCAGTCGCCTTCCACGCGGTAGTTCGTGGGCTGATAGCCGCCGGGCTGCACGATGAACCGCAGCTGCCCCGGCTCCACCTTGCGGATCGCCTTCCACGGCGTTTCGCGCCACTGGCCTTCCTGCATGGTCTCCACCCGGAAGGACGCCTTGAAGTCCTCCATGATGCGAAGCGTGAGGGCCACGTACGGCCATGAAACGGCTTTCTTTCCGGTCACGTTGATGATGGTCTCGCTGGCGGAAAGGGGCGCGCCGAGGAGCATGCCCGACAGGTACTGGCTTGATTCCTCAAGGGTGATGTCCACCGGGCCCTTGCCGTAGCCTTTGGTTTCCATGACGAAGGGCAGGAAGCCTTTTTCCAGTTCGTATTTGAAGGACACGCCGAGCGCGCCGAGGGCGTCGCAGAGTTCCTTCATGGGGCGTTCCTGCATCCGGGGCGCGCCGTCCGCGCGGAAACGCCCCTTTCCAGCGGCGGCCACCGCGGTCATGAGGCGGG
>NZ_BBCB01000032.1 GCF_001311825.1 Salidesulfovibrio brasiliensis JCM 12178 | reverse complement strand
CCTTGAGGCTGCCGGACGGCTGGCTGAAAAGGCTGGCGGTTCGCGGCGGCGATTCACCCCTCTGCCGTCATCGGCAGGGACGTGATGCTGGAGCCGGGTTGCATGGTCTGCGCCGGAGCGGTCATCAACCCCGGAACCCGCGTGGGCGGGCATGCCATCCTGAATACCGGCTGTTCCGTGGACCATCACGGCAACATCGGGGCCTGCGCGCATATCGCGCCGGGAACGCGGCTGGCCGGAAACGTGACCGTGGGCGAGGGGGCCTTTGTCGGCATCGGCTCGTCCGTGGTGCAGGGCGTGCGCGTCGGGGCATGGGCCACGGTGGGCGCCGGGGCTGCGGTCATCGAAGACGTGCCTGATAATGTCACAGTGGCGGGCGTACCGGCCCGTTTGATAGGATAACCGGATGCAGCGCAAACGAATTTTTCTCTCCCCCCCGCACATGGGCGGCACCGAACTCGACTACGTGCATCAGGCGTTCGATGACAACTACATCGCGCCGATCGGTCCGCAACTGGCCGAGTTCGAGCGCCGCTTTGCCGAGCTGACCGGGTTCAGCCACGCCGTGGGGCTTGCCAGCGGCACGGCCGCCCTGCATCTGGGCCTGCGCTGTTTCGGCGCGGACGAGGGCGACGTTGTCGTGGCCTCCTCCCTGACGTTCATCGGCTCGGTTACGCCTGCGCTCTTCCGCAAGGCCGAGCCGGTCTTCATCGATTCCGATGCCGAGTCGTGGAACATGGACCCGGTCCTGCTGGCCGAGGCCCTTGAAGCCCTGAACGCCGAGGGCCGCCGCGTGGCCGCCGTGGTGCCCACCGACATCTACGGCCAGAGCTGCGACCTCGACCGCATCCTCGACGTGTGCAGACCGTATGACATCCCGGTGCTCTGCGATTCGGCAGAAGCCGTGGGCACCCGCTACAAGGGCCGTCACGCGGGCTGCGGCGCACGGGCCGCGACATATTCCTTCAACGGCAACAAGATCATCACCACCTCGGGCGGCGGCATGTTCTGCACCGACGACGAAAAACTGGCGGAAAAGGTCCGTTGGCTCTCGCAGCAGGCCCGCGACCCCGGCGCGCATTACGAGCACTCCACCTACGGGTACAACTACCGTCTGAGCAATGTGCTGGCGGGCATCGGCATCGGCCAGCTCGAGGTGCTTCAGGAGCGGGTGGAACGCCGCAGGGCCATTTTCGACTTTTACGTGCGGGAGCTGGGCGGGCTGCCCGGCGTCTCCTTCATGCCCGAAGCCCCGTGGAATACGGCCACGCGCTGGCTCTCCGTTATTCTTTTCGACAAAGCCTCCGGCACGGACCCGGAGACGGTCCGGCTGGCCCTTGAGGAGCACAACATCGAATCGCGTCCTGTCTGGAAGCCCATGCACATGCAGCCGCTTTTTGAAGGCGTGCGCATGTTCGGCGGCGCGGTCAGCGAAGACCTCTTCCGGCGCGGGCTCTGCCTGCCTTCCGGCACGGCCATGGGTGACGATGATCTTGCCTTGGTTGCGGAGACTGTCAGGGGGTGCATGGCATGAGGCGTCCGGCCAATTTTCAGAACAAGAACTTCTGGGTCATGATCGCGGCGGACATGGTCCTGTTTGCCCTGTCCGTGATCTTTGCCTTCGCCCTGCGCTTCGACTTCGACATTCCGGCGGAGTATGCGCGGCGCATGCTGCATCTGGCCGCGTACGCGGTGCCCATCAAGGCGCTCATTTTTCTCTTTTTCGGCATGTACCGGGGCATGTGGCGCTACACCAGCCTCGATGATTTCTGGCGGCTGATCCGCGTCACCGTGCTGCAAAGCGGCATCGTGGTCGGCGTGGCGGCCTTCGGGTTCCACTTCGAGGGCTACCCGAGGAGCGTCTTCCTGCTCGACTGGGGACTGACGCTCGTGCTGACCAGTGCTCTCCGGCTGGGCATCCGCGCTCTGTATTCCCGGGGCGAGGCTCTGCGGCTGCCGAGGGTCAAGCCGCGGCGCATCCTGCTCATCGGCGCCGGAGATTCCGGCGAGCGTATCCTGCGGGAGATTCAGGCCAACCCGTCCCTCGGCATCGTGCTCGGGTTTCTTGACGACGACTCCACAAAGATGGACCGCACCATCCACGGCAAGCCCGTGCTCGGCAGAGTGGACGATCTGCCCGAGGTGGTGGACGAATACGAGCCCGACGAAATCTTCATCACCGTGTCCAACAACGTCTCGTCCGAGCGCATGCGCCGCATCGTGGACATGTGCAAGCTCACCGGGCTGCCGCACAAGGTGCTGCCGCCCATGAGCGAGATCGTGGACGGCAAGATCAGCGTGGGCAGCCTGCGCGAGGTCAACTACCGCGACCTGCTCGGCCGCCGCGAGGTGCATCTGGAGACGGACCGCATCAACGCCTACCTTCGGGACCGGGTGATCCTCGTCACCGGCTGCGGCGGGAGCATCGGCTCGGAGCTGACACGTCAGATCGTGCGCTTTAGGCCATCCAAGATGGTTCTTGTAGACGCTTCCGAATACAACCTTCACACCATCGAGATGGAGCTGCGCCACGAATACGGCTTTACCGCGTACGCAACCGTGCTCGGAAGCATCGCCGACGCGCCGCTCATGGACAGGGTCTTCGCGGAGCACCGCCCCGAAGTTGTCTTCCATGCGGCGGCCTACAAGCACGTCCCCATGCTGGAGCGCTGCCCGTGGCAGGCGGTGACCAACAACGTGATCGGCTCCCGCACGGTCATGGAGGCGGCCCTGAAGCACGGCGTGGACCGTTTCGTGGTGGTCTCAACGGACAAGGCGGTGCGGCCCACCAACGTGATGGGCGCGACCAAGCGCGTCACCGAACACTTGATGCGTCACTATCAGGGCAACGGCACCCGGTTCATGGCCGTGCGCTTCGGCAACGTGCTCGGCTCCAGCGGCTCGGTTGTTCCGCTGTTCCGTCGCCAGATCGAGCAGGGCGGGCCGGTCACGGTCACGCACCCGGATGTGACGCGCTATTTCATGAGCATCTCCGAGGCCGCGCAGCTCATTTTGCAGGCCGGGGGAATGGGCGAGAAAGGTGAGGGCGGTGAGATATTCGTGCTCGAAATGGGCAAGCCCGTACGCATCGCGGACATGGCCCGCGACCTGATCCGGCTTTCCGGAAAAGAGCCGGGCGTTGACGTGCCGATCGAGTTCACCGGGTTGCGCGAGGGCGAGAAGCTCTATGAGGAGCTGATTACCGAGGGCGAGGACATCGTACGAACCGAGCACGAAAAGATCATGGTGCTCGGCGCGGACAGCCATATCCCTCCGGGGTCGCTGACGGACATGCTGGACCGCCTTGTCAGGCGTCCGCAGCCCATGACCGTGCAGCCATTCGCGAGATTTTGGCGAAGCTTGTTCCCGAATACACTCCCGGCGACTAGGGCCGGATTGCCGGACAGCGCGAACACTCTGTGCCGATCATCCCATGCACGGGTTGTATGGAGTGTGGGCCCTCGTATTCTACATTATTATTCATCAAAAAGTTGCCGACCGGACTTGCTAAAAGTTCCACTGTCGGTTAACATCTTAATTAACTGCCGATTTTGTCCGATAGTTCGGACAGTGGTCGGGAACAAGGAGTCATATGGCTGGCGAATGCTTATTCTGCAAGATCGTGGCCGGGGAAATCCCCTGTGCCAAGGTGTACGAGTCCGAGACCATGATAGGGTTTCTGGACATCGCTCCGGTGAATGCCGGGCACGCGCTGGTGCTGCCCAAGGCGCATCATCCCACGCTGTGGGAGATGCCCGCCGAGCTTGGCAACGACCTCATGCAGGCAGTCAAGGCCGTGGCGGACGCCGTGAAGGCGGAGACCGGCGCGGACGGGCTCAACGTGATGCAGAACAATTACGAGGCAGCGGGGCAGCTGGTGCCGCATGTGCACTTTCATCTGATCCCGCGTTTCGACAATGACGGACTGAAGCTGTGGCCTCAGGAGTCCTACAAGGACCCCGAGGAGATGCGGCGGCTGGCAGAGGCCATTGCCGCTCGTACCCAATAACCTGCAGAAATGGAGGCCTCCCCATGAACGGGCAGACTCTCACCAAAGCGGGCATCGTGGATTACATCTACGAACGCACGGACAAGAACAGGGCCGAGATCAAGGACCTCGTCGAGACCGTTCTCGACATCATGAAACAGGCCATCAAGAAAGACCACGCCCTGCTGGTCAGCGGTTTCGGGAAGTTCGAGGCGTACGCCAAGAAGGCGCGCAAGGGGCGCAATCCCCAGACCAACGAAACGATCACCCTACCCCCGCGCAAGGTCGTGGTCTTCCGGCTTTCCCGGAAATTCCGCGCCGAGCTTAACGGGTAATGAAGCTGCCCGGATACTGCTCAAGGAAGCCGTCCTTGGCTGCCCTGGCCGCCGCTTCGTCAGAGAACCCGCCGGCCTGCACCTTGAGCAGGGGGCCGTCCTTGACCATGCGTGAGCCAGAGTAGCCCTCGGCCATGAGATCGGCCAGGATGCGACGAGCCTTGTCCGGGTCTTCGAACGCTCCGACCTGAACGAACACCAGCCCTTCGCCGATGCGCTGGACCGTTTCGGCTTCGGGGGCTTTTTCCTGCATGACCGCCGTCTCTTCGGCCGGGAGTTCCGCTTCGGTGAACTCCGAGGCGTCCGAAGGGGCGGCGGCGTGCGCTTCGGTGTTCGGCTCTGCTTCGGGATTTGGCGTCGTGGCAGCCTCTTCCGGCGCGTCGCCGTCCACGGTCACCTCCACAACGCCCGGCTCGGGCTGGCCCGGAGGCGAAGAAGGAATGTGCTTGCGCGCGCATCCGCAAAGAGCCACCGCGAGGACGAGAAACAATACAAATCTATAGGGCATAATGCCTCCTGAAAAGTCTAAACATTCTCTTGAATACTTCGAGATGCGAGAATAATCAAGCATGGCGCGGGATATCGTGAATTTTTTCCCGAACGATGTTCCCTGTTTTGCTGTAATGTCGCAGGGTCGCGAACGAATTGAAAAAGATTGTGATGGCGCGGAAAAACGCATTGACGGGAAAGTGGGGCTTGTGGTAGTTCTCACCAACTTGTGAAGGATTGCACGAACCGGGTTTTCCGGTCGGTTCGCACCGGAAGCGGAGAAAGGATCGGGCAAGACCAATGTTCTTTAAGAATGACAGGTTTCAGGATTTTCTGAAGGTGGGCGGCACGGCCGGTGTGCTGGGCCTTCACCTCGTATCCTCGACCTTTGTCGGACTGGCCATGGGGTACTTCCTCGGGGACTGGCTGGACGAGACGTTCGGTTGGTCGGTGAAGCCTTGGATGATCATGATCTTCCTGATTCTCGGAATCGTATCCGGGTTCAGGATGGTGTATCAGGATCTCCAGAAGTTGCAGAGGGAGGACGAACGTGGCCGAGAGAGTTCGCAGAAGCGGGAATCCGGAGATGACGATGCGGATGCGGGCGCTTGATCGATTTCTTCTGAAGAGGGGATTCGAGCACCCGGAAGCACGCGCGCTCATGCGAAGTCAACTGATGGTGGCGACCACGTCATCATTGGCGCTGCTGGTAATGGGACGCATCTCGGAGTGGGCGCTTGCGTTTGCGGCTGGAGCCGCAGTGGCGACATTCAACTTCTGGGCACTTGCCCGGGTGGTTCAGCGGTTGGTGTACGTGCAACGCGGAGCAGTCCTCACCCTGCTTTTGATATTCTATGGAAAGCTGATCCTGAGCGGTATCGCACTATACCTGCTCATAGGGGTCTGGCAGGTTCCTGTCTGGAGTCTGGTACTGGGGCTTTCCACGGTGGTAGTGACTATCACCGCCTGGGGGCTGGTGCATTTCGGGCGAACTAAAGGCTAGTTTTTCTAAGGAGGCATAAGGATATGGCAATTGGTGGCGGTCTCCCGCATCCCCTTTTGTACATGGAAATCCTGCGCAATGCTCTGCACCTGGAGTTTATTGAGCTGCACGTCTGGTACACCTGGCTTGCCATGCTCATTCTCTTTGTCAGTGCGCTCATCGTGCGCGGTCGTCTGCAGCTCGTTCCCGGCGGCATGCAGAATCTTTTCGAGGTGATCATCGGCGGTCTGGAAGACTTCGTCGTCTCCAACATCGGTGAAGAAGGCCGCAAGGTCTTTCCGGTGCTCATCACGCTGTTCCTGTTCATCCTGACCATGAACTACATCGGCCTGATTCCGGGCTGTGACGCGCCCACGGCGAACCTGAATACCAACATCGCCATGGCCGGGTTCATCTTCCTGTACTACAACTTCCAGGGCATCCGTAAATGGGGCTTCGGTTACATCAAGCACTTCATGGGCCCGATGGCCGGTCTTGCTCCCTTGATGCTGGTTCTGGAACTCATCTCCCACTGCGCCCGCCCGCTTTCGCTCACGCTGCGTCTGTTCGGCAACATCCGCGGTGAGGAAATCGTGCTTGTCCTGCTGTTCATGCTGGCACCGGTGTTCGGCACCCTGCCCATGTACTTCCTGTTCATCCTCGCGAAAACCATTCAGGCGTTCATCTTCTTCATGCTCAGCATGATCTACCTGCAGGGCGCCCTGGACCACGCGCATTAGGATCGAACACTCAATTTTGGGGAAACGGTCATCTGACCAAACATATAACAATCTTTTGGAGGAATTATCATGAAAGCTCTGAAAACCCTTTTCGCCACCGTGGCCATGACCCTCGTTGCTACCGCCGCTTTTGCTGCCGGTGACGCCGCTCTCGGTTCCGCCGTTGCTTACGCTACCGCTCTGGGCATGGGCCTGGCCGCCGGTCTCTGCGGCATCGGTCAGGGCATGGGCCTCAAGGGTGCTGTCGAAGGTACCGCTCGCAACCCCGAAGCCGGTTCCAAGCTGACCACCACCCTGATCCTCGGTCTCGCATTCATCGAATCCCTGGCTATTTACGCCCTCGTTGTCTGCCTGATCCTCCTCTTCGTTAACCCCTTCATGTAAGCGGTTACGAATCAGTATTGATGATAAAGGGAGGCTTCGGCCTCCCTTTTTCGGCACAAACATGTTAAAAATTTCACATGATTGGGTGATCCGGTCGATACAATGAAAAGCGAACACATCCCCAAGGCGACCATCGGCAGACTGGCTGTCTACATTCAGGTTCTGGAAAACCTGCTGCGCGATGGCGTGGAGGTTATCTCCTCGGAAAAACTTGCCAAAGCCTGTTCCGTTAACTCTTCTCAAATCCGCAAGGACCTTGCCTATTTCGGAGAGTTCGGCGTGCGCGGTGTCGGGTACTACGTCCACGAACTGATTTCCTCAATCAAGGAATCCCTCGGCATCGACCGGGTCTGGAATTGTGCGCTCATCGGTGTCGGCAACCTTGGAACAGCCCTGCTCAAGCATCAGGATTTCGCCCGCAGGGTTTTGACATCAAGGCCGCCTTCGACTGTGACCCCGACAAGATCGGGAAGGAAGTCACAGGCATGGAGATCGTGTGCCCCACGCATCTCAAGGAGCGCGCTCCCGAGCTCGGCCTTGAGATCGGCATCATCACCACCCCGTCGGACCGCGCCCAGCGCGCTGCAAACCATCTGGTGGAAGCCAATATCCGCGGCATCATCAACTTTGCGCCCGCACGCATTCAGGTTCCGCCGCACATCCCTGTCGAGTATGTCGATTTTTTCGACCACCTCTACGCTCTGGCGTTCCAGATTACGCTTGGCGACAACTAGCGCTCAAGATACTGAACGCAAAACGCCCGGCCTGTCTCAGGCCGGGGCGTTTTTGCGTGGTATATTCGTGTCGTAGCGGGTCGGTGTAATTGCGCTCGTGGGGGATCAGGCGCGGAAGCGGTAGCCCACGCCACGGACGGTCTCTACCCACTCGGCGTAGGGCCCGAGCTTCTGGCGGAGTCTGCGCACATGAGTGTCCACGGTGCGGGAGTACCCTTCAAAATGCGTGTCCCAGACAGTGTCCAGCAGGTGGTCGCGGGTCTGGACCTTGCCACGGCCTGTGACCAGTTCCGTCAGCAGCTTGAATTCGGTGGCCGTGAGCATGGCCGGTTCGCCGTCAACGGTGAGCTGGTGCGCTTCAAAATCGATGCTGAGCCATCGCGTTCCCATACGTTGGGGGTCTTGGAAGGCTTGTCTGCACTGCGGCGCATGATTGCCTTGATGCGCAAAATGAGTTCGCGAGGAGAGAATGGCTTGACCACATAGTCGTCGGCACCGAGTTCAAGGCCGACGATGCGGTCTATTTCCTCTCCCTTTGCGGTGAGCATGATGACAGGGATATGCGAGAGTTCGGAGCTCTGCTTCACACGGCGGCAGACGTCAAGGCCGTCCATGCCGGGGAGCATCAGGTCGAGCAGGATGAGGTCGGGCTGAAAGGTCTTGGCGCGCTCCAGCCCCGAGGCACCGTCGGATTCGGCGGCCACCTCGAACCCGTTGTGGGTCAGGTTGTATTTAAGCAGTTCTCGCGTGTCCTTGTGGTCCTCGACAACGAGAATCTTTCGATCAGCCACGGTGGACTCCTTTGTTTAGATTGCGCATCTGACTAGCACATACAAAGTTGCAGCCTTGTGACGTGCCGGAAACAATACGACATCAATCGTCGTGTTTCTGCAAGGTTGGCATACGGCACACGGGGACTTTGCCATGGACGCCGGAAATATTCCACCCTGCGCCTTAAGTGTTTTTTCTCTTGGGCCGATATGAATGACAACACCAACAGGAAAACCGAGGCAGAGACAAGGATGTACTACTACGGTTTTGATAAAAAGTTCCCGTCGGGTCAGAAGTACTGGTCCGTCTACGATGACCAGCTCATCGGCATGTTGTTTTCGAAAATAGTCAACAAGACCCTCAGCGTGCAGGAAAAGGAAGAGGACGTTGTGGACGAGATGGTCAACAACCTTTTCGACCTCTGCCTGTACATCAACAAGGATTACCACGAGTGTTGATGAATGTCGGCATTCGGTAACGGCAGATACGCAATCCATTTTCGGGAAAGGCGGTTCGACGCACGGGCGTCGGATCGCCTTTTTCGGTTATGGACTGCCGTGTTTCGGCGGGTAGGGCACGGGATGCGGCGGCGGAGCCTTGCGCGACCGCGCGGCCACGGTCAGGGTGCCGCTCATGATGAGCGCCGACCCGGCGATGGTCAGACCATCCGGGACGTGTCCGTATGCCATCCAGCCCAGCAAGACGGCGAGAATCACTTCCACGTAGCCCACCGCCGCTGCCGGGGCCGCGTGTTCGAGCTGGTAGCCTTTGGTCATGAGATGCTGGCCGACGTTCATGGTCAGCCCGACACCAAGCAGCAGGAGCCATTCCGTCCCGCTGGGCAGAACCCAGTTCCAGCCGTCGGCAAGTGGAGCGAAAACACCGATGACCATTGGCGGGTAGAGAATAACGGAGAGAGGGTTTTCGGTTTGGGCGAGGGCGCGCACCGTAATGATGGCCATGGCAGAGAACATGGCCCCGAGAATGGCCACGCCCACGGCCAGAGGCGGCAGGGGCATGGGGGTTCCGAAAAGAAAGGCTGGCTTGGTGACCAGCAGCACGCCAGCGGTGCCGGCTACAAGACTGAAGGCTCCGGGCAGGCCGAGACGTTCGTGCAGGATCGCGGCTGCGAGGACGGCCACGAATATCGGATGCAGAAAGAGGAGGACTGTGGCTTCGGAAAGGGGAAGCTCGATGAATGAGTAGAAATTGCAGGCCAGTGCGGCGAATCCGAGCAGCCCTCTGAGCAGCAGCAGACCCTTGCGCCTTCCAAGGGGCGGGACGCCTGTTCCCCGGAGCAGGATCAAGCAATAGGCAATGCCCACGGCAGCTCTGGAGAAGAGCACCTCGAGCGTGGGCAGCGTCTGGCCTGCCATCTTGACGAAAAGCGTCCCGATGCCGAAGCAGACCGTTCCTGCGAGCATGTACCGTATGCCGGGGGCCATGAAGTGTCGCATGAGGGGCAGCGTACGCCTGTCAGCGCGGATTGCAACAAATCGGGAGGCAATAGTAATTCTTTTCTGCATGGAAAGCGTGTGATATTGTAGTAATTGGGTGACAAGGAGAGTGTGTGACCATTTCATTTCAAGGGGGACCAATGAACATGTCAATCAAAGTGAAAATAATCTGGGGGTTTGTCCTCTCTCTTTTCCTTGTCGGTGCGGCGATGTTCGTCATTGTGGCGACGAACTCGTATCAGCAGAAAGAGGAAAACTTTCTCAAGAACACCACATGGCAGCTTGAAGACGTTGACCAGACCATGAGTCTGTTCATCGAGGAGGCCATGTCAAATATCAACATGATCGCCGAGGACCAACGGCTGGCTGACGCCGACAGCATCACCACGGGATACAAGGACCTGCCCGAAGGTGACGTGAAGGTGGCCGCAAGGGACGATGACCCGCTGGGACAAGAGCTCATGGACCTCTACACCACCATGAAGGAGACCCATGAGAATTATGTGGATATCTACTTCGGAACCCGGCAGGGCGCCTTTGCCATGAGCCGGGGGTCCACCATGCCGGGTGGCTACGACCCGCGCGTGCGGCCGTGGTATAAGACGGCGGTCAAGACGCCGGACAAGCCCACGCTTTCCAAGGCATACGAATCCACGGACGGGAGCGCCATGGTCAGTGTCGCACGGGCGGTGGAACGTAACGGTACCATCCTCGGCGTCGCGGCCATGGATATCTCTCTTGCCAACCTGACCGCCATGGTCGAGTCGGTGCGCATCGGCAAGACCGGCTACGTGGTCCTGATGCAGGACGACGGCGTGGTTCTGGCAGACCCGAGCAATGCGGAAAACAATTTCAAGAACGTATCCGACTTGGATGTCGCGGCCTACAAGCGCCTGTTCAATCACGATGAAGGAATGATTGAGGTGGAGCTTGGCGGGAAGTCCTATCAGGCTGTCGTGCATACTTCGCCGAAGCTCGGCTGGAAGTTCGTGGGCCTGATTCAAAGCTCGGAACTGATCGAACCGCTCATCCGGACGCTCACCAGCCTGAGCCTGTCCATTCTTGTCTGTCTCATCATCGTGGTGTTCGGTCTGAATTGGTACATGGGCCGCATCGTCATCAAGCCGCTCAGAAGCCTCGCCGGAGCTGCCGAAAAGGTGGCAAGCGGGGACCTCAAGACCGAGATCGAGATTCGTCAGAAAGACGAGATCGGGACCCTGGCCGAGTCGCTTCGCGAGATGGTCACCGGTTTGGCGAACATGATCGCTCAGGCCGAGACCAAGACCGAAGAGGCCGAAGAGCAGACCCGCAAGGCCCGCGAGGCCATGCAGGAGGCTGAAGAAGCCCGCGCCAAGGCCGAGTCCGCCAAGCGGGACGGCATGCTGCAGGCCGCCAGTGCCCTTGAAGGCATCGTGGAACGCGTTACCGCGTCCTCGGAGCAGCTCTCCGTCAAGGTTGAAGAGGCCAGCCGAGGAGCGGATTCCCAGAGCTCCATGGCCTCCGAAGCCGCAACGGCCATGGAGCAGATGAACGCGTCCGTGCTTGAAGTGGCCCGCAACGCGTCCATGGCGTCCGAAAGCGCAGACGGTGCCCGCCAACAGGCGCAGAACGGTCAGGACCTCGTGGCGGCCCTTGTTGAGGCCATCGGCGAGGTGGACAGCCGGGCCAGCGCCATGAAGGAGCAGCTCTCCGGTCTCGGTGAGCGTGCCGAGGGCATCGGCCAGATCATGAACGTAATCACCGACATCGCGGACCAGACCAACCTGCTGGCACTGAACGCGGCCATTGAGGCCGCTCGTGCGGGCGAGGCAGGACGCGGTTTTGCGGTGGTCGCCGATGAAGTGCGCAAACTCGCGGAAAAGACCATGTCCGCCACCAAGGACGTGGAGACCGCAGTGGGGCAGATCCAACAGGCACCCGCAGCAGCATTCAGGGCATGGACGGTGCGGCCGAAGCCGTTGACCGCAGCACCTCGCTTGCGGATCAGGCAGGCGGTTCGCTGCGCGAGATCGTGACCATCGTGGACGACACAGCGGATCAGGTCCGCAACATCGCCACTGCCTCGGAAGAGCAGTCCGCTGCGAGCGAGCAGATCAGCCGCTCCATGGACGAGGTTAACCGCATCTCGCAGGACACTGCCGGGGCCATGAGCCAGTCAAGCCAGGCCATCGGCGAGCTGGCGCGCATGGCGGTGGAGCTCAACGAACTCATCAACAAGCTGAAGGAATCCTAAGACACCACGCGGCCTCCCGGAAACGGGAGGCCGCTTTTCTTCAGGAAAGCAGGGCAGGGGTGCCCCTTTACAATCCCGGCTTTCCATTTTACAAGCCTTTCTCGTTCGAAAACGCCAAACCCGCCGCGAGGCGGGGACGGAAAGCCACGGGTCTCATGAAGACAGCCGGGTTGCCGAAACGCCCTTCGTCGGGACCTCCCCGACGATTTCCGCAATCCATGCCGCCTTCACGCAGTCCCTCGGGAATGTCCCGGCATGACCAGAAATACCAGCCAGACCACTCGCCAGCGCGCGGGAGCCAAGAGCAGGGAAAAGGGTGCGAGCCTGTTTTCCGTGCCGACGCAGGTGTTGCAGCCCGCATTGTCCGGTCCGTTCTCCATCTATCTGGAACAGGGCGGCAAGATGGTGCTGTACGCGGCCAAAGGTGAGATCGTGACGGAAGCGCACTGCGAACGCCTTGCCTCCATGGGCGTGGAGCGGCTGCATGTGCGCGGCTGCGAGCGAAGCGCCTATAACGAGTATGTTCGCGAAAACATCTCCATATTTCTGGAAGACGAGAGGATTCCCTGTCAGGTGCGGGCCGAACTCTTTTGCGAGGCAACCACGGCCGCGGCGCGAGAGGCTTTTGACCGATCCCTGCCGAATCCGGGCGGTGCGGTGCGTTTTCAGCGCATTCAGTCCCTGCTGCGCGACAGCATGTCCTTTTTCATCCAGCCCGAAGCCATCCGGGAGATAGCCCGGCTCGTATCCGAAAGCTCGGACCTTTACGAGCACGGGGTCGGGGTCATGGTCCTGACCACCAGCCTGCTGAACGCCAGCGGCATGAAAGGGCGCGAGCTGCTCGGTGCCTGTTCCGTGGGCGCGCTCCTGCACGACATGGGCAAGCTGGAACTGCCGCAGGAAATCTTTGAACGCCATCCCGACACGCTTGAGGATGACGAGCGCCGACTGTTGCATTCCCACCCGGCTCTCGGGGTCAGCGTCTGCTCCATGCTGCCACTGCCGCAGGAGGCGCTGCACTGCATCCTTTTTCATCACGAACTGGAAAACGGGCGGGGATATCCTTCGCAGGCGCGCGGCGACATGCTCCCCTATTATGCCCGCGTGCTCGCGCTGTGCAACGTCTACGACGGGTTCGTGCGAATCAGGCCGTGGCGCAAGGCGCTGACGCCTTTCGAGGCCATGGTCAGGATCAAGGGGATGCGCGGCGCGTTCGACGAAGGGCTTGTGCAGCTGCTCGACAAGGTCCTCGTCAAGGCCGGGCTGACCTAGCCCGACGCTCTCATCGGAAAGTATAGAAAAGGTCCGCCGAACCGTGCGGAGTCGCTTCCATCCAGCCCGGAACAAGGCGCATGGCGTCTCGAAGGTCGGTCTCCAGCCGTTTGAAGTCGGGCTGGTGGCGTGCGACCAGCTTCCAGTACGCCGGGGAGTGATCCGGGTGCTTGAGGTGGCAGAGTTCGTGGAGCATGAGGTGCTCGGCCAGCTCCGGGGTGAGAAACAGGGTTTTGCAGTTCAGGCTGATGCGACCTCTCGAAGAGCAACTGCCCCAGCGTCGCCGCTGGCTGCGGATGGTCACGGACTCAAAGGGCAGGTTCAGCTCGCGGCTCATGGTCCGCAGTCGTTCCGGAAGACTTTCCCGCGCCGTGGTGCGCACGAAATCCCGCAGGCGTTCAAGCAGGGCGGCTTCGTCGTTGCCCGCCAGCATCAGGCTGCCCGCGTTCTGCGTCAGGCTGACGCGGCCGGGCCGGATCACGTGGCGCACCGGATGGGTGCGGTCGATGGCCGGAAACCGAACCTCTTCGGGAACTGCTGGCGGTTCGGGCCACGGAGAGCGGCCCTGCGCGGCCATATCCGTGGCGGTGCGGGCGATCCAGTCTCGCCTGCTCTCCAGCATGTCCGTGACCAGCGCCCGGCGCAACCCGCGCGGGGTGACCACCTCCAGCCCGGCACCGGGCAGCAGCTTCATGATGATCCGTTTGGCGCGCGGGTTCTCGCGCACGGTCATGGGCAGGGGGCGCAGATCAGTCGTCATGGTCCGCGGCTCTCGGGGCAATGCCGTTGTCGCGCAGGGCGCGGGTGAACAATCCGTCACCGGAAATCAGCCTGCCGGAAAACGTGCCGTCGTACACCGTGCCACAGCCGCAGGACGGGGAGCGTGGCTGGAGCAGAGCCGAGGTGCATCCCGCCAGTTTTGCCAAGCGGACAGCTTCCTGCGCGCCGCGTTCGATGGCCCCGCTATGGTCCACGCCGTCGCGGTCAACCACGGCACTGTTCACGATCTCCACCGGGTCCCTCGGTGTGGGCAGGCCGCCGAGTTGCTCCGGGCAGACCGGAACCGCGCGTCCTTCCCGTAGCAGTTCGAGGGCTTCGGGGTGCTCCTGCGAGCCGCCGTCGTAGCGGCAGTTCACGCCCAGCAGGCAGGCGCTGACCACGACCATATTTCTGTTCTTCATGCGCTCAGCCTCCGGCAGTCTGTTTACCCTTGATCAATGCGAGTTGAAAGGCATATGTTCCGTCGACTTCCGGGAGGCTTCATGATTTCCGATCGCAGCAAGCGAATGTACATATTTCTGTTGGTCCTGACGCTCGGGGCGCACGTGGCTTTTCAGGGCTGGCGCACGCTCCTGAACAATTTCGCCGTTGAGGTGGGCGGACTGGACGGGCTCGACATCGGCGTGGTCCAGTCGCTTCGCGAAGTGCCGGGCTTTCTGGCCCTGTTGGCTGTCTACGTGCTGTTGATAATCCGCGAGCATCGGCTGGCCGCGCTCTCGGTGGGCGTCCTCGGCGTCGGGGTGGCCATGACGGGCTTCATGCCCTCGGTGGGCGGCATCATCTTCGCCACGCTGGTCATGAGCTTCGGGTTTCACTACTTCGAGACCATGAACCAGTCCCTGACGCTGCAGTACTTCGGCCACACCGAGGCACCGCTGGTGCTGGGCAGGCTCAGGAGCTTTGCCGCGCTCACCAACATCGCGGTGGGCGGGGCCATCTTCGTGGCCGCAGGCTTTTCCGATTACAAGGCCATGTTCGTGGCGGCCGGAGCCGTGGCCGTGCTCACCGGTATATGGGCTTTCACGCAGGACCCCACCCACAAGGAAGTGGCGCCCCAGCGCAAGAAGCTCTTTCTTCGCAAACGGTATTGGCTTTTCTACGCGCTGACCTTTCTTTCCGGGGCGCGGCGGCAGATATTCGTTGCCTTTGCCGTGTTCCTGCTGGTCCAGAAGTTCGACTACTCGGTGCGCGGCATCACCGTGCTCTTCGTGCTCAACAACATCATCAACTGGCTGGTGAACCCGCTCATCGGCAAGGCTGTAAACCGCTTTGGCGAGCGCAAGGTCCTGAGCCTCGAATACGGCGCGCTCTTCCTCGTCTTCACCGCCTATGCGCTGACCGACAACCCATGGGTGGCCGGGGCGCTTTATGTGCTGGACAACATCTTCTTCAACTTTGCCATGGCCATCCGCACCTTCTACCAAAAGATCGCCGACGCCGGTGACATCGCTTCGGGCATGGCCATGGGATTTACCATCAACCACATTGCGGCGGTGTTCATCCCGGCACTTGGCGGGCTGGCCTGGCTGGCAAACTACCGGGCGGTATTCGCGGGCGCGGCGGTCATGGCGCTCGTCTCACTTGCGCTGGTGCAGTGCATCGACGGCCAGATAGCAAAAAAGGGCGCAGGCAGTTGACTTGAGGGGTGCCGTGATTCATTCTGTTCAGGTACGATTTCCACAACAGCTTCTTCACGCCGGGTTCCGGCGGCAGCGGGTCTACAGGCGATGAAACGAAAACACGATGACTACCCCAATGTCTTCTTGCAGACCGGCGACTGTTTTCTTGCGGTTCAGCCCACCATGGTCACCACGGTGCTCGGCTCCTGCGTCGCCATTACCATGACCCACCTGCCCACCGGCACCGGGGCCATCTGCCATGCCTTCCTGCCGGATTCCCACGAGTCCAATAGGGGCGGCCGCGACCCGCAGGTCTGCCGTTTCGTGGACACGGCCGTCGCGAACATGCTTCAGGGCATGAACAAGCTGCGCGTTCCGCTTCAGGACCTCACGGTCAAGGTTTTCGGCGGCGCGTCGGGCCTTGCCGTTCGCACCGAGGGCTACAGCACCTACAATGTCGGACGCCGCAACGTGGATGCGGCCAAGAAAGTGCTCAAGGATTGGGGGCTGAAGGTCGACACCATGGATGTGGGCGGCAATCAGGGGCGAAAACTCTATTTCATGACGCATACGGCCGAAGTCTGGATGAAACGGCTGAACGGGCAGCTTCAGGAATAACGGTCTCATATCGGGGGGAAAATGAAACGGATAGTGTTGGCGCTCTGCCTGTCGCTCTTCATGGCGGCGTCGGCGGTGGCGGGGGAACTCTTTCAGTACTCCACAATCGATGCGCTGCTGGCCGGGCTGTACGACGGTCGTCTCACGGTGGGAGAGTTGCTGGAGCGCGGCGGTTTCGGCCTCGGCACCCTCAACGGGCTGGACGGCGAGCTTGTCGTGCTGGACGGCAAGGCCTACCACGTCAAGGCTGGCGGCGAGGCCACTGTTTTGAAGGACAATGCTCTCGTGCCGTTTGCCGCGGTCACGGATTTCAGCGAAGACTCCATCGCCTCGCTGGACGACATTCCCGATATCAAGGCGCTCAACGCTGCGGTCGGCAAGCACCTCTCGTCCGGCAACTTTTTTCACGCCATCCGCATTGATGGACGTTTCGAGATGCTCAAGACCCGGGCCATTCCGGCCCAGACCCCGCCCTACAGGCCGCTGGCCGAAGTGGTGAAAGAGCAGGTTATCGTCAAGTTGACGAGCACCGAGGGCACGCTGGTCGCATCTGGACGCCCGGATACATGAAGGGCGTCAGCGTGCCGGGGTTCCATTGGCATTTTCTTTCCAAGGACGGGACCACAGGCGGCCATGTGCTGGACGTGTCCTTCAAGGGGCTTGTGGCCCGCGTGGACACCATGCGTGATTTCTCCATGCGGCTGCCCGAGGCGCTGGGTACGCTGGATCTGGGCGCGGACCGCAAGGAAGAACTGGAAAAAGTGGAGATGAATCCAGCCGAATGATCCCCGCGCAAGGCCCCATCGTCGTAACGCTCGAGGACTGGCTCGAACCCATTTTGCCTCGCTACCTCGAAATCCGGGAGCGGGAGCAGGAGGCGCTGCAGCGGGCCGTGGAGCGCGGCGATATGGACGAGGCGGGACTCATCGGCCACCGCACCAAGGGGTCCGGGGCGTCCTTCGGGCTGCCGGAGGTCACCGAGATCGGCCGGGGCATCGAGATGGCGGCCAAGGCCGGAGATTCGGAGCAGGTGCGCAAGCTCGTGGACAGGCTGGGCGACTACATGGCCCGGCTGGAGGTCCGCTTTGAAGGTGGCGGGAAAGCCTGATGAACATCCTCATGCTGGCCATAAACGATCCTGCAGGCACGGCCATCCAGTTCTGCCGTGCCGTGAGCCGTCACTTCGATCACTCCTGTCGTCTGGTCACGCTGGAAACGCGCTACACCCATTCATGGGAAAAGGACCTGCACGTCCCTGATCTTGATGACGAAGGGGTGCAGGAGCTCGGTGAGCTTTTGGAGACCAGCGACATTCTGCATTTCCACATGACGGCGGATGAGCACACCGCCTTCGGGCCGTATCTTCCTGCTGACCATCTCGCGGGAAAGGCCGTGGTGCATCACCATCACGGGCATCACGATTTTCGCTCCAACCCGGAGTCTTTCCGGCGAAAGTACGCCGAGCTTGGCCGGGAGAATTTGCTTGTCAGCACCCCCGATTTGCTGAAATTGCTGCCCGAGGCCCGCTGGCAGCCGAATCTGGTGCCGCAGGACGAGCCGCTTTTCAGGCCCGATCCGGAACGCCGCACGGACGGGACGCTCCGGGTGGCCCACTCTCCCACGCGCAAGGACCTGAAGAACACCGACGAATTTCTTGCCGTGGCCGAGCGGCTCCGCCTGTGCGGGCTTGGCCTTGAAGTGGACCTGATCGACGATGTGCCGAACGCCGAGTGTCTGCGCCGCAAGCGTCGCTGTCACGTGCTGTTTGATCACATGCAGGGCTATTACGGGGTGAGCAGCCTCGAGGGACTGTCGCAGGGGCTGGCGGTCGTTGCCGGGCTGGACGACTGGAACCGACGGACCATTGCCGGGTTCGCCGGTACCGACGAACTGCCGTGGCTCGTTGCCCGGACCGGCGAGGAGCTTGAGGCGCGTCTGGCCGAGCTGGCCTCCGACCGCGCGTTTTGCGAAGCCGCAGGCAGGGCCGGAAGGCGGTTCATGGAGAGTGTCTGGTCGGACCGCCGCTGTGCTGCCAGACTTGTCCGCTTCTGGGAAAATCTGTAGTCGTTTGCTTTCGCCCGTGCCATGAGCTAACGTGAGAATTTAATCGGAGACGTTTATGCGTAGTGTTGGTCGTTTGTCCCTCATCCTGTTGCTGGCCGTTGTGGCCGCAGGCGCCTATCTGACCCTTTTCGGCTCCACCGCGGGCACGGGGAACGAAGGTCCCGTGGAGATTCGCCGTCCGGTGGATACGCATGTGGTGGCACCGCAGGATGATGTCCTTGACGTGGAAGACGCCGGAGAGGGCAACATGACCGAGGCTGCGGATCAGGGGGCGGAGTCGCCCGCCGGGGGCGACAGTCCTGCAAAAGCGTCCGATGAAGCCGCCGAAGGCAGCCTGACGCAGGAGCAGGAAGATACGGCCACCACTGAAACTGCCGCTTCGGCATCTGCTGAAACCACCTCTGCCGACACCGCCCCTGCCAACGTGATCCGCGCATTTTCCGCCTCTGCCGAAGGTTCCGGCTTTGCGCTGCACCTTGTTGGGGTTCCGTCCGACTTCACTCCCGAATGGTTTACGCTTTCCTCGCCTCCCCGGTTTGTCATCGACCTGCCCGGCTCCTGGGGGCTCAAGGGGGACAATGTCCACCGTCCCGACGGCGGCCCCATCAAGTATGTCGTGGCCGGGTCGCACCCGGACAAGCTGCGTTTCGTGATCCACCTGCGCGAGGACGTCCCCATGCCGGAAGGGCGGCCGGTGTTCGTCCACGACGAGGACGAACTCTCCGTGCGGGTGCAGTGATTTGCGGATTGCGGCCAACGTTTCAGAAATGTAACAATCGGGCCATTCCGATGTAACTGGTGGACGTTAGCCGTACTGAGTTCCCGGTTTTCCGGAGTTCAGAAAAGCACCCGAAGGGAGTTACATTATGGGCAACATCAAGGTTTCATCCGAAAACCTGGATTTTTATTATTCCGATTTCAAGGCGCTCGAAGACATCACCATGGACTTCGAAGCGAATAAGGTTACGGCGCTAATTGGTCCTTCGGGCTGCGGCAAGAGTACCTTTCTGCGCTGCATCAACCGCATGAACGACCTCATCGCCGGTACCCGCGTGGACGGGCGGATGACGCTTGACGGGGAAAACATTTACGCGCAGGGGCTCGACGTCGTCTCCCTGCGCCGCCGCATCGGCATGGTGTTTCAGAAGCCGAACCCGTTTCCGAAGACCGTTTTCGAGAACGTGGCCTACGGCCTGCGCGTCAACGGGCTGAAGGACAAGGCGCTTCTTGAGGAGCGCGTTGAGGAGAGCCTCAAGGGCGCGGCCCTTTGGGACGAAGTCAAGGATCGCCTGAACACCTCGGCGCTGGGCCTCTCCGGCGGACAGCAGCAGCGCCTGTGCATCGCCCGAGCGCTGGCCGTTGAGCCGGAAGTCCTGCTCATGGACGAGCCCGCCTCCGCACTCGACCCCATCGCCACGCAGAAGATCGAGGACCTCATTCACGAACTGAAGAAGAACTTCACCATCATCATCGTCACGCACAGCATGCAGCAGGCCGCGCGCGTCTCGGACAAGACCGCGTTCTTCTACATGGGCAGGCTCATCGAGGTGGACAGCACCAAGCAGATGTTCACCAAGCCCAAGAACAAGCAGACTGAAGACTATATCACCGGCCGTTTCGGCTAAGTCATCACCGGGAGAGCGATTATGGAACAAAGAGCCCACTTCACACGAAAGCTGGAAGAACTCAAACTCATGGTTCTCCGCATGGCGGCGCTGGCCGAATCTGCGGTGCATAAATCCGTGAAGGCCTTCCTGGAAGGTGACGCCGACCTTGCCGAAGAGATCATCAAGGGCGACAGCGCCATTAACGATCTTGAAGACGAGATAGACGCCTTCAACCTCGAACTGCTTGCGCTGGACCAGCCCATGGCCGTGGACCTGCGGACCATCGTCGGGTCCATGCGCATCACCGTGAACCTCGAACGGCTGGGCGACGAGGCCGTGAACCTCTCGCACCGGGCCATGTTCCTGAGTTCCCGTCCGCCGCTTCCCTTCAACTCCAAGATGGAGAAGCTTTCGGAAACCTCCAAGGCCATGCTGGCCGACTCCCTGCGCGCGTTTGTGGACGGCGATGTCCGTCTGGCCGAGCAGGTCTGCCGCACCGACGACGAGGCTGACCGCCTGACCATCCAGCTCCTCAAGGAGTTCATCAACGACATGGTCACCGAGTCCCGCATCGTTGAGCGCGGCGTGCACGCAATCATCGCGGCCCGCCACCTTGAGCGCATCGCGGACCTGGCGACCAACATAGCCGAAAGCGTGGCCTTTATCGTGGAGGGCGACAGCCTGAAGCACAACTGCCGCGGATAAGGCGCGATCCAGAAAAAACGACTCTGCCGTGCGGGCCGCTTCGGAAAAACCGGGGCGGCCCGCATCGTCATACTACTCCCCCGCACGGCGTGATTCTTTCGCCTTGCCGATACCGAAAGCGGTTTACAGTGGAGGCAATTTTCGTTAAGGGAGAGAACTCTCACGAGCCTTCCTGCTAGGAAAAGGCTTGGTGAACAAAGGCATAAAGGCAGCTGGCCGGCCTGTGCGGCCCACTTTGGCGAAACGGACCCGGCACCTCGGACCGGAAGTTACGACGACAAAGAACCCGCTGCCAAAAAAATATATGCGAAATTCGTCCGAGGCTGTTGTTGGAGGAAACAATGGAAAAGAACACTGAAATCGAAACCCCTGAAAACGAAATGGACATGGAAATGAACTTCGAGGCCGCCCTCGAGGATTATCTCAATTCCGATTTCGGGGAACTTGACGAAGGCACCATCGTAAACGGTGAAGTCGTCAAGGTTGACAATGACCACGTGCTCGTCGACGTGAACTTCAAGTCCGAAGGTCAGATTCCGTCTGCCGAGTTCATGGACGCCGAAGGTAACATGACCGTTGCTGTCGGTGACAAGGTCGACGTCTTCGTGGTGAACAAAGACGAAGGTGAAGGCTCCATCCACCTTTCGCGTGAACGCGCCAAGCGGATGCAGCTTTTTGATAAGCTGGAGGAACTCCAGGAGCAGGACGGCGTGGTCCCCGGCCGCATCGTCCGTCGCATCAAGGGTGGTTACACCGTCGATCTGGGCGGCGTCGAGGCATTCCTGCCCGGCTCCCACGTCGATCTCCGTCCGGTCCCGGACATGGACGCCCTTGTCAATCAGAGCTACGACTTCAAGATTCTCAAGATCAACCGCCGCCGCAGCAACGTCATCGTTTCCCGCCGCGTGCTGCTTGAAGAACAGCGTGCGGAACAGCGCGACAAGCTGCTCGGCACTCTGGAAGAAGGCCAGATCGTGGAAGGCAAGGTCAAGAACATCACCGAATACGGCGTGTTCATCGACCTCGGCGGCCTCGACGGCCTGCTGCACATCACGGACATGTCCTGGAAGCGCATCAAGCATCCCAAGGAAATGGTCCAGCTCGGCGACGATCTCGAACTGAAGATTCTCAACTTCGACAAGGAAGGCCAGAAGGTCTCCCTCGGTCTGAAGCAGCTCGTCCCCGACCCGTGGGAAAACATCGCCGAAAAGTACCCCGAAGGCGGCAAGCACGTGGGCGTGGTCACCAACCTCGCCGACTACGGCGCGTTCGTGGAACTGGAATCCGGCGTGGAAGGTCTCGTGCACATCTCCGAGATGAGCTGGACCCGCAAGCTGCGTCACCCCTCCCAGATGGTGAAGGCCGGCGACGAAGTGAACGTCATCGTTCTCGGCGTGGACCAGGACAAGAAGCGCATCTCCCTGGGCATGAAGCAGGTCAACCCCAACCCGTGGGATGTGGTTGCCGAGAAGTACCCCGAAGGAACCGTCCTCGAAGGCTCCATCAAGAACATCACCGAATTCGGCGTGTTCATCGGCATCGAGGAAGGCATCGACGGCCTCATTCACGTGTCCGATATCTCCTGGACCAAGAAGATCCGTCATCCCTCGGAAGTCTACAAGTCCGGCGACACCGTTCAGGCCAAGGTCCTCACCGTGGACAAGGAGAACGAAAAGTTCACCCTCGGCGTGAAGCAGCTCACCGAAGACCCGTGGACGCAGGTGCCCGGCAAGTACCCCGTCGGCCAGACCGTCACCGGTACCGTCACCAACATCACCGACTTCGGCCTGTTCGTTGAAGTTGAAGAAGGCATCGAAGGCCTCGTGCACGTCTCCGAGATCTCTCGCAAGAAGGTCAAGAGCCCGTCCGAAGTCTTCAAGGAAGGCGACTCCATCGAGGCGAAGGTCATCCACGTCTCCGCCGACGAGCGTCGTCTGGGCCTCTCCATCAAACAGACCACCGAAGAGGAACCCCGCAAGCCCTCCAGCAAGACCTACGGTGGCAGCACCGAAACCGCTGCTCCCACCCTTGGCGACCTGCTGCGCGAAAAGCTCGAAGAAGCTTCCGGGGAACCCGAAGAGTAGGGCTGAATGGAACAACGACTGCGATTCTCGCAGCGTCACCCCTTCCTGTTTGGGGTGCTACTGATAATAATGGCCGTGGCCCTCGTCACGGGGGCCATGGCCATTTTCCGTGGTCTGGAGAGCGGCGGATTCGCCAGCGAACGGCTGGGCGAAGTCCACGTGGACGGCGTGATAATGGATTCCGCAAGCATTGTGGACTACATCCGCAAGCTCACCGACGACGATTCCATCAAGGGCGTCCTGCTCCGGGTCAACTCGCCCGGCGGCGCGGTCGCCCCTTCCCAGGAAATCTACGAGGCGGTCAAGAACCTCGCGGCCAAGAAGCCCGTGGTCGCCTCGTTCTCCACAGTGGCGGCCAGCGGCGGATACTACGCGGCCGCACCCTGCACCAAGATTTTCGCCAACCCCGGAACGCTCACCGCGAGCATCGGCGTAAAGGTCGAGTTCGTGACCGTTCGGGATGCGCTGGAAAAGCTCGGCATCACGCCCGAGGTGCTGACAACCGGCCCCTTCAAGGCTTCCGGCAGCCCGCTGGAAACGCTCACCGACGGGCAGCGCATGCAGCTCATGAGCGTTATCGAGGACCTGCACGATCAGTTCGTGACCGACGTGGCCTCTGCCCGAGGCATGAAGCGGGAGCAGGTGGAGGCTGTCGCCGACGGCAGGGCCGTCACCGGGCGGCAGGCGCTGGCCTACGGGCTGGTGGACGCTCTCGGCAGCCGCAGGAACGCCATCGAGGACCTCAAGCGCCTCGCCGGTCTCGAAGGTCCGGTGCCCATGGAGAGCGGGCCTGTGGTCGAGGAACCCCTGATGCAGAAGCTCTTCGGCGTGACGCTGCCCTTTGATGTGCTGCTTCCCGGCTTGAAAATTTCCTACCAATAGAAAATAATAACATTCTCTTCAGTGACGAAGTGGGTTCAGTCGCGTACACTTGGGTGGAATACTCTGGGTACGGGACATACTTCGTTATGAAATGCACGTTTCTGGGTGTCGGCGAAGCTTTTGACGAGGAGCTTCCCAACACATCGCTTCTGGTTTTCGATGGCTCGGGTTCCGTCATGCTCGATTGCGGGTTCACGGCAGCGCCCCAGTTGTGGCGCTGCATGCCGCACCCTGTCCGTCTCGATGCGGTATGGATCAGCCACTTCCACGGCGACCACTGGTTCGGTCTGCCGTGGCTGCTTGCCAGAATGCATGAAGAAGGGCGGGATAAACCGCTCACTGTCGCAGGGCAGCGGGAGGTCGGGCACAGAGTGAAAGCTCTCGCCGAAACCGCCTATCCCGGCCTGTTGGACAAGCTGAATTTTCGACTCGTTTTTCGTGAGCTTGAGTCAGGAGAGTCTGCCGAGCTCGGAGGATTCTCAGTGCGTTGCGCCGTTGGCGAGCATTCGTTAAGGAATCAGGCCATACGGTTGGACTCTTCTCACGGAAGCGTATTCTATTCGGGAGACGGCAGGCCCACGTCGCAACGACGGAGCTTGCCCGCGGGTGCGACCTTCTGGTTCAGGAGGCCTACGCACTACATGGACAGACAATCGGTCACGGGACCGTGGAAGCCGCTCTTGAAATGGCCCGCATTGCGGAGCCGAAAGCTCTGGCGCTGGTCCACTTGGGACGGCGGGTCGCGCGCAGGGATTCGAGAGCGATCAATATCAAGCTTGCCGAATCCGGGTTTCGGGCCTTTGTGCCCGAGCCCGGTGACGTGTGGGACGTCGCCTCGGCAGCCAAAGGAGAATAATGCATGGCTGACAAGCGCTACGACGCGATAGTATACGACTACTTTGAAAAGACGAGCGGGAACATCGTCCTGCTTACCGAGGACGTGCTCTTCTTCAAGACGCTGCGGTCCACGATCATGAAGACCATCGGCTCGCGCCGGGACTGCCTGTATCACGTGCAGAACACGGGCCCTGCCGCCAAGGCCATCAAGGCGCTCATGGAGCGCAAGATGCCTGTGATCGTCTTTGTCGAGCGCATCGTGCAGGGCAAGCCGAGCACGGATTTCATCCTCGCCCTCAAGAATATGTACCCGGACATCCGCGTCATCGTCCTCGTGGGTGAGACGCGGCGCGAAAACATCGCGTATTTTTACGAGATAGGCGTGAACAACGTCATCTCCAAGCCCGCGTCCATGAACAACATCATCGAGAAGATGGCCTTCACCATCAAGCCGCAGGGCAAGCTCTCGGAGCTGATGCATACCGGCAAGATGCTGCTGGATCAGGGCAATCACAAGGACGCGGTGGCCATCTGCGAACGCATCCTGAAGATCAAGCCCGGCAGTCCGGCCGCGCTCATGCTCAAGGGCGACGTCTATCTGGACCTCAACAAGCGCGACAAGGCCCTTGAGGCCTACATGGAGGCGCACGAGGGGTCGCGGCTGTATCTGGAGCCCATCAAGAAGCTCGCCGACTTCTACAGGGGGCACGATCAGGAAAAATACCTCGGCTACCTCAAGAAGCTCGACAAGCTGAGCCCGCTCAATACCGAGCGCAAGTGCGAGATCGGCACCGTGCATGTTGAGCGTGATGAAATGGAGAGGGCGGAGAAGTATTTCGATCAGGCCATCGAGACTGCCACCAAGGAGGCCATGAGCCTTGTGGCCGGTGTCGCCAACCGCGTATCCATGGCGGTTGCGGAGTCATCTCCGCGCATGGCCGAGAAATATCTGACCAAGGTTCTGGACACCAAGGCCGACAACCTCACCGCAGACGACATCGGCACCTTCAACCGCCTCGGCATCGCGCTCAGAAGTCAGGGCAAGTGGAAGGAAGCCATCGAGAACTACAAGCGCGCACTGCTGGTGGCTCCCACCGATGAAGGGCTCTACTATAACATGGGGCTTGCCTATCACGATGGCGGTCAGCGCGGGAAGGCCATCGAGGCCATGGAAAAGGCCATTGAGCTCAACCCGGACTTCTACAAGGGCAAGGAAGGAGTCTGCCTGAATATCGGCAACATATTCGTTGAGTTGCGCCGGTATGATGACGCCAAGCCATACTTTGTGGAGGCTGCTGCGGTCAATCCCAAGGGCAAGGCGGTCAAGAAGCTGGAAGCGCTCAATAAGATGCTCGGCGAGTAGGCGGTGCGGGCTCGCGGCCCGTTAACTCTGACCGGGGGAAGGCATGAGTCAGGTCAGCCTGAACGTGCTCGTGGATTACTTCAGTAATCTTGAGGGTATGGTGGTCGCCTTGTCGGACGACAAGGTGGTCCAGCGAACCCTGCGCGCCGCCGTGCACAAGGTGGTCGGCACGCAGCGGGACTGTCTGGTGGCCACTGCCAGCCGTAGAACAGCCCTCGATACCATCGCCTCCTTCTCCGAAAAAAAATATCCGGTCATGGCCTTTGTGGAGCAGGAAATCAACGGCGTTTCGGCGACCGACTACATCTTCACGCTCTCCAAACTGCACCCCGATGTGAAGATCCTGCTGCTCACGGGCGAAATCGCCTCGGACAAGCTGGCGTACCTGCACGAGCTGGGAGTGGTCGGGGTGGTGGTCAAGCCTGCGTCCATCAACAATTTCGTGGAAAAGATGGCCGGGGCCATCCGGCCGAATGACAGGCTCAGGGAGCTGGTCGGCAGCGGGAAGGAACACTTGGTCAAGGGCGAACTGGATGCGGCGGAGCAGGCCGCCCGGGACATCCTCTCCATCAAGCCCGGCAGCCCGGCAGGGCTGATGCTGGCCGGTGACGTGCATCTTGCCCGCGGTGACCGGGCAAAGGCGGTGGAAGCATACCTTGAGGCCCATAACGAGGCCGAATTGTACATCGAACCGCTCAGGCGGCTGGTGGAGGCCTTCCGTGGATTCGATGATGACGAGGTTCTTCAGTACCTGAAAAAGCTCGACTTCATCAGCCCGCTAAACCCTGAACGGAAAAAGGAGATCGGCGAGGTCTACTTTCGCAAGGACGAACTGGAGCGCGCAGAGCAGTACTTTGACAGTTGTCTGGAGATCGTCGGCCGGGAGCAGCCTTCTCTTCTTTCGGTATTTGCCTCGCGCATCGCCGGGTCCGTGGAGAAGGGCGCCCCGGAGATGGCCACCAAATATCTCCGCCGTTCGCTTGATGCGCGCGGTGACCGGCTGGACAGAAACGACCTTGTCACCTTCAACCGTTTGGGCATTTCCCTGCGCAGGCAGGGGCGCTGGCAGGAGGCCGTGGACGAATACGCGCGGGCCATGCAGATAGCCCCGGACGATCCCGGTCTTTATTACAATCAGGCGCTGGCATGGCACGACGGCAACCGCCGGGCCGAGGCGCTGGCCGCCATGCGCAAGGCCCTTGAGCTGGAACCTGCCCTGCATGAGCGAAGCGATTCCGTGGCCCTGAACGTGGGCAACGTCTTCCTGCACGCCGGGAGCCCGGACCGGGCAAAGCCGTATTACGAGGCCGCGCTCTCCATCAATCCGGGCAACCTTTCCGCACAGAACCGGCTCGGCGAGGTCCGCCGCAAGCTTCAGCGACCAAACGACTCGTAAAGCGTGGCCGCGTCCATGTCCTCGTCAAGCGGGCCGGGCCTGAACCATGCTTCGCGCACCGCTCCCTTGCGATCAAAGGCCACCATGAGATGACCCGGCTCGCCGGAGGTCCGGTGTTTCGCCTTCCAGACGCAGATTGGCCCGTTGCCGAGCGAGGTGCGCGCCACCGGGGTTCCCCAGTCGTCGAGAGCCTGCTGATAGGTCAGGCCGTCCGGGACCAGCGTCGGCTGGGCACTTTTTTGGTCCGCAGCCGATAAGAAACGTGGCGACCAGAAGCAGGGCCAGAACCGTCTTCCTAGATGAGCGAAGGTCGAAGCTGGGCATCGATGTACTCCTGTATCCTGAATTTGGATTTTGCGCCGTTGTAGCTCATGAAGCGGATCTTGCCGAAGATGGCCCGTTCGCCCCATGCGCGGTCGTGCACGCCGCCGATGGACCACGCCACGCCCGTGTAGCCGTTGGCGTCCCGGCCGTCGAGCTGGTAGCGGTCGTTGAGGAATATGGCCCGCTGCATGGCCTCCTCGTAGTGTTCCGTCCACTCCAGTATCTTCTTGGCCCAGTACATCCGCATGTAGTTGTGCATGTGTCCGGTGCGGACCATCTCCATCTGGGCCGCGTTCCAGAGGTCGTCGTGCGTCTTGCCTCGTTCCATTTCTTCCAGCGAATAGAGGTAGGGCCGCTCGTCCCCGAGGTGCTCTTCGAGGGTTGTTATGGCCCAGTCGGCAAAGCAGCCGGGGCTGTCGTACTCCGGCTCGTAAAGGCAGAAGTTGTCGGACAGTTCGCGGCGCACCACCAGTTGCTCCACATATGCGGCCACGCTGTCCCTGTTTTTTCCACGCGCCGTGACCTCATGGAGCACGCGCAGCGCGGATATCTGCCCGAAGTGCAGGTAGGGGGAGAGACGCGAGACACCGGGGTTGGTGGGCACGTTTCGGCCTTCGCCATAGACGTCGAGACCGGACCGGATGAACGAGTCAAGCTGTTCCCACGCCGCGGTTTCGCCGGGAACGAACGCGGTCTCTGGAAGTGCTGGAGCTGCCTCGACATGCTTCAAGGCCTCGTCCATGCTGGCAGTCTCGGGACGTTTCTTCAGGGTATGCGGATGTTTTTTCAGGTCCGGCGGTTCAACCAGAAAATCCGAAAGCAGCCTGTGAATCTTCGGCCGAATAGTCCGGGCAGCGTATTCGCGCTTGTCCGAGGCAAGGCGGCAGGGGACCGTGTTGCGCGAATCCACCTCCCATACCTCGCCCTGAGCCGCGTCGGCAACGGTCTTCATCCATTGCCGCTTGAGCCGCAGCACGTCGAAGTCCATGACCAGCGCGGAGACATCCAGCTCGCGTATCATTTCCGGCACCACAACGTCCGGCGTGCCGAGGCGCAGCAGGAAAGGAATGTTCAGCCCCTCCAGCGTCGCGGCGGTCTCGCGAAGCCCCTTGACCAGAAAGAGGAACTGCCGGGACGCGGCCTCAAGGAACTTCGGGGCCAGCCCATAAAGCACCACAAGCGGCACGCCGCGTTCAAGGGCCAGCTCCTGCGCAAAGAGCAGGGCGTGGTTGTCTCGGGCGCGGTGTTCGCGGTGCATCCAGCAGGCCACCGGCCCGTTTCCGCCGTGACCGTCACGTACTTTGTATGCTCTGGGATCATTCATGCCGTCCACTCTACACCATTGCCGTGAACTGGCAACTTGCAACCGCGCGGACGAGGGGGTAAGACGGTCCGCATGGCTATGCAATTCACCGAAAAAGAGGAAAGGATTCTCGCACTGGCCGGGGGCGACATCCCGGACGGTCCCGAGCCGTTCAAGGCCATTGCCGAGGCTGCCGGTGCCGACGAGACCGAGGTCATCAACCTTTTGAAGACCCTCAAGGCGCGCGGTGTGATCCGCCGTTTCGGGGCCACGCTCAGGCACCAGAAGGCTGGATACGGCCATAACGCCATGGTCGCGTGGAAGGTGCCCGAGGAGCGGGTGGACGAGATCGGGGAGCGCCTCGCCTCCTGCCCGGCCATCAGCCATTGCTACGTCCGGCGCACCTACCCGGAATGGCAGTACAACTTCTACACCATGATTCACGGCAAGAAACCGGGCGACACCGATGAAACCGTGAAAGAGCTCGAGCAGGACACCGGCATCACCGATCACTGCACCCTCAAGAGCCTCAAGGAACTCAAGAAGACCTCCATGGTCTATTTCAAATTCGACAAGGAATAATGATGGATTCCAAGACACTCTACGCCAAGGCACAGACCCTCATGCCCGGCGGCGTCAACAGTCCGTTGCGCGCATGCCGCTACGTCAAAAGCGAACCCGTCTTCATCGAACGCGCCAAGGGCGCATACGTCTGGGACGTGGAAGGCCGCCAGTACATCGACTACGTGCTGAGCTGGGGCCCCCAGATTCTCGGGCACTGCGACCCCGTTGTGACCGAGGCCGCCCACAAGGCCGTTGACCTCGGCTCCAGCTACGGCGCGCCCTGCGAAGGCGAGGTGCTGCTGGCAGAAGAGATTTCCAAGCTCATGCCGTCCATGGAGATGATGCGCATGGTCTCTTCCGGAACGGAAGCCACCATGTCCGCTCTGCGCCTCGCGCGCGGCTACACCGGTCGTAGCAAGGTGGTCAAATTCATCGGCAACTACCACGGCCACAACGACTCCTTCCTCGCCGCCGCAGGCTCCGCCGCCGCCACGGTGCCCGGCACCCCCGGCGTACCCGAGGACATCGTCAAGCATACCCTGCTGGCCCACTACAACGACCTCGACGCCGTGGAGAATCATTTCAAGGAAAGCGGTGACGACATCGCCTGCGTCATCGTGGAGCCGGCAGCCGGAAACATGGGCCTCGTGCTCCCGCAGCCCGGCTTCCTCGAGGGCCTTCGCGCCTGTGCACACAATACGGCGCGCTGCTCATCCTTGACGAAGTCATCACCGGCTTCCGTTTTGACATCGGCGGTGCCCAGAAGCGTTACAACATCGAGCCGGATCTGACCACGCTCGGCAAGATCATCGGCGGCGGTTTCCCGGTGGGCTGCTACGGCGGCAAGGCCGAGATCATGAATCACATGGCCCCCTGCGGCGGCGTGTTTCAGGCCGGGACCCTCTCCGGTAACCCCGTGGCCATGGCCGCCGGACTCGCCACGCTCAAGCGTCTTCAGGAGTGCGACTACGACGCGCTCGAAAAGCGCACCCTCGCTTTTGCCGAAGAGCTGGCAGGCATCATCCGCAGCAAAGGCAAGCCCGTCCAGCTCGTGCACACCGCCTCGGCCTTCACCATGTATTTCACCGAAGAACCCGTGGTGGATCAGCGCGGCTCCGCAGCCAGCGACGCCGACGTCTACGCCGCCTTCTGGCAGCAGATGCACAAGCAGGGTGTCTACCTCGCTCCCGCAGGATTCGAGTGCACCTTCACCTCCTTCGTTCACGGCGACGAAGACCTTGAAAAGACCCTCGAAGCCGCTAAAAACGTACAGTTTTAGCACTGGACTACGAATACAAGAAATAGGCAGGCCCGTTGTTCAACGGGCCTGCCGTTTTTATGCGTCAGTGTGAGTTCATCATTAGGATTCGGGCTGTTCGAGAGTTGTGGTTTCTTTAATTGCGGGGCCCACCGAAGGTGGGAGGGACGGGAAACGGAACCCGGTTTGTTGTGGGTTTCGGCCCACAAGCGGGCCGACCTTCTTTTTTGCTTGCGCAGAAAAAAGAAGGCAAAAACTGCGCTTTTTGTTCGGTGTCCGGTCTCCACTCGGCAAGAGGCTCTAAGAGTGCTCGCTGTCCCGGTCAAAAGGTTCGCCAGCGAACAGACAACCGGGCCCACGCAAGCAGCACATAAGAGCCTCTAAGCCTCGGGAGACAACGCTGCCGTTCTTCGTCTGCGCTGTCGCTCACCCTTAGGGTTTCGCTTTGGGGAGGGCTTGATTTGGGTCGGGGTTTCGCTGCCTGTTCCGCCTTTGAGGGGACGTTTTGCTTCTCGGTAGCCTTGCTTGTCGGGCCATGCGGCAACCTCACGCTGCCGAACCCTTGAAATAGAACCCAGAACC
>NZ_BBCB01000031.1 GCF_001311825.1 Salidesulfovibrio brasiliensis JCM 12178 | reverse complement strand
GCGTCGCGCACGGCGGGCCAGCGGCGCGAGCAGAGCTGTGCCCCCTTGCTGCCGTCATCCAGTGACATTATGGGGTCCTCGCCAAGATCGAGCAGCGCGTTGTTGCAGATTTCAATGACGCTTCGTGCCATGATCGTCTCCTGTCCTGCCGTATGAAAACCGCTCTCCGGGACCGGACGCGGGCAGGCTCCGCGCACCGCCCGGCAGTATACCCCCGGTTTTCCTTTCCGGAAGAAAACCGCCGCCCAACGACCGAAAACGGATAAAAAAAGACTATTGACAGGGTTTTCAACCGGAGAGGCGCAACAGAAACGACACCGCTTTATAATAGCCCCTTACATCGGCTTAACATATCGTTTTCCTTGAAATGTACTGACACCTCAAGTATGTTGGGGAAATGGCGAACGTAAACATTCCAGAATACAGAATCTCCGTGGACCAATTGCGTCCCGGTGTTTTCATTCGCCTTGAAAAGACGAACTGGTTCTCCCACCCCTTTCTTTTCAGCAGCTTCAAGGTCAAGGACGAAGAGCAGATAGCGGTTCTCCGCAAGCTGGGGATCGACGAGCTGATCTGCGTGCCGGAAAAAAGCGACGTGCTGCCGCTACCGCCGAACCAGCCCGAAACCGCCCCGCCCGCCACATCGTCCGATGCCGAAGCCGCCGTGGACCGCCTCTGGTCCATCAAGAAAGAACGCACCAAGCGACTGCAGGAAAAGAAACGCCGCATCGCGGAATGCGAAGAACGCTTCGCCGATTCGCTCAAGGACTGCTCCAACATCATGAAAGGCATCGTCCGGGGCAACTCGCAGTCGGTCATCGAGGGCATGGCTTTCGTCGAAAAACTCTCGGACCGCTTCCTGCGCGACCAGGAATCCACCCTGCACCTCATGAACGTGCTGGAACCCGCCGAACGCATTTACTCCCACGACCTGAACGTGGCCATTCTCTCCATGATGGTCGGTCGGGGCGCGGGGCTGGACGGACCAAGAATGCAGACGCTCGGGATGGGCGCGCTTTTTCATGACGTGGGCAAGAGCCGCATCGAAAAGAAACTTCTGCGAAAACGCGGGAAACTGACAAAGTCCGAGCGCGAGCTGCTGGAGAGCCATCCCTCCTTTGGCGTGGACATCCTTACGGCTGTTCCGGAGTTTCCGCTCAGCGCCGTGACCGTGGTGGAACAGCACCATGAACACATGGACGGCAGCGGCTACCCCAACGGCCTGTCGGGCGACGGCGTGGACCGACTGTCGCGCATCGTCTGCATCGCCAACGCCTACGACAACCTCTGCAACCAGCCCGACCCGGACGACTCCCTGACCCCGTACCTCGCCCTCTCCTATATGTTCGGCCAGCAAAAGGCTCTGTACGACCCGGAATTCCTGGCCCTGTTCATCCGCAGCCTCGGCGTGTACCCGCCCGGCACCGTGGTACAGCTCACCAACGGCGCCATCGGCATGGTCATGTCCGTCAACCCGACCAACCAGCTGCGCCCGAGCGTGGTGCTCTACGACTCCGAAGTGCCCCGCAAGGAGGCGCTCATCGTTGAGCTGGCAGATGAACCGGACCTCAAGGTGGAAAAGAGCATCAGGCTCTCCCATCTGCCGCAGGAAATCTTCGACTACCTCAGCCCCAGAACCCGCATCAGCTACTTCGTCGACGTGGACTAGAATCGTTCTCCGCACCTTGGAGGGGGTTGACGCCTTATGCGGCATTATGTGAAAGTGAAATCACATTCACAAAATGGAGGACCATTGTGGCCAAGAGAATGTCGAGCGAGGAACGGCGGGAGCAGGCCGCCGAAGCAGCCCTGAAGCTGGCCGAGAACGGCCTTTCCGCAGTCACGCTCACGGGCGTGGCCGAAGAGATGGGCGTGGTGCCTTCGGCGCTCTACCGCCATTTCGGGAGCAAGGAAGACCTCGTCTTCGCGGTGCTCGCGCACATGCGAAAGCTCATCGAGGGCAACGTGGCAACCGCGCTGGCCGGTGCAACCGACCCGCTGGACGCGCTGCGAAGGCTCGCAAAAGCACAGGGAGAGATGCTCCACGCCCGCCCCGGCATCCTCAGCCTCATGTTTTCCGAGGAGATCACCCGCTCAGCCCCGCAGTACAGGGAGGGCGTGGAAAACACCTCCGGTCGTTTCCGGCAAATGGTCCGCGACATCATTGAAAAGGGGCAGGCCGCAGGGGTTATCCGCAGCGACGCGACCTCCAACGACCTGATGTTCGCCTTTCTTGGCACCATCCTTCCCCCGATATTTCTCAGCCATCTCACCGGCGGGGAACTGGACTTCCGCATCCAGATAGAACGCAACTGGCGGCTCTTTATGGAGTCGGCCAAGGCAGGAGACGCAGCATGACCAGAATCGCCGCCCTGCTGGGCCTCATCGTCATCCTCGCAGGCTGTTCCGAGCCTCCAGCCACATGGCAGGGCTACGTGGAGGGCGAATACGTCTACGTGGCCGCGCCCATAGGCGGCCAGCTCGAAACCCTTTCGGTCACACGCGGGCAGACCGTGCCTGAAGGCGCGCCGCTCTTCACGCTGGAACGCAGCTTCGAGGCGGCCGGGGTCGCCGAGGCCGAGGACAACCTGCGCCGTGCGGAAAACGAACTGACCAACCTTTCCAAAGGCAAACGCCCCTCGGAGTTGGCGGAGATTCAGGCCCGGCTCCGCAAGGCCCGCTCAGCCATGTTGCTTGCCGAGGCCGAATACAGGCGCAGGGAAAAGCTCTTTGAGGAATCCACCATTTCCGAAGAAGAACGCGACCGCTCGCTGACCGATTACCGCACCGCCCGCCAACAGGTGGCCCAGATCAGAGCCGAACTCGAGACCGCCAACCTCGGCGCGCGCGAGGACGAACAGAAGGCCGCCGAGGCAAACGTCAGCGCGGCCAGCGCTAAGCTTGAGCAGGCCCGCTGGACCTTTGACCAGAAGGCCCAGTCCGCCCCGGAACAGGCGTTGGTGTTCGACACCATCCGCCAGCCCGGAGAGTGGGTCCCGGCCGGAAACCCCGTGGTCTCATTGCTGCCGCCCGAAAACCGCATCGTGCGTTTCTTCGTGCCCGAACCCGTGGTGGGCACGCTCCGCCCGGACATGCAAGTGACCGTGACCTATGACGGCGCAACCGCCCCCATCCCGGCGCGCATCACCTACATTTCGCCCGAGGCCGAATACACGCCCCCGGTCATCTACTCCAGCTCCACCCGCTACAAGCTGGTCTTTCGCGTGGAGCTGCGCCAGTCGAATCAGGTGACGCCCTGCGGCTCAATCCGGGACAGCCCGTGGACGTCATCCCCCCGAAGCATACGGAGCATGGCAATGGCTGACGAAGCGGTCATCGACGTCTCGGGCGTGACCAAGTCCTTTGGCGACCGCACGGTGGTCAAGGATGTGGACATGCACGTGAACCGGGGCGAGATTTACGGCTTTCTCGGTCCTAACGGCTCGGGCAAGACCACCTTCATCCGCATGCTCTGCGGCCTTCTGGAACCCGACGCGGGACAAGGCACCTGCCTCGGCTACGACATCCGCACCGAAGGCGACCGCATCAAGCCGCACGTGGGCTACATGGCCCAGAAGTTCAGCCTCTACGAAGACCTGACGGTACGGGAAAATCTCGAATTCACGGCCCGCGCCTACGGCATCCGCAACCGCCGCGCACGGGTGGAGCACATGATGGAATCCATGGGCCTCGGCCGCTTCGAGAAGATTCTCGCGGGCGGCTGTCCGGTGGCTGGAAGCAACGGCTGGCGCTTGGCGCGTGCATCCTGCACGAGCCAAAGCTGCTCCTGCTCGACGAGCCCACCGCAGGGGTTGACCCCGGCGCCCGGCGCGACTTCTGGGACGAGGTCCACCGCCTCGCAGCCGAAGAAGGCGTCACCGCGCTCATCAGCACCCACTACATGGACGAGGCCGAACGCTGCCACCGGCTGGCCTACATCGCCTACGGCGATCTGTTGGTGCGCGGCACGGTCCACGACATCGTGGAAAGCTCCGCCCTGACCACATGGCGCATCCGGGCCCCGAGCTGCACGCCATCTCAAAGAAGCTCAAGACGTTGCCCGGCGTTGAGCAGGCCGCAGCCTTCGGCAACGACCTCCATGTCTCCGGCCGAAATGTCGACCAGCTTGCCCGGAGCGTTCGCGACACCATCGGACCGGAGCACAGGGCCGAGGAAGTGGAGACCTCGCTGGAGGAGGTGTTCATCGACCTCATGCGCAGGAGCCAGACGACATGAGCCTGAACCTTTTCAGCTTCAGCCGGTTCGCGGCCATGACCGCCAAGGAATTCGTGCAGATGCGGCGCGACCGTCTGACCTTCGCCATGATGATCGGCATTCCCCTGATCCAGCTCATCCTGTTCGCTACGCCATCAACTCCGACCCGCGACACCTGCCCACCGCCATCCTCGACGCCGACCACTCGCCCTACTCCCGGTCCATCGTGGCGGCCATGCAGACCAGCAGCTACTTTGACGTGGACACCATGCTCACAAGCCGCGCCGAGGCGGACGAGGCCCTGCGGCTGGGGCAGGAGCAGTTCGTCCTGACCATACCCCAGAACTTCGGACGCAAGCTCATGCGCGGAGAGCAACCGGTGCTGCTCATCGAGGCGGACGCCACCGACCCGTCAGCCACGGCCGGGGCCATCGCCGCCCTCCGGGAGATAACCACCTCGGCCATCCGACGCGACCTTCAGGGCGCATTCAGCAGCCTCATCCCAGAGCCCGCGCCTGTGGACCTTCGCATCCACCGCAACTACAACCCCGAAATCAAGACACAATACAATATCGTGCCGGGCCTCATGGGCGTCATCCTGACCCTGACGCTGGTCATGATAACCTCGCTGGCAATCACCAAGGAACGTGAGCGCGGCACCATGGAAAACCTGCTGACCACCCCCATCCGGCCGCTGGAGGTCATGCTCGGCAAGATCGTGCCGTATATTTTTGTGGGATACGTGCAGATGACCCTGATAATGGTGGCCGCCAAATTCCTGTTCGGCGTGCCGTTTCAGGGCAGTGTCGTGCTGGTGTTTTTGCTTTCGGTGGTCTTTATCGCCGCCAACCTCACCGTTGGCGTGACCATCTCCACCGTGGCCCGGAACCAGCTTCAGGCCGTACAGCTCTCCATATTCTTCTTCCTGCCGTCGCTTCTGCTCTCGGGGTTCATGTTCCCGTTCAGAGGGATGCCGGTCTGGGCCCAGACCATCGGATCGGTGCTGCCGCTGACCCACTACCTGCGAATGGTGCGCGGCATCCTGCTCAAAGGGATCGGACCGGTGGACGCGCTGCACCACGTCTGGCCCGTTGCGCTATTCCTACTGGCCGTCCTCGCCGTGGGGCTCAAGCGCTTCCGGCGCACGCTCGACTGACTGGTCAGCATCGTCCTGCTCAAGGCGATACCCCTTGTGACGAAAGAGCGCATGACAGGCATCCACGCAGTCAGACTGATAGAGAGTGCCGCGCCCTTCCTGCACGGTCTCCAGCGCGGCATCAAGCCCCAGCGCGGGGCGATAGGGCCGGTGGAAGGCCATGGCGTCCACCGTATCGGCCACGGCGATTATGCGCGCCTCCTGACAGATGGCTTGACCCGAGAGCCCCAGAGGATACCCGGACCCGTCCAGCCGTTCATGGTGTTGCGCGACGATGTCGGCGATGGGCCACGGAAAGTCCACGTGCCGCAGGGTCTGTTCGCCTTTTGACGGATGCTCGCGGATAATGGCCATCTCCGCTTCGGTGAGCTTGCCGGGCTTGTTGAGGATGCTGAAAGGAACGCCTATCTTACCGATGTCATGAACCATTGCGGCGAGGTACAGCCCTTTGGCCGCTTCGCCGTTGATGCCCATCTCGCCAGCCAAGGCAACAGCCAGCCGGGCCACGCGCCATTGGTGGCCGCAGGTATACGGGTCGCGCGTTTCCACGAGATCAGTGAAAGCCCGGACCATGCCCTCCATGGCCTTCTGCGTTCGCCGCAGGGTTTCCAGCTCCTTCTCGTTTTCACGCAGAGCCCTGTACCGCAGCGCTTCCCGCACGGCATCACGGATGTCATCGCCTTCAAATGGCTTTGCAAGAAAACGAAATATCCCACCGCTGTTCACCGCATCCACAGCGGCCTGCAGATCGGCATAGCCGGTCATCAACACGCGCATACAGTCCGGCTGCTGGGCCCGCGCCCGGCGCAGCAGCTCGATGCCGTTCATGCCGGGCATCTTGAGGTCGGTCACGAGCACGGCGAACTGTTCGGATTCAAGCCGCTTGAGGGCTTTGACGGGATCGGTCTCGGTATGCACGTCACACCCAAGCGGTCGCAAGGCGCGCACAAGGGCCTTCAGGAGGTTGGCTTCATCATCGACGAGCAGAACGGGACTTTTCACATGTCCTCCTGACGGCGCACCGGCAGGCGCACCGTGAAGGTTGTCCCTTCTCCGGGAGTGCTTTCAAGGTCGATGGTACCGCCGTGGCGCACCACGATGACGTTTCGCGCGATGGCGAGCCCCTGCCCGGTGCCGCGTCCCACATCCTTGGTGGTGAAAAATGGATCGAACACGCGCTGCGCCACTTCTTCGGGCATACCACGGCCGTTGTCCCGGACCTGCATGACCACATGACCGTCCTCGCTGCGTGTGCTGATTGCAATACGCCCCTCTTCCGCATCCAGCCCCTTTTCCTCAATGGCATGTGCCGCATTGATGATCATGTTCAGCACCACCTGATTCAGCTCGCTGGCAAGACCGTGGACAAGCGGCAGGTTTTCGTCAAAATCTTTCTCAATTTCAGCAACATACTTCCATTCGTTTCGCGTGACCATGACCGTGTTGCGAATATTCTCGTTGAGGTCGAGAGGCTGCATTTCGTCCCCGCCAGGATGGGAGAACTCCTTGACCGAACGCACAATCTCGGCCACGCGCTCCACCCCCTCAACGGACTGGCTCACGGCCGAAGGGATTTCCTCGTACAGGAACTCCAGATCCACTTCACCGGCCACGCGGCGGACTGTTTCAAGGGCCTGATGCGCCTTGTCGGAATCAAGCGACTCCAACTTCCCCACAGCAGCGTCCAGCACCTTTCGGAAGTCGCCGAACGCATCCGACAGGTAGCGAAGGTTGTCGCCCACATACTGGATCGGGGTGTTGATCTCGTGGGCGATGCCGGCAGCGAGCTGGCCGATGGATTCCAGCTTCTGGGCCTGCCGCAACTGCGTTTCAAGTTCGATCCGTTCGGAGATGTCGCGCGCCACGGCAACAAAGTTCACGATGTTCCCGCGCTCGTCCTTGACCGGCCCAACCGTTGTGTCCTGATCGTACACCTTGCCGTCCTTGCGCTTATTGCGAAAATGTCCGGTCCAGACATTCCCGGCAAGGATGGTTTCCCAGAACTCGCGGTAAAATTCCTTATCCTGCTCGCCGCTTTGCAGGACACTTGGGGACTGCCCCACGACCTCCTTGGCGGAATATCCGGTCACACGCTCGAAAGCCGGATTGACATACTCGATGGTACCTTCGGTATCCGTGATGATGACCGTCTCCGCAGCCTGCTCCACGGCCGCTGCCAGACGACGGTTGCGGGCCTCGGCGCGCTTGGTGGCCGTGATGTCGGTGAGGGTGGCCACAATGCCGACCATTTCGCCATCGGAATTCCGCATGGCTACGGCCTGCCCAACGACCCAACGCTCTCCCCTGCCCTCCGCCGCCAGCCGGAACTCCACCTGAGTGTCACGGCTCTGGGTAACGCCCCCGATCCACGCATTGCGCACATTGGCGCGATCATCGGGATGCACCACACGGGTCCAGCCGCTCCCGAGCAACTCGATGAGCGAACACCCGGCCATGGAGAGGAAGCGGTCATTGGCATAGGCTGGATTGCCATGCAGGTCGGTAATCAGGATGCCCACCGGTGATGCGGCCGCGATGCTGCGGAAGCGTTGCTCGCTTTCCTTTCGAGCCGCTTCGGCCCGCTTCATCGCACTGATGTCGTTACCAACGGCCAGCACCTCATCCAGTTTGCCATCCTCGTTCGGGAGCGGGCTGAAGGTCCAGGCCAGCCAACTGTTGTCCAGACAGTCGGGGCACTCCATCTCAAGACTCATGCTCGCCGAACCGCTCGTGGCGAGATGGGAAAGCATGGAGCGAAACTCCTGTCGCGCCTTATCCGTGTCGGGAAGAATATTGCCGTACACGCTCCTGCCCACGGCCTCACCGGAATCAATACGGAAGAATATCGTGGCAAACTGGTTCAGGAACAGGATGGTCCCGTCAGGCTTGATGCGCACGATGACGCTGCCGCTTCCCTGCACCAGCCGCCGATACCCCTCCTCGCTTCGCCGAAGCTCTTCAAGCACCGGCTCGCCGAGGCGGAAAAAGGCAAACAGCCCCAGCAGGCCGACGGCAAAGCCGGACAGAATCGCCACGCCTCCTGCCTTCATGAGCGGCGCACGCACAATGGACAGGTCTGTTTTGGCGACAATGCCGAGCTCAACGTCATCCACCATCATGAGCGGACGGAATCCGGCCATGACTTCATTGCCCGCATAGTCCTTGCCAACCACCACGCCGCGCTCCCCCATCAATGCTCGCACCATGGGTTCGGCCAGTTTGAGCTCAAGCGGCATGCGGGAAAGCTCCTGCTCGTTCGAACGGACAAGGCGACCGTCAACAACCAAAAAGCGCACGGACTGCCCTTCGCGCCGTGCAATGGTGAATTCCACGGCGTCGCTCTGTATCTTGGACTGGGAAAAAGCCACCTGACTTAACGTGGCGTCAAGCGCCACATCGGTCCCGATGAACCCCTTGTTGGAGCGATACATCTCCTGAAACATGACGGCCTGATTCTGCACCAGCCGCCACAACCATTCCCGCTGTTGCGACACGGAAAACCTGTACAGAATCACGAAGGCGATAATCGCCACCGCCATGGTTGTCACGGCGACGACTCCGCCCAGAAGCCACACTCGTCGTTGGGTCAGTTCCATTATTCCCCCGATAATGAAACGATCATGCACCTTTTTCCCAGCCGTTTCCATGATAAAGACCATCAAAAGGAACCGTTGACGATCGAAACGCCATAATGCAGGTTACGCATGGATAAACCATGACCATTACAATAAACGACAGACTCGATATCCCGCTTTCGGAGCTGCGGTTCACTTTTTCCCGCGCATCCGGCCCCGGCGGGCAGCATGTAAACACGGCCGACACCAAGGTCACGCTCATTTTCGACGTCGAAGCTCGCCTTCGCTCAATGAAACCATGCGAAAGCGCATTCGGCACAAGCTCGCCAATCGCATCGGCGCCGACGGAACCCTCAAGCTCTCCTGCGACAGCGAACGCAGCCGCACCCGCAACCGGGACATCGTCATCCGGCGTTTCGCGGAGATGCTCAGGCACGCCCTCGTCAAGCCGAAACGACGCCGACCGACCCGGCCCACAAAAAACTCCATAAAACGCAGGCTTGCCACAAAGAAACAGCGGGGCAACACCAAGAAGACCCGCAAGAAGCCGGGGCTGGACGAGTGAGCACATGAGACGCGACCGTTTATAATAATCCAATCACATACAGCCTTTGCTATGATAGTGCCCAACCGTAAGCAACGCCGTCCTCGGCAACGGAGACGGTTCTCTTTTGTGGGCGTAATTGGCGAAATGAACTGTGCCGCGCCGGACTGCGCCTGAAAACGGGGGCACAGATATGAAGGCATCTGGAAAAAATGAGCATCCTGATAGTATGAAATAGAGAAGCTGAAGCCATGAAATCGACCATTCACACACCTGCATGCGTATTGAGCACCATGCTGGCGACCGCCCTTCTGCTGGCGGCGCTGACGACTGTTTCGTTGGCGGCTGGTCCGCCGATGCGAATCGCATTTCCGGAATACGACCCATTTTTCTCGCGAAACGAGCACGGCGAGATGACAGGATTCTTCCACGACATCGTCATGACAGCACTGGCCCGTATCGGCGTAAGCGCCACATGGAAGCAGTGTCCATGGAAACGCTGTCAGCAGAACGTCGCCCACGGCGATGCGGACGCCATGATAACCGTGCCTACCAAAGAGCGGTTACAGTACTGCGTCACGCACGAGGATCCATTTTATACCAAGGAAATGAAGGTTTTCACCTACAAAGGGCACCCGAAAATCGCAGTAATCCGAAAAATGCAGACGATAAACGACATCCTGAAAAACGATCTGTCCGTCATCACGTACATCGGCAACGGGTGGAACAGGACGCACATACAGGACAAGGGCATCAAGACGTATGAAACGCCATACCTTGAGAACGTCTGGACCATGCTTGCCAACCAGCGGGGCGATCTGGCCATTGAATGGCCCTACTCCGCTTGGAAGCACATCCGAAAAACCGGCGTAGGCAAAGACCTCGAGGAAACCGAGGTCGTACTCGACGCCATGGAGTTCCACCTTATGGTCGGCAAGCGCTCGCCCTTTGCCCGAATACTTCCCCGGTTCAATAAGACCATTGCGCAAATGAAGCAGAACGGTGAAATCGACGCCATCATCAAAAAACATGTACGCTGATGGATTCACGACACAGGCGTAAATCAAAAGGCGTTGCTCTGCTCACGGGCCTCGCACTCGCACACGTTCTGGCCGGTTCCATGGCGGGCGCATTCTTTCCGCCCGGCCCTTGGGTCGAACAACTGGTCAAACCCGCGTTCTATCCGCCCAACTGGGCCTTCCCGGTCGTCTGGACAGCTCTTTACGCCCTGATGGGCATCTCCCTCGGCCTGATCCTTCAGTCCCCAAAGCGGACGCGCACCGCTGCCATTACGTTTCATGCGACCCAACTGGCGGTGAACCTCTCATTCACACCGCTCATGTTCGGCCTGAAGAGCACCTTTCTCGGCATGCTCGTCACGGCAACTCTGCTCCCGCTGGTGATCCTGACCATCCTCGCATTCCGCAGCCACTCGACCCTCGCTGCCTGGCTCCAGATTCCCTACGCGCTCTGGACCACTTTTGCCCTGATGCTTGCCACCAGTCTGTGGCAACTCAACGGCTAAAACACTTACTTACGCCCCCCGGACACAAAAAAGCGCTACGGCCTGTCAGCCATAGCGCTTATATTATCTCTGGTACCGAGGGAGAGACTCAGCTTTCCCTCAAGAACAAAGCCCTGCTAAGTTAATGTTTTTTATGAGCTTTCGCTTTAGGTCTGTTTTTTTAAATTGGTTCTTGACCCACCGGTTTGACCCACCCCGAAAGTGCATAATGGCAGGCTTGTTATTATTAATATCCCTAGCTGAGCTTCGCAAGCAAGGGCTTCTCGCTTAGGCAACCATTTATAAAAACGCATCTTTCTTTGACATCTAAAAGGAGTACAAATTAAGTTTGTAAACGAATGCTCGACGAAATCAAGGTAGGTTTATTCATGAATAGCCACTTCATTCATACTCTTGATCAGGCTTTGTCCCATATCAAAGAACTTGAAACGGAAAACGCTGATCTACGAAAACAATTGAATTCAGTTTATGAGAAAGAGCATCTGCGGCTCTTTTTTGACCTTGGACTAGTGGGAATGACCCTTACCTCACTAGAAAAAGGCTGGTTGCTTGTGAACCAGCGCCTCTGTGAGATGCTCGGTTATACCCGGGAAGAAATGCTCACCAAAACATGGGCAGACCTTACTCACCCGGACGACCTTGAAGAGGATATACGGCTTTTTGAGTCCGTACTGTCCGGAAAGCGCGACGGTTATCAACTCGACAAACGATATGTCCGTAAGGATGGTACGACTTTTCACGCGAGAATTGACGTTAAGTGTGTGCGAAATGAGCACGGACAACCGGATAAATTCATAGGTATGATTGCCGATATTTCAGACCTCATGAACACCCAGCGTCAGCTCGAAGAAAATAAAAAAAGACTGGATCTTGCCATAGACGGTGCTGAAATGGGTTTATGGGACTGGAATGTGCTTACAGGAGAAACTTTCTTCAATGATCGCTGGTACGATATTACAGGCTACGAACCCGATGAACTCGAAAACAAGGTAGCCTCATGGGAGGCTGTCATACATCCCGAGGACGTTGAAGCTGTGGGGGGCGTTCTCAGAGCTCACCTAAAAGGGCTGACACCTATATTTAGAAGTGAACACAGAATTATCAAAAAAGATGGAGAGGTGGCTTGGGTTCAGGATGTTGGTAGGGTCTTTGAGCACGATGGAGAAAAAGCACCGTCAAGAGCTGTGGGCATGACTCTTGATGTAACGCCACAGAAAATGGCGGAACAGGCTCTTGAAAGACGTGAAGCTCTCATCACCGGGATGAGTGAAGCCTCCCACGACGCACTCATAATGATTGATGACCACGGCCTGATTTCCTTCTGGAGTCAGGCGCCGAGGACATGTTCGGCTGGCTTTCAGGGGAAGTCATAGGGCGAGAACTGCATGACCTCATTGCTCCGCCCCAAGATGCGGACGAAGCCCATAAAGGGATAAAGCATTTTTCCGAAACGGGTGAAGGGCCTGTGGTGGGAAGCATCATGGAGTTTGAAGCCCGACACAAAAACGGTCGTATCTTCCCGGTTGAGCGAACCGTCTCGGCGTTTAATGTGGGTGGCCGTTGGTACGCTGTTGGCACATTACGCGACATTACAGAGCGCAACGAGAACAAACGCAAGCTGCTTGAAATGGCCCGAAAAGACCCCCTTACAGGTTTGTTTAACCGAAGGTATTTCAATGAGGTTGGAGAAAAGGAATATGCACGAACCTTGCGTTACGATCATGACATCTCTGTTCTGATGCTTGACCTTGACCACTTCAAAAATGTCAACGACACATACGGACATGATGTCGGGGACTTGGTGCTGCGACATCTCTCCAAAGTGATGGTCATGACGACACGCGAGACCGATATTTTGGGCCGATATGGTGGGGAAGAATTTATCGTACTGATGCCGGAGACAAGCGAAATGGATGCGCTGAAAGGGGCCGAACGACTCAGGATAGCAATTGAAGCCCATCCCACACATTATGACGATGGCGAAGTGCATCACACAGCCAGCCTCGGGCTCGCATCCCTTAGGCAGGGCGAATCATTAGAGGCTATGATCAAAAGAGCCGACGAAGCTCTTTACAACGCCAAGCGTACCGGCCGGAACAAAGTGTCTGTAAAATGATTTTTATTGATTTATTTTAAGAGCTTCAGAGACAATCAAGTTCAATTCATCTACTTCGACAGGTTTCGCCAAGTAACCATTCATGCCAGCATTTAGGAAGCTCTCTTTGTCCCCAGACATGGCGAAAGCCGTAAGGGCTACTATTGGTATCAAAGAATTACGTTTGCCAGCCTTGCCAGATCGAATAGCCTCAGCGGCTTCAACTCCATCCATTATGGGCATTTGTATATCCATCAAGACAAGGTCGTAAGGACTCTTGCTCAGCTCCTTTAACGCCTCCGCACCATTCTCCACAGAGGTTACCTTATACCCTGCTTTCTTAAGAATTGTTTGCAGGGCGGTTCTGTTCACCATTTCATCTTCAGCAACAAGAATGGAATGAGGGCATGGCTCGTGGCAAAACTCGGAAGCTCGTTTCTGAGTGGCTACACTTTCATCCTCATCAATCGTAAATGGTAGGCAAAAATGAAACTCGGTTCCCTTTCCAAGTTCACTTACTACTGCGACGCTGCCCCCCATTAAGGTAACGAGTTGACGCACAATAGACAAACCAAGACCGGCTCCCTGATAAGCTCGCTTGTACCCTTCATCTGCTTGTGTGAATGGTTCAAAGAGTTGGTCTAGTTTCGTCTCATCAATCCCTATACCTGTGTCGGATACAGAGAATAGAATTCTTTGAATATTTTTTCCCTTGTGAGGAAGTGGGGACGCTTCACACCGGATTGAGCCCGACTCGGTAAATTTGACCGCATTTCCAATCAGGTTGTTCAGAATTTGTTGAACTCTGGTCTGATCGCCAATCAATTTCTGAGAAAGTGAAGAGTGAATGTTAAAAGAAATATTCACACCTTTTTGTCTACAAACAGGACCGAATAATTGTTCAGCCAGTTCGAAAGTCTCGCTTAGCTCGAAAGACTTTTCAATGATATTGAGCTTTCCTGCCTCGATTTTTGTCAAATCTAAAATATCACCTAGAAGGTTTGTCAATCGCTTAGCTGAATCGATTGCTAAAGAAACATACCCTTCCTGCTCTTCGTTCAAATCTGTTGTTTTGAGAAGTTGGTGCATTCCCATAATGCCATTAAGAGGTGTTCTTAACTCATGGCTCATATTGGCAAGAAACATGGACTTGGCATGGTTAGCCAGCTCAGCTTCTTCCTTGGCTTTGATGAGTCCCTCTTGGTAAGCTCTTTCTGACGAAATGTCTCGGAACACACAGTGCGTCTGTCTAAAAGAGCCATCCGGTTCTTTGCCAATCTTCCCTGTAAATGAGACAAGAACAAAGTCACCATCCTTCTTTCTCATTTCAAACTCTACACCAAGCACCTCACCCACTGCTTTGAATCTGGGAAAGTTCTCTTGAAAATGCTCTTTCCAATCAGGATGTAGAAACTCAGAGAAGTTTTTCCCTATCAATTCCGTAGGTTCATATCCTAGAGTGTCACAAAATACTTTGTTTACCGTAATGAAGTTACCGTGAGCATCCAATGATTGATATGGCATTGGTGCATCGTCGAACAACATGCGAAACATCTGTTCGCTTTCTTCAAGCCTTTTCTCAGCATTTTTCTTTTCGGTGATATCTGTATGAGCACCAACCACCTTAATTGGCTTTCCTTCTGCATCACGCAGAACGACTTTACCCCTTGTGTAAATCCACCTGTAAGAACCGTCTTTGGCTTTAAGCCTTAATTCAGCTTCATACTTACCGCTTGTACCGTTCAAATAAGAACTGAATGAGTCATCAAACAGTTTCCGGTCCTCAGGATGAATATTGTGGTTACAAAAACAGCCGAATGAAGGGACCTCATCTTTGGTAAACCCAAGCATGGTTGCCCATCTGTCGGAACAATCGAACTCACCGGTAACAAGGTCATACTCCCAGATACCATCATTTGTTGCCTCTAGGGCTTGCTGAAGCTTTTCTTCACTCTGAATTGCTTGCTGATGAATTGAATTGCTTACCTCAACATTAGCAAGCCACAAATCCAACTCGCCGCCTTTCTGGGGCTTTGAAAAATACACATCCGGAGGCACAAAATATATATTGTTTTTAAATATTTTTTTCCCATAAACCATCATGGGATGAGACTGGACAGCAGCTCTTAGGACTTTTTCTGAGTATCTGTTCTTGTCGTAAACACACAATGACATAAAAGGATGGTCTGGAAACAGTTTTCCGTTGATAATGTTTTCATAGTAAACAATTTTGTCTTCGAGGCCATTCCCACCAAGGCAAAACGTTGCTTCGCCTACTGCTCGTACATTTTCGTACCCCTTTACAACAGCAGAATTAGTGAACTTTATCCAACCCTCCATAGTTTCATTCGGAATGAATCCATCACCTGTGGAATAATGCTGTGTAACATCTATTAGCAAAAGACTGCCATCATCGATGTTATTCTGAGGCGACAAACCGAGTTCTTTCAAGTCCTGAAGTACAAGTTCATGGGAATACGCATCAGTCGCCATAATGCAACAATCATTTGATGAAAGACCATCAGCGATGAACCTTGCGGCAACATATCTATAGTCTTCAATATCCTCATACATCATGAGGATATGCTTTTTTTCCTTCATATATCCGAGAAATTCTTGCTCAAAAACGCTGATATCAGTCAAGTCTTCCATGGGTTCTCCCCAACGATGGCGGTTAATATTAGTACTGTATCAGTATACCTTTTTTTTTGGCAAAAGATCTTAAAAAGCGCCCTTTCTTTGAATCAGTACCGCAACAATTCATGAGGTACAGATCCAGTAGCACACGGTCAGGATTCATCCCCGCACATTCCCCGAATAACATTTAAGTTTTTTTCTATGCATTCCAACGCAATGCACAGCATTTCAATTTTGGATGAACCATTTAACTAGGCCGGATTAGATCTTCCGAACGACGAATGAGGAAATTCCAGTGGCCACTAGATGAAGGATACAATGCTTGGCAATCCAAGGAAGCATTTTGGGGGTTAACAGCCAAGACTGGACATTCTTGGAGTATAGATTGGTGACACCACTAGGCGAGAGGCACACACCAGCACCTTGGACTTTTTTTCAAACGGAAGAATCTCTGTCATCCGGCTCAAGCAAAGCCATCAACAGTTGATTCATTCTTGCTCGAATCTCAACGTAATTCATTGAAGCATTTTCCACTAACTCTTTGAGACGCACGGAAAGCCTTATTGCCAAATAGCTCGCAGTGCATCTGTATGCGGTTCGTAAACTTATCCGAATCTCTGGTCTTCGTAGTCTTAGTCTTAAGCTTTCCGCAAAGGCATGTCGAAAACAGAACACCCATTTTTTAGTAAAGGTAGGAAGGCCTTTGGCTGTCTTTTCCTTGGAGAAGTCTTTTGAGCAACTTTGGTCATGTTATCACACTCATGAAGGTTTTGACCCACCACTTTGACCCAAAAAGGTCAAAGTGGATGCAAAAGCTCATCCTATCAGGCTGTAATAATAAAAGCGCTACGGCCTGTCAGCCATAGCGCTTATATTATCTCTGGTACCGAGGGAGAGACTCGAACTCTCAAGGGCCGAAGCCCGGCGGATTTTGAGTCCGCTGCGTCTACCAATTCCGCCACCCCGGCACGGGAAGTGGGTATTCATAGGCAAGAGAGGGCATGACTGTCAATAATTGTCTGTTAAGGCGTACAAAAAGGTGCGGGGGTATCGGGACTCTCGGGCTTGACTCCGGACCGGTGCCGGGACTACCGTTTTTGCCCCGTCACCGTTAACCACAGGATACCGCAATGATCCCGACCGGTTCGCTCGTCAATGCCGCAGCAATCATCGCAGGCTCGCTCATCGGATGCATGCTCCACAGCAGGTTCCCCGAGAGAATCCGGACCATCGTCTTTCAGGGTCTCGGCCTCTGCGTGCTGCTCATCGGTTTCAAGATGGCCTTCAAGGCGCAAGACATCCTCGTGGTCCTCTTCAGCATCCTGCTTGGCGGCATCATCGGCGAACTCATCCGGCTCGATACCCTGTTCGAACGCCTCGGCAACCGCCTGAAACAGGTCATCGGCTCGTCCAATCCCAAGTTCACCGAAGGCCTCATCACCGCCTCGCTCATCTTCTGCATCGGGGCCATGGCCATTGTCGGCTCCATCGAGGAAGGCATCCGAAACAACCCCACCATCCTCTATACCAAGTCCATCCTCGACGGCTTCGCCAGCGTGGCGCTGGCCTCGTCCTTCGGCACCGGGGTGCTGTTCTCGGCCATTCCGGTCCTCATTTATCAGGCACCATCACCATCGGCTCCAGCTTCCTGCAGGACTTCCTCTCGCCGCAACTGATCGACCAGCTTTCGGCAACCGGGGGCCTGCTCATTGCCGGAATCGGCATCATCCTTCTGGAAATCAAGGAAATCCGGCTGGCAAACCTGCTTCCGTCGCTGGCGCTCGTCCCCATACTCACCGTTCTGGCCGACTGGTTCAAGACACTCTAGAACGTCATCTTTCGCAAACGGCAAATGGCCCGCTCCATGTGGAGCGGGCCATTTTTCGAGGGAGAGGGGTCTTATATGCTATTCAGCCGGACTATGCGGAAGCCTCGGCCACGGGCTTTCTGCCAATGACGAACTTGACCATGAAGACGCCGAAGGCGATGGCCGCGCCGACGATGCCAGCGATGACCGCCACGTCATAGCTCATGTTGAAGCCGATCTTGGCGTTGACGATGAAGGTCACGCACACGGCGGTCATGAAGGTCGCGGGGACCGAGGCGATCCAGTGCAGCTTGGCGCGCTGCGCGAGATAGACGGCTGCGGTCCAGAGCACCATGGAGCTCAGGCACTGGTTGGCAAAACCGAAGTAGCGCCAGATGGTGGAGAAGTCCTGCGTGGAGATGACGTAGCCGATCACGAAGAGCGGCACGGCGATGGCGAGACGCTTTGCAACGCCCTCCTGCTTGACCTTGAAGGTCTCGGCAACGATGAGGCGGGTGGAGCGGAACGCGGTGTCGCCGCTGGTGATGGGCAGAACGATAACGGCTGCAATGGCCAATGCGCCGCCCACGCTGCCGAGCAGAGTGTGAGAAACTTCGGCCACCACCGCTGCGGGGCTGCCTGCGGAAACCACCGCGGCCAGCGCCTCGGGCGAATTGTAGAAGGACAGGCCGAGGGTACACCAGATCAGGCCGATGATGCCTTCGATAATCATGGCGCCGTAGAACACGGAGCGGCCCTGACGCTCATCGGTCACGCAGCGGGCCATGAGGGGTGACTGCGTGGAGTGGAAGCCGGAGATGGCCCCGCAGGAGAGCGTGATGAACAGCAGCGGCCACAGCGGCTTGTCGCCGGGGTGTACGTTGGCCATGACGTCGACGTTGGGCAGCAGCTCATAGCCTCCGGCCAGCAGGGCGATGAGCAGGCTGACGGTCATGGTCAGCAGCAGTGCGCCGAGCAGCGGGTAGATGCGACCGATGATCTTGTCGATGGGCAGGATGGTGGCGAGGAAATAGTAGCCGAAGATGGCGGCGACCAGCAGGCCGGTGCTCACGCCGGTAAGGTCGTTGAGCAGCTTGGCCGGGCTGAGCACAAAGACCACGCCCACCAGCATCAGCAGCACGAAGGAGAAGACGCGCATGACCTGCCGCGCGGACATGCCGAGGTACTCGCCCACCACTTCGGGGATGGACGCGCCCTTGTTGCGCAGGGAGAGCATGCCGCTGAAGTAGTCGTGCACGGCACCGGCGAAGATGCAGCCCACCACGATCCAGACCATGGCTGCCGGGCCGTAGAGTGCGCCGAGGATGGGGCCGAAGATGGGGCCGATGCCCGCGATGTCCAGAACCTGAATGAAGATCAGCTTCCATTTGGGCATGGGCATGTAGTCGATGCCGTCCTGCATCGAGATGGCCGGGGTGACGCGGTTTCCGTCCGGGGCGAAAATCCGGTCCACGACCTTTCCGTAGACAAAGTAGCCTGCGATGAGCAGCGCGATACAACCGAAGAAAAATGACACGATAATCCTCCAAAAAAGCTTTTCCGCTGTGCGGTCAAACCCTCTTAGAGGAACCGGGCCGCGCATTTCCACGCTTTCCGGCTGAAGCGTCTTTTCCGGCGTCTGAATGAACGGATCGAATGATCCAGCGGATCAGGAACGGTCGGGAATACGCAGCAGGATGCTCGTCCCCTCGCCCGGGGCGCTGCGAATCTCCGGGCTGTATTGCGGGCCGTAGATGTGCTCTAGGCGACTCAGGCAGTTGCGCATGCCGATGCCGTCATGCCGCGACCCCACGCACTCTCTGGAGAGCACTTTTTCAAGGGTCTTCTCGTCCATGCCCACCCCGTCATCGGCCACGGTCACGGCAAGGCAGTCGTCCTCGCGCACCGCGCTGAGGCGCACATGCCCACCCCGCTTGCGCGCCAACAGGCCATGGCGGATGGAGTTCTCCACCAGAGGCTGGATGATAAGCGGCGGTATGGGCCACGCACCACACTCCTCGTCGATGTCCATGTCCACCACGATGCGGCCGCCGAACCGGGCCTTTTCAATGGCCAGATAGGAGCGCACCTGTTCCATCTCCTCGCTCAGAGGGATGAAGCCCCGGCTGAGGTCGAGATTCCGGCGCATATACAGCGAGAGGTCCATCAGCAGTTCGCGGGCTTTTTCCGCGTTGGAGCGGCAGAACGAGGTGATGGTGTTCAGGGAGTTGAACAGAAAATGCGGGTTGATCTGGGCCTGAAGACGACGGATCTCGGCATGGGCGAGCATCTGCTCGTTGATCTGAATGTCCTCAAGCTCAAGCTGGGTTGAAAAAAGATTGCCGAGCCCCTTGGCCACCTCGAAGAGCGTGCCGTTGAGCGGGGTCTTCGCGCTGCCGTAAAACTTGAGGGTGCCGATGATCTCATCGTTTTTCATGAGCGGCACGATGACGCCCGAGGTCATGGGGCAGTCGTCATGGTTGCAGCCGATGGCCTCGGCGCTGTGCAGGAAGACCGCCCTGCCCGTGCGGAGCACCTCGCGGGTGGCGCTGGTGCGGATTTCTCGCCCGGCCAGATGGTGGTCCGCCCCGGCCCCGACATGGGCCAGCACGTTCTTTGCGTCGGTGATGGCCACAGCCGCCACGCCCACGCGGTGGTGGATGATCTCGGCGGTTGCTCGGCAGACTGCCTGCTCAGTCCCGAGCGCAGGTAGCTCACGGACATGTTGGCAATATCGAGGATGAGCTGGGCGTGCAGGGACTCGCGGCGCTCCCTGTCGCGGGAGAATATGTTGATGACCTCCACAAAAAGCGCGGCCCCGACGCTGTTGACCAGCAGCATGGGCGGCGCGATGAGCCGCACCAGCTCCACGGCCTCGTCAAAGGGGCGGGAAAGAATGAGAATAAGGCCCATGTGCACGGCCTCGCCCGCAATGGCGAGGGACGCGGCAATACGCCAGTTCATGGCCCTGTCGCGCAGCCACATGCCCACCAGCCCGGCGGCCAGCCCTTCAAGCGCGGTGGCAATGCCGCAGGGCCACGCACTGAAGCCCGAGAGGTCCATGAGAATGCGGTGCGCTCCGGCGATGACCCCGGCCCCGAGCCCCACAACCGGCCCGCCGAACAGGCCGCCGGTAATGACCACCATGGCCCGCAGGTTTGCAACGGACTGAAAGACCGAGTTGCCGGTGTACGTGCCGAGGATGCCGAACAGACCAAAGAGCAGCATGATCATGAGCGTACGGGAACGCGACTCCACGCGGGTGAAGTCCATGCGCTGCACGGGCGTGACGGTCATGACCAGAAAGACCACGCCCACCATCAGGCCGAACCGCTCGGCAAGGGCAAGAATTATCTCGAACGTATCCATGGCTACAGCTCTATGGCGTCCTTGAAGTCCCTGACGCGGGCCTTGCTGACGGTGATTTCGGTTTCCTGCCGATCGTTCATGGTCAGGACATACTTGCCGTTGAACCACGGGGCGTACGTTCGGACCAGCGCGAGGTTGACCAACTGCGAACGGTTGGCACGGAAAAACGGGAACCCGCCCAGCCGGTCCTCCAGCTTGTCCAGCGTCAGGTCAGAAGCGCAGGGGTATTGCCCGTTGCGGGTCCCGGCATAGACACGGCGGTTCTCGTACGTGAAAAACACGACCTCGCGCGGATTGAGCAGCACGTTGCGCCCTGAATCCTCCACGCTCACACGCTTCAGGCCGGGCTGAATGCCCACATCCGCCAGCAGCTTCCGCAAAGTCTGCTCCGAGTCCTGCGCCACCTCCGGAGTAAGCAGCTTGCGCGCCCTGTCGAGGCTGGCGGCCAGCCGCTCCTTTGCCACGGGCTTCAGGATGTAATCCACCGCGTTCTCCTCGAACGCCCGGATGGCATACTCGTCAAAAGCGGTCACAAAAATCACCAGCGGCCGGTCCATGCCCATGATGGCCTTGAGCACATGAAACCCGTTGCGACCCGGCATCTCGATATCCAAAAAGACAAGGTCGGGCCTCAGTTCATGGATGGCTTCCACCGCATCGGTCGCGCTGTCCGCCGTGCCCACGATTTCGATGTCGTCATGGGCAGAGAGCAGATACCGCAACTCGTCCTGTGCCGGAGGCTCATCGTCCACAAGTATGGTTCGTATGCTTTCAGTCATGATTATCATTCCCGCACGGTGTGTACGAAGCACACCTAAGACAAGAACAAAGCCTTGGCAAGCCCCGCACCGGCTGGGTGGCTTGCCTTCGGGGGCCTTCGGTGTTTGCTTCCGGCGGCTCATGATCCTTTTTGGCAAAAAGGATCTTGAGAATCTCCAAAAACTCTTGGCTTGCCTTCGGCGGGGAATCGGACCGCGTAAAGGAACGTCTTTTCAGTACGAACGCCGAAGGCAGATGGGGTTTCTTAAGGGGTATGACCCTTAAGCGGGCGCAGGGCAGCGCCCTGCTCCCCGAAGGGCCGCCGGAAACAAAAAAAGGCCGCCCCGAAAGGAGCGGCCTTTATCTTGGTTCGAGTACGTCTTAACCGCGTACTTTGGGCAGCTCGAACTTGCCTTCGCTGACCATCTGTTCGATCTGGGCAACGTCCTTGTCGCCGCGGCCGGAGAGGTTGACCACGATGATGGTGTCCTTGTCCAGTTCGGGGGCGATGCGCATGGCGTGTGCCAGCGCGTGGGAGGATTCGAGTGCCGGGATGATGCCTTCCATCTGGGAAAGCTCGAAGAAGGCGTCCACGGCTTCCTTGTCCGAGGCGTGGACGTACTCGGCGCGACCGAGGTCCTTGAGATGCGAGTGTTCGGGACCGACGCTGGGGTAGTCCAAACCGGCGGAGATGGAGTAGACCTCGGCGGGTTCGCCTTCGGTGTCCTTGAGCATGTAGGAGTTGAAGCCGTGCATGACGCCGGGTTCGCCGAGGCAGAGGGTGGCGGCGTGCTGGCCGTAATCGAGGCCGCGTCCGGAGGGTTCCACGCCCACCAGCTTCACGGACTCGTCGCCGATGAACTCGGAGAACATGCCGATGGCGTTGGATCCGCCGCCCACGCAGGCGATGCAGTAGTCGGGCAGGCGGCCCTCGGCCTCGAGCACCTGCTTCTTGGCCTCGCGGCCGACCACGGACTGGAACTCGCGCACCATGAGCGGATACGGGTGCGGTCCCACGGCGGAGCCGAGGAGATAGAACGTGTTGTCGGCGTCCTGAACCCATGCGGCGAGGGCTTCGTCCACGGCTTCCTTCAGGGTCTTCTGGCCGGATTCGGCGGGGATGACCTTTGCGCCGAGCATCTCCATGCGAAAAACGTTGAGCTTCTGGCGTTCCACATCGACGGCGCCCATGTGATGGTGCACTCCATGCCCATCAGGGCGGCGGTGGCGGCGGTGGCCACTCCGTGCTGGCCCGCGCCAGTCTCGGCGATGATCTTCTTCTTGCCCATGCGCTTGGCGAGCAGAATCTGGCCGATGGTGTTGTTGACCTTGTGCGCGCCGAGGTGGTTCAGGTCTTCGCGCTTAAGGTAGATCTTGGCTCCGCCCAGCTTCTCGCTCAGGTTGGCGCAGTGATAGAGTGGCGTCTCGCGGCCGGAGAAATGTTTCAGGTAGTACTGGAATTCTTCGATGAAATCGGGATCGTTGCGGTACTTTTCGAATGCTTCCGCAAGGGTGTTCAGTATGGGCACGATCTGTTCGGGCACGTACTGTCCGCCGTATTCACCGAAGAATCCTGCTGCGTTGCACGGGGTCTGGGTCATGGTTCCTCTCCTTTTGTCTTCTTCCGGCAGTGTCTGGACCATAAAAAACCGCGGTCAGTCTGCACTGCCGCGGTTTCGGTATTCACTGTACTTCTTCGTCTTTCGGACGGAGGCCAATACTCTCCCACGGCGCTGTTACCAGCGCCACCACCAGTTGCGGAGGGTGAGAAAAGTATCGACGATCAACATGGAAAAGAAGCTAGGCGAAGTGGCGCGGCCTTGTCAAGAAAATCGTCGCATTGCGACCAAAGTCACATCCGAGGTTTCGATATGGAAAAAGCGCGTTATAGTCCTTGCCCCTGCACCGCCAGCCCGATACTTTGTCACAATGAACAACACCGGCGACCTCACCACGGGCTCCATACCGCGCCACATCCGCAATCTGGCCATCCCCGCGAGCATCGGCCTGTTCTTCAATACCATGTACAACGTGGTGGATACGTGGTTCGCCGGGCGCATCGGCACCGAGGCACAGGCCGCGCTGTCGCTCTCGCTGCCGGTTTTTTTCCTCGTCATCGCCCTCGGGTCCGGCATTTCGGTAGGCTCCACCGCGCTCATAGGCGAGGCCCTCGGCGCAAAAGAGCGCGACAAGGCCGCCTTTCTTTCGATACAGGCCGTGGCCTTCGGCGTCATGATCGGCCTGCTGCTGGTGCTCTTCGGGCCCATGATGGCCCGGCCGCTCTTCGGGTTCATGGGTGCAAGCGAGGCCTACCTCGACACCTGCATGGAGTACATGACCCCGATTTTCATCGGCGCGCCGCTCTTTCTGATGGTCTACATGTTCAACGCCATCCTGCAGGCGGCAGGCGACACCAGGCCCTACCGCAACTTCCTCATCCTCGGCGCGGGGCTGAACTGCATTCTCGACCCGTGGTACATCTTCGGCGGCTTCGGAATGCCCGCCATGGGCGTGGCCGGTGTGGCGTGGGCCACGGTCACGGTGCAGGGCGTGGGCGTCGTGTATCTCGGCTACAAGGCCCGGAAGACCGGCCTGTTGAAGACCGGCAGGGGCAGAAACCTCATCCCCTCGCCCATCCACTTTGCCCAGATCGCCGGGCAGGGGTTCCCGGCCTCGGTGAACTTCCTGACCATCGGCATCGGCATGTTCGTCATCAACCACTTCGTGAGCGACTTCGGCAAATCCGCCGTGGCCGCGTACGGCGTGGCCATGCGCGTGGAGCAGGTGGCCCTCATGCCTTCCATCGGCCTGAACGTGGCCGCGCTGGCCATGGCCGCCCAAAACCACGGGGCCAAACACTACGAGCGCATCCGGGAGTCCATGCACCGCTCCATCAAGTACGGGGCCATGCTGACCCTGCCCGCTGCCGTGCCCATCCTGCTGTTCGCCGCACCGTTCATGCGCTTTTTCAGCAACGACCCGGACGTTGTCCGCATCGGGGCCGAGTATCTGCGAATCGACGCGCTGGCTCTGTTCGGCTACGTCATCATCTTCGTGTGCACCTCAAGCCTGCAGGGCATGAAGAAACCGCTCTTCGCGGTCTGGCTGGGCGCGTGGCGGCAGGCCGCGGCCCCGGCGTTCCTGTTCTGGCTGCTGACCCGCCACCTCTCCTTCGACATCAGCGCGATCTGGTGGTCCGTGCTGGGCATTGTCTGGACTTCGGCCGCCATTGCGTGGGTCTATGCAGAGAGAACACTTGCAAAACGTCTCGCATAATCGCCGGGCAACGCTTTTCAAGGCGTCTGTTTTTCTATACAGTTTCGTATCATCAATGATTAAAAAGAAGCGTCAACCGTGATACGATCCGTCGTTCTCGCACCACTGGCAACCTTTGCCGTCAGCATCCTTCTGCTGCTGTGCGTGCACACCATCGAGAACGAACGCTATCATCAAAAACAGCAGGAGCAGACCTACCACCGACTCCTGAGCGTGCATACCCGACTGGAAACCGCCACCAGAAATCAGGCCGCATGGCTTGAGACCTTCTGCGGCTCGGTCAGCGCAGGCGGCACCCTTGAGCGGGCCGCGCTTGAACGCCAGCTCGCATCCCTGCCCCCGGACTTCTCCGAAACCCGCATCATCGAACTATTCCATGACGGCAGCCTGTTCTGGGCCGCTCCGCCCAACCTGAAACGGTTGCGCGGCCTTGATGACGACGTCCTGCTCCCGCAACAATTGACGAGCGCCGCCCGGACCATGGACAAGACGATTATGTCCGCGCCCATCCCCACGAAAAACGCACGCCGCAGCCTCGCCTTCATGACTCCCATCCACACATGGGACAATGACGGCAGGCGCAGCTACTGGGGCTACGCGGTCATGTTCATGGACAGCGACTACATCCTGCGGCAGGCGGGCATCATCGACGGTATTCCGGACCTCCGCATCTCCGTGCGCATCAAGGACCACAAAAACGGTCTGGTCCACGGCAGCCCGGCGACCTTCGACAACACCCCAGTGCGCCTCGACGCCAACGTGCCCGGCACCCGCTGGGAACTGGCGGCGATCCCTTCCGGGAACTGGAGCGACTCGCCCTATACCCGTGCCGTGTGGGCGCTGGGCCTTATTCTGGTCTTCACCGGCACCTTCGGGGCTTGGCTCATCGCGCACCAGCTCACGCTTCGCGCGCAGGAGCGGGAGGAATACCGACACCTTGTGCACACGCCCGCACCATCATCATCCGCTTCGACATCGCGGGCCGCATCACCTTCGTAAACGACTACGGGCTGGAATTCTTCGGCTACGACGAAGAAGAACTCCTGGGGCAGCCGCTGCTCGGCACCATCCTGCCGCAGAACGATCTGTCCGGGAACGACATGCGGCGCATGCTCGTGAACATCATCGACTCTCCGGGCGAGTTCATGTCCCACGAGAACGAGAACCAGCTCAGAAACGGCGACCGCGTCTGGATCGCGTGGGCCAACAAGGCCATCCACCGGCGCAACCGTCTCAAGGAAATTCTCGCGGTGGGCACGGACATCACGGAACGAAGGCGCTTCGAGGACGCGCTCAGGGAGAGCGAGGCCAAGCACCGCATGCTCGCCGAAAACGTCACCGACGTCATCTGGGGACTCGACGCCAACCTGAACTTCACCTACATCTCCCCGTCCGACAGGCAGCTGCGCGGCTATCCGCCCGAAGAAGTCCTTGGCCGCCCCCTGTGGGAGTTCATCGCCCCCGGCTCCAGGCAGGCCCTGCTGGACAGCGTCACCGAGCTGGAACAGGCAGAACGCGACGGCCGCCAGCCACGCTCCATAACCCTTGTGCTGGAGCTGCTCTGCCGGGACGGAAACACCGTCTGGGCCGAGGCGCTGTGCACCATCCTCTACAACGAACAGGGCCGCATGGTGGGCATGCAGGGCGTCTGCCGCGACATCACGGACCGCATCCGCATACAGGCCCTGCGCGACGACGTGGAACGCATGGCCCGCCATGACCTCAAGACCCCGCTCGGCGCGGTCATCAGTCTGCCCGGGCAGATAGCCCGCGAAGGCAACCTCACGGCACGGCAAAAGGAAATGCTCGAGGTCATCTCCACTGCGGGCACGACCATGCTCGACCTCGTCAACCGCTCGCTGGACCTGCACAAAATGGAGACCGGCACCTACGAACTGGACGCGCACCTTATCGACGTCGGCCATCTCGTGGAGCAGATTCGCGCGGAAGTCAGAAGCATGGCCGCTCAAAAGGGCGTCAGCTTCGCGCTGGACACCGGCGACCAGCAGTTGGTGGTAAACGGCGAGGAAGCGCTCCTTCACAGCATGCTCTCGAACCTCATCAAGAACGCCATCGAAGCCTCGCCCGAAGGCAGCGCCGTGAGTATCCGGCTGGAAAAAAACGGCCCGTGGTGCCGGGTGGTGATCAGAAACAAGGGAGGCGTGCCCGCGGAGCTGCGGGAGACATTCTTCGACAAATACTCGCGCCACAACGCGTCCAAGGGATCAGGCTCGGCACCTATTCGGCCAAGCTCGTGGCCCGGACGCACGGCGGAGACATTCTGCTGGACACACAGGTCACGGATCAGACCACGCTGACCGTGATGCTGCCCGCCTCGCGCAGGCCTGTTACGGCCTGATGCCGCTGGCCCTGTTGCTGGCGACGATGCGGGCCAGCGCGCCCCCGCCCATGAGGAAGCACAGCGCAATGAGCGAGCGGCTCCAGAGCGTCCAGAGCACGAAACATACCGCGAAAAGCAGCCCGGCCCAAATCGCCGCCCTGCGCCAGCCCGGCGGCAGTTGCAGCACTCTGTCCTCGAACGCCACCCCGGATTCCGCCAGACGCCGAAAGGCGTTATCAGGCATTTCGGGCAGGTTCAGATTCAGGAACCCGGCCGCAAAAAGCACCAGAAAAAAGACGAACAGCGCGCCGGAATGCAGCAGCAGGGCAAGGCAGAGAAACAGCCAGCCGAGCCCCTGCATCAGCCAGTTCCACGGGGTGCGGCGGTTTCGGCGCGCAAGGCGCAGAATTTCGGCGGGAGCGAGCATGCCCGGAATGTACGGCGGGACCCGGATTATTGCAACATGAAGCCGCTTTCTGTAGGGGAATGGAAACGCTGGAGGTCTCTATGGATAAAGAACTGATTCTTCGCGCCGTGACGGAACTCGGCGAACTGCTCTCCCTTGAGGATGACACGCTGGCCACGGCCGAGTCCTGCACCGGCGGCCTCATCGCCAGCACCCTGACAGATGTCTCCGGCAGCTCGGAATGGTTCCGGGGCGGCGTGGTCGCCTACGCCAACGAGGTCAAGGAAAACATCCTCGGTGTGCCGCAAAGCGAACTCCAGACGCACGGCGCGGTCAGCGAAGAGGTCGTGAAGCACATGGCCATGGGTGTGCAGAAGGCCGTGGGCGCGAACGTCTCCGTGGCAGTCTCCGGCATCGCGGGACCCACCGGCGGCACCCCGGAAAAACCCGTGGGCACTGTCTGGATCGCCTGGGCCATCAACGGCAGCGTGGCCCGCACCAAGCACAACGTGTTCTTCGGCACCCGCGAGGAGATCAAGAACCAGACCGTCATGCACGCCGTCAACGGCCTGCTCGCCATTCTCCGCTAGGAGGAGCCATGCGAACCTTCCTCGCCGTGGACGTCTCGCCCGAGTGCCGGGAGATGCTCGGGAAAACCCTCCCTGTCCTGCAAAAGGACGTCACGTCGCGCATGAGCTGGACCAAGCCGCGCAACTGGCACCTGACGCTCAAGTTCCTCGGCGAACTGGAGCCGGACCGGGTCGTGGCCGTGCGGAAGGCCATGGCCGGAGTCCGTTTCGATCCGTTCTCCCTCCGCCCGGGCAACGCGGGCGTGTTTCCCGGCCCCAAGAAGCCCAACGTCATCTGGGTGGGCTTAGCCTCCGGGGCGCAGCCCTGCCACGCCCTTGCCCGCAGCGTGAACGAGGCCCTCACAGGTGCCGGATTTCCCGAAGGCCGCCCGTTTCAGGCGCACCTGACCATCGGCCGCATCAAGCTCGACAAGGGCGACGACTGGCGTACGCTGCTCGGACGCATCCGCAAAGTGCAGTGGCCCGCCTTCACGGTACGCTCCTTCACCCTCTACAAAAGCGTCCTCGGCCCCGGCGGTCCGAAACATACGGCCATTGAACACTTTCCAGCCGGAGGCCCCAAGTGACGCCCGCCGAACGGGACACACCCCAAGCCGCTGAACTGCTGGACGATCAGGAACGGATCGCGCTGATCGACTACTGCTGTGGCTGGCTCACGGAACGCTACGGCGTGAAGCGGATTCCGGTGAGCCCGGAGCAGATATATTTTTACGACGAGCCCATGCCGGACCTTCTATGGGATACGCCCGCTCCGGAACGGCTGCATCCGCCCAGCCTGCTCCATCTGCTGCTGCGAAGCGGATTTGCCGGGCTGCTGTGGACACTCCTCGTCGCCGCCTTTGCCATCGCCTGGGACGCTCAGGTGCTCATCTGGACATTTCTGAGCATTTGGCTGCTCCTCATCTTTCCCACGGTGCTGTTCTTCCACCGCCGCAAGGTAGCCGAGGTGCAGGAAACTTCCAGCGCGCCCGCCCTTGCCGCCGGACTGGGCATGGCCTGCTTCAATTCCGGCCTGCTGCGCTGGTGTCTTCACCGGCTGGCCGACCTGCTGCTTCTGCCCGCGCTCATGTCCTACAGCGGCGCCATCCACATCCGGCTGGAGCGCGACTACGCGCAAGCCCACGGCATGACCGGCTGGACGCACGACAATCATCCCCTGCACTGGCGGCGGGGCATGACCATCATCGATTTTCTGGAAAAAAGAATGGGGCCGGAAGGGTTCTCCGGACTCCTCAAATGGGGCTAGGACTTGCAAATCCGGCCCGCCGAAACGGGCCGGATTCTGCTGCAAGGATGCGGGCGGCTACTGGTAGTCGCCCCGGTTGAACTTGAACTGCTCCGCGGTGGCAAGGGCTTCCATTTCATCCACTACGGCCGCGAGGCCGGGGGCCTTTTCACCCAAGTCCGGGAGCTGCTCCCTGACCTGCTCCACGTCACGAGACAACTGCTCGAGCTCGCCGTACGCGTCCTTCAGGGATGCCGACGGATCGCCGAGCGTTGCCGCGTACCGTTCCATGCTGTCCACCAGCCCGTCCACCCGTGCGGCGGCGGCCTGATCAACAGCACCAACGGGAGCGACAGGAGCTGCCTGTCCAACACCAAGCAGCGGACTCATGAGCGGAGGCGGGGCCGCGGCCTGCGTCTTCTGCGCATTCTCGCCGCCGTCCACCTCGCGATTCAGAATCTCGCTGAAATCGGTGCCGGGCTTCTTGATCCGGTTCGTCTGGTTCTGCTGATCCTGACGAACCCCGTCGATCATGTCGGGACGGATCTTCATAAGTCACTCCTCAACGCTTCGGTTTGCTTCTACCAAAGCAATAACCCTGCCAAACAGCGAAAACAGAAAATATTCATAAAAACAAACTATTACGCTCACACGCAGTCGGCAAAAACTGCCACCTCGGCGTGCTTGGGGCATATCGCTTTCTCCAGCAATACGAAATCATAAATTCCTTGTCCATCTCCGCCGTCTTTGGCATACAATAGGACAGGAATATCCGTTCGCCCTTTTTGCGAACGCTTGAATACAAAACAGGAGGTTCACCATGGCCGAAATCAAGAAGATTCTTTGCGCTATCGACTTTTCCGAGTACAGCCCCATGGTTGCGGATTACGCCAAGACTATCGCAAAATGCACGGGGGCGCAGGTCGTCTGCCTTTACGTGGCCCCTTCCATGAGCCAGTACGTGGGATTCCACGTGCCGCCGAGCTCCATCGAAAACTTCGTGGGCGAAATCGTCACCGGTGCCGAAGACACCATGAACGACTTTGTCAACACCCACTTTGACGAGCTCGACACGCAGGGCCGCGTCGTCACCGGCTACCCCGCGGAAGAGGTACTCGAAGCCGCCAAGAGTGAAAACGTGGACATGATCGTCATGGGCACGCACGGCCGCAAGGGCATCGACCGCATCCTCTTCGGCTCCGTGGCCGAAAAGGTGGTCAAGACCTCGGACTGCCCGGTGCTGACCGTCAGGCCGCAATAACACCCTTTACCTCTGCGCCCCGAGACAGTACAAGGAACGGCCTTTGTTGGCCGTTCCTTTTTTTGTTTATAGCAGGAAGACTCAGGAGCCTTTGTATGCGCGAATTTTCCATGCGCCCGGAAATACTTGCCTTTGACCCGTACAAGCCGGGGCTGACCATTGAAGAGATCAAGTCCCGATACGGATTGACAAACGTCATCAAGCTCGCAAGCAACGAGAACCCGCTCGGCACCTCCCCCATCGTGCAGAAGGTGCTGGCCCGCCACGCTGACCGCGTCTTCCGCTACCCCCAGAACCATTCGCCCAAACTGACTGCGGAACTGGCCGCCTACCACGAGGTGCCCGAACAGTGCATCGTGGCCGGAAACGGCTCCGACGAACTCATCGACATGCTCATCCGGATGCGCTGCGTCGCCGGTCAGGACAACGTGATCTGTTATTCCAACGCCTTCAGCATGTACCGCCTGACCGCCAAACTCTGCGGCGTCGAATACCGCGAAGTGCCCCGCGACGAAAACTTCGGCCTGCCGCTTGCCGGACTCGCAGAAGCCGCCGACGCCAACACCCGCATGGTCTTCGTCACCAGCCCGGACAACCCCACCGGCCTCGCCGCCGGTGTGGAAGAGCTCAGTGTTCTCGCAGGCGCCTGCCGGAAGACTGTCTGCTCGTTGTGGACGAGGCCTACATCGACTTCGTCTGGCCGCCCGAGTCCTACACCCCGCTACAGGCCTTCAATAAATTCGAAAACCTCGTGGTGCTGCGCACCTTCTCCAAAGCCTACGGACTGGCCGGACTGCGCATCGGCTACGGGATCATGCCTCCGTTCATTGCGGACAGCCTGCGCCGCGCGCGAATCCCCTTCACCCTGAACCTGCTGGCCGAGGAAGCCGCCGTGGCCGCCCTCAATGACGAGGACTTCTACAACGCGACCCTCGCCACCGTCATGCAGGGCCGGGAATACCTTGACGCGGAACTGCAAAAGCTCGGCTGCGAAGTCATCCCCAGCCAAGCCAACTTCCTGATGTTCCTGCCGCCCTCATCGGCCCAAAAAATCTTCCGCGAGCTGCTGCGCCGGGGCATCATCGTCCGCCAGCTCGCCAGCTTCGGCTTCGGGAAATACATTCGCGTCAACGTGGGCACCGAGTCGGAAAACAAAATGTTCATCGACGCCATGAAGGAGATCCTCAATGGCAGCTAAGCGCATCGTGACCATCGACGGTCCCGCAGGCGTCGGCAAATCCACCATGGCCAAGCGGCTGGCCAAGCACCTCGCCATCGCCTACCTCGACACCGGAGCCATGTTCCGCGCCACCGCCCTCTTTCTGGGCGAAAACGGCTGGGAACTGCCCGAGGCCGAAATCGCAAGCCGCCTCGACTCCCTGCGCTTCGGCCTGTCCGGATCAGGAGCCGACACCGTGCTGCACATGAACGAGACGCCCATCGGCGACGAAATCCGCACCGAGCAGGTCGGCATGTGGGCCTCCAACGTGGCGACACTTCCGGTGGTCCGCACCTTCCTCAAGAAAGCCCAGCAGGACCTCGGCGGCCGCTTCGACCTCGTGGCCGAAGGCCGGGACATGGGCACCGTGGTTTTCCCCTCCGCCCCCTCCAAGTTTTTTCTCGACGCCACCGTGGAAGTTCGCGCCAAGCGCCGCTTCGACCAGCTCGTCGAAATGGGCAAGCCCGCCGACCTCCACGAGCTCGAGACAGCCATCGCGGCCCGCGACCATCAGGACCGCAACCGCGCCACCGCTCCGCTCAAGCCCGCCGGAGATGCCGTGTTAATCGACACCTCCGGTCTGACCATTGAAGAGGTTTTTCAGGCTTTGGTCGACGGTTTATAAGCCACTAATACTGGTTTTCTATACGGTCGCTTCGCGGATGTGAGGCGGCCGTTTTTTTTGGTTCCGCGGGCTGGCCGTTGGGACGGGTTCTTTGTTTGATACGCTGCCGCTGGGGGCGGTTCCGGGAGATCGCCCGCGGGCATGCCGATTGGGACAGATACCTTGATTTCTTTAGTGAGGGTTTCGCTCTCTACGAGCGAGTTACTTTTTTGCTGGCGCAGAAAAAAAGTAACCAAAAAGCTGCGCTTTGTCGTGAGCCCGGTTTCGACGGCAAGAAGCTCTAACGGCGACTCGCTACTCGAAGGGAAGGTGCCAGCGCGCTGGCACGAACCCTTCGAGCTTTACGCTCGCCGCCGAAGAGCTTCTAAGCCTTACGAAACAACACTGACCCTCGGCTTCCGCATTGGCCGAAAGCCGGTTCGGGGTTCATGTTTGGGGATTCGGCAGCGTACGATTGCCGCAGGCCCGACAAGCAAGGACACCGAGAAGCAAAACGCCTCCCAAAGACAGAACAGGCCGCGGGACTCCAACCCAAATCAAGCCCTCCCGCAAGCGACACCCCAAGGGTGAGCGACAGCGTAGACGCAAAACGGCAGCGTTGTCTCCCGAGGCTTAGAGGCTCTTATGTGCTGCTTGCGTGGCCCCGGTTGCCTGTTCGCTGGCGAACCTTTCGACCGGGGCAGCGAGCACTCTTAGAGCCTCTTGCCGAGTGGAGACCGGATACCG
>NZ_BBCB01000030.1 GCF_001311825.1 Salidesulfovibrio brasiliensis JCM 12178 | reverse complement strand
CGCCTTCAGGCCGCCGATGGTGCCGCCCGCTGCGGCAGCCGCGGCCAGTCCGGTGGCCTTGAAGAAGTCGCGCCTGTTCAGGCCGTTTTCACGCTTTGCGCCAGCCATTGAGCCTCCTTGATGCCAAAATCCCCAAGGACGTCAGGGGCCGTGCAGCCCCTGACGGGTCCCGTTCCTGTTAGCTGCACTTGGCAGGCGTCGGGGAATCCTTGGCGAAATCATGCAGGTAGGTATAAATGTCGTTTTGGTCGCCATCGCCGATGGTCCAGTCCTTCTTGCAGGGGATGTTCCCGGACTCGAAGAGCTTCTGCCATTCGGCCTGCGTCTTGTCCGCAGGGTTCAGGTCGCCCGCCGAACCTTCAGGGCTGTGGCAGGAGCGGCAGTTCTTGCGCCACAGGAACTTGCCCTTGCGCGGGTTGCCGCCGCCAATGGCGAAGGCCATGGAGAACATGGCCAGGGTCAGGAATACTGCTCCGGTGATAATCATGATCTTGCGTCGCACGTTGACCTCCGAAAGGTGTTTTCTTGAGCGTCCCACCAGCTCCCCAGCCGTTTCAGGGACGCCGTTTGTTACATTCTTCACTTTCCATATACCCATACGGGGTATAGGTGTCAAGGGGGGCGGTCCATTTTCGTCCATCATAGTATGAATAGCGTCTTGTGGTATGATAATCATGGCATGGCAGAGGGTTAAAACGAGCATGGTGCCCATTCGGGCGGGGGATAATGGAAAAAAAAGAGGCGGCCACGGATGTAACATCCGTGGCGCCTTGTGAAATCGGGAGCGAGGTCGGTCTAGAACTGCGGAGGGCCGATGATGATCATCTCCGCGATGGTGTGATCGACTTTGGGCATGCCCTGCAGCTTCTTGCCCATGAACTGCATTTCGAGCTGGGCGAGATCGCGCAGCATGGCGGTGCGGTTCAGGGTCGGCAGCTCAGAGGCGGCCTGTTCCGCCAGCTCCTGTGTCTTCCAGCAGCCGGGGAAGGAGGCCACGCGCCCGTCCGGGCGAACGAGAATGTTGGGCACGCCGTGCATGCGGCAGGTCATGAGCCGGTATTCGTACAGGCCGCACAGTCCGTCTTCGCGAATGAGCGGACACATGGCCGCCGGGCGTTCGCCCTTGCCCAGCGCGACCTGCGCTTCGGAAACATAGTCTTCCGCCCGCTTGCGGATGGCTTCGCGTTCTTCTGCCGGAAGCTTGTTCAGCCCTTCCCAGAGGTAGGCCCACTCAATGTAGGTATGGTGCTGGAAGTAGCTGCGGCAGCAGTTGTCCGTACAGCCTTCGCAGCTCAGGCCCACAGCCTTGGCCGTGACCGAGTATTCGTCGGCCATGCGCTTGTAGAGGGCGCCCAGTTTTCGGTAGGCGGCCTTGGGGGTCAGCTTTTTCATGAAATGTCTACCTGTTCCAGAATTTCCTGCACGCACTCGTCGGGCGTGCAGCGGTCAGTGCGCACGATGACGTCTGCGGCCTCGCGGTAAAGGGGCTGGCGCTCCTCGAACACGTCGAGCATGGTCTTGCCGGGTGCGACGGCCAGCCCGCGACCTTCGGCGTCGCCCACGCGCTTCTGGAAGGTCTCGGCGTCGATTTCCAGAAAGACGACCGGGCCGAGCTCCTTGAGCCGGGTGACGGCCTCGGCACCGTAGACCACGCTGCCGCCGGTGGAGATGACCGTACGGAAGAGCGAGATTTCGCTGACGAGCCGTTCCTCGATGCGCAGGAACTCCTCATGGCCGTATGTATCGTAGATGTCCTGCAGCGGGCGCCCGTAAAAGGCTTCGAGGTGCCTGTCCGTATCCATGTGCACCCAGCCGAGGGCCTTGGCAAGCAGTGGGGCGAGGGTTGATTTCCCGGCCCCGGCCATGCCGATGAGGGTGATGCAGGGTTTGGGCTCGCTGTCGCGTTCGACCTTGGTGAAGCTCATGATCTATTTTCCGGTCAGGCAGACGCGGTCCTCGCCGTCGCGCTCGTCCACCAGCACGTTGACGTGCTCCCGGCCGCCGGTGTCCACCCGCTTGCGACGTAATCGGCCTGAATGGGCAGCTCGCGATGGCCGCGGTCGATGAGCACCAGCAGCTCCACGCGGCGCGGACGGCCATAGTCGAGAATGGCTTCCAGCGCGGCGCGGGTGGTGCGGCCCGAAAACAGCACGTCGTCAATGAGCACGATGCTCTTGCCTTCGATGTCGAAGGGAATCTCCGTGCAGTTGATGGTGGGCTGAATATCCAGCGTGGTCCAGTCGTCCCTGTAGAGGTTGATGTCCAGTTTGCCGAGCGGAACGCGGCGGTCGAGCTTTTCGCCGAGCAGGGCCTGAAGGCGTTCGGCAAGGTCTGCCCCGCGACGCTGTACGCCGACGAGCGCCAGATCTTCGTCTTCGCCCCGGCGTTCAACGATCTCGGATGCCAGACGATCGAGCGTCCGGGTCATTTCCTTTCGATTCAGAATGGTTCCGCAATCTTTCATTGTTCAATCCTCCGGTTAGGGGATGCCCTGAGATAATCCATGCGCCCTCGCGGGTCAACCAAAGCCGGGGCGGGCTGACAGATTGTATTTGACAAACAAATGGGTCGTGCTTACCTCTTACTTCCCCAGCCAATGATAAGGAGGACGTAGATGATCAATGTGACTGAAGCCGCACAGAAGCAGCTGGAAAGCTACTTTGCGGATAAAGAAAAAGCACCGGTGCGGGTTTACCTCGCATCCGGCGGCTGAGCTGGCCCTCGACTGACTCTGGCTCTGGATGAGCCTAAGGACACTGACGAGGTCAACGAGATTGGTGAGTTCACCTTCCTCGTGGATAAGGAACTGGCCGCCGAGACCGGCGATATCAAGATTGACATGACCTACTACGGGTTCACCGTGGATTCCGCCAACCCGGTTGGCGGAGGAGCCGGATGTTCCCCCGGAGCCTGCTCCAGCGGTTCCTGCGGCTGTTAGCCGATACGACCAATGGTCATCATAAGACGCCTTCGGGGCGTCTTTTTTTTTGGCCTTTGCCCCGTCAGCGCGCTCGCAGTCTGAATCTTTCGGATTTGGGCGCAGGAAATTCTGCTGAAAATACGCTGTCTTGACCTTTGTGCGCCTTTCCAATATGTAATCACAATCCATAACCATTGCTGTGCGTCCGGCAGGAAATCCGGACCGTTTCCGCCCGAACCCCCTTTCGGTCGATTGGGAACTTTCGTGAATTGTAACCAGGAGTCTAGCTTGAAGAAATCCATCGTCACCGTCGCATTGCTGTTGATTCTCTCTCTTTTCTACACCATGGCGCAGGCCGCCGACACCATGCGCTTCGGGGTGCCGCCATGGCCCGGCGTGACCGTCAAGACCGCCGTGGTCACGCAAATTCTGGATACCATGGGCTACGACACCGAACAGTACGAGGTCGGCCCGCCCATCATCTATAAGGGAATCACCACGGGCGACGTGGACGTCTGTGTTGCGGCATGGCTGCCGAGCCAGAACGAAATGTACACTCCGGTCAAGGAGAAGGGCGGCTTCACCGTGGCGGGCGTCAACCTCGACGAAGCCGTCATCGGGCTGGCCGTGCCGAGCTACGTCTACGAGGCTGGCATCACCTCCATGGCCGACCTCGACAAGAATGCCGACAAGTTCGACCACTCCATGCACACCATCGAAATCGGCAGCGCCATGCACGCCACCACCGAGGCCATGGTCAAGGAAGACTTTGCCGGGCTGGGCGACTGGGAGCTCGTGAGCAGCACCACGCCGGTGATGCTTTCGTTGGTCCAGAACAAGGTCAAGAAAGGCGACTGGGTCGTGTTTCATGCCTGGAAGCCACACTGGATGACCGTCAAGATCGACATGAAGTTCCTGGATGGCATCCCCGGTTCCGAGGAACTGATTACCAAGTCCTGGGTCGAGACCATCGTGTCCAATGATTTCCAGCAGCGGTTCCCGGAGGCGTTTCGCTTCCTGCAGCAGTTCAAGGTCACGGCGGAAACCCAGAGCCGCTGGATTTACGAATACGGCTACGAGGACATCCCGCCCGCAACGGTGGCCCGCAAGTGGATTGCCACCAATCTTGATACCGTGAAGAAGTGGCTGGAGGGCGTGAAGACCGTCTCCGGCGAGCCTGCCTTTGACGCGATCCGCGCCGCGTACAAGTAGGCGAACGCATCAGCCGACAGCTTTGGCCCCGTGGCGACTCGTCAGCGTCACGGGGCTTTCTCGTGCGCGCTAGCAGCGTTTGAAGGTCATGTTCTGGTTGGCGAGGGCTTCTTCGGAACCGGTCCACGCATAGGAGAGCAGGCAGGGTTCCTTTCTGTCCGTCGTGATGCGGTGGCTGTGTTCCGGCGGATTGTAGATCATGGAACCCGGCGCGTAGACGCCTGCGTCGTTTTGCGAAAGGGTTCCGCTGAGGCAGAGGTATGACTCGGTGATGCCTGCGTGGCTGTGGGCCGGATAGGTGGTGCCCGGAGCCAGCAGCACGACGCCGAGGATCAGCCGGTCGAACTGTACCAGCCCGCGCGGCCCCATGAGCTCGCTGTACGCGTACTTCTGCTCAAGGTTTCTGGGCATGCGCTCATACCCGTAGCCCCATGACAGCGACGAGGTGATGCGTGAAAGCATCCTTGTCGTTCCCGAGGCCGGACCGTGCAGTCCGTTGTCCAGCGCCCGTTCCAGATGGAAGCAGACCGGTTTGGTCTGCGCCTCGACGCAGGCCACCGCCGGGCGTGAGGCCAGCGCCTCCTTCAGGGCGATGCGCACATTCTTCATGTGGCTGTTGATGACCCTGCTGCCACCGGCCGAGCCGTTGCGGTACCAGAACAGGATGTCCTGCAGGTAGTAGGTCAGGTACGGGTGGTCCTTGAGGGGTGCGCTCATGGTGCAGCCATAGCACGGGATAGTGGGTGAAACCAAGCCCGGCCGCATTTCAGAATGATCGGTTGGAGCGTTTTCAGTTCAAAGAATTCTATTCTTCCGGTATGCAGCATGGAAAGTACCCATCATGTGCAATTGCCTGTCAGGCTATAGGAGGTCATCATGAAAAGGAGAATCGTCAGCATTGTCGCGGCAGTCTTGATCCTGCTGGGAGTCGGGCAGGCTTCTGCCGCGGAAGGCGGGGACGCCTTTGACGCCCACGCAACCACCTTCAAATACTTTTTTCATGACGGTGACATGGACTTTCATTTTGGCAATCTCATTCTGGGGTCTGCCGTCAATGGTGGTGTGGCGATCGGGGAGGCTTTTTATGCCGCGTCCCGAATCACCGACGGTGACAGTGCCAGCTGGCAACGGGAATGGGGTGCTTTAGCGGAGCGGGCAGAGGCTCGAGGGCTTCAATCCCTTGACGGTGGACACACTGTAAGCGCTCGGGATCAGTTGTTGCGAGCGGCCTATTACTATCGCCTCTCCCTTTTGGGCATGTTGCCGGATAACCCCGAACTGGCCAGACGCGGGAGTAAATGCCGCGCGCTGATGAAAAAGGCAGGGCCGCTCTTCGACCCCCCGTTGGAATATTTTGAGGTTCCCTTTGAAGGCACTGTGTTGCCCGGTCTTTTTCGCAAGGCAGCAAACTCCGGGAAGCCCGCCCCGACCTTGATAATGATCGGCGGTGGCGAGACCTTTATCGAAGACCTTTTCTTCTACATTGCTCCTCAGGCGCATGAACGCGGTTACAACTTCATGACCGTCGATCTGCCGGGGCAGGGACTGTTGCCTCTTGAAGGTCTTGTATTTCGTACTGACACCTATGTGCCCATGAAGAACGTGGTGGACTACGCGCTCGGCCGTTCGGACGTGGACCCTGAGCGTCTCGCGGCATTCGGCATCAGCGGTGGCGGGCAGTTCGTTCCTCAGGCGGCCATGCATGATCCGCGCATCAAGGCCATTGCCATGAGTTCGGCTGTCGTGGACGGCTATCCTATCTTCGCCGCAATGCCTGTTACAACGGCTACGGCCGAAGAGCGGCAGTCCTGGAGCTCTTTTCACGCCGATGTGGTCAAGTCCATTTGCTGGCGGTACGGCGTTGACGAGCCTTCCGAACTCATTGAGGCCAACCGGGGCAACACGTTCGACCCGGGAAAAATCGCTGCACCGGCACTCATGATTGTCGGGGAGGGGGAATATCGCAGCAAGGAAGTGCAGCGTCAGCAGGAAGTCGCACTTGACGGCTTGAGTGATCCCCGCAGCAGGCTGGTGGTGACGCCTTCCGATGAAGGGGCGTCCAACCACTGCATCATGGAAAATCGCAGCTTGGTGGGGCAGGTCCTTTTCGACTGGCTTGACGAGGTGTTCGATCGATAGGGAGCCAGTGTGAGTTGTCATGCCAAGGTCGTGGCCTAGAGATAGCGTTTCAGAATGCGCTCGTGGGCCCGCCTTTATGGCATCAACCATCTTCTGTCCGCGGATGAGCATTCCCATGTCAGCCCGGCATGGGCAGAGGGCGTGTCGCCTGATCTGGCGGCGGTGGTCCTGAAGTGGGGGGGCGTGGAGAGAGGACACCCTTAAACAGATCGGGAAAGGTGAAGAGGAGTTCGGCGATGAGGGGCGCGCCTTATCTGCCATTTTCACAGTCGTGGGGCAGGCCCGATTCGTCGTCGTTGATGAACACGCTGCCACTGATGTGCGTGCATTCGCCAAGCCAACTTCGTTGCGGTCCACCATTCAGGACTGCCGTTTGCTTTGGCGTACTTTGGTTAGTTTTTCCGCCATGCTCCAGCAGGCACAGAGGGCGGGCAAGGCTCCTTCATCCGACACCCAAGAAGCGCCAATTAGTGACCCGAAGGGGTGACCCGGCTCTCAGCTCGGGCTAAACCGGCAAGTTTTGAGAGATGTGCCGAATATAATCGGGGCCGATTCCACAGCAGCCTCCCACAATAGTCGCACCTTTCTCAACCCATAGTCTTGCGGCATCGGTATATAGTGCTGGTGAGAGATCTTCCTTCAATTCCGTTGATTTCAGTTCCAGTTTGTAATCCTCTCTAATCTCATTATAGCGATTGCCGTATGCTCCGTACTGAAAGTCGAAAGCCGTTGCCAAAGCTTGATAGATAGACATGCTTTTATGGATGTTTTGCATCGTTGAACAGTTCGCCAGCAGGACCTTCACGCCAAGATCCAGCAGCTCCGTTGCCGTCTCCTCCAAGCTTTCTCCGCTCCGAAGGTTGCCTGATTCATTGACCGTAAAGCTGATCCATAGCGGGATAGTCGTTTTCTGAGCAATTTTAGCAATCATACGAGCTTCTCTGGCATGGCTGAGGGTTTCACCAAGCAGTATGTCTGCCTGATTGTGTATCGCCCGGTCTATTAATAGCTCGTATTCCTTTTCCAGCGCGGTGTTGTCTGGCACCAAATCTGCGCGGTAGGACTCTGATAAAGGGGGTATTGAAGCAGCAATTCGAACGCCGTCATGTGTTTCTGCACGCGCCTGCCGAGCCTGACTATAGGCCATGTCGAGCAATGCAACCTGATCACCCTGTTTTTCCGCATTTGATAAATGGTATCTCGTCAGAGCATAGGTGTTTGTCGTGATGACTGAAGCCCCGGCATTAATAAAGGATTTATGAACTTCTTTGACGATGTCGGGGTTGCTGTAAAAAGCATTGGCAGACCATAATGGTGGATCAATTGAGGCTCCCTGCTTTTCGAGTTCCCTGCCGGTACCACCATCAAGGAGAATAATGCTCTCTTGGTTTGCAGTCATGTGTATGGCCTCCGTCTATTGGGCTAAAGGGATAGTCGGTATACTCATCGTTGTTGAGGCACAGCCTCTCACGGTATGATTTCACGATGGGAGGGTAGCACGGCGTGTGGTTGTGCGCCACCAGTCTAGAGATAGCGTTTCAGAATGCGCTCGTAGGTGCCGTCTGCCCTTATGGCATCGAACATTCTCTGCCAGCGGATGACCATTGCCGGGGCGAGGTCGTTGGAAAAGGCGATGTACATGTCCACGGTGGCAAAGGTGATGCCCGTGTCCTGAAACTGCGTGGGCTGAAGGCGTGGGAGGCGTCTGAGAAATCCCGGAAACAGGGCTTGGTCCATGACGGCGAGCGAGGCCCGCCCCGCCTTCAGCTTGTAGAAGTCGAAGCGGTGGCCGTTGCTTTCCTCAAGGTTCATGAATCCCATTCCCCGGAGGGTCTCGAATGCGTATCCGCTGCGGGTGACGGAGATGCGTTCGGCCTTGCGGGCATCCTCAAGGCTTGTGAAGCGTCCCTTTTCTCCGGCCCGGCAGAAGAAGTTCAGGCGGGTCGTGTACACTGGCCCGATCAGGCGGTTGGCGGACTGGTAATTCTCGTTGCCCGGAACCGGGAAGAGTATCACCTCCTTCTGCTCCATGAGAACCTGCATGGCTCTGGCCCAGGGGACAAGGCGGACCATGTGCGGGTCCCGCCCGAGGCGGCGCAGGATTTCCGAGACTATATCCACCATGAACCCGGCGGCCTCTTCCTTCTCCTCATAGGCATACGGCGGCAGGTCTTCGGCAAAGACCTTGATGTGGTCGGCGCTGCACGGCTGTCCCGTGAGCGTCAGCGCAGCCAGAAAAACAATGGATAAGACAATGTATCGCATGGGTGTCCTTCTATATTCACCCAAGCGTATCGGAAAAAGCGGTGAGGAAAAGTGGGGTCGGGAAATCAGGCCAGTGCGGTGAGCGCCTTCAGTTCGCTGTCCCACCCGGTCATGGGAGTGTCCTCGATGATTTCGCGCAGGCCGAGCAGCTGGGCCAGCGGGAAGTCGCGGCCCCAGAGCTGGCGGTATCCCACAAGACCGTGTTTGGAGAGAATCTCACCGCCCATTGACCAGATTTCTCGTGCAAAGGCGTTGCGGTCAAAGACGGTGTCCAGCTTCCAGACCATGGATGGACAGTCGCCCACGATGCGACTGCCTGCAAAGCTGGCGTGGACTTTGATGACGTCCCCTTCAGGTTGAAGCTTCCAGAAATATATCCAGCCTTCACCGAGCCATTCAAACTCAAAATGGTATGGCGGCACGCCGCCGTTCATGGCGTCGTGGGCGTCCACCAATGCGTCGCACAGGTCCCTGAGCGGTTCCGAGAAGACGGACGCCACGCTGAAGTCGCAAACCTTATCGCCGTCCTCAAGACGGATATCCAGCCATCCTTGGCGAAGTTCCGAGAAGGAAAACGCCGGGGTACGGGTCGTCATTATGCACCTCCGGAAGTTGCTGGAGCATACCTTGTTGGCGTGAAATGACAAGTCCCGGTCATGCGGCGGATTTTTTGTCCGCGGAGTGCTGCGCTGCTTCGTTCTGCTTTTCGGCTAGCCGTTCGGCCTCGTACATGCTGCCCCATTCGCACAGGCGGCTGATGACCGGAGTGACGGTCCGGCCGAGTGCGGTGAGCGAGTACTCCACCTTCGGCGGCACCTGCGGATAGACCTCGCGATGCACGATGCCGTCGGTTTCCAGCTCGCGGAGCTGTTGCGTAAGCATTTTCTGGGTTATGGTGGGCATGGTGCGCCGAAGTTCGTTGAACCGAAGCGTTCCCTGCTGGCCGAGGTGGTGGATGATGAGCGGCTTCCACTTGCCGCCGATTATCTGGAGCGTCAGCTCCATGGCGCAGTAGTACTCCCGGCCGTCGAGATGTTTGAGTCCGCATTCAGACATGGTGTCTCCGTGTGGTATCTTTTTGGTGACTATACAACAATAAGGTGCGTACTTGCGTTCTTCGCCATTATGCCTGAAGAGTGTGTACAGGTAAAGAAGGCACCAAAAACGATCGGAGGACGATCATGGAAGTAATGGAAGCAATCAGGAGCCGGCGCAGCATCCGCAAGTATACGGACGAGCCGGTCAGCGAAGCGGATGTGAAAGATATTCTGGAAGCGGCCATGATGGCCCCGAGCGCGGGCAATGCCCAGCCGTGGCAGTTCGTGGTGGTGGACGACCCGGAAAAGCTCGCAGCCTGCAAGGACGTGAACCCGTATGCGGCCATGGCGCCCAAGGCGCCGCTGGGAGTCCTCGTCTGCGGCGACATGAGCCTTGAGAAGTTCCCGGGTTATTGGCCGCAGGACTGCGCCGCAGCGGTGCAGAACATGCTGCTGGCCGTCCACGGCAAGGGGCTGGGCGCGGTCTGGACCGGCATTCATCCCATCGTCGAGCGCGAGGAAGGCTTTGCCCGTCTGTTCGGGCTGCCCGAAAACGTCAAGCCGCTGGCGCTTGTGGTGATCGGCCACCCTGCGCAAAACCCGACGGCCGAGTCCCGCTACAAGGCGGAACGTGTCCACAGGAACGAGTGGTAGAAATATGGCAACTACAGAAAACGTGGCCGTGCACGTTACATTCACGGTACGATCCGGCATGGAAGCGCAGGCCCGCGAGGCCTTTGCCGAACTGGTTGAAAACAGCCTCAAGGATGCGGGGTGCATGCAGTACGACATGCACGTGAGCGTCGAGGACGGACTGCGCTACATGCTCTATGAGCGCTGGGAGTCCGAGGAACTGCTCAGGGCGCACCAGGATGCGGCGTGGATGAAGGAGTTCGGCCCGAAACTCGAAGCGGTTCTTGCCGGGCCGCCGGTCATAACCGATTGGAAACCCCTTTAAGGAGGCGTCATGAAAGTCATAGGAATTAACGGTAGCGCGCGGAAGGGCGGCAACACCGCCACCATGATTAACACCGTGTTCGGCGAGCTGGAGAAAGAAGGCATCCAGACCGAAATGATGGAGATGTCCGGCAAGAATATCCGCGGCTGCATCGCCTGCATGAAATGTTTCAAGAACAAGGATCAGAAGTGCGCCGTGGACAAGGACATGGCCAACGAATACATCGCGGCCATGCTTGAGGCGGACGGCATTGTGCTCGGCTCGCCCACCTACTTCGCCAACATCTCCACCGAGATGAAGGCGTTGGTGGACCGCGCCGGCATGGTCAACCGCGCCAACGACAACATGCTGGCCCGCAAGGTGGGTGCCGGTGTGGTCGTGGCCCGGCGGGGCGGGGCCATCCACACCTTCAACTCCCTGAACCACTTCTTCTTCATCGGCGAGATGATCGTTCCCGGAGCCGACTACTGGAACATGGGCTTCGGGCGGGAAAAAGGCGATGTGACGGGTGATGACGAGGGTATCGGAACCATGAAGATTCTGGGCCGGAACATGGCGTGGCTGCTGAAGAAGCTGAACGCCTAGCGGCATGAAATGATTGTCCCGGCGGCCGAGCGGTCGCCGGGGCTGTTACTTCCTGGGCGGCGGGATGTCCTCGCCGCAATACTTGCAGGTGACGGTTTTGTTCCTGTCCTTGGCGGCCACTACCTGCTTCTTCCTGCATTTCTGGCAGATGCGCGCCTTGTCGAGCACGGAACAGATTGCTGCGTAAAATCCCCACATGATATGAATTCTCCTGCCCCCGAGATGCGGGAGCCATCGCATGTTTTCTTCAGGCTACAAGAGTTTTCCGGCCAGGGCTAGAAAAGTCGGTGGAAAGTTTTCTAGAGGTAGCGGGTGCCGTCGAAGTCGTAGACCCGGTACCGCACGGCTATCCGGTGGCCGGAAAACCGCTCGGCATGCGCCTGCGCCCTGTCGCGCAGCATGCCAAGCAGGATGGCGAAGCCGGACTCCTTCTTCAACTGGTCAAAGACCTGCCGGGCGGTGTTGGCCTGCCGGACTTCTTCCGCGATGTGTGCGCCGAGTCCCGCGTCGCGGCAGCACTCGGCCAGCTCGTCAAAGTCCACGGGATGGGTTTTGGCGTGCGTGTACTCGTTGCCCTGCGCCTGCTTGACAAGCTTGCCCGGAAAGACCGCCCAGATCGCCTGACGGAATCCGCGTTCGGCAGCGGCCTGCATGGCAAAGGCGAAGAAGTCCGCGGCCTGTACCATCGCCTGTTCAGTCGTGCCCGGATAGTGGGCGGCGTGAAATTTCTCGGAGCGTCGGCCTGTGGTGAAGACGGGCTCTGTCACGCCCACTGCTCTGGCCACGTCGAGGGCTTCCTCGATGGAGGCCTTCCATGAGTCGTGGGAGTATGGCTTGACGATGCCATGCGTGCCGAGAATGGAGATGCCGTCCACGATGCCGAGCCTCGGGTTCATGGTGGCCTCGGCCAGCCGTTCGCCTTCGGGTACCTCGATGACTATGGCGAGGGTGCCGTTTTTCTGCCCATTCGCGGCTTCCATTGCGGCGGTTTTGATCTGCTCTCGCGGCGCGGGGTTGATGGCCGCCTCTCCTACCGGAACCGGCAGGCCCGGCAGAGTCGCTGTGCCAACGCCTTTTCCGCCACTCAAGGTAACGCTGAAAGCCTTCTCTTCGTGAATCAGCCTGACAGTGGCTTGAATTTCGTGCCCGTCGGTGACGTCGGGGTCGTCTCCGGCGTCCTTGATGACAGTGGCACGCCAACCTTTGCCGGACGGTTCGATGCGGGCAATGGGCACCCTGATCCGGTTGCCGTCGGGCAGGGGAGTGTCCACGCTCTCAGGGGAGTCTCCGCGGAATAGTCGCAGGGTCGCGGCCTTTGCGGCGGCTGCCGCACAGGTGCCGGTGGTGATGCCGGAGCGCAGTTCGGTCATGGCCGGATCACTTTTTGAGCTTCTTGGGCCGCTCGTACATGTGCACGCTGGCCATGCCCGCGATGTTCTCGATCATGTTGCGGAATATCAGGCTGTGGAAGGGATAGACCGCGTACCAGTAGAGCAGCCCGAACAGGCCGCGCGGCATGAAGCTGGCGGTCATCTTCATCTCCACGGCCTTTTCCCAGAGCGGGGTCAGCCGGAATTCAAGCAGGGCCTCGCCGGGCAGGCGCATCTCGGCCTTCAAAAGAAGCCGTTCACGATCGCGCACGTCCACCACGCGCCAGAAGTCCAGCGCGTCGCCGACATGAATGGCGTCCGGGTCGGTGCGGCCGCGCCTTACGCCGGGGCCGCCGATGAGCTTGTCGATGAAGCCGCGAAACCGCCAGAGCGGATCGCCGAAATACCAGCCCTGTTCGCCGCCGATGCGTTCGATGACCTTCCAGATGTCGTCGATGTCGCCCTGAAGGCGCGCGGCGTAGCGGTCCTTGAAGACCGTGCCGCCCGCGTAGGATGCGTCGCCCTCTATGGACCACTCCGGGGTGCAGGCGTTGCCCGTGTCAAAGCAGTGCGAGTCCACCTGCATCTGGCGGGTCCGGGCGATGGCGAGCTTGATGGCTTCACGGCAGGAAACGAGTTCCTGCGGAATGATGTCCCGGATGTCGTTGTTGCGGCAGATGACCTCGTTGGCGAGCCCTTCGGCCAGCGGCTGGGCGAGGTTGAAGGGCACCGGGGTCACGAGGTTGATCCAGTAGGACGAGAGCTTGGGGGTCATGACCGGCAGGGAGATGAGCCGCTGTTTCTTAAGCCCGGCTTCCTCCGCGTAAATCTGAAACAGCTCGGCGTAGGTGACGATGTCCGGCCCGCCTATGTCCAGCGTGCGCCCCGTGGTCTTCGGGTGCTCAAGGCATCCGGCGAGGTACCCCAGCACGTTGCGGATGCTGATGGGCTGGCAGCGGGTGTTCACCCAGCGCGGGGTGATCATCACCGGAAGGCGGTCGCAGAGGTAGCGCATGATCTCGAAGGAGGCCGAGCCGGAGCCGAGGATCATGGCCGCCCGCAGGATGGTGGTGCGGGTGCAGCCCAGTTTGAGGATGCGTCCGACCTCGGCCCGCGAGCGCAGGTGGTGGCTCAGTTCCGGGCCGTCGGCGCTTTTCTCGCCCAGTCCGCCGAGGTAGATGAAGCGGTCAAGACCGACTTCATTGGCGGCTTCCACGGCGTTATACGCGGCCTCGCGGTCCGCCTCGGCAAAGTCGCGCGTGGAGGGCGACATGGAGTGCACGAGGTAGAACGCGGTGTCACAGCCGTCCATGGCCTTGACGAGGCTCTGCTCGTCAAAGAGGTCGGCGGTGACGACTTCGAGGTTCTCGTGGTTGCCCCACGAGCGGGCATGAATCTTGGCCGCGCTTCTCCCGGCGGCCCGCACTTTATAGCCGCGTTCCAGCAGCAGCGGTGCCAGACGGCCGCCAACGTATCCGGTGGCGCCGAGAATCAGAACGGGCTTGGAGCCGGGAGCGTCGAGCATTGGTTAGTCTCCGTAGTATTCCTTGCTGGTGATCCAGCCTCGGGCGCGCATGCACTTTTCCCAGTAGGAGTATGCGGCCTTGTTCTCGGTGTAGTCGAATTCGTCGCGCGCGAGTTCGTCGGAGTATTCCGGTTCCTGCATGCCGAGTTCGTTCATCTGCGGATTGTGTTCTTTGGCGAACTTGTGACAGATTTTGCTGTCTTCCTGAAAAATCTGGTCTTCCTTGCGCGGGTCGGCGATGTTGGGATTGACCCAGTCCTTGCCGCAGCCGGAAAGCGCGAGCGCGGCGAGCATCAACAGGGGGACGAATTTCTTCATGGTCTGCCTCTTCATGGTTTCATGATGCCACGTCCTGCGGCATTCGCAATGATTTCTACTTGTCCGGGAATCGTTCGGAGCAAAGCTCCCCGGCCGCGCCCCAGTTCTCCTTGGGTTTTTCATCAATGATGACGGTCACGGCCTCGGGCGGACACCCGAGTATCCGGCAGGTCTCGCGCGTCATGGTCTCCACGAAGTCCCGCTTGGTATCCTTGGTCAGTCCTTCCCATGTTTCGAGCCTGAGGATGGGCATGGCAGTTCTCCCTACGACCTGTAATCCGCGTTGATGGAAACGTACTCACGGCTCAGGTCCGAGGCGAGCAGGGTGTACTTGCCTTCGCCCGCACCGAGGTCGATGCCGATCTCGATGTCGGCTTCGGCCATGACCGGCTCAAGCAGCACGTCCATGTCGCCGGAGACCGGGCCGCCGTTTTCGTAGATGGCGATGCCGCCGATGGTCAGCACCAGCTTGGAGGGGTCGAACATGGCACCGGAGCGGCCTGCGGCGGCGGTAATGCGGCCCCAGTTGGGGTCACATCCGAACAGCGCGGTCTTGACCAGCGGCGAATGGCCCACGGCCCGCGCCACCAGCTCCGCCTGTTTGTCGTCCATGGCACCACTCACTGATATATGCGCCACCTTGGTGCCGCCTTCTGCGTCGCGCACGATCATGTAGGCGAGGTCCCGGCAGAGGTCCATGAGCGCCTGCTCCAGCAGGTCGAGGTCCATGTCGGACTCCACGGCAACGCCGGACGCGCCGTTGGCAAGCCCCATGACGCAATCGTTGGTGCTCGTGTCGCCGTCGATGGTGATGTGGTTGAAGGTCTTGAGCGCGCACCCGGCCAGCATGTCGCGCCAGCGGCCCGGAGAAACGTCCGCGTCGCAGCAGATGAAGCCGAGCATGGTGGCCATGTTCGGGCAGATCATGCCCGCGCCCTTGCACATGCCCAGCAGTCGCACGGTGCCGCCGGAGAGCGTCACCGTTGCCGAGGCCAGTTTGTGAACCGTATCCGTCGTCATGATCGCCTTGGCCGCGTCCTCGGGCGAGGCCTTGCCGAGGGTGTCGGCAAGCGCGGGCACGGCGGCTTCCCATTTTTCCATGATGAGCTGCGGCCCGATCACGCCGGTGGAGGCCGGGAGAATCTCGTCCGCTGGCAACCCCGTGGCCTTGCCCACCATGTTCAGGGTCTCGCGGCAGCGGTTGAGACCCTCTTCGCCGGTGCTGGCGTTGGCCTGACCGGAGTTGACGAGGAAGGCGCTGGCCCTGTCGGTGCGGGCGAGCATAGCCTTGCACTGGAGCACGGGCGCGGCCTGAAAAAGGTTCTTGGTGAACACGCCCGCAGCAGCGGCGGGCCGGTCGCTGGCAATGAGCGCCAGATCATCGCGGCCGGGCTTCTTGAACCCGGCGGCGGCGGTGGCGAAATGAAATCCCTTGGGTATGTCGGTCATGGTTGCTCCTGTGGGCGGCGGGTGATTACTGCGGCTCGCTGATGACGCTGAGCTCCTGAAGCACTACCTTGGTGTAAGCCATGCGCAGGGCCGCGTCCTCGCGTTTGTCAATGCGCACGTTGGTGGCGAAGAAAACGGTGCCGTCCTCCTTCTCTATCCAGCCGACCATCCAGCCGTGCTGGGGGCTGATGCGCTGGGCCCAGCCGCTTTTGGCGCGCATGAGCCAGCCGGGGCCGGAGTCGCGGGCCATGATCTTCTTCACGAACTCCATGTTGTCCGTGGAGAAGGGCAGCTCGTTCATGTACAGGTGCAGCAGGAACTCGATCTGCTGGCGCGAGGAGATGCGCAGGTTCCCGTCCAGCCAGAACGAATCGGGGTTCCCGCCGATGTCGGTGTTGCCGTATCCGATGAGGTCCACGTAATTCTGCATGCGCTCGGCACCGATGCGCCGGGCGATCTCCTGATAGACCCAGATGGCGGACCAGCGGAAGGCCTCCTCAAGGGTCAGGTCACGGTTCCACGGCTCGTAACCCCGGTCCTTGCCGTCCCACTTGAAGACTTCGTCCTTTTCGACCACGCCGGACTGCAAGGCGATGAGCGTGTGCGGAATCTTGTAGGTGGAGGCGGGCAGAAAATCGCGTTCGGCGCGTTTTTCGTTGCGCACCACCCATTCTCCGCGGGTCATGTCGTAGATCATGATGGAGGCTTCCGTGCCACAGGCCTGCGGCGAAGCGTCCATCGCCTTTTCGGTTTCAGACGAGGCGTTTCCCCCGGATTTCGGGGCGCAGCCCATCAGAAGAAACATGCACAGCACGGCCGCTGCGGGAAGGAAGATAAAACGTTTCATGGATGAAGTCCTTGCTGTCGGTGATCAAATCAGGTTCGATTATGCTTTAGCAGACATGGCAGGGCAAGAAAAGCGTGATACGCTTGCGAATCGGCAGGAATCTTCGTACCCTCACCGTATTCTCGAACCCCTGTAAGGAGTCCGTACCATGCGTTGCCGCATTATCGCCGTATTGCTTTTTTCCCTGCTGCTGGCCGTTCCCGCGGCTGCGGATCAGGCCATCGTGGAAGGGCAGAACGTCTACGTCCCGGCCTATTCCCATATTTATCAGGGACCAAAAGGCCGCCCCTACCAGCTCGCCGTCATGCTCAGCATCCGCAACGTCGACCTCGACACGTCCATCACCGTTGCCGTGATCGACTACTACGATGACCACGGCAAGAAACTGCATGCCTTTCTGGACAAGCCGGTAACGCTCGGTCCGCTGGAAACCTATGAGGTGAACATTCCGGCCAACGACAAGACCGGCGGGTCAGGAGCCAACTTCATCGTGAACTGGAGCGCGGAAAAAGCGGTTTCGGCACCCATCATCCAGTCAGTGATGATCGGCACCGCCTCCCAGCAGGGCATTTCCTTCGTCTGCGACGGCGTGCCGCTGGAAAGTCACTAGCCAAGCTCCGCGAGCAACAACTCGCGCGCAGCCGCTTCGTCGAGGTCCCTGCCGGTCCAGAGCCTGAACTGGGCCAACCCCTGGTGCAGGAACATTTCCAGCCCCTCGACAATCCGGCACCCGGCTTCCTCGGCTTCGTTCAGCAGCTTTGTCCTGAGCGGGTTGTAAACGATGTCGTACACCACCGTGCTCCGGGAAGCGGTCCGCCTCCCACGGCGTGGCGTCAACCATCTCGCCCGACATGCCAAGCGGCGTGGTGTTGATGATAAGCCCCGGAGCCGCGTCCATGCGCGCCTCCCAGTCCACCGCCCTGACCGCGAAATCATGCGCGATAACATCGGCCCGGCTGCGCGTGCGGTTCGTTACCGCCACATCCGAAACCCCCAGCTCCCTGAGCGCAGCCGCCGCAGCCCGCGCCGCGCCGCCAGCCCCCAGAATCAGGGCGCTTTCCGGTAAGCTGCCGATCTTTCGCAGCGGCTCCGCAAGCCCGCTGATATCCGTATTCTCCCCGCAGAGCCTGCCGTCCTCCCAGAAAAGCGTGTTCACCGCGCCAACAGACTTCGCCCGGTAGGTCAGCTCGTCCAGATGCTCCATCACCGCCCGTTTGTGCGGAATGGTCACGCTCACGCCCCGTATGCCCTCCTCGCGGACCCGGTGCATGAACGCCCCCAAATCCGCCGGACGAGTGGGCCACGCCTCATACGTCGCGTCAATGCCAAGGGACCGGAAACCAAAATTGTGCAAGGCCGGACTGAGCGTATGCCCAAGCGGCCAGCCGATGATGCCGTGAATGTTCGTCATGGCCCGGACCATACCCGGAAGCGGGCGCGAGGGGAAGATGCCTCCCGGCGGTCTGAGAGGGAAGGGGAACCCCCTCTTTCCAAGAGCGGTTCCCCCTTCCCTCTCAGACTCTCCCAACCCCCTCCGCAGAATGCTTTGGCTTGCCAAGCGGCTGGAACGGGATGTGGCTTTCGGATGATGACGTTGCCGCTTGGCGGGTTTTGACAAGACAGAGTACTTTTTGGGGCGGAGTGTTGGAAGAGGTTGCGGAGTGGGGATGGGGTATTCCCAAGTGGCGTGACGTTCTCAGCAAGCTTACCGCAAAGGGACTTTCTGTCTTGCTAACTCCCTTGCCAGTGGCGAACGCTGTTGAAACAAATCTGAAGGACTTTACACTCCCGTCTGGGAAAGGTGGAAGGGCCGGGTGAATGTCGCGCAGCGCATTCACCCGGCCCTTCCACCTTTCCCAGACAAACCAGGGAGTCCAGAGGGCCCCCGGCCCTTTGGTCCCCCTGAAGGGGCCGCCGGAGGCACTCTGTAAGGTGATCAGCCGGGCAAGAGCATGTTGCCGAGTGTCTCGGCAACAATCTTTGCGACGGCTTGTGAGCCTTTCACCGTGAAGTGCACGGAATCGTACATCATGCTTTCATCTGGTGCGATTTGCTTTGCAAGATCGATGAGCAGGACGTCTTGCTGCTTGGACACGTTGCGAATGGTCTGGTTCATGGCGCTGTAAGCTTCTTGGAAGTCTTCATATTCCACAGAGAAATCGCTTTTCAGCTGCTTTGCTTTTGCCTGCATGAAGTTGTCGGGCGTGGCCGTAATGCGGCTGGCTTGGGTCATGAGCACTGGCTTGATATTATGCTGCCTACAGATGAAAATGAAGAGTTCGAGCGTTTTCCTGAAGGATTGCGTGATCCTGCCGATGTCGAGGTCTGCAGGTTTTCCCCGGTATTGGTCGTAATCGGTTCTCGGAGATGGCAGAAAGATATGGTTTATTTCTCTTTCTGTGACCCACTTGCGGATCGGGTCGTAGTGTTTTTCTTGTATCATTCCACGGCGATAGTGTTCTGCCCAGTATGATCCTGCCGTCATCAGGAACATGAGATCGTTGATGGCGTGCATGAGCACTACGGCATCGGCGTTCATGGGGATCACTTTCCCGAAGAGACTTAATACGCTGTGGTTTGACGAGCTGCCGGATTTGCCGCCGTTATATGCGTTGACTTTCATGTCGTGCTGATTTTCCAACAACCGGCCGGTAAGGTATGGAAACCGTTGCTTTTCCGGGATGCTCAGACATTCAGTGGTCGAGCCGCCTAGGAACACGACTTCAAAATCAGGATTGTCGTGGATTCGGGATGGCATGATGAAACCGTTTTCATCGCCTCGTCGCACCACCTTGCCTTCCGTCAGTTGGGACGAGTGCCATGACTCTGAGAGGGGGGAGCATTCGCGAAGGGGAAGGTGTCGTTCATAGCCCCGTTCTCTCACGTTGCAGCCATGGACTCATATCCAACGTAGAGGCCGCCGGAGAGAATGGCTGCCAACATGATGGCTATTGCGAGGTATGCTTTTGCTTTGTGCTTTTCCAATGGGTTGTTGTGGTTCGGACTCATTCAGCGTTCCTTGTGTCATTGTGCAGCATCAACGAGGGAGTAGGGTAGTAGATCCATTTCCTGTCACTTGGACGTCGTGTTGAGTTTCAGAGTCCATTTCATTTGTCAATGTGCTGATTTCTTGGTGGCGTTGGGGTGAGCTTGCTCCATGCGGCAATCAACCGGGCATGTAGGCTTTGGCGATGCGGAAGACGTCGTCGTAGGGCATTTTGTCTCGGATGCCGAGGGCCATTTCGAGTGACATGTCCATTTTTCGGCTGGTTTCGGCGATGGTTTGGTCTCGGATGCCTTCGAGGTGGTAGGCGAGGAAGTCGGGTTCGAAGTTGTCTATGGCGAGGGAGAGTCCTTCGGTGAAGTAGCGGGATTTGGTGTGGCGCAGGAAGCGTTCGAGTCCGGCTTTGCCTTCGCGGCGGGCGTAGATGGCGAAGAAGAGCAGTTTGACCACGAGGCGGTCGAAGCGGAGCTTGTGGTCGACTGCGAGGAGCGTGGCGAGGTCTGCGCCTTTTTCGTTGACGGCGCTGACCAGTCCGGAGGCCATTTCAAAGGCTTTTTTTTCTGAGAGCGGGGCGTGGGAGAATTTGGAGTCCATGCGTACGAGGGTGACGCGGGGGTTTTCGCCGGAGGCGATGGCGAAGAGGGAGAGTCGCATGAGGTCGATTTTGCGGCGGTAGTCGTCGAGCAGGGTGTCGCGTTTGACTTCGGCGAGTTTGCGGACGAGGGCTGGGTCCATGTTGGAGAAGACCGTTTCGAGCAGGTGGCGGATGTAGACTTCGGTGGTGCCGTCCAGCTCGTCGCGGATGATGGTCTTGCCTTGCGGGTGTCCTTGATTTTTCGGATGGAAAGCCAGTAGGCGGCCAGCCCTTCGAAGGGCATTTCCAGTATGTCGAGATCTTTGCCTTCGGCCATGTTCTACTCCGGCTGTTTATTGGGAAGATACCCCAAAGGGCGGAAAAAACCAATCAGATGAACAGGGTGAGGAATGCGCCTATGCCGAATGCGGCTATGACGCCGCCGGAGAGCTTGCTGACGAGGGGCAGTCGCCGGGTGAGGCGGTTGCGCATCCGGGTGGCGGCGGTGCTGAGGAAGGCCCACCAGCCGGTGGAGCCGAGGAAGACGCCGAGGACGAGGATGACGGCGCCGCGGCTGTCGAAGTGCAGGCCTTCGGAGCTGAAGGCGGTGAATACGGCCATGAAGAAGACGATGGTGGCGGGGTTGGTGAGGCCGAGGATGAAGGAGGCGGCGAAGTCGCTGGAGAGCTTGCCGGGTTTGGGCTGGTCGACGGTGCCGGGCAGGGCGGTGGGCTGGCGCAGGGTTTTGATGCCGACCCAGAGCAGGATGAGGCCGCCGATGATCTTGAACCATGCCTGATGGTCGAGCAGGAAGCCGGAGACCATGGTCAGGCCGAAGCCTGCGATGGCGCCGTAGATGGCGTCGGCAACGGCCACGCCGAGGCCCACGGCCATGCCGCCTCGGATGCCGCCGGAAAGACTGCGCTGGATGCACATGACGCCCATGGGGCCGACGGGGGCGGCGATGGACAGGCCGATGATCATGCCCTTGAGCAGTATGGAGAGCATTGTTTTTCCTTTGGAAAGTGCGATTCTTGACCTGTGGGGCCCGTGTGGTATTAGTCGCGGGACGGACGGTTCCGACAAGTTTGCAGGAGTTTAGGGGGGCGACTGTGCGGATGTCAAACGGAGAAGTCATACGAAATGTGCTGCTTGCCGTTATCGCGATCGGGACGCTGGTCGTGTTTTTCGGCTTCGATCTTTTTGACGGCAAGAGCGAGTGGTTCGGCTCAAGCAAGATGCCGAAGGTCTCTTTTGCCGGGAAGATCAACAAGCGCCAGATCCCAGAAGGTCAACGGCAACAGCTTGCGAAGTATTTGGGCGAGAACAGCGATATTTTCACCAATGTGAGCGTGCTGGCCTCCAAGCAGGACAGCTATGCGTCCGGTCCGAAGGCGTGGGTCCTGTTCGAGATTCATGCCGAGCTTGCCAGCGGGGCGCGTTTGAAAACGCCAACGCGGCGGACCACCATGGACAAGCTGGTGCCGAGCATCATCGAAAAGCTCGAAAAGGATGCAAGGGCGTACCGCAAGGTTCACGGCGGCTCCAAGGGCAAAAGCAACAACACCCTCATCAACTCCATGTGACGCGACACCCGGTGACCGGGATGAACCGGGGAGCTTGACACCTGCGCAGACATGAACTAGTTGCACCGTAAACTATCTTGTGCCGGAACGGGTTTCCGTTCCGGCGTTGTTTTTCGGGAGACTGCATGCCGCGCACAGACAAGCGATCCGTTCTTTTTGCCATCACCGCGACCCAGTTCGCGGTGCCGTACATGGTGTCCGGCGTGGCCGTGGCCCTGCCGGTCATCGGGCGGGAGCTTGGCGCGAGCGCGGTGGACCTTTCGCTGGTGGAGTCTTCCTACATCGCGGCGGTGGCGATGCTGCTGCTTCCTGCGGGGCGGCTGTGCGACATGTTCGGCGGCGGCCTCATCTTCAGTATCGGCCTTGCGCTGTATCAGGTCATCACTTTTGCCCTCGGCTTCGTGCATGACATGGAGCATTTCGTGCTGCTCAGGCTGTTGCAGGGTTTTGCGGGCAGCATGATGATCTCGCCCGGCATGGCGCTGTTGACCGAAGCCTATCCTCGCGGAGAGCGGGGAAAGGCCATCGGCATCTCTATCACCGGGGTGTATCTGGGCATCTCCGCAGGGCCGTTCCTTGGCGGTATTATCACCACTACCTTCGGCTGGCGGTGGCTTCTGTTTACCGGCGTGATCCCATGCCTTGCGGCTTTATGGATGGCCGTGCGCGGCTTGCCGCTTACCTTTCGTAGACGGGTGGAAGGGGGCTTCGACTGGCTCGGGTCCATTTTGTCCGCCTCGGGCATCGGGCTGGCCGTGTTCGGCAGCTCCACGTTTGACGAGCCGCACGGGATGCACTTCCTCTGGGCAGGACTCGCAACGCTGATCGCCTTCCTTCTTTGGGAGCGACTGTGCGCGCATCCGCTGCTGGACCTGCGCCTGTTCCGCGGGAATCGTCCGTTTTCCTTTGGCTGTCTTGTGCAGTATATCAATTATACAGCTACCTTCGGCGTGACTTTTCTGCTCAGTGTGTTCCTTCAGTACGGCAAGGGCATGACCGCGCAGGAGGCCGGGACCGTTCTGGTTATCCAGCCGCTGACCATGGCGGTGTTCTCGCCGCTGGCCGGGCGGCTTTCCGACACCATGGACAGCCACAAGCTGGCCGGGACGGGCATGTTCGTGTCCGTTGTGGGCGTTGCGCTGGCTTCCATGATCGGGCTGGAGACCTCCATGTGGCACATTGTGGCCGTGCTGTTGTGCGTCGGCCTTGGCACCGCATTTTTCTCCACGCCCAACATGAGCTCCATCATGGGCAGCGTGGGAGCCCGGCATCTGGGCGTGGCCTCGGCCATGACCGCCGTGATGCGCACCGTGGGCATGACCTCGGGGATGATCCTCATCACCGTCGTCATGGCCCGCCTGTTGGGCGACGCGGCCGTGACGGAGGAAAACATCACCCTCTACATGCAGGCGCTTCGTACCTCGCTGATGACGTTTACGGCCATCGGCATCCCCGGCATCATGCTGACCTTCATGGCCGTTTCCCGAAAGGAAACCGCCTGAAGGTTATAGTATTGGACACTCGGGCCGAAGTACCGTAAAAAGCATCACCTGCTTCCCCGGTAGGACCGGGCCTTTTCCCATGCTCAACAAACCGCCGACCGGGCCTGCATATCATGAAAAAAGAAAATATTAGAAATTTCAGCATTATCGCTCACATCGACCATGGCAAGTCCACGCTGGCCGACCGCATCCTCGAACTGACGGGGATGGTTTCGGAGCGCGACAAGAAAGATCAGTATCTTGACAGGATGGACCTTGAACGCGAACGCGGCATCACCATCAAGTCGCAGGCTGTTCGCATACCGTACAAACATTCGGACGGGCAGGAGTACATCCTGAACCTGATCGACACGCCGGGGCACGTGGACTTCAGCTATGAAGTCTCCCGCAGCCTCGCGGCCTGCGAGGGCGCGCTGCTTGTGGTGGACGCCACGCAGGGTGTCGAGGCCCAGACGCTCGCCAACGTCTATCTGGCGCTGGACAACGACCTCGAGGTCATTCCGGTGTTGAACAAGATCGACCTGCCGAGCGCGGATCCGGAGCACATCGCCAACGAGATCGAGGAGACCATCGGCCTCGACTGCTCCGACCCCATCTGCATTTCCGCCAAGACCGGCCAAGGCGTGGATCGCGTACTTGATGCGGTCATCGACCTGCTGCCGCCCCCGCGTGGAGGCTCCGAAGAGCCGCTCAAGGCGCTGATTTTCGACTCGTGGTACGACTCGTATCAGGGCGTTGTGGCGCTCATCCGCGTTGTGGAAGGCACGCTCAAGAAGGGCGACGACATCCGCATGCTCTCCAGTGACAAGCGGTTCGAGGTTACGCGCCTCGGGGCGTTCATGCCCGAGCCCAGAGAGGTGAAATCCATGGTCGCGGGCGAGGTCGGTTTCCTCTGCGCTTCCATGAAGGATCTCGGTGACGCGCGCGTGGGTGACACCATCACCCATGTTGACCGCCCCTGCGCCGAGGCATATCCGGGCTTCAAGCCCATCAAGCCCATGGTCTACGCAGGGCTCTATCCGGTGGAACCGTCAGAATACGAGCCGCTCAAGGGCGCGCTGGAAAAACTGCAGCTCAACGACGCGGCGTTCACCTTTGAGCCGGAAACCTCGCAGGCGCTCGGCTTCGGCTTCCGCTGCGGGTTCCTCGGCCTCTTGCACATCGAGATCATTCAGGAGCGGCTGGAGCGGGAGTTCCAGGCCCGGCTCATCACCACCGCGCCGAGCGTGGTCTACGAAGTGGTTACGGTGAATGGCGAGACGCTCAATATCGACAACCCGAGCAAGCTGCCCGATCCCACCAAGATCGACACCATTCGGGAGCCTTTCGTGCGCATGGAAGTGCACGTGCCCAACGAGTTCGTGGGCGCGGTGCTGGCCCTGTGCGAGGAAAAACGCGGCATCCAGAAGGATCTGGCCTACATGACCAGCAACCGCGTCATCATCACCTACGAAATCCCCTTCGCGGAGATCATGTACGACTTCTTCGACAGGCTGAAGTCCAGCACCAAGGGCTATGCCTCGCTTGATTACGAGGTCATCGATTACCGCGAAGCAGACATGATTAAACTCGACATTCTCATAAACGGCGATCCTGTTGATGCCTTCTCCTGCATCGTGCACCGGGAAAACTCGACGCGCGTGGGCCGCTCTCTGGCGCTCAAGCTCAAGCGCAGCATCCCGCGCCAGATGTTCGAGGTGGTCATTCAGGCCGCCATCGGCAACAAGATCATCGCCAAGGAGCGCAACCCGCCCCTGCGCAAGGACGTGACCGCCAAGTGCTACGGCGGCGACATCTCCCGTAAGCGCAAGCTGCTGGAAAAGCAGAAGGAAGGGAAAAAGCGCATGCGCCGCATGGGCAATGTCGAAATCCCGCAGGAAGCCTTCCTCGCCGTTTTGAAGGCGGACGAAGACTAGCTGTCCAACCCGGAGTAAGCATGAAAAAGGACCTGACACAAAGCGTTCGTGAAACTGTTGAGGTGCTGGTAGTCGCCGGACTGCTGGCCCTGTTCATCCGCACCTTCATCGTGCAGGCGTTCAAGATTCCTTCCGGCTCCATGCTCCAGACGCTCCAGATCGGCGACCATCTGCTGGTGAGCAAGTTTCTGTACGGCGTGAAGGCGCCGTTCGTGGACAAGATCATCATCCCGGTCTCCAATCCGGAACGTAACGATATCATCGTCTTCGAGTATCCGCAGAACCCGGACGTGGACTTCATCAAGCGCATTGTGGGCGTTCCCGGCGACACGCTGGAGATCGTGGACAAGCAGCTCTATCGCAACGGCCAGCCCGTCAACGAGAGCTTCACCCAGTTCACGGGCTCCATGGTGTACCCGCGCCCGGCCCGCATGCCGGACGTGCTGCCGCCGGACCAGTACGCCGAATACTTCAACGGCAAGGCGCATATGTCCCACCGCGACCAGATGCCGCAGATTACCGTTCCCGAAGGCAAGTACTTTGTCATGGGCGACAACCGCGACGGTTCTCACGACTCCCGTTTCTGGGGCTTCGTGGACCGCGAGGCCATCCTCGGCAAGGCCCTGTTTATTTATTGGTCTTGGGAGAACCTCACCGACATCCGCTGGAACCGCCTCGGGAAAGTGGTGGAGTAGGCGGCACATTGATTTGCCATTCAAAGCGGCCCGGAAGCATCAGCTTCCGGGCCGCTTTTTCATTGTTTCACTGTGGAAGCTATTTTTTATCCGGCCGGAACGCCCAAGGAAAAAGGTCTTTGCCAAAGGCCTTCAGATGGTCCAGCCCACTGGCTTCTTCGCCCTTTTTACCGAAGAGTTTGATGTTTGAAGAGCCGGGGATATTGCCGAGCTGTCGATAAATGCTTGCCCACTCCTCCAAATCGTCTTTGATTACAGCCTGAATCTGTTTGCCTCGTTGACGTGAGCGAGTGGTGCCGATGCTTTCAGTGTTTGAGCTGGTTTTCTTGGGAGAAGGTTTATTCTTTTCTCCATAGTTGTGGTTTAAGGACATAACTGCTCCCTCATGTTTGGGCATCCAATTGCTTGGCTTATCTTCTACCCACCAAGCGAACTGGTGATGAGGGTCACTCCATTTATTCCTCACCTCACCATGCTTTCGGACAGGTTCATAGACTCCATCACCATACCGAATCCATTGACGTTTAAATGCCCCTGTGCGCGGATCGTATGTCTCGCGTTTAAAATCTTCCATTGACATCTGCATAGCGGTCCTCCTGTGGACTTTGGTTGAATTTCTCAGAAGAGCAGCAGTGTAGCACGGGCATATGGACAAAGAAGAAAAAACACGCTCAAAGGAAGAGAATGGAAACAGAATACCACTTGACAGGATGCTTGTGGAACAGGGTGAACGAAGCGTGCGTTGCTGAAGGGAGGTGATGAAAACCAATAATCAGAACAATCTGAATCAAAGGTGATCGTACAAGCGAGAAAGATGCTGTCAGAAGAAAAGGCCGCACATGAATCATGTGCGGCCTTTTCTTCGTTTTCGGAACAGGGCTACAAGTAGAATTCGGGGTCTTTTCGGTCCGAACATTTCTCCACGAGCATGGTGCGGAAGCCTGTATCTTCTCGTGTGTCAGAGAACGGGCGCTCATGGGGCAGACGCGGGTACAGGCGCAGCAGCGGATGCACAGGGCTTGGTTTGTGGAAAGCTCGTCCCCGGCGATGATGGCACCGGCTGGGCAGGAGCGGGAGCACTCGCCGCAGAGCACGCACGCTTCGGGGTCGGTTTCCGGGGCCGGAGGTCCGGCGCTGGTTCCATCCCGGAACGGGCGGTTGCCCGGCAGCTCCAGCGAGGGATGCGAGGAAGCCTTGCCTTTGGAGAGCTTTTCGGCCACCAGATGCCCGAACTGGTGGGCGTCTGACTCGTCGCGCATGTCCGGGCGGCCTTCGGCCACCGGGGTGTCGAAGGTGGAGTACGAGTGCTCACCGATAAAGGCGGCTCCGGCCACGGGGATGAAACCGAGGTCTTCGGCGATGTCCTTGAGCTCCAGCAGCGCATCCTCAAAGGCGCGGTTGCCGTATGTCACCACCAGCGCGGCGGGACGGCCGTCGCCGTGGACGTGTTTTTTCAGGCGCTCCACGGCAAGGGCAGGAACGCGGCCCGCGTAGACCGGCACGCCGATGATGGCGAGCCCTTCCATGGGCGACTCGGTCTGGCCGAGGTGGTGCGGCAGGGTCAGGTCGTTTCGCACGATATTTTCGGCCCCGAAGCCCTGTGCCACGGCTTCGATGGTGCGGCGGCTGGTTCCGGTGGGGGAGAAGAAGACGAGTTCGACGGTCGGGGACATGGGTGCTCCTATTGCAGTTGCCATTCGTCGGCTTCCTTCCAGAAAGCCTGCGACGGGGTAACGCGCCAGCCGTTGCCAAGGCGCATGGTCACGTAGGAATCCGGGGTGCCGATCCTGAGCACAACCGGGGTCTGGCCGTGGTGACGTTTGATGAGTTCTTCGAGGGCGGTCATCTTCGCGTCGTTGAGCCGGGCCTCTTCGATGCTGATGGGCGCGGGCTGGTCGCTGCTGGTGACGGCCTTGGCCAGAAGGGTCACGCGGTCGGCCAGAATCTTGGCGTCGCGCGGGCTTCGCTGTCTTCATCGCGGGAGTCGATCTTGCCCTCGACGAGCAGGGCGCGGTCCTCGCGAAGCAGTTCGCCCGCTTCGGCGTACACGTTGGGCAGCATGGTCACTTCGCCGGTGCAGGTCAGGTCTTCCGCAGTGCAGAAGGCCATCTTGTCGCCCTTTTTGGTGATGTATTCCTTGAAATCCGGGACGATGACCGGGACCTTGACCTCCATGCCCTTGGGCATGGTCTTGCAGTCCATGAGCGTGTTCAGGCGCAGGCGGCGCATCTCGTGCTTGTAGGCCAGCAGGGGATGGCCGGTCAGGAAGAAGCCGAGCACTTCCTTCTCGCGGGAGAGCTTTTCGCGGTCCTCCCACTCGGGAACATCCGTGGGCTCCGGGCCGGGAGCGGGCTGGCCCGCACCTTCGCCGCCGAGCATGTCGAGCATGTTCAGCATGCCGGAGTCCTTTTCCTTGGCCTTTTTCTGGGCCAGCGCCACTGCGCGGTCGAGGTCTTCCTCAATGGATGCGCGGGTGCAGCCGAAGCACTCGAAGGCCCCGGCCTTGTTGAGCGATTCCAGCACGCGCTTGGTCACGCGCTTGAGGTTGATGCGCTCGCAGAAGTCGAAAATGTCGGTGAACGGGCCGTTTTCGTCGCGCTCGGCCGCGATCTCGTTGATGGCCTCTTCCCCCACGTTCTTGATGGCCGCCATGGCAAAGAGGATTTCCCCGTTCTTCACCGAGAAACGGGCCATGCCCGAGTTGACGTTGGGCGGGTTGACCTTGATGTTCATGTCCCGGCAGGCGTTGACGTACATGATGATCTTGTCGGTGTTGTTCATTTCCGAGCTCATGATCGCGGCCATGAACTCCACCGGGAAATGCGCCTTCAGGTACGCGGTGTAGTAGGAAACAAGCGCGTACGCGGCCGAGTGCGACTTGTTGAAGCCGTATGCCGCGAACTGTTCCATGAGGTCGAATATCTCGTCCGCCGTCTTTTTGGGGATGCCCTTTTCCTCGGCCCCTGCCACGAAGCTGACGCGGTGCTTTGCCATTTCCTCGGGAATCTTCTTCCCCATGGCGCGGCGCAGCAGGTCGCCCTGTCCAAGGGAGTAGCCGCCGATGATCATGGCGCAGGCCATGACCTGCTCCTGATAGACGATGACCCCGTAGGTGGGCGAGAGCGTCTCCTCCAGCGAGGGATGCGGGTAGGACACCTTGACCTCGCCGTGCTTGCGCTTGATGAACTCGTCTACCATGCCCGAGCCGAGCGGGCCGGGGCGGTAGAGCGCGAGCATTGCGATGACGTCCTCGAAACAGTTGGGCTTGAGCATCCGCAGATACTTCCGCATGCCTGAGGATTCCACCTGAAACACCCCGTCCGTGTCGCCGGTGCTGTAAATCTCGTAGGTCTTGGGGTCGTCGAGGGCCAGCGTGTCGAGGTCCGGGGCTTCGCGGCCCTGCTCCCGGATGATGTCGAGGCAGTCCTCGATGACCGTCATGGTGCGCAGGCCGAGGAAGTCGAACTTGATGAGGCCGACCTTCTCCACCTTTTTCATGTCGTACTGGGTGACGACTTCGCCCTTCTTCCCGGTGTAGAGGGGGAGATACTCGGTCATGGGCTTCTCGGAGATGACCACCCCCGCCGCGTGGGTGGAAGCGTGGCGGGCCATGCCTTCGAGCCGCTTGGAAATGTCGATGAGCTTGGCGACCTTGGAGTCGTCCTCGGCCATCTGGCGCAGTTCGGGAACGCCCTTGGCCGCGTTGGCAACGGTGATCTTGGCCTTGGCCACGCCGAGAAGCTGGGCAAGGTAGTTCGGGTCCTCGGGGATGAGCTTGGCGATGCGGTCGGTTTCGGCAAAGCTCAGGCCCAGCGCACGCCCCACGTCCTTGATGACCGCTTTGGCTTTCATGGTCCCGTAGGTGGTGATCTGCGCCACGTGGTCCTCGCCGTATTTTTCGGCGGTGTAGCGCACCACTTCGAGGCGGCGGCGTTCGCAGAAGTCCACGTCGATATCCGGCATGGACACGCGCTCGACGTTCAGGAAGCGTTCGAACAGCAGGTCGTACGGGATGGGATCGATGTTGGTGATCCTGAGCGCCCACGCCACAATGGAGCCAGCCGCCGAGCCGCGCCCCGGGCCGACCGGAATCCTGTTGTCCTTGGCCCAGTTGATGAAGTCCTGCACGATGAGGAAGTAGGCCGGGAAGCCCATCTCCCGGATGACCCCCAGCTCGTATTCGAGCCGGTCCCAGTAGACTTTCTCGTCCACCTCGTATGGTGCCACCTCGATGCGTTTCTGCAGACCCTCGCGGCAGAGGCGTTCGAACTCCTCGTCCATGGACACGCCCTCGGGCAGTTCGTAGGCCGGGAAGGAGTAGTTGCCGAGCTCGATGGTCAGGTTGCAGCGTTCGGCGATGCGCTGGGTGTTCTCGATGGCCTCGGGAACGTGCGCAAAGGCTTCCTCCATTTCCTCCGGCGTCTTGAAATACAGTTGGTTGGTGTCCATCCGGAACCGCTTCTCGTCGTCCACGGTTTTCTGTGTCTGGATGCACAGGAGGGTATCGTGGGCCTCGTAGTCCTCTGCGGTGAGGTAGTGGCAGTCGTTGGTTGCCACCAGCGGCAGGCCGGTCTTCTCGGCGCACTGGATGAGCAGGTCGTTCAGCCGGACCTGATCGCCGATGCCGTTGTGCTGGAGTTCGAGATAGAAATTGCCCGGAAAGATGGCTTCGTATTCCCTGGCCATGGCAACGCCAGCGTCAAGCCCCTCGTTCATGAGCTTGCGGGGCACTTCCCCGGCAAGGCAGGCGGACAGGGCGATCAGCCCCTCTGAGTGCTTGTTCAGCCAGTGCTTTGTCACGCGGGGCTTGTAGTGGAAGCCTTCGAGGTAGCCTTTGGAGACGAGCTTGATGAGGTTCTTATAGCCGGTGTTGTTCTTGGCGAGCAGCACGAGGTGGAAGCCGCCGGGCTTGTCTTTCCTGAGGTGTGCTTCTTCATCGTCCACGTCGCCGGGCGCCACGTAGACCTCGCAGCCGATGATGGGCTTGATGCCCATGTCCATGGCGGTCATGTAAAAGGCCACGGCCCCGAACATGGACCCGTGATCGGTGACGGCTACGGCGGGCATGCCGAGGTCCTTTGCCCGCTGACAGAGGTCGCCGAGCCGTATGGCCCCGTCGAGCAGGCTGTATTCGGTGTGGACGTGCAGATGGACGAATTCGGCCATGTATTCTTTCGCTCCCTGAGGACTGTGTTTGCGGAAGCGGCAGTGTATCCGAAAAGGCGGGGGCTGAAAACAGGCTAGTCGGGGTCGGGAGTTTGTCTCGTGTCGGGCAAGCAAAAAGTGTGATTCTTTTCAGTGTGCTGTGTGGGTGGAGAGAGGATGTGTCTTGGCCTTTCCGCTTATTTCGTATAGGTTGCTGGAACTTAAGCATCAAAGACGGGAAGAATATGGACGACCGGCAACTCATTGAACAGATGGTGGAGAAGGGGAGCATCAATACGCTCTTCCAGCCTGTCGTTTCCATTCCCACCCGCAGCATTCTCGGGTTCGAGGCCTTTTCCGAGGGCGTGGCTCGCGGCGGGCGCGTGGAGGGCGGGCGCATGTTCTCTCCTGACACGCCACCGCAAACGCGTCTGGAACTGGACCGGCTCTGCCGGGAGAAGGCGCTCCGGAATTTCAAGTCCATCGCCGACAACCACAGGTCCATCCTGCTCTTCCTGAACCTCGACCTGTCCGTGCTCGAATGCAGCGAATCCGCTGTGGACCACTTCGCCAAGCAGACCTCGGCCGCGGGTGTCCCGCCCGAACGGGTCATCGTCGAAGCCCCGCCGAGGCTGCTGGAGAGCCTTTCCCCGGATGTGGAGACCTTCTACCGCCGCAAGGGCGTGATGCTCTCGGTAGATAACGTGGACATGAACGACCCGGTGTTCGGCATCTTTGCAGCGCACAATGTCGATTTCATCAAGGTGAACCGTTCGTTTTTCGCGGACGCGGATGAACGGGCCGGGCGGATGCTGAAGCGGCTGGTCTCCTTTGCCGGGGAGATGGGCGCGTCCGTCATCGCCCAGTGCGTGGAGAGCGAGGAGGAATCCATCTTCCTGCTCAAGAACGGAATCGGGCTGCAGCAGGGGTATTACTATACCAAGGATGAGGCCGCTGAAACCGACGACCCGGCGCGTATGTTCTTTGGCAAGATTCGCGAGACCTACAACAAGTTCCTTGCCATGCGCCGTGAAGCCATTCGTGACCGCAAGGCCCGGTTCGAGGCGCTCAACCGGACAGCATCGCGTCTGGCAGGAGCGATGGCCAAGGCCCGTATATCCGGCTTTGAGCAGGGCGTTCGGGAGATAGTTCGCGACCATGAGGTGGTCATCTCGGCTTTCGTGATCGATCCCGCCGGGGTGCAGCTCACCACGCGGCCTCGTAGCGGGGTGCACGCGAAAAAAACGCGCACTCTGCCGGAGTCCTCACCCGGATTCGATCACGGCGGGCGCGACTATTACCTATATATAGAAATGGGCTACGACAAATTCGTGACCCGGCCGTTCGATTCGCCGGGACTCGGCCTGCCCGCATGCCTGATCGCCATGCCGTTCTACGGTGTGGACGGCAGGCGCTACATTCTCTCTCTGGAGTTTCCGCACCCCGGATAGTCTTGCATTGTCCGCGCAATCGGGCCAATAATGCCCGGAAGACCGGGTAGGCCCGAACCGAGGACGATTTCCGCATGACAGACATTCTCGACGCCATCTGGCAGCGCGTGCCGCTCGGCCTGCTTTTCGCGGGCGCATACGCCGTGTACCGGATGCTGGCGGTCAACGGGCTCACCGAGAGTTTTGTCCAGCGCGCCATTGCCCGAAGCGGCGGCAGGCCTTCGCGCCTATTACTATATATAGTGATAGCCGCCGCCACCCTCTCTGCATTCATCCCCAACGCCGTGACCGTGCTGACCATGCTGCCCGTGCTCAGGGTGCTCGACGACGACTTCCGGCGCGAGGGCATCCACGGCATGACCACGCCGCTGATGGTATCCGCTGTCTATGGCGCGGGCATAGGCGGCATGGCGACCATGATCGGCACCCCGGCCAATGCGGTGCTCCTTGTGGCGCTTGACCTGCTGAATGTGCCGGGCCGGGAGGGCATTACCTTTGTGAGTTGGTTCGTGTGGTCGCTCCCGCTGGTGGTGGCGCTGGTGATTGCCGCCTGGGGCGTGGCCGCCGGGCTGGGACTTCCGTCCGATGCTCGCGGCGTCCGGGTGGCTGCTCATTGCAAAGAAGGCGAGTGCCTGACGAGCCGCCAGCGCGCGGGTGTGTGGATGCTCGGCGCATTCCTGCTTTTCTGGGCGGGCGAGGCCGTGGCAAAACAGCTTTGGGCGGGATTTGCGGATAACGCTGTTTGGGCGGCTCTGGCTTTTACCGTGGTATTCCTGCTCTTGGCGTTCGTTCGCCGACTTCCGGCAGACGCGCTGTGTGACGGCCCGCTGTTGCGTCCGTCCGACTTTGCGGGCGGCATCCCGCGCCGGGGCGTGATCTTTGTGGCGCTGCTCCTTCTGGTGTTTGCCGTGGCCCGTTGGTTCGGGCTGGACGCGGCCGCATCAGGCTGGGCGTCGCAGCTCCTCGGGCGAAGCATGTCGCCGTGGCTGTTCATGTTCCTTTCTGTCCTTACCGTTATCTTCCTTACGGAAGTCATGAGCAATACGGTTGTGGTGGCCGGGTTCTTCGTGGTCATCCATCTTGCGGCCGGGGCGCAGGGGCTTCCGGCGCTTCCGGCCATGGTCGCGGTGTCAGTGGCCTCCACCTGCGCCTTCATGACCCCCATCGCCACCCCGGCCAATGCGCTGGCCTTTGGGGAAATGCGCGGAGCCTCGTTGCGGGCCATGCTCGTTCTGGGAGCGGTGTTGAATGTCCTTGTTGCCCTCATCCTCTCCGGCTGGCTCGGCTGGATCTTGCCGATTCTCTATGGCTAGAAGGTCATTTTGTGACGGTTTTGCGCGTTTCGATCCGTGAAATGGTGCGGTCGGATTGTTCGATTCTCGAATTGTGGCGGGGGTTTGATTGCGAGATGGTGAGGGAGGGGCGCAGTTCGACAGCTTTCCTGCACGGAGGGTGCGAAATGGCGAGTCAAAAATGCTCTATAAAATCAATATGTTGAAAATTGAGTGAAATAAAAGTGAAGTTTTTTGAAAAAAGCGCTTGACCTCTGAGGGTGGTTTCCGTAGAACCTCTCTTCGTCGCGAGGGACACGGCAACGCCGGACGGACCAAGCGACTTGTTCTTTCCAAGTAAATCGGACGGTTAGCCGGAAGGTCGGCTTCGGGGTCTCTGAGAGAGACACTGAAAAAAATCTTCAAAAAACGGTTGACAGGGGCGACG
>NZ_BBCB01000029.1 GCF_001311825.1 Salidesulfovibrio brasiliensis JCM 12178 | reverse complement strand
GGCCGCGCGCAAGGGCGCGCAGACCGACGATCAGGTGATCGCCCTCATCAGGCGTCGCTCGACCGGCGGCCGCAGACCGCCGCGCAGCTCTCGGAGGCCCTTGGCGTGGAGAAGAACCGCACGGAAACACTGTGTTCCGAGCTGGTCCGGCGAGGCGAACTCGTCGAAAGGACCGACCCCGGCGGCGTCTTCTACCACGGCATCGACCACGAGATGCGCGATTAACCGTCCTGTCGTGACATGAACGATTTTTCATTGAGAGGAAAACATGACCGCAAAAAAGAAGCGGCAGAAAATGTTCATCTCGGTTCTTCCGGGTGAGCAGGTTGAAGTTGTCATCGCCGAGGAAGGCCGCGTCCAGGAATACTACGTTGAGATGGCCCACCAGCAGAAGACGCGCGGCAACATCTACAAGGGCTACATCCACAACATCGACAACGGCCTTCAGGCCGCCTTCATCAACTACGGGGCCGAGCGCAACGGGTTCCTGCAGATCGATGAAGTCCACCCCGAATACTACACCGGCAGCTACAAGCTGAGAAAGGGCGCCAAGTACCCGCTGATGCAGCAGGTGCTCAAAGCTGGTCAGGAGATGCTCGTGCAGGTGGTCAAGGAACCCACCGGCAAAAAGGGCGCGTTCATGACCACCAACCTGTCCCTGCCCGGACGCAGCTTCGTCTACACCATCGGCCGGGACCAGAAGGGCGTGTCCCGCAAGATCGAGGACGAGAAGGAGCGCACGCGCCTCAAGAAAGTGCTCGACACCCTCTCGCCCGAGGAAGGCGTGGGGCTTATCGCCCGCACCGCCGCCGTGGGCCAGTCCAAGGCCGCGCTGGAACGCGACTACAAGTATCTCAACCGCCTCTGGAAAGACGTGCGCAAGAAGGCGCAGGAAGTGAAGGCGCCCTCCATCGTCTACAAGGAACTCAACCTCGCGGCCCGCTCCGTGCGCGACTACCTGACCTCCGACGTGGTGGAAATATGGGTGGACGACGCCGACACCTTTGAAGAGGTCAAGCAGTTCGCGGCCCTGACCTTCCCGCGCAAGCAGAACCTCGTGAAGCTGCACTCCGACCCCGAGCTCTCCCTCTGGGAACGCTTCAACGTCACCCGACAGATTCAGGAAGTGTACTCCCGCGAAGTGACCCTGCCCTCGGGCGGCCGTCTGGTCATCGACGCCACCGAGGCCCTCACCGCCGTGGACATCAACTCCGGCAAGATCGGCGGAGAACGCAATTTCCACAAGATGGCGCTCAAGACCAACATGGAAGCCGCCGAAGAGATCGCCCGCCAGCTCCGGCTGCGCGACATCGGCGGCCAGATCGTCATCGACTTCATCGAGATGAAGGATCCCAAGCACTGCCGCGAGGTCGAGAAGACCATGCGCGGGGCGATGAAGACCGACCGCGCCCGCACCGACGTTGGCCGCATCTCCAGCTTCGGGCTCATGGAGATCGTGCGCCAGCGGCTCGGGTCCTCGGCCATCTCCCTGAGCACCGAGCCCTGTCCCTGCTGCGGCGGCACCGGCATCCGCCGCAACATGGAGTGGCAGGCGCTCTCCGCCCTCAAGGACATCCACCGCATGCTGCGCAAGGCAGACTGCACCGAGGCGCTGCTCTACTCCTGCCATCAGGAGCTGGCCCTCTACCTGCTCAACCACAAGCGCGAAATGCTTGAACGCCTTGGAGAACGTTGCAACAGGACCGTGAAGATCGCCATTGAACCGAGCGTCTGCGGCCACTGATACGCCAGAATAATAACTTCCCTATACGAGAATGATTTGCAGAGGGAGGGCTTTTCCCGTATTAATGAGATATGGGAAGAGTCCTCTCTTTAATCATGATCCTTCTGGTGATCGGTTTTGTCCCGTCCACCGCCATGGCCGATGCAAACGGCTCTGACGGCCCGGTAGCAGAACCGATTGTCTACAGGATGGGCGCGGACACTTGGCCCCCGTACGAATTTGTGCAGGACGGGGAGGCCTTTGGAATTGCTTCAGAGATCACCCTTGCAGTGTTCAAGTCCATGAACAAGGATGTCTCTCGGGTATACAGCGTGCCGTGGAAGCGCGGACTGAACATGCTGACCCACGGGGAGCTGGACCTGCTCGTTTCCGGTGTGCGCACCGCCAAGCGCGAAGCCGTCTACCACTACCCGGACGAACCGCTCATGCATGCCTCATGGCGAATTTTCGTCCCTAAGGGCAGCACTATCAACGCCCTTGAGGACCTCAAGGGACAGACCGTGGGCCTTGTGCTCGGCTACCAGTATCCGCAGAAAGTGCTGGACCGCGTCAGGCAGATAGCAAACGTCCAGTACGTTTCCGACAATGAGACCAACATCCGAAAGCTCGCCAACGGTCGGCTCGACGCCCTTCTGGCCGACTACCTCAACGGGCTGTGGATCATCGACAGCCTCAGCCTGACGGGAACTGTTGTGCCTGCCGCCGAAGCCCTTGGCGAGCGCGCGCTCTATACCCTCTTCAGCCGGGAAACCGTCTCCGCCGAAACCGTGAAGGCGTTCTCCGAAGCACTGATCCTCTTCAAGAAGACGCCCGAATACCGCGAGATGATCGCCCGCTACCATCCCTGACGACTTTACAAACCCGCCCGCAGGACGCACACTGTGCCTGCCCGGTACTCCGGGAAAGGGCCATCCATGGACACGCGAATACTACTGCATATCTGCTGCGGCCCCTGTTCCATCTCCGTCATCCGGCGGTTGCAGGATCAGGGGTACGCCGTCACGGGTTTTTTCCACAACCCGAATATCCATCCGCTTTCCGAATACCTCAAACGGCGCGACGGCTGTCTTGAGGTGGCCGAACGGCTCGGCATAAAGGCCATCGTCAAGGACGAAGAGTACGACCCGAAAGGATTTCTGCGGGCCGTGGCATGGCGCGAGGACAACCGCTGCTTCCACTGCTACGCCATGCGGCTGGAGCGCACCGTGTCCATCGCCAAGCGCGGTCGGTTCCCGTTTTTCACAAGCACTCTCCTTTACAGCAAGATGCAGAAGCACGACGAGATAGCCCGGCTCGGCAAGGACATGGGCGGCGGCAAGACCGCCTTCCACTACGAGGACTTCCGCACCGGCTGGAAGGAAGGCATCGAGACCTCCAAGGAGTGGGGCATCTACCGCCAGCAGTATTGCGGCTGCATCCACAGCGAATTCGAGCGCTATAAAGGCCAGCTCGGCAAGACGGAGAAAGACGGATGAGCACAGTGGGTAAACGGCTCGCCAAGCTGCTCCGGCTGGAGGTCATCCTCGCGGCCTTCGTGCTGCAGCCCGCCACGCGGCTGGCGGTGAGCCTTTTGGCGGGGAACATGGATGTGGCCGAATCGCAGACGCTCGCGCTGACCGTCTATGTCGTGCTGGCATGGTTCACATGGAAACGGCAGGTGGTGGCCACGTGGGGCACCGGCCTGCTGCTTATCATCAACGGGGCGTTGAACCTCGTGGCAGGCGCGGCCGCGCTCATGGCTCCGCAGGCCGCAGGACCTGCCCCCTCACTGCCGTTCGTGCTGCTCAACCTGCTGGTGGGCGTCTATTTCCTGTGCGGCGGGGTGTCGGTGCTGCGCCAGCGCCCCACATGGAAACGCTGACCCATGGCCAAGATTCACCAGCCCGGCACGGCCGTCAGTCCGGCCTTTCCCTTCACCTCCGGCAACTCCGGTCCCAAGACCCCCGCGCTCGCCGACACCGGCCTGCTATTGTACGTGCACGTGCCGTTCTGCCGTTCGCGCTGCCATTACTGCACCTTCCACTCGCAGGCGTTCAACGACGCCAAGTTCGCGTGGTATCACAAAACCCTGCTCAAGGAGATCGAACTCTGGAGCAAGCGGCTTGGCAAGCCCAAGCTGCGAACCGTCTACTTCGGCGGCGGCACCCCGAGCCTGTATCCGCTGCACCAGCTGGATCAGGTCATGAAGGCGCTGCACAAGCATTTCGGATTTCAGGACGGCATGGAGGTCACGCTGGAAGCAAACCCGGACTCGGCCTGCGACGTGAGCTGGTTCCGGGGGCTCATGTCCATGGGGTTCAACCGCCTGTCGCTCGGCGTGCAGAGCCTCAGGGACGAGGACCTGTTGCTGCTCGGCCGCCCGCACTCCTCGGCCCACGCCGTGCAGGCGTATCACGCGGCCCGCGACGCCGGATTCCTGAACATCAGCCTCGACTTCATCTGGGGCCTGCCAAAGCAGCGGCTCAAGGCGTGGATCGACCAGCTCAAGGAAGTGGCCGAGCTCAAGCCTGAGCACATCTCGGCCTACAGCCTGACCATGGAACCGAAAACGCAGCTCAACAAGCTGCTTGAGCGCGGCGAGATCGAACTGCCCTCGGATACCGAGCAGGGCCGCATGTTCATCTACGGCGCGGAGTACCTCGAGTCCATGGGCTACATGCACTACGAGGTCTCCAATTTCGCGCGCATGGGCTTTGCCAGCAAGCACAACAGCGGCTACTGGGACGGCACCGACTACCTCGGCCTCGGCCCTTCCGCCGTGTCCACCATCGGTCGCCGCAGGTTCACCAACCCCCGCTATCTGGACGAATACGACGCAGCCGTACGGGGCAGCTTTGCGGGCGACGACTTCGAAGAGCTCTCGGACAACGACCTGCTCTCCGAGATGGTCATGCTCTCCCTGCGTACCGCCAAGGGGCTCGATCTGAAGGCGTTTCGCGAGCGGGCGGGGTTCGACCTCGTCAAGCGCCGCGAAAAGCTGGTGGCCGCCCTGCACCGTGAGAACCTCGTCCGGCTCGTGCGCGGCAGGCTCAAGCTGACCAAGAACGGCATGCTCGTGTCCAACGCCATCATCCGCAGCCTCGTCTTCAGCGACTGACCCCTGTCAAGCGGCATTTCGCAGCCTTTTTTCGCCCGACAAAGGGTGCTTTCCTTCCGTGCCCGAAACCGGGTGTATACTCCCTTCGATACTCTTCAACCGCCTGCGCGGCAGGCACAAATCGAAAGGAGCCGCAGGATGTCCGGCAACAATACGGATGACAAGTACAGAAAGCTAGCTTACGATCCCGCCACCGGCGGACGCAAGCGCGAATGGATTCGCTATGGCGACGGCGTTTACGAACCCGTGCGCAAGGACGAAAACCCGCGCGACAAATGGAGCGATCCGCACCGAAAGATGACATGGTGGCTTGAGGAGAAGCCTGAACCGTGGAGGCCCTCGGACGACGGGGCCGGGATGTCCCTGAACCATGATTACGGCGAGGAGAACAAGCCCGGCAGCGCGCTTCTCAAACAACAGCGGCCCGGCAGGTCTCTCCTGACGGGCGGCGATCTGGCTCTTTCCCAAAAGAAACAGCCACTTCAGGCAGCCGAAGCAAAGAATCGTCCGGCAAAGCCGAAACAGTCCGCCAAATCCATTGTGGCGGATCAGGATGAGATGCGCGAGGGCGGCCGGAAGCGTTACACGTTCGGCAGCGTCATGGAGCAACTGTTCGAGGGCACGGGCAATGCCCTCGGCGAGTTGGGGGACAAGCTTCCGGGGGTTGCCGAAAAGCTTGTAGAGCGCACCGGTGAAGCGATACAGGAGCTTGACCGTGAGGTGCCCGATGCCGTGGGCAAGGCTATCACAGAAGGTGTCGACGCTACAGGCAAATCATTTGAAGAGCTTGCGAACGCCTACAAGAACAACGAGCAGTTCCGCACGGCTCTCCATGTCGCCCTCGCCGCAGGCATGGCCCCGAAGCTCGCCGTCAGCGCCGCGCTCTACGGACCGGAAGCGATTGCAACGATCCTGCAACACCCGGAAAAGCTGGCGACGGGGATGGAGACCGCTTTGGACATGCTTGACCCAAACCCAGTACCGGACACTCCAATTGGAGCATACTGGAACATTTTCGAACAATCACAATGAGAACTCACTCTTCAAAACAGCCCCTTTGGCAAGGCTTGCTTTTAGCCAGCGGATTGCTTTTTGTTGGCATCAGCATCTTCGATGATCCAATCTGGTGCAGCCTTAAGCTGGATTTGTGCGTAGACCTTTCAGACTACAATCGCTTGTTCAGCATAGTACTGATTATTGCAGCGGGCTATGTCGGCTGGCTTTCATGGAACAGGGAGCCCCTGCCTCAAAAGACGTTGATATGTCCTTCCTGCGAATCTACTCACAGGACGCTGCTGAATTCAAAAAAGCTGTGCTCAACCTGCAAAGTGGACCTTGAACCGCTCGAAGGGTTCTACGAGAGGCATCCAGAAAAGAAAGACGAGAAACAGAAACTCTAAACCCATAGGCGCTTATGATTGGCGGCACCGCGTATAGCAGACATATGCAACACCCGGAAAAGCTGGCGACGGGGATGGAAGGCATCGCAGACATTTTAACAGGCACAACGCCGACCACTCTTCCCGGCTATGTATACAACATTGCTGAAGAGGCACACAGCAAAGGAAAATAGAAGCGTTTTATGAGATGGTCACTATTGCTCTGTGGTCTCCTTCATGGCTGGCTTGGTGTCTCCATCATACGAGATCCGGTTTTTTGTGGAGGGAAGTTTCATTATTGCATGGACTTATCAGCATATAATATTCCCTTGGGAGTTGGGCTCATACTGCTCGGAATCGGTGTCACACTCTTCGCGTTGCTCAAGCAAAATGACGCACAAACGTTCATTTGCCCACGTTGCGAATGCGTTTTCAACAGAGAGCAGATGTCGGAGAAGAAATGCCCATCCTGCAATGCCGAGCTTGAACCGCTAGAAGGATTCTACGAAAGACATCCCGAGAAGAAAGACGAGGGACAGAAACTCTAAACCCACAAGCCGCCGTCTGTTCACCACGGGCGGCGGCGTTTCTACTTAGCGGCACCGCGTGAAGCAGGCATATGCAACACCCGGAAAAGCTGGCGACGGGAATGGAAGGCATCGCGGACATGTTAACAGGCACAACGCCGACCACGCCATTGGGATCAGGATACGCCATTGCAAAAGAATCTTTTGAACAGCATCACCGAGACAATAAGAAGTAAAGGAAAGCCACGTTTTCTTATGGCTCTCCTTGATATTGGCATCATAGCAGTCGGTCTCCGACTGCTTCGTGACCCAATATTCTGTGGCGGAAAGTTTGATTATTGTACGGATCTCTCTGGCTACAACGTCCCCCTCGGCATAGTCGTCATCATGTATGGCGCGTACGCCCTGACCGCAGACATGTTGCCTAACCACAAAGAGAGCCTCTTGCTGTGTCCGAAATGCGAATCCACTTTCAGGCATTCCCAGACGCCGGACGGAAAATGCCCATCCTGCAAAGTGGACGTAGAACCGCTCGAAGGGTTTTACAAGAGGCATCCAGAAAAGAAAGGCGAGAAACAGAAACTCTAAACCCACAAGCCGCCGTCCGTTCACCACGGGCGGCGTCTCTACTTAGCGGCACCGCGTGGAGCTACCATCCTTCAACACCCGGAAAAGCTGGCGACAGGCATGGAGACCGCTTAGGACATGCTTGACCCAAATCCAATACCAGATACCCCCGTTGGAACATATTGGAACAATCATAATGAGAAATCACTTTTCAAAACAGCCCCTTTGGCAAGGCTTGCTTTTAGCCAGTGGATTGCTTTTTGTTGGCATCAGCATCTTCGATGATCCAATCTGATGCAGCCTTAAGCTGGATTTGTGCGTAGACCTTTCAGACTACAATCGCTTGTTCAGCATAGTACTGATTATTGCAGCGGGCTATGTCGGCTGGCTTTCATGGAACAGGGAGCCCCTGCCTCACAAGACGTGGATATGTCCTTCCTGCGAATCTACTCACAGGACACTGCTGAATTCAAAAAAGCTGTGCCCAACTTGCAAGATCGCTCTCGAACCGCTCGAAGGGTTCTACAAGAGGCATCCGGAGAAGAAAGACGAGGGACAGAAACTCTAAACCCGCAATCCACCGTCCGTTCACCACGGGCGGCGGCGCTTCTACTTAGCGGCACCGCGTGGAGCAGACATATTGCAACACCCGAAAAAGCTGGCGATGAGGTGGAAGCGTTAGTAGATGTCTCGAGCCTTATGACTCCTTCTACACCAAGCGGGTATGCGAAAAGAGCTTTGAAAGAGCGACAAAATAAACGGTGATAATATGGTAGGCAGAATTAGTTGGAGCTTTCTGCTCTGTGGAACAGCATTCATCTGGTCAGGGGTAACACTAATCAGTGATCCGTTTTTTTGCCCCAGTTGGATGAGCTACTGCGTAGATTTAAGCATGTACAATAAACCGCTTGGTATCTTGATGGTCTGTTTGGGCATCTGGACGGCTTACTCTTCTCTGGGAAAGAAAAACAGCGCATCAAATCAGATATGCACTCGGTGTGGCAACGTGTTCCCACACCCAGAAAGCTACAACAAATGCCCATCCTGCAATGCCGAACTTGAACCGCTCGAAGGGTTCTACGAGAGGCATCCGGATCGAAAGGGCAAGTAGGTTGGAAAACAGCGCTGATTCGTGCCAAGTATCAGGCGGCCTTGACGGGACGCCACAGGGAAACGGAAGCAGCCAAAAGGAAGATTCGCCATGTTCAAGCAGAAAGAATGGCCCTTTACCGGAGCATCCGGCACGGAATACGTTTTTTCCATCCTGCGCAAAAGTGATCGCCTGCCGCAGTCGCCGGGCGTATTCATCCTCGCCTACACCCACCCGCGCGGGCATCTGGCGGGATGGGAGGTCAAGCCCCTGCGGATCGGCCAGAGCGATGACATAAGCACCTCGCTTGAAAAAGAGACGGGACTGGACGCCGACCAGAAGGCCATGTGGAATTCCGTTTTCGTGCTTCCCGAACCGGACGCCAAAATTCGGAAAGCCTGCGTCCGGGACCTGAACAATCACTCCATGAAAACCGCCTGACCAGCCCCCAAAAACAGCCGCTTCGACACCCTGTCAAGCGGTATTGCACTGCCTTTTTTGCCCGATGAGGGGTGTTTTTCGTCCCGGGCCTGAAACCGGGTGTATAGTGGTGCGGTCTCCGGGGGCGGTCCCCGGAGCGTCGCTCTCCGGCAGCCCCCGCCGGACGGTCCGGCGGGGGCTAACACAAAACATCCTTGACAGCATCACCGTTCCGGTTTGAACTCTGCGGACCAATCAAAAGGAGAGTTTCATGAGAAGCAGAAAGATGACCGGCGGTCTGGAGAAGGCTCCGCACCGCTCCCTGCTGTACGCAACAGGCATGTCCAAGGAAGAAATGCAGCGCCCGCTCATCGGTGTCTGCCACGCCCAGAACGGCATTATTCCCGGACATGTGCACCTACGCGAAATCGCGCAGGCGGTCATGGACGGCGTTCGCCTCGCCGGAGGAACCCCCGTGGAATTTCCGGCCATCGGCGTGTGCGACGGCATCGCCATGAACCACGAGGGCATGAAAATGTCCCTGCCCAGCCGCGAAGTCATTGCCGACTCCGTGGAGATCATGGCCACCGCGCACCCCTTCGATGCCCTCGTCTGCATCCCCAACTGCGACAAGATCGTGCCCGGCATGCTCATGGCCATCCTGCGCCTGAACATCCCGGCCATCATCGTCTCCGGCGGCCCCATGCTGGCCGGAAACCGCGGCAAGACCGACCTCATCACCGTCTTCGAGGGCGTGGGCCGCGTCAAGGCGGGGTCCATGAGCGAAGCGGAGCTGGAGGACCTCGAACAGTCGGCCTGCCCCACCTGCGGGTCCTGTTCCGGCATGTTCACCGCCAACTCCATGAACTGTCTCTCGGAGACCATCGGCCTCGCCCTGCCCGGCAACGGCACCATCCCGGCGGTCATGGCCGGACGCCGACGCCTTGCCAAGGACGCGGGCATGAAGGTCATGGAGCTTTTTGAAAAGGACATCAAGCCGCGCGACATCGTCACGGAAAAATCCGTGCGAAACGCCGTGGCCATGGATATGGCGCTTGGCTGCTCCACCAACACCACCCTGCACCTGCCCGCACTCTTTGCCGAGGCGGGCCTCGACCTCTCGCTCGAGCTCTTCAACGAGGTCAGCCGCGCCACGCCCAACCTCTGCAAGCTCTCGCCCGCAGGCGGCCACCACATCGAAGACCTCGACGTGGCGGGCGGCATCCCGGCGGTCATGACCGAGCTTGCCAAAAAGAATCTCGTCAGCCTCGACGCCCTGACCGTCACCGGCAAAACCGTTGGCGAAAACCTCGCCGAGCTCAAGGCGGAGAACCTCGACCCCGAGGTGGTTCGGCCCATCGACAATCCGTACAGCCCCGAAGGCGGCATCGCGGTGCTCTTCGGCTCCCTGGCCCCGCAGGGCTGCGTGGTCAAACAATCCGCCGTGGCCCCGGAAATGATGCAGCGCACCGGCCCGGCCCGGGTGTTCGACTCCGAAGAAGACGCCATGACCGCCATCCTCGACGGCAACATCAAGCCCGGCGACGTGGTCATCATCCGCTTCGAAGGCCCCAAGGGCGGCCCCGGCATGCGCGAGATGCTCTCGCCCACCGCGGCCATCATGGGCATGGGCCTCGGCGACTCCGTGGCGCTCATCACCGACGGACGCTTCTCCGGCGGCACACGCGGCGCGGCCATCGGCCACGTCTCGCCCGAAGCCGCGGCCTGCGGTCCCATCGGGTTGGTCCGCGAAGGCGACAGCATCGAGATCAACATCCCCGAACGCACCATCAACCTGCTGGTGGATGAACCGGAACTGGAAGAGCGCAGACAGGAATTCAAACCCGTGGTCCGGGAGCTCAAATCCCCGTTCCTGCGGCGATACATGAAGCTCGTCACCTCCGCCAACACCGGCGCGGTGCTCGAAGACTAGACGCAAAAATGCGGGGAGCGCTCCATGAACGCTCCCCGCTTTCTTAATCCCCTACATCGGCTACAGGCCTCTTGCCCAGCGCACCAGCTCGTTGGCGTTCATGGCCCCGGACTGGCGCGTCACTTCCGTACCGTTCCGGAACACCATCATGGTCGGCACCGAATGAATGGAGACCGCGCGCCCAGCGACTGCTCGGCCTGCGTATCCACCTTGGCCAGAATCACCTCGCCCGCAAGCTCGGCAGCAGCCTGATCGAACTGCGGAGCCATCATCTTGCACGGCCCGCACCACGGGGCCCAGAAATCCACCAGCACCGGCAGTTCACTCTTGCCGATGAACCGGTCAAAGGTCGCTTCGGTCAGCACCACGGGCTTGCCGGGCAGCAGGGCGGTCTTGCATTTTCCGCAGGTTGCCTGCGCAGCCCGTTCGCGCTCCACGCGGTTTACCGCAGCGCAGGAAGGACAGACAGCGTGTATGGTCATGGTCGGCCTCTCTTTTGTTTCCAGAAAGGATAAGCACCCTTCGCCGGAGGGCAAGCCCTAGATTTCCAGCGCAGCCGCCATGAACTCGCGCATGTCCACGAGGATTTCCAGGGTGCCTTCGTCGTCGTTGGGGAAGGCGGCAGGCTCCAGCTCCAGAGTGATGATGCGCGAATACCCGCGCTCGGCAAGGCGCTGCAGAAAGCCGTAAAGCGGCAACTCGCCTTCGCCCGGCGCCATGTGCTCCCGGTGGCCCCGCGAGTCCGAAAAGTGAACGTGATAGAGAAGCTCCATTGGCACGCGGTCCAGCGCGCTGAGGATGTCCCTGCCGGACACGCCGAGGTGGCAGACGTCCAGCGTCAGGCCCACGTTCTTGTCGCGACACTGGTCCATGAGCTTGTCCAGCGGATCGCGGCCAAAGGGGGACTCGGTCCACGGCATGTTTTCCAGCGAGTATTCCACGCGGCCCTTGGCGTCGAGCAGCACGGGCAGATCGTAGGCGCGCTTGAACCAGCGGGAGGAGACGAGGCCGCCCAGCCCGGCCTGCGGCGGGTGCAGGGTGATGTGGTTGGTCTCGGGCAGGGAATTGGCCAGCGCGGTGGTGGCCTTCCATGAATCGAGATGCCCGCCCCACTTGCTCCAGTCTCGAAACGGCGCGTGCAGGCTGAGGATGGGGCAGGCCTCGTGCACGGCCGCCATGGCCTCGCCCGGAGCCATCTTCGGGGAGTTGACGATGAGCTCCAGCCCGTCGAAACCGGCGCGCGCGGCAAGACCCGCCACGTGTGCGGGCGGCAGGTGAAAGAGGCTGCCGGTGGAGAGCAGCAGCCGGGGAGCGTCGACGGGGTTTTCGCCATAAGGCCATCATGCGGCATCCGGCGGCAAAGGCAAGGGGAAAATCGGGGAAAGGCCGGGAAAGGGGGGTGAACGGCGGTGGATTTCACCGGCGTGATGATTTACAAGAACACCCATGCGAAGCGTGCTCCTCACCATCCTGCTGCTCATGGCCGCAGCCCTGCCCGCCCATGCCGGAGAGTGCCTTGAAGGCAACTGCACCGAAGGCACGGGCATGTACCTTTACGACACCCTGAAACGCTACGAAGGCGAATTCAAGGACGGCGTGGCCCACGGTCAGGGCGTCATCCGCTACCCCGCCGGAGCGTGGTATCGCGGCGAGGTCCATGACGGCAGACCGCACGGCAAGGGCCTTTTGCACGGCTGGCGCGGCTGGGAGCACTACGGCACCTTCCACCACGGCTGGGAGCACGGCGACGGCGTGTTCACGGACCGCGACGGCGCGCGCTTTCACGGCTCATTCGCGGGCGGCTACAGGCACGGCCCTGCCATCCGCATCGAACCGGACGGCACCGCCGTGCGCGAACTGTGGCTGAACGGCCGCTTCATCCGCCCCCTGAAACCCGGTGAGCGCCCCGCACCCGAGGAATGGAACGGCACCCTGCCCGCTCCGCCCGAGGAGCCGTGGGAACCCAACTACCCCACCGGCTGCCTTTCCGGCGACTGCCAGAACGGCACGGGCGTCTACGTCTTTGACACCGGCCAGCGGTACGAGGGCGAGTTCGTTGAAGGCCGCAGCATGGGCCGGGGCATCCGCTACTTTCCCAACGGCGACGAGTTCGAGGGCACCGAGGTCAACGGCACGCGACAGGGCGAGGGAATCTACCGTTTCGGCAACGGTGACGTGTTCATGGGATACTTCAAGGACGACCTGCGCCACGGTCCGGGCGCGCTGCATCAGGCGGACGGATTTCTCTTCGTGGGCCGATACAGGGAAGGCCGCCGGGAGGGACCGGGCGTGGTCCATTATCCCGACGGCATGATTCGCAAGTCCCTGTGGAAGGACGGCGCCTTTGTCCGCGATCTGGACGAAGACGAGTTTCAGGCGTTGATGGACAACGCTACTTCCGGTGAACCGGAGACTTCTCAATAAGGTCGAGGATGACGATGGCCATGGACAGGTCGCGCCTGTTGCCCTCGTCCATGCAGTCCACGATGAAGTCCTTGAGGGGCCGCATGGCCGCCACCAGTTCCTCGTGTCCGCACTCCCCGAGTTTGTACGCCTTTTCCAGCGCGTTCAGCAGCATCATGGCCACATCCTCGTCGTGACGGCCCATGTGGTGCCCGACAATGTCGCGCGCCTTGAGCAGCCCGAACACGACGCTCTCTATCCGGGTGTAATCCCGGCCCCAGATTTCGGTTCCCCGAATGGAAGGTTTCGGCGGCTGCGCTTCCCTGCCCCGCTCAACCGACTCGCGGAACCTGTCAAGTGCTACAACGGTTCCCATGCACGCTCCTTGTGCTTGATTTCAGATGCCGTTCTTCTGATCGGCGCGGGCCGGAAAAAACAATAGGGGCTTGATCGTATTGTTCCCGGAAGGCTGTTCGTGTACGGTGTATCGATCATTCAAACCAATCAATGACGCAAAGGATCCCCAATGACCCGCTTCATACCGCTGCTTCTCGTCCTCTCTCTTCTGGTGCTCCCGACCATGTCCGCCGCTTCGGACGTGGTGGACTACGAATCCGGCAGTGTCGGGACGGTGGTCAAGGTCCCTGCCAAGGATGCGGACGTGGCCGCCTTCACCTATCAGCCCAAGAAAGAAGCCATCGCCAAGCTGGCCGCCAACGAAGAGGCGCTCGGCAGCTACCTTGACGCACTGGTGGAAAAGGGCGCGTTCAACACCGCCGCGTACATCGCCCGCTACGCCCCGGCCGGACAGGACGCCTTTGTAATGAAGTGGATAGAGAGGAATATCGGCGACCTGACCGCGCCGTTCTATTTCGTCATGTCCTACAAGCTGGACGAGACCGACACCAAGGCCGCGTTCCAGTGGTATCTACGCGGGTTCCTCGCCTCGCGGGTGGACGCCACCCTGTGCCGCGACACCAGCGCCCGGCAGGGTGTTCGCTACCTGAACGACCTGCTTGGCCCGAAGCTCCGCGCCAAAATCAAGGAATACGCCGCAGCCGACGACCTGCCGAAACAGCAGCGTGAAGCGCTGGACTACGTTCGCAAGCACCTGACCTCGGCTTCACCCATGTGGATCTGCGCCCACGGCATCAGCTCCTTCACGGACGGCAACGAGGGTTACAAGCCCGTTTCCGAACGGGCTGGCGTGCTTGAAAGCATCGGCGCGAAGTTCATCAACAAGTAGCAGAAAGGGCCCGTTGCCGGATCAGAACTCTGGCGTGCAGCGTCTGTTGCTGCGATAGGCCGAAAGGCAGGCTTCGATGCGTCCGGTGTCCCTGCCGAACTGCTTTGCCGCCGCAAGGGAGTCCTCGGTGTATTTCGTGGCCAACCGGTAGCGCCCGGCTGCGGCGTGCACCGCCGCAAGCGCATTGAGGGTCAGGGAGCTTTTCTCCCGGACCACGGCCGCTTCGGCCAGCTTGAGCGCAAGGATGGGGTCGCGCGCTTCGGGGTCATCCACCAGCACCAGCGCCTTGGCAAAGCTGGCAAGGGACGGAATGTCGCCGGGCTTCAGTTCCAGTGCCTTGACGAAGTCCTCGATGCCTTTCCCGAACTGTCCCATGTCGCAATACGCAATGCCCCGGTTGCAGTAGACGCGCTCGTCTTGTGGCGAAAGCCTGATGGCCTCGGTGAAGTCCCCGATGGCCTGCTCCATGTTCCCGGCGGCCCGGTGGGCGTTGCCGCGATTGCTGTGGTGCATGGCATAGTCCGGCCTGAGACGGATGGCCTCGGTATAGTCCGCGATGGCGCGGTCCATGTCGCCCAGCCGGTCATGAACATACCCGCGGGTGTTAAACATGTTGGCGTTCTTCGGGTCCAGCTCGATGGACCTGTCCAAGTCAGGCAGGGCTTTCCTGTACCGTCGCTCAACGGAGTGCATGAACCCGCGTTTTCCGTGAGCCATGGCACTGCCGGGCCAGATGCGGACCATGGCGTCCAAATCAAGAAACGCCTCGTTTTTCATGCCCAGTTCATAGTAGACCGTCGCCCGGTGCGAATAGAGCTGGATCCACGGATCGGGCATGACGATGGCCTGACTGTAATCCCGCAAGGCGTCCTTCAAACGTCGCAGTCTTTCATTTGCCAGACCGCGGGTGGCAATGGCCATCTGCCGGGACGAATCATCCAGATTCTCCGCCTTGAGGCATTCGGTGCTCAGGCTCACCACGGCCTCGTAGTTCTTGGCATCAAGCGCCTCGCGAATCTTGCCGCACGCAGCGGGAACGTCGCCGGATTCTGCCTGCGCCGGGACAGAAACGGCAAACACCGCCGCAAAGAAAACCATCACGAAAAACAATCCGTATCGCCGCATATGTCTCTCCACTTTCTGCGCTACAAAAAGAGCGCCTTGCGAATCTCCCGCTTGCGGTAGGACTCAAGCGTTTTCATCATTTCCACGTGTTCGCTGCCCTGCCCGGGGCCGAGCCTGACAGCCTCGGCCTGCGCGTCCGCTGCCTTGCCGAACTGTCCGGCCCACACCATGGTCAGCAGATTTCCGTCTTCTGGGGCGGCCTCCTCAATACAGGCGTCGAAATTCTTCCCGGCCTTGTACTCGGCAATGGCCCTGTCGCAGGGCGACTGCACAGCGACTGCCGCCCCCGAAAAAACGAGAAACAAGCCTCCGAAAAATAGGGCTCTCAGAAGACTTCGCATCAACGCTCCGGCAGACGACTAGGGGGAGTCTGGAAAGGGGTCGGCCACCTCGCCCTTGCGGTACATAGCGAGTGTGCGTTCGTAGTATGCGGTATCCATGCCGCTCTCCCGCAGCGCGTTCAGCGCCTCAGTCTGCACGCTGACGGCCTTGTCGAAATCCCCGGCCGCCGCATGCACCAGCGCAAGCGACTGCAACGTAAACGGCGCGTTGTTCATGGCTACGGCCTTCTGCGCCAGATTCATCGCGTGGGGTATGTCCTTGAATCCCTTGTCGGTGGTGGCATACAGCTTGGCGAGAATAGCCAGCGCCACACCGCGTTTGGAATCCAACACCGCCGCTTCGCGAAGGTCGGCGCGGGCCTCCTGGTGATGCCCCAGCTTGATGAAGGCAAGCGCGCGGTTGCTGAAGGCGCCGCTGTTGGCGGGATCGATCATCACAGCCTTCGAGTAGTCCCTGATGGCGGCTTCGGTGTCTCCGAGGCTCATGTACGCGGCACCGCGGTTCACAAAGAGCATGGCATCCTTCGCGCCGATGGCCATGGCTTTCGTGAAGCTCTCCACGGCCTCTTTCTTGCGCCCCAGTTCGCTGAACATGATGCCGCGCTCCTTGTAGACCGAGATGTCTTTCATCCCCAACTCAAGCACTTTGTCGTAATCGGCGAGGGCTTCTTCACGCATCTTCAGGCCGGCCCGGCAACGGGCACGGTTCAGCCACAGGTTCACCATGCCGGGATGTAATTCGACCAGCCTGTCGAAATCTGCGAGCGCCTTACGCGGCTGCTCAAGCATATATTAGGTCATGGCGCGGCCCATCAGGGCGTTGCTCGGGTCAGGGCAAAGCTCCGCGGCCCGGGAGAAGTCCACGACCGCAGCCTCTGCGTCGTCAAGATTGACGTTCGCGCTGCCGCGCACCAGATACATCGCCCCTTTGACCTCCGGCGGCGTCTGGTCATCGCCCAGACACTGGGAGGCGTATTTCAGGGTATCCTTGAACCTGTCCTCCTCAAAAGCCAGAGAAGCCTTGGCACAGGACGCGTGCAGATCGTTCATGTCGGCGGCCAGAGCATTAAGCGAAAGCACGAGCAATGGCAGAGTGGCGACGAGTATGCGTATGAGACGGTGTCCGACGGTCATGAGTCCTCCATGATTGTGGACACCGGATGCATGCGGCGTCCTGCCCGTCCCGGTAGCAGCTTTCATTCGGCCTGAAAAGACATATTCTGCCGCGATTGCTTGAACTCCGCGAGTTTTCAGGCTATTCACCGATTTCGAAAGGAGACTGGAAGGAGACCGCTCATGAATACCCGCTCGCTCCGGGCCGACGTCCTGCTTTTCATCACCGCCGCCATATGGGGTTTCGCCTTCGTGGCCCAGCGGGTGGGCATGGACCATGTCGGGCCGCTGACCTTCAACGGCGTCCGCTTCACGCTCGGGGCCATCAGCCTCGTGCCCCTCATCCGCGTCATGGAACGCCAGCGTTCCGTGGCCACCACGCCCGTCGCCACCCCCACACCCACGCCAGCCCTCATCAAGGGCGGCATCATCCTCGGCGGCGCCTTGTTTCTCGGTTCCACCTTCCAGCAGCTCGGGCTTGCCGCCCCGCTTCTGGAGAGCTTCGGCGTGGCTCCCACCACGCGGGCAAGGCCGGATTCATCACCGGGCTCTACGTGGTCTTCGTACCGCTCATGGGGCTGATGATCGGCCAGCGGGCCGGGCTGGGATCATGGATGGGCTGCGGCCTCGCCGTGATCGGCATGTACCTGCTCTCTGTCACGGGCGACATGACCGTGGACTTCGGCGACATCCTCGTGCTCGTCAGCGCCGTGTTCTGGGCCGTCCACGTCCTGATGATCGGCAAGCTCTCCCCCGGCATGGACGGCGTGGACGCGGTCAAGCTCTCCAGCGTCCAGTTTGCCACCTGCGCGGTCCTGAGCATGGTCGGCGCGTTGGCCACCGAGGAGATCACCCTCGCGGGTCTCAGCGGCGCGGCCATCCCCATTCTGTACGGAGGCCTCATGTCCGTGGGCGTGGCCTACACCCTGCAGGTGGTGGCCCAGCGCAACGCCAACGCGGCCCACGCCGCCATCATCCTGAGCCTTGAATCCGTGTTCGCGGCCATCGGCGGCTTCCTGATGCTCGGGGAGATACTCACGGTCCGCGCCCTCATCGGCTGCGGGCTGATGCTGGTGGGTATGCTGGTCTCACAGCTCAAGCCGTAAGCTCCGGCTTGACATTCGCACCGCGACACGCAACGCTTGATACGGCGGAACACGTTCCGCAAAAACAGCAACCAACGGAGACCGCACCAATGAGCGATTTCTTCGGGCAGAGCGTGCCCTTTTTCAAGATGCAGGGCTGCGGGAACGACTTCGTGGTCATCGACAACCGCGAACTGAACGTCCCCGAAGCCGACATGGCCGAGTGGGCCGAGAAAGTCTGCGCCCGCGCCTTCGGCGTCTGTGCCGACGGACTGTTTTTCATCGACAACGCCCCGGAAGGCTCCGGCCTCGACTATCGCTGGCACTTCTACAACAACGACGGCAGCCGCGCCGAAATGTGCGGCAACGCCTCCCGCTGCATGGGACGCCTTGCCTTTGAGCTTGGTATCGCCCCGCGCGAGCACACCTTCGGAACCGACGCCGGGCCCATCAAGGCCGAAGTCATCACCGAAGGCCCGCAGGCCGGAGAAGTGAAAGTGCAGCTGACCCCGCCCCAAGGCACCTCGCTCAATACCGCGCTGGACCTGAACGGCGAGACCATCACCGTGCATTTTGCGGACACCGGCGTGCCCCACGCGGTCGTCTTCCTCGACGACGTCTCGGCCGTGGACATCAAGAAGCTCGGCGCGGCCATCCGCTACCACGAGCACTTTGCACCGGCCGGGACCAACGCCAACTTCGCGCAGGTCATCGACGAAAACACCATGCTGCTTCGCACCTACGAGCGCGGCGTGGAGGACGAGACCTACGCCTGCGGCACCGGCGCGGCGGCAACGCAGCTCGTGGCGCATGAGCTTGGCCTCACCGCACCCACCGCAGCCCTGACCACCAGCGGCAAGGAGGTGCTGACCATCTCCCTTGAAAATGACAATGTCTTCCTGCAGGGCGCGGCCACACTCGTGTTCAAGGGTGAACTCTATCCTGCCGCAATGGGCCTCAAGCTGCCCTAGCCTGACCGCATACGTACACACAAACGGCACGGCGCAATGCGTCGTGCCGTTTTTCTTTTGATTGGAAAAATACAGGCCACCGCAGCAACGCATTTCACAACGCAGTGAGAGAGCGGTATAATTTTGCTCGCCTCCTTGACACAGCCCGCCGAAACGATTCACATTGTTCCATGCTCGTCTTTCCTATCCGAAACTCCATCGTTCTCGGCCTCGTCGCCCTGCTGCTGGCGGCCTGTGCGCCCAAGCTCGACCGGCCCATCGCGGACGTCAGAACCATGCCCCAGAACGCCGGGGCATACCACGGCCTGCCCGGCGACAAGCCGCTGCTCTCTCCGGCGGTTCAGGCGGTCATGTACGCGGACTTTTTGAAACGGCACTTTGCCCCGTGGCACCGGGAAGCCGCTCAGACCCCGCCCGACTGGGCTTTCTGGGCGCTGGACCGCTTCAAGGGAAAAGCGCTCTACGGACAGAACACCCGCCACCGGGATGACTCGTGGCTGGAGCGAATGCGCGAGGCTTCACAGCCAGAGACCTATCCCAGCATGGCCCGCCCGGCCGTGACGCTGGAGATGACCTCCATGCGCGCGCTGCCCACCAACGAGCCGGTCTTCTATGACTTCTCCAAAGCCGGGGAAGGGTTCCCCTTTGACTACAACCAGAACACGCTCGTCCCCGCCGGGACGCCGCTTTTCGTCACGCACAGCAGCGCGGACGGCCGATACGTGCTGGCCGAATGCCGCTACGCCTTCGGCTGGATTCCGGTGCGTGACGTCGCCTATGCGGACGAGAGCTTCCGCAGGGACTTCGAGGCCCAGTCTCTCGCCGCCTTCATTCGAGATGATGTAGCCGTTCGCGACGCATTCGGCATTTACCGGCTCACCGCAGGGGTCGGCACCGTGTTGCCGGTCTACGGCCACGCGGACGGCGGGCCGCTGAACGTCATGGTCCCGGTGCGGATGCCGGACGGACTGGCCGCCGCCATCCCTGCCGCGCTGCCCGAAGGCGTTGCCGTCAATCAGCCGCTTGCTCCCACGCCGGACAATTTTGCGGCCATTGCCGACGCGGTTCTCGGCAAGCCCTACGGCTGGGGCGGTCTTTACGAAGATCGCGACTGCTCGGCGCTGACCATGGACATCATGACACCCTTCGGCATCTATCTGCCGAGAAACTCCAGCCAGCAGGCGAAGCACGGCCGCTTCACGACCATGGACATGATGGCTCCACAGCTCAAAAAGGATTTCATTGCCGAAGCCGCCACCCCGTTCCTCACGCTGGTGCGCAGTCCGGGCCATATCATGCTCTACATCGGGAATCATGACGGTGAACCCGCCATACTGCACGCCATGTGGGGCGTGAAGACCCGCTCCCACGGCAAGGAAGGTCGCCATGTGGTGGGCAAGGCCGTGGTGACGACACTCTCTCCGGGCAGTGAACTGCCGGATATCGAACGCCCGCTCATCGACACGGTAACGGGCGTGACCGACCTCAAACCCGCAACAGGAGACATGCCGTGATACGCCTCATCGCCGTCCTGCTTCTGGTCGCGACGATGGCTCCCGCCGCCATGGCGGACGAAGTCATCACCATCCGCAAAGACCTTTTTTGCTCTGTGCACGAAATCAACTTCGGCACCCGGACCTTTGACTGCGTCAAGGGCGCGGTCATCGAAAGCCGCTGGATTTGCGAATTCGAAGGCGAAGTGACCTGCAGGCTCGAAGGCGACGAGGCCGTGACGCGCACCTTTGCCAACCCCTTCAACGGCCACATTTGCCGTAGACTCTGCAAGCCCCAATAGACAAATAATGGACACCGGCCCGGATGCCCCGGACCGGTGTCAGGCGCAATGCGCCGATTACGCTTTTCTTTTTGAAAGGGGAACGGTTGTTGCTTTCATAAAGGCATGAAACGCAAAACCGTCATACGAACGACGCTGGTGGCGTTGGCGGCTGCCGTGCTGCCCGGCTGTCTGGCCATAAACATGCTGCTTGGTGCGGGAAGTATGTTCGTCGGCGGCCCCGTGCAGTACGCAAGCGCGGCCTACACACTGGGTGAATATTCATATCACTACGCCGTCAACGACAAGAACCCCGGCGAAGTCATTGAAGACAAGATCGCGTGGCTGGTTCCCGACAAACCCGAGCAGGCCCCGATCCAGCTGGCCGCAAACGTGCCGGAGATTCCGGTCTCGCATCTTCCTGCTTCCGGGTTGGAGTTGCCGCCAGTCAGGTCAACAGACACCTCCCCACACCCGCTTCAGCTTGCCGCCATCGAATCGGTCCGGCTACCGAAACCTGCACCTGAAGTCAGGGCGCAAGGCGAGCCGAACCGCATCAGACCCGCCAAGACATCGACCCCGGCACCGCATGCAGCAGCTCCAGAACCCGCCTCGCCCGAGCCGGAAACCGTTATCGCAGCCAATCCGAAGCCGGTCAGGGCCGAACCGCCCACCGTGCTCCAGCGCGAACGCCGGTTCCGACAACTCGATCGCATGCTCGTCGAGGCACAGGACTCCCTGCGGATTCAGGTCCCGGATTCCCGCCGCGGCATCAACGGCACATGGCAGGTTCGGCATAGAATCGACGAACAGCCGTACTCCTACGCTTGCGCCGGGCCAGTTCCGCCTCGCGTTCAAACATCTCCGCGATGTTCCTGTCGCGCTGCTTTCGCACCCAGTCGCGCAGGTCGTCGGGCAATGCGCGCCAGCCGCCCCGGCCGCGCCGCTTCCACGCTGGCAGCCCTTCCTCCACCACCAGATGCATGATCTCCTTGTGACTCTCGCCGATTGCCTCGCAAATCTGCTTGGCTCCTTTCAGACAAATAATCGTCATGCCGCCTCCGCAAGTGTACGACATCCGATAATCTCAACCTCGAAGGAATCTTCCCCGGCAAGGGTTGCCAGAAACTCGTCCATGGCGTCAGCCGAGGCAAGAATGCCTCGATGTGCGCCCAAGGAGCCGAACCGACGGCCAAGCAGGATGCATCCCGAGGTGTCCTCCACGATATTCCCGCTATGGAAGAGAATGGCGTCCCGCCCCGGCACGCCCGCAATCTCGAACGTATGGCCATGCCGTGGCGAAAGCACCCGGCGGCACGAATACCGCCCCGCCGGGATGCAGGACATAAATTGCCGGTTGTCCATATTCGGGCACTCCAGAGTCACGCAGAACGCCCGCCCTGCCAACGAGAGAACGCCAAAGGTGCCGTCACTCGATTCCTCAATCCGTACAATGCTTACAAGTGGTTTCATCTTTTCCTCCCGCGCTGATATTTGTCAGACGACTAAACTTTTGTCAACACAAAAAGCCATATCGCTTTAGACATTTGCCAAAATGCGTGTATAGTCAGCGGGTATCAAAGCCAACTCCCACAAGGAGCACCTATGTCCTTTACCGATCAGATCCGGCAGGCCCTGAGCAGCCGGGTGGGCAAGGGTAAGCGGTTCGCCAACAACAAGCGCATGGCCGACGAACTGGAAGTCGATCCGTCGCAGTTGAACCGCTTTCTGAAGCGCGAGCGGGGACTGACAGCCGATTCGCTCGGCAAGATTCTGGATCGTCTCGGAGCCAGAATCATGTTTCCGGACGAACCGCACGAGCAGTCCATGGAAGTGGTGCTCTCCTCCGAGGGAGCGCTCACCCCGTCCTCCAGCGACTACATCGCGGTGCCCATAACCAGCCCCGCGCTGGCGGCCCAGCCCGGCCACATCCCCGAAGACGCGGTGGAAGGCTGGATTCTCGCGTGGCGGCACCATGAGTCCATCCGCTTCCGCACCAACCTCGCGGCAATGCGCATCCCGCAGGGGGACCAGTCGCTGGCGCCCCTGCTGACGCCGGGCGATATCGTGCTTATAGACCGCAACGACAAAGACCCCTCCCCTTCAGGCAGAATCATGCTGACCAGTTCGCCGCAGGGCGCGGCATCCGTACGGCGCGTGGACGCCAGAAACACTCCCGCGGGACTGCAACTGGTGTTTTATACGGAAAATACTCGCGAATACCCGCCGGGCACGTTTATGCTGGAAAGCGATTACGAAGGAGAGATAAGCCGGGCCATCGGCGGGAGCATCGTCTCGTCCATGGCTGACATGACACAGAAATAAGGAGCTGAAATGGCCAAACTCATTTACGCGGTTCCCTGCCATGACGTCATCGTGGACAGACAGTCTTCGGACACCACGTTCATCAGAAGCATCGAACACGCGTCCCCCACGGAACTCCCGGCCACGCTGCCGGGATTCTTCATCGGCACCCTATGGGAGCCGCAGTCTCCGGACCCGTTCTCCGTCTCCCTGCAACTGAAAACACCCGGCGGCGAGACCGTCCTCCTCGGAAGTCAGGAGGTGCAGCCCGGCGAAAGCATGCTGCACAAGATGACATTCCAGCTTCCCGGACTGGAGGTCAAAGAGGAAGGACGGCACGGCCTGCAGGTCTGCATCCTGGAAGGCGGACAGTGGAAACCCCTTACCGATTTGCCGTTGTTCATAGTCAAACGCTGATTCATTCCATACGAAAGCGCGATATTGTTTTTCATGATATCGCCTGCGGACGGGCAGGAGCTGTTTTACCCAGCTCCTGCCCGTATTTTTCATCTGATTGCAGGTAATTGCGCCTGATTACGCGGACAGGCGAAAATCAGTAAAATTTATTATTATACGCCACTGACACAAGGGTGCTCAAATAGGTTTATCTATAGATTTTTTCTATACATCTCGTGGACAAGGGTCAATGTTTCTACTATACAATACTCCCTTGCCGATACTAAACGATTAGCTTGTATTTCTATAGGAGGCTTTATGCTACCCTTTCTCTTCATCCTCCCGGACAGTCACGGAGCACTGCCGCGCACAGCAGATCTGGCAATGAACGGCATTGTCATCTCCTCCGCCATGGACACCAGCGAGGCCGAGGAGGCTCACGGCTCAAGTCAGGCACCGCCGCCACCGGAAAACAGCACTCCCGCACCCCTGACCGACACCCGCAACAGCTGTGATTCTCTGAGAAAAAAACGGCAAACAACAGATGTTCACACAAAAAAATTGTCAAGGGTCTAAATATGACCATTTATTGACGTGTTCTGTTCAACTATGCATACTCATATGGAATTTTTGCATTACTAGGGGAGCAAAGCCATGAGCGACAGCACCACCTATCAAAACATATTTATGGCCCGGCAACCCATCTTCACGGAAAATATGAAGATATGGGGCCATCTCCTGCTTTTTCGCGACAGCATCGACGCTACGTCCGCTGACATCTCGGACTGCTCCGAGGCGACGCTTGAGGTGCTTGCCAACCTGCCCCTGTGCTCGGCTGACGACTCGGGACAGGAAAAGGCGCTCATTCATTTCACCCCGGAGATTCTCAAACGGGGCATCACCCACGTGCTTCCCAGCCGTTCAACCACCATCATACTCGAACGCGACCCCTTCCCGCCGGAAGGTCTGATCGACACCCTCAAGGGCCTGCGAAGGGAAGGATTCATGGTGGCCGTGGACAACTTCGATCCCGAAGTCAAATGTCCGCTGGACGAAGTGGCCGACATGGTCATCATCGACATCAACGGCAAGGATTCAACCACCCTGATTGAAAACGTGGCCAGAGCGCGCAGTCTCTCCATAACCCACGTCATGGCAAAACGCGTGGAAACGCCCGAGGCCATGCGCGAGGCCAAACAGGCCGGATTCACCCTGTTTCACGGTTACTTCTTTAAAAAACCAAAGACTGTTGCCGGACGCAAACTCACCTCGAGTGAAATCACCCGCCTCAAGCTCTTCGATCTCATAGAAAAGGAAGAGCCGGACTTCGACGCCCTCACCGACGCCATTGAAGCGGACGTTGCCATCAGCTACCGTTTACTGGCGTTTCTGAACTCCGCGAGCTTCAGCTTTTCCACCACCATCAAATCCATCAAGCAGGCGGTGGTGCTGGCCGGATGGCGGCCCATCCGCAACTGGGTCAGGCTGGTCATCCTCACGGACATGAACACCACGGAACGTGGCCGCGAGCTCGCATACCTCTGCGCCCACCGGGCCAAACTCTTCGAGACCGCTGCGCTTGGTGCCGAGTTCGAGGACATCTCGGACAAGCTTTTCATGCTCGGCCTGTTCTCGCTGCTGGACGCGTTGCTCGACATGGACATGGAACAAGCGCTGGCGCACCTGCCAATCGATCAGGAGATCAAGGACGCCCTCTCGGGCGAAGACAACCGCCTTTCCCCGTGGCTGTCTCTGGCCTCGGCAATCGAAAATTCCAACTGGGACGAAGTTGCAAGCGTCTCGCGTGTCCTCGGCCTGCAGCCCGGCACCGTGGCCGTCAGCTACCAGCACGCCTTCACGTGGGCCGATTCCTTTTTCGGCGACTCCGGCAGCAGCGAGACCAAGCAGTGATCGTCGCACGCGCGCTTCTGGCGGCCGCCTGCTCGCCCTCGCCGCCTTTGGCGCGGCCAGCGCCTTGGCTGCGGACACACCGGTGCAACCGGGTTCAAGCTTCAACCTGCGCATCCACAACTACCAGCTCAACGAGTACGGCGCGCTTGAAGAAACCGAGACCGGCGTGCTTCCGCTGGAGCGTGCGGCCATCCAGTCCATCGGCTCGCGCGACTACCGCTACGACCCCAATGGCGACGCCACCTTTGTGCTTGATATTCGGCTGACCTGCTTTGAGCCGCACTTTGCGGCCGAGTCCGCCATGAAGAACGCTTTGAAATTTCCCGAGACAGAGCCGGGCTACGAGTTGCCGGTCCTTCCCGACAGAGTATTCGTCTGGTCCCCGGAGCTGGAAAAACTGCCCAAAAACGTTTGCGGCGCAAGTGCCGCCGTGACCATCGGACGCCGCGAAGGGGGCAAGATCACCCCGCTCGGAACGCGAAACGTCTCTGTTCAGGGCAAAAACGAAGTCGGCTGTCCCTTCACCGCCTGTGAAAAGGCCATCCTGCCACCGCTGCTGCGGACCCTCGAAACACTTTTTCCTTAATATCAGAGTCGCCGCGACCATTCCGGTCGCATGGCCCGCTTGCCGGAAGCACTCTCGTCCAACAGGGCCATGATGCGCTCCCTGTCGGCGGGCATCCGCGCCCGAAACGGCGCGTGGTTGGACGCGTGGTTGGCGAGCAGCAACCCCCGGTAATCGCCAAGCCCGGCCACCAGCTCACGGAGTTCGGCAACCATGCCGTCGGCGTCCGGAAGGATGAACCGGCCCGCCTCGATGTCATCCCACAGCGGCGTTCCGGGTATGGGCATCAGACTGAGGGCCGCGATCTGGTGCGGGCCCATCTCCGTAAGCGCCTGCGCGGTCTTTCGCGCATGCTCCATGCTTCCCTCAACACCGCCAAGGCCGTTCAGGACCGTGACGTTCAGCTTCAGCCCCGCACGCACGATGCGCTGTCCGGCGCGAACGATGTCCTCCACCGAGCTGCCCTTGTTCATGCGCTCCAGCACGCCCTGATCACCGGACTCCAGCCCCATGTAGACCATGCGCAGCCCGGCCTCGCGGAGCCTCAGCAAATCCTCGTCCGACTTGCCGCGCAGGTTCCGCGCCGAGACGTATGAGCTGACACGCTTCACGCCGGGCAGGACCCGGCCAATCATCTCAAGCAACGCTTCGAGCCGGTGCATGGGCAGGGCCAGCACGTCCCCGTCGCAGAGAAACAGTCGACGATGCCGTGGCATGTGCGCCGCGACCCAGCGCAGGTCGGCCTCTATATCCTCGGGGGGACGAACGGCGAACGGCTTGTCCCGGTATGCGCCGCAAAAAGCGCACTTTCCGTGGGAGCAGCCGAGCGTGACCTGCAAAAGGATGCTGTCCGCCTCGGACGGTGGACGGATGACGGTTCCATGGTGTTCCATGCCCCGAGTATGCCCGGCATTGAACCTCCTGACAATTCCGGGGAATCCCATTGACTCGAAACCTGTCATTGAATAATGATGAATGGATGGAAAAATCCGCAACCAGCCGGGATACAAAGGCGTCAAGAGCCCGTTCTTCCTACGTGTCACTTGACGCGACCACGCAGGCGCTGCTTCGGGCCTGTCCCGAGCCGTCATTCATCGTGGGCAGCGGCGGCATAATCTTCGCCGCCAACGATGAGGCCGCCCGGATGTTCGGTCTTTCCAGCAGCGAGGAGCTTACCAGCCTCAACCTTTACGAGCTTTTGCCCGAAGACATGCTTATAATGCGGCGGGACAGGATTCGCCGTGCAGCGCGGGACCAGCGCATCTCCCGCTTCGAAGAGGTCATCAACGGCCGCTCCTACATGCACACCGTCGTCCCCATTGGCGAAGACAGCGGGGCGGATTGCGCGTGGCCGTGTGCTCGCAGGACCTCACCCCGCTGCGCCAGACCGACGAAGACCTCAGGCGGGAGCAACAGCGACAAATATTCTTCATGGAGTCCCTGCCCGGACTTGTCTTCCACATATACCGCGACAACACCATTCGCTACGCGAACCGATATTTCCGCAAACTATTCGGAAGCCCCAAGGGGCAGCCTTGCAACGAACTGCTCAAGTGCAACGGTAGCGACTGCTCCATCTGCCCGCCCAAGGACGCGATGGACAACGACAAGGCTCTGGAAAAGGACTGGACCGCTCCCAACGGGCGGACATTCCACGTCCAGTACAGCCCCATGACCGACAGCTCCGGGGAACGGATGGTCATGGCGCTCGGAATCGATATCACCGCGAGAAAAGAGGCCGAGGACGCGCTTCTCAAGGCGCGCGACGAGCTTGAGGACCGTGTCAGACAGCGAACCAAAGAGCTTCAGCGGGCCAACTCGCAGCTTCGTGCCAAGAGCATCAATCTCGTAAAGGCAAAAAAACGCGCCGACGCCGCCGCACAGGCAAAGTCGAAATTCCTTGCCAACATGAGCCATGAGGTAAGGACACCGCTCAATGCCATCATCGGCATGACCGAACTGGCCATCGGCAGCGGCAACGACGAAGACCGCCGGGAGTACCTCGACAATGTGCTCGAAGCCAGCACGTCACTACTTTCGGTACTCAACGACATTCTTGATTTCTCCAAGATCGAGGCCCAGAAACTCTCGCTCGAATCGCTGGATTTCGACCCCCGCAAGGTTGTTGGCAGTGCGCTGGACATGTACCGGCCCACTGCCGAGGAAAAAGGGCTCGAACTCTTCTGCGAGGTGGACGAAGACGTCCCGGCAACCCTCCGCGGAGACCCCTCACGGCTGCGGCAGATTCTTCTGAACCTCCTCGGCAACGCCATCAAATTCACCGCCAAAGGCTCGGTGGGCATCCGCGCGGAAAACGCCGACCCCGAGGACCATCGCCACATCCTTCGCTTCTCGGTCACGGATACCGGCATCGGCATCCCCGAGGACAAACAGCAGGCCATTTTCGAAAGCTTCCTGCAGGCCGACGACTCCGTGACCCGCAAGCACGGCGGCACCGGCCTCGGACTGGCCATCAGCCGTCTGCTGGTTGACCTCATGGACGGGCAGATGACCATTTCCAGCCGCGAGGGCGAGGGCAGCACGTTCGCCTTCACGGCCGCATTTGACAAAGCCTCCGGCGAAGAGGTCTGCCACGACGAGGAGCCGCTGCCGGAACTGCCAAAACTGAACATCCTGCTCGCCGACGACAACCGTCTCAACCGTCAGCTTGCGGCAACGGTCCTCAAGGAGCGCGGTCACGACATCACCTCCGCCGAAAACGGGCAGGAAGTGCTCGACCTCCTGCGGGCGGCCAAATTCGACCTCGTGCTCATGGACGTTCAGATGCCGGTCATGGACGGCGTAAGCGCCACGCGGGCCATCCGAACACCCGGCAGCGGGGTGCTCGACCCGAACATTCCCGTCGTGGCCATCACCGCCCACGCCCTCAAGGGCGACCGGGAACGCTTTCTGGAGACCGGCATGAACGCCTACGTCTCCAAGCCCATCCGCGTAAACGACCTGGTGCGGGCCATCGCCAGCGCCTATTTCGGCAGGGAAGGCAGGGAGGCCTCGGCCAGAAAGGTTTTAGCAGGCGAAGAACAGACCTTTGACCGAGAAACGGCCCTCTCCCTCCTTGACGGACGAGTCGAATTACTGTCTATGATGGATGGTATATTCCTGCGCGACACTCCAAAGGACCTGAGTGCGCTGGAAGGCGCCCTCGACAGCGGGGATCTTGAAACGGCCAAGCGCCACGCCCACTCCATCAAGGGTTCTTCGCGCACCGTGGGCGCGGTCAAGGCCGGGTCCATTGCGGAACAGCTGGAATACCAGTGCGGCAAAGGCGAAAAGCAGGCCGCATTCGACAGCTTTGCCTCGCTGAAGGCGGAAGTTGAAACGGCGCTGAAACTCATCGGAGCGGAACAGGACGGCTTACAGGGAGGAGAGGATGAAGACAATTCTGGTGGTTGACGACGCCCCGATGATCCGGGAACTCATCCAGAGCGTTCTGGAGGCCGAAGGATACAAGGTCATTCTGGCCGAAGACGGGGAAGAAGCCGTGGCAGCTTACCGTGACAACGACATCGACCTGAGCATCATCGACATTTTCCTGCCCAAAAAGGGCGGACTGCAGGTCATGGGCGACATGGTCCGCATGGACAAGCCGCCGAAGTTCATCGCCATTTCCGGCGGCGAGGCTTTCAACCCGGAAGCGATCGTCGAACTGGCAAAGGTCTACGACGTTGTCGAGACCTTCACCAAGCCCATCAATACCAGAAAACTCGTGGAAACGGTCCGAAAGACCCTTGAGGATTGATCCTGCGGCGCAGGGCTTCCCGCGCCGCGCCGTTACAGACAGTCTACCGTAATGCCCTCGTTCACGTAATAGAGCACCGTGAACCGTCCCGAAAGGGTGTTCACCACTTCCTCCACAGACATGTCACCCATGTCCGCCACGCGAATGTACGCGTTTCGATAGTTGGCCTTTTCCACGTCATACGAAGTGAACACGCTGGTGAAGGAAACGCCCAGCTGCCGCAGCTCGTTCAGCAACTCGGCAAGAGGGCCGGGCCGGGCTTCCAGTCGGAAGGCGAGTTGCGCACCGCCGCGCACCGCTCCGGTTGCCGAACAGAGAAAACGCATGACGTCGGCCTGAGTGATGATGCCCACCAGCTCCCCGTCATCCACGACGGGCAGGCCGCCGATCTTGTTGCGCACGATGATCTCGGCCACGGTGTCCATGCAGGTTGTGGACTGCACGGTGTAGGGGTCGAGGGTCATGATATCACCTGCGGTAAGGGTGGAGAGGTCCGCGCCAGCATGGCCGTTCACGTCGCCGGGCAGGAACTTGGACGGCATGGCATCCCTCACGTCCCTGTCCGATACGATTCCAACCACGGTTCCTTCCGGGTCTATGACCGGAAACTGCCTGATGCTTTTGCGGTGCAGTATCTCTGCGGCATCAATCAGCGTGGACGATACGCCCAGCGTCAACACATTGCGGGTCATCCATTCTCTGACGAGCATTCAGCCTCCTGGGCCGAAGTGTCGGCCTCTTCGTAACATATCGCCATTGCGCCCGAATTGCAAAACAAACCGCTGCGCTCGGGTTTAATCCAGCGTCTTTCGGAACTCCTTGACCGCACGGGATATTTCTCCAAACTCTTCCAGCAGGACACGCGCTCCTTCGAACGCTTCGGCCTCCTTTCCGTCAAGAATGTCCCGTTCAAGTCGCCGGGCCTTTTCCATGGCCTCAAGGGCATGCACGTGGCTGACGAGGTTGGCGATGGCATGCAGGGCCACTGCGGCCTCATGGCCTTCGGACTGATCCACGGCCCGCCGGAGCTCGCGTTCCTTTTCCGTGGATTCGCGCAGAAAGATATCCAGAATCTCGCGCAACAGATCCGCACTGCCCTGAAAACGGCTGCTCAGGCTTCGGCGTCCAAAGTATACCCTTCCCCGGCGGCTTCCTTCCTGATGTCCTTTCTGGGCGAGGGAGCTATTCCGGGCGGGGGCGTACAGGGGAAGCCCTCCGTCAGGCTCTTGCGCTTCCCTCTCACCTGCCGGGCAATGGCCGCGGAGAGAAGCTCCATGTCCACCGGTTTCGTCACATAGTCGTTCATACCCGCTTCCAGCATGCGGTCCCGGTCCCCTTTCATGGCGTACGCGGTGAGGGCGATGATCGGGATGTTCGGGCTGAACTGTCGGCCATCGGACGAACGGATTGCTTGGTGGTCTCCATGCCGTCCATCTCGGGCATCTGGATGTCCATGAGCACGAGATCGAAGGGCGGCCGGGACCGGCGCAGCATTTCGAGCGCCTCCAGCCCGTTGTTCGCCACCCTGACCTCATGACCGAACATGGTCAGGAAGTGCGTCAGGAACTTCTGGTTGAGCGGGTTGTCCTCGGCCATGAGAATTTTGAGGTTGAAGGCGCTCGGCAGTCCGCTCTGGTCTCCATCGTCCGCGGGCTGAATGCTGTCCGCCGGACCGAACCAGACTTCAAAGGTAAACGTCGAGCCGCGTCCCACCCGGCTGCGCACGCTGATGGTGCCGCCCATCATCTCGGTGAGCTCGCGGCAGATGGCAAGCCCGAGTCCGGTTCCCTGATGCCGTTTGCCCCGGGAGCTGTCCACCTGCGTAAAGCTGTCGAAAATGGTCTCGATCTGCTCCTCGGGGATGCCGATGCCGCTGTCCGAGACCTTGAAGCGAACGGACGAGGCTTCGCCGCGGGTGCTGCCGTTCTCGACCAGCACCTCCACGTGCCCTTGCTCCGTGAACTTGGTGGCGTTGCTGACGAGGTTCCTGAGAATCTGCCCCAGCCGCTCATGATCGCCGTGCAGAAAACGCGGCACGTCATCATCAATAATCAGGTCCAGCTCGATTCCCTTCTGAACGGCCTGGGCCTCGAACGGCTTGACCGTGCGCTCAACCGACTTGCGCAGGTCGAAGTCCTCCTGTTGCAGGCGCATCTTGTCCGCCTCGATCTTGGAGAGGTCAAGCACGTCGTTGATGATGTTCAGGAGTGAGCGCGCCGCATCGCGGATCATGTCCAGATTCTGGCGCTGGTCCGGCTTGAGGCCGGTGGTGATGGTCATCTCGGTCAGGCCGATGATACCGCTGATGGGCGTACGGATTTCATGGCTCATGTTGGCGAGGAAGCGGCTCTTGGCCTTGCTGGCCTCTTCGGCCTCCACCTTGGCCTCTTCGGCTTCGAGGTTGGCGTGCAGCAGCGCATCCTCCATGCGGCCGCGCATGACCGCGCTGCCGAAGATGTCGCCCGCCATGTGCAGGGCCTCGACCTCCACGCCGAGCCACTCGCGCTCCTCCTGCCGTGAGAGCAGGCCCATGATGCCCCACAATCCATCGCCCGTGGCCACGGGCACTGCGATGAGCGACTTGACCCCGATGGCCTCCATGAACTCGCGCTCGCCTTGGGGCATGTTATTCACGGGGCCGACAATGGCCTTGCCAGCCCGGAGCCGCTCCACCCAGCGGGAAAAACGCGGATGATACTGCACCTCCTGCAGTTCGGGCAGCGAAATAAGCGGCACCAGCCCCGGCGCGGACCATTCATGGACCAGCGATCCGAGCAGTTCGCCGTCCGAGCCCACGGTGTTGCGAACAACATAGGCGGTGTCTGCCCCGGCGGAGCGGCCGAGATTTTCGATGATGTGGCCGATCTCCTCTTCCCAGCCGGTCTCCCGCAGGAACCGCCCTGCGGCCCCGCTCACGGCCTGCAGGATGGCGTCGCGTTTCTCAAGCGCCTGCTCGAACCGCTTCTGGGAAGAGATGTCACGGGCGATGCCGTAAGCACGGGCCACCTTTCCTCCCCCGTCCAGCTCCACGCGGCTGTGCAGTTGCAGATGCCGCAGTTCACCCGAAGCGGTGATGACCCTGTACTCGAAATCCAGCGGCCATCCTTCCATGGTCGCCCGGTTGGCCTGATCGAAAATTTCACGGTCCTCGGGGTGCACGAATCGGCGCAGGGAGTCGAAGCCGTTGAGCATCTCGTTTTCATCGCAGCCGAGGATATTCATAAGCCCGCCGGACCATTCCACAGCCCCGCTTTCGTCCATCTCCCAACTGCCGATGCGCGCAACGCTCTGGGCTTCAAGGAGCTGCGTATGGCTGCGCTCCACCCGCAGCTCGGCTTCCTTGTTGCCGGTCACGTCGATGAATACGCCCCTGAGGCCGGGACGGGTTTCGGAGCCCCTGCTCCACGGCTCGGCACAGACGCGAATATGCCTCCCTTCGCCGTTTGGCAAAGTACATCGAAACTCGGTATCGAGCGGTTTTCCACGGCGCTGGGCCCGGCGGATGCCGGCATCGAGCAGAGGCAGGTCGTCCGGATGGACCAACCTGCGCATGGCGCTCAGCGTCATGGGCATTCCGGGAGCAAGGCCGAAAAGATCACAAATGCCATCCGGCCCGGTCAGGCTCTCGTGCTCCGAGTCAAGCTTCCAGAAACAAAACGGGGAGATTCCCGCGACGATTCGCTGGGCCTCGGCCATATCGCGGCATGCGTCCTGCTCCGAAAAATGCCGCCTCGCCCGCCATGCAGCCCGGGCAAGGTCCGTTTCGGCCTCGTCTTCGAGACAGGCGTCGTGGGTCCCGACCTCCATGGCACGGCACGCGGCATCCCAACTCCGGGCCAGCGCCACAGTCGGGCCGAGCTTTCCGGCAGAAGCGAGAATCGAGCGCGCCGCTGTCGCGTCCACGAGCAGGCAGGCGTCTGCTGTACCGGCAGCGTCAGGAGCGTCCAGTTCAGCCTCAACCGACCCACCGCACTCCTCAACGACCCTGCGGGCCCGAGAGAGAAACTGGGAACCGCCTACCAAAACAAACGAATCTCGTTCAGCCATCATCACACTCCGCAGGCCATCACCCGGTATTGCATTTTGGTTCTTTTTTCCGAAGAATGAACATACCAGTACATTACCTGACACGCAATTTGATGATTCCCGTTCACTTGCGAATTTCCCCACCGAGGCGTACCGTTTTAAAGGAGCGTCACCGTCATGAGCATCCTTCGCACCACATGCCTCGCCATCTCGCTGCTACTGCACGTTGCGGCGGGAGCCATGCTGCTCAGTTCGGTCCGTTTCCCCGCCCAGAACAGGGACCTGCTCACCGTGGACCTGACCCGGCTGAAGCAAACCGAAATCGCTCCTGAGCCGCCGCCTTTGCCTGAAGCGCAGCCACAACCGGCAGCGCCCGAACAGGCCGCCGAGACCGAACCTCCCCACCAGACGCCCCCGCAGCCGGACAGACCGGCCATTGCGCCCGAAGACCTGCCCCCGCAGCCGATCCCAAAGGT
>NZ_BBCB01000028.1 GCF_001311825.1 Salidesulfovibrio brasiliensis JCM 12178 | reverse complement strand
ATAGTTCAGCCGCATCCGATGTGGTTCAAAAGCCCCCGAAAAATCGGGGGCTTTTTTGTTTTCTGTGTCCGGGGTGGTTCTATGTGGTTCATTGACATTCGGAAGGTGTTGTGAGTAACGCTGTGAGTAGTTTTGGGTGGAAGTGAAAAAGTTACTCGCGAGGCAAGGCTATGGGATTAACAGTAAAGGGAGTTGAAGCGGCAAAATGCAGGGAGAAGCTCTATCGGATTCTTGATTCCGATGGGTTGTATCTGGAGGTGCCGGTGAGCGGGAATAAGCGGTGGCGTTTTCGTTATCGCTATTCAGGAAAATCGAAAATGATTTCTCTGGGGACATATCCGGTCGTGGGATTGAAGCAGGCGCGGGAAGCAAGAGACGATTGTCGGCAGCTTTTGCGGGCCGGAATTGATCCTTCAGAAAAGAATACTCGCGCTGCTCAAAATGCCGAGGCTCTGACATTTGAACAGGTCGGGCGTGAGTGGTTAGACCTTTTTTCAAAGCAGTGGAGCGCAAAGAATATAAAGACCGTGACCGGACGTCTGCAACTGCATGTCTTCCCCGCAATCGGGGCAAAGCCCATCGCAGAGATTGTGCCGCAGGATATCTTACGGATGATTCAGAGTATAGCTGCACGGGGCAGTATTGAGACGGCGCGGCGAGTGCGCGGGACGTGTTCGCAGATATTTCGCTATGCTATTCCGAAAGGGATTGTGGAGCGCGATCCTGCCGGAGACGTGAAAGGTGTGCTGCCGCCGATTACCAAGACGCTTAAGCATCATGCGGCATTGACTGCGCCAAAGCAGGTGGGGGAACTCATGCGGGCGATTGATGGCTTTAAGGGGTCATTGATCGTGAAATATGCTTTGCAGGTAACGGCGTATACTTTTCTTCGCTCAAGCGAGGTTCGAAAGGCGACATGGGCTGAAATTGATTTTGAGTCGGCTGAGTGGCGCATACCGCCGGAGCGCATGAAGGCGAACCGACCGCATGTGGTGCCGCTTGCCAGACAGGTGATAGACGTCCTGCGGCAAGCGCGGCCTCTTGCGCGTGGTTCTCAGGATTTCATTTTTCCGGGTATCCGTTCGGCTGCGCGGCCTCTTTCTGAGAATACGCTCAACGTTGCTTTGCGGCGACTCGGTTACACCAAGGATGAAATGACCGCGCATGGGTTTCGCGGTACGGCGTCCACGCTGCTTTACGAAAACGGCTGGCCCGAGAGTGCTGTAGAGCGGCAGCTTGCACACATCGAGAGCAATCAGGTCCGTGCGGCTTATGACCACGCAAAGCACATGTCCAAGCGGCGTGAGATGATGCAGTGGTATGCCGATTATCTGGACAGGCTGCGTGACGAGACTTAGGCGCACTGGCTTTCCTCGTTTAGACGGTCAATTAGGGCGGCGATGTCCTCAGCTCGCCATGCGGTGATGCGTTCTCCCAGTTTGACAGGCTGGGGGAAATCTCCCTGCTTTACACCTTCCCACCATGTTGTTTTGCTGACCGGGATGAATTTCAAAACGTCGGCAAGACGCATAAAGCCTGTGGCCGGAAGAAGTAGTAAGCTTTTTTCTGTCATTGTGTTCTCCTTATAGAGCGGGCTCCCGGCACCAGTCCCATGAAAGGAACCGAGAGCCCGAGGGGAGGGGAAAATTAGCTATGCGCCACAGTCACAGGGGCCGGGTTTATACGCGGGTCCATTGTGTACTGCACAGTCGGAGCGGTGGATGACCGCTTCGTAAGTGACGTCAAATACGTCCGGCTTGCAGGGGTACAACTCGCCCTTGACGCCTTGAATGATATAATCATCCCAATCAACGCGATGAGAGCCTTCAAGCGTGCCGATCATGAGCCTGTCCGTGCCTGACGAGTGGGGAAAATCTTCCGGCCAGACAGAGCCAGTTTCGTGAGGTTTACTGACCCATGCCTTGTGCAGCCATTCGGGCCACTCCGAATTGTCGTGGCGGCGCTCTTTGGTCATCTGGAACGCTTCAACAATGATAGGCTTTTTGCGATACTGATTCATTCATTCTCTCCTTTGTCTTCATCAGTTGATCACCAAATTTTATCCAGTAAAGTTTCAAGTTTTTTCACAAATATCTTAAATTATTTAAGATTAATTTATACAAAATGCTTGCATTTTGTGTCAGCATTTTGCATACTGTATTTGCGAGAGGGGGATAGGCCCCCAGCAAAACAAACCAAGGGGAAACAAAATGACTTACCGCGAACTGACCACAATGACCGAAGACGAATACGTTGAAGCCTACAACGCTAATCAGACAGACCCCGACGACATCGTCGAAAGCCTTGATGAGGTCCTGGAAGGGTACGCGGGGCAGTACGTCCGCATCGAGCAGGATTTCGAGGATGAAAATGGCGAGTGGCCTGAAACTGCACTGTCATCAACGACAACGGCGAACTCATCCTGATCACCGGCTACGAAGCCTAAAGAAATTTCACCGGGGAGGCTTTGGCCTCCCCAAACCTGCAGGAGCACAGCATGCCGACCATCACCATCCGCAATATCGACGAACCCACCGTCAAGGCCCTCAAGGCCCTCGCCAAAGAGCGCGGCATCCCCTACAACTCCGTAGAGGAGCTGCTCCGGCGGGAGATCGCCACCTTGACCCAGACCGAGGACGCATCCGGTAGCGACCTGCCCATCACTTTGTACATGACCCCGGCGCTGCCGCGTCACTACGTTGCCGAGCGCGAAGACGGCTCCCGCTGGCTGGTTCTGTCCACGACCACCGGCAAGCAGGCGTGGGCGTCGGCCAGTGAATACAAGGGCAATTACGATCTGGAGCGGTTGCCCGCATACATGGCAAAGCTCTACCTGCCCGAGGATTAAATGGCCCGTCGTGCAACCATCATCGGCCAAGCCGAAGACATCTCCGGCGAGGCGTGGGACGTCCGCGAGTCGCGTCCTACGCCTCACGGCTTTGCCGTCCTGCTGGGCTGGCCCCATTCCACGCAACGCGGCCAAGGTGGTGGCGGCGTGCGTGTGATCCTGACGCCAAACCTTGCCGACTACCTCGCCGCTCACTGCCACCATCCAGTAGGCATCGACTTGCCCCTGAGCCGCAATGCGGTCAAACGGCTCCGCAAGATGCTCGATCTCGACTGGACGCTGGACAACGAGCAGTGGTGGCACGACCACAAGGCCGACCTGCTGGCGTCCACACTGGCGGATTTTTGTGAGCGCCACGGCAAAAGTCTCGGCGCGGCCAGCCAGTGGCGTGCGGTGTTTGGTGGCAAGAGGTACAGTCACAGCAAATAATCTCATGAACTATGACTTTTTCAGGAACCGCTCTAAATCGTGGGCGTTGGCACTGCGCCACTTGCCCCAAAAATCGCCCCTGTCTCCTTCGTTGACCTGTCCCTTGCCTTCCCAGACATACAGTCCGGGAGTGCGGCCAAGACCTTCTTCGGCTTCCATGCACATGAGGTCGCCAACCAGATCACCGCCGTCGATCATCTCCCATTTCCAGAAATTCCACTCTCCGGTGTCATCATCACCGCCAGCATGGGCGATAATCATTTGCGTTCCGTCCGCGCCGACTGCTGCCAAGCAGGACAAACCTTCTATTGCTTCAAACATTCGTGCCTCCTGTTGCTGAGTACCCCGCGCTACACGCGGTCCTTTGCTGTCCAGAAACGCCACTTGCCGCCGCGCCTCTTGATCACCATCTTGTTGCCTTCGGGGGTAGCCACCTCTTTGACATGAGCGGAAACATCCTGGACGTAACCCAAGGTGTCAGTGACTTTGTACTTTTTGCCGTCGATTGCTACGGTTGCCATATTCCCTCCGTGAGTATTGCGGATTAGTTGTTCTGCTTGGCGAAATTGATTCCGGCCTGTGTCAGCCGGTCAATTTCAGGCAATGGCTTGATGATCTTTGCCTCTTTGCAATGAGTGCCTTCGATGCCTTCGCCGGGAAGCCATTCACGGACTTCACAAATGTACTTCCCGCCTCGGTATTCCTCTTCCGTTTCTGCTGCGGTAAGTGCCGCCTGCTTCTTCGGGTAGACCCCAACGATATAGCTGTGTCGCTCGGGATCGCCCCATCGAAAGGCATGGACGGTATAGAGATTTTTCTTGCTAGCCATGTCCGTATGCCTCCTGCTGATTCTCGGGCTTTTTTGACTCTGACCGACATCTGTGTCGGTCAGTTGAGTTTACCCTCTGATATTGTTCACTAATCTTTATTGACTGTGTTTTGATTGTCGCCTGATTTTGAATTCAAAGTTGCGTTGCGTTCGGATTCTGGGGCATGGTTGGGACCATGAAAGAACCAAACAAAATAGAACAATTCCTTAGTCGCAAGAAGATGGACTGGTGGGACTTGCAACGCACATGGGAACGCAAAACAAAACGATTCTGGGACTGGTTCCGCCCGGGCTTGTGGCAATTTGCGCTAGGCGTAGCTGTCGGTGTCGCAGCTAATTTCATTTCGGCGTGGCTTATGTAGTCCGATTCCATCATCAACTGCCTATCAATTCGTTTTCCGAAACGTGATTTTGCCGTAGGCCATTTCTGCAACTTCATCGAAGTTGGAAGTGTGTTTCACTTCAATGCCCTGCTCGGACAAAGCCTCCTCAACCCGCTGGCCGAGACAAGGCCCATCGTCGGTGTTGAAAAACTTTCGGTGAGTCTGTGTTTCAAGTCCCGCAATGCGGTAGCAGACGGCCAGCATTGCAAAGGCTTCCTCTTTGGATTGGAAATCAACGGTGATTGAAAACGGCTTGAAATCAGTCATTGCCCACTGTCCCTCCATCGGGCGCGCCGGGCGCATACATGTTGAACAGGATCAGGCCAGCGTCCATGGCTGCGGTCCATCCGAACCAAGGGCAGAAGTCAGCGCCGGAGGACATGGCGGCCACGCCCGCTATCAGGCCGAGCAGGGCACCGTGGGCTATCGCAATTGCTACAGAGCAAAAATGGTCCATTCTAACCTCTCATCATCCGCCGCCTCGGCAGGGCCGTCCCCCTGTCGGGGCCGAGGCTTTGGAATACTAAACCACACGATTTGGTTTTGCCGGTTATAGGGCGGACGGGCCCGGTCCGCACGGTGCGGAAATTTGTCGTGTCCCGGCGGGCCGCTTCCCGCCGGGAGTGGGTGAGGACACAGGTTTAACCGCTTGCCATGGAGGTCCGGCCAAGCGGGGCCGGAAATTTGTCAGGCTGCGCGGCGGTCTTCGCGCGGGACCAGATCGTCCAGCAGGACCGGGTTTTGTTTGTGGAACACCCATACCCGCCATTCGCCGTGCTGATCCTTGAAAGGCTCGGTGCGCGTCCACGTATTGAGCAGCGGCTCGCCGGGGTCCTGCGGAACGAACGTCACGGGCGTGGCCTTTTTCGTGTCAGGAAGGATGCCCGGCTGCTCTACCGGCAGACCAAGGCCGGAACGCAGGTGTCCATAACAAGGGACGTGACGCCATCGAGCGTGAAAAAGCTTCTGGACTCGCCCTGACGCCTGACCCAGCGGTCACCGATCATGATGCGCCAGCGCCCTTCCGGACCGTCCCAGAGTTGGGCGGGGTAGAAGGATATTTTCGGCGTGCCGATTTCCCCCTTAAAGGCGGGGAGAACTGCACACGGCTTGTGCTTGCATGTGGGCATGGCTTCCTCCGTTGTTGGTTGTCGCTTCTGGTGGGGCCGGGTATGGGAGGCCCGGCCCGCAGGGAAGGAGTGCGTCGGCTTCCCCGCACTGGGCAGGGTGCGGAGAAGACCAGAAACGGCAACCCTTTACTTTGGTTCCTGTTTCCTGATATCGGGATTTGAAAGGAGTGACCTATGAAACGATTTTCTCAGGCAGTGCTTCTTCTGCTCGCGCTCGGATTGCTGGCCGGGTGTGCGAGTAAGCAGGAGCAGATTGACGTGTGCCAAGACATGGCGTTGCTTTATGACCCAACTGAAGACACGGCTGACAAAGAAAACTTGCGGTTCCATCTCGGCACCTGCATGTCTGTTGTAGAGTCGTATCCCTCAGAACCCGGTCCATACATCGGACACGGCTTGCTGCTGTGGAAAGCAGGTAGCAAAGAGAGCGCTTGCAAAGATTTCAAAGCCGCCGCTGATCGGGGGGATGCAACGGCTTTTAAGAAACACTGCAACCCCGACGCAGTCCCATCCAGTAATCCAGATATGTCAAAGAGCCTGTGACGCCGCATATTGAGCGGGCGTTCCAGCCGAAGCCGGAGTGGTACGCAAATTTGCGGGCGTCCTTGCCGCGCCGGTTTTGTGCTGACCTATGCTTAATGCTAGGTCGCTATGACCTAGCTGTCAACACAAAACTAGGATTAAATGACCTTAGCAAGGATGTGTTTTGGCCAGAACTCTGGCCAAAATTGGTGAAAAGGTTGCCAGAGCAGGCAATTAGTTAGGGTCGGCAAGGATGGGGTGTGTGGTCTTAATTGGGGAGAGGGGTTGCCAGTTGTTTGTAAATAAGGGTTGAAGAAAGGTCTTTCCCGTCCACAATGACGCGGCACACAATTCTAAAGTATTTGCCTCGCTGCATATCTCTCAATTCAAGAGTTTCTGCGGATTCCAGTGTTGCACGCGTGAAGTTGGCGGCCTTCTGAGCGGTTTGCCTGATTTCGGGGTCGGGGTCGTTTAGTTCCGGAGTGTCGCACGCTGCCAGACGGATGGGGATTTCATGACCGATAATCTCCGGCCAGCCTTGAATGTTGACTATGATGGTGTCGCCGTCGATGGTGCGGACGTATCTGGCTGCTTGGCCTGCGTGGGCAGGAGGAGTGACGAGCAGCAGGGCGGTAAGAGTGAGAAGTATGCGATGAAGCATTGCCGCTGAAATGCTGGCTAGAACCGAATGGTGTCCGGTGTCTGTTGCGGTTCGAATCCTTCGGGAAAACGTCATAGTCGTTGACATCAAGCGTGAGTGGGATGCCCATCAATTTGATGGTCATTGCCGCCCTGAGCATTGTGGGTGATGTCATGGCTCTGGAGAGTTCCTGCCACATTGTGCGGGCTAGGTGGCGTAGCTCCGGAGTGAGTGCGGCTCTGAGAGTGTGTTGCCAGACCATTACACCGGCTGCCTGATGGTAGAGTCCATTTTTTTTGTAGCTTTTTTTATGCCGTTGGCATTTTCGTATGTAATTGTTGGGTAGGCTTCAACAAGAGCGAATGGGTCCAAAAGGCTGAGGTTGGAAGGCAGGGTTAGGTCGATGGTATTGCGGAAGTTTGTGGCAAACGCCAGCCCGATCGCGATTTCATCGGGGTCCATTCCACGCAGGGTGTCTACGAAGATGGTCATTTCCTTGCGTTGACTATTAACACTTAGCCGAAGAATTTTGTTTGATAACCAACCCATAGTTATTCTCCAGATGAATTCAATTCGTACTCCCTATCTCGTCAGTCAAAAAAAACTGGCTTGAGCCAGTGGTGTTTTTTGGGGTCATAAGGCGGTGTGTTCGGTGATGCGCCGCCGCTGCCTCTGTAGATCGCCATGTCTTCTAACCAGCAGCGGCCTTGTTGTTTGGGTGCTGGCTGAGTTCTTCGTCCAGTTCGTCAAGTGCGCGGCTCATTATTCGGTCCGCCTGTAGGTTTAAAGCGCGGCAGAGCTGGTAGTAGTCGCTCATGGTCAGGCGGCGGCGGCCGTGCTTCAGGTTGTTTACCTTCTTTTGGGTGTCGCTCAGGAAGCTGAAGGCAATGTCGCCGAGCTTCTTGTCCGAAAGCTCAAGCTTGTCCTGCTCTCTGGCGATCCTGTCCATAAGGATTCGCTCAAGCGTAAGTCCTGCTGCTTGCTCACCATTTGCCATGATTAATACATGGTTCATTTCGTTCTTACCTGTCCACGGTTTTGATGTCCTTGACTTGCTAGGTCAAAGCGACCTAGAATGCCGTCATGACTGATACCGAACTTTTTGAAGCGTTGCGGGTTCGCTTCGGTACACACACGCATGTGGCGCTGAAGCTGGGGTACAGCTCGGCCCGGTCGTATCGCCGGGTGCGTGAGCGCGGCGAATTCTCTGACATGGCCAGAAAGCTGGCGCTGCGGTTGCTCTCCGAAGAGGCGGACCAGAACGACGGAGGCCGTGCGGCATAACGAGTATGCCGCACGGTGTTCGCAAACCGTGAGGGTAAAGACGATGGCTGAAAAGACCGTACCTGCTGCCGCGCATGAGTGGCAGGGGATGGCGAACGACGTTTTGGGGGCAAATCTCGTGGGGAATCTCTGCGGGAAGAAGACCCAGAAGCAGGCGTATCGCTGGGCGAGGCTGCCCGGCGTGGAAGAGGCGCAGAACGGACCGCTGGCGCATGTGCTGGCGCTGTGCCTGAAACTTCATGAGGCGCGGCGGCCTGATTTGGCTGTGGCAGCGCTCAAGCTGATTGCCGGAGAGCTGTTTGCGGCGGGGCTGCCGGTGCGCGCGTATCTGGAGCCGGGGCCGGGGGTCGTTACCGTGCCTACGGCGTGCGCCGACCTGCAGCGGGCCGCGAGTGATCTTGTGGAGGCTGCCCGGAGCGGAAAGCCTCCGATGCTGGTGACCATGCACGCCGACCTTGTGAAGCGCAATGCCGACGTGCTGGACATGAGCTACGTGTGCGCGTGGGACAAAGAGGACGTGACGCGGTTTCGGGCCAAAGCTCCTGCGGAGGAAGCCTTGCCCTCGGGCGGCGGGTTCTGGCGGGCAGTGTGGCGCGGGATCGTGAAGGCGGTGCGTGGCTGATGCCGGGCCGTATCATCAAGGAGTCCATCTGGACGTCACCGAACCTCAACGCCCTGAGTCCTCCGGCAGAGCGGCATTTCTATCGTTTGCTGCCTGCGCCGGACGATCACGGATGCTTTGAGGCGACGCCTGCGGTGGTCAAGGGGCGGTGTTATCCGCTTCGGCCTGAGGTACGGGTGAACGACATTGCCAAGTGGCACCGGGAGCTGGAAGAGAGCGGCATTTGCCGGTTTTGGGAGCAACATGGGCGCGTGTACGGCGTATTCCTCTCGTGGCAGGACCACCAGCGGATACGATCCCTGCACAAACGCAAAACGCCCGAGCCTCCGGCGGAGATTTTGACGCCGATTGACGACAGTTGCCGACAGGTGCCGACAGGTGACGCCTTGAATCCTAATCCTAATCCTAATCCTAATTCCCCTAACCCCCCCAAGGGGGGTGGGTACCCTGCCGCGTTTGAAGCGTGGTGGGATGAGTATCCCGCGAAGAAGGGCAAGAAGGCTGCGTACCGGGCTTTTGAAAAGGCCCGCAAGGAAGTGGAACCCGAGAAGCTGTTGGATGCGCTGCGCGCACAGAAGGCGGCGGACGCCTTTCGGGGCAGGGACGGACAGACGTACATCCCGAACCCTGCGACGTGGTTGAATCAGGGACGCTGGGAGGACGAGGTTGGCGGTGGCGCGGGTGATCCTGCGGATGAGCTGCCGCCAGAGCTGCGACATTGACAAGGAGGACGCTGTGGACAGTCAGGAATTGACGTGGCGGTGGAACCGGTTCCTGCAAGTCATCGATGTGGTGTACGCCACGTTTGGGCTTGCGCCGCCGAGCAAGGCGGTAAAAGACGCGTGCTGGAATCTGGTGCAGGGCATTCCTGTAGACGACTGGAAGCACGTGCAGACGGAAATCTGCGGGATGGAGGCCAAGCCGCGCAACCTCGGCAAGGCCATGTGGGCCGCGTACGCCCAGTTGCGTGAACGCAGGCAGCAGCAGAAGCCGATTTTCCCGAGCGGGGTCGCGAGTGCGAGCAAGCCGCATCCTGCGGAGAATCCGGTTTCCGCGCGGGTTGTGCAGCTGGTCTTTGAGATCAAGCGGCGCAATCCTGACATCAGCTACTGCGAAGCCAAAAGGCAAGCCGAGTGGTGGCAGCGGCAGGACGCGAGTTGATGGGGCACTACAGGTGCAAACATTGCGGCCGGTCGTGGATTCTCGACCCGCCGTGTCATTGTGAGGAGGTTTCAACAATGCAGTTTGACAGGAAAATCGTGGACCAGATCAAGCGGCACGAAGGGTTCCGGGCGCGGCCGTATTTGTGCAGCGCCGGGAAAACGACCATCGGCTGGGGGCGCAATCTCGATGACCGGGGCATCAGTCAGGAGGAGGCCGAGGTGCTGTTGGAGCACGACATTGAGGGGGCCATTAATGGGCTTGCCGAGCGCATGCCGGAGTTCACGCTGCTGATTCATGCCGGGGAGCAGGTGCGGGCGTGGGTGCTGGTGAACATGGCGTTCAATCTGGGCGTTCATGGGTTGCTGGAGTTCCGCAGGATGCGCGAGGCGCTGCGATGCGCGGATTACGCCGAGGCCGCGGAACAAATGCTTGACTCCCGCTGGGCAAAGCAGGTGGGCGGCAGGGCGCTTGAGCTTGCGGAGCAGATGCGGCGGGGGCGTTGGCGCAAGTAGGGTTGTGCGGTTTTTTTGTGCCTTGAGATGGGAACGGGTTTCACTTTCTTTACAGAGTTGCAGCCGGTGACAGGAAAGGGCGCGGATGTTTCCGCATGTTCCCGCGTGTGGTGTCTGGCTCACGCAAAAGCGGGCAGGTGGCTGTTTCGTGGTGGGTCGGGAGTTTTCGAACGTTTTTTTCAAACGGTTTGGAGGTGTGGTTCATGATCGGGTGTCGACCGTTCAGTGATGCCGAGGTGGTCAGCCTGTTCGAGGGGTTTGCCGGTCCGTTCGAGTACCGGGACCGCTGTCTGCTGATCCTCGGGTTGCGCTCGGGGCCGCGTGTTTCCGAAATGCTGCGACTAAAGGTGCGGGATGTGGTCATCAACAACCGGGTGCGGCGGTTTGTGTCGCTCAAGCAGACAAAGACCGACGAGACGCGGGAGATCGAGCTTGACCGCGACGAGCAGACGGCCGTGTTTGCGGCCATCAAGGCTTTGCATCTGTCCGGCTGCTGGTCGCCTGACACGTATCTTTTCCGGTCCCGCGAGGGGGGGAATCGGCCCATTAGCCGAAGCCGGGCGTGGCAGATCATCCACGGCACGGCACGGCGGCTGGGGCTGGACGGCAAGATCGGGACGCACTCCATGCGCAAGACCTTTGCCAACAACATGTACGAGGAGCTTGAGCGGCTGCGCATGGCCGGGGAGCATGTTGACCCGCTCATCGAGACGGCTAGGGCGGGCGGCTGGAAGAGTCTGGAGGGGCTGCGCAATTACCTCGACTTCCGGCGTGAGCACATCCGGCAGGCCAAGCGCGCGCTTTCCGGCAGACACGGGAGGATTCCATGCCCCTGCTGACGGTGAAAGATGTGGCGGCAGAGTTGCGGCTGCACGAGAAGACCGTGCTGCGGATGCTGCGCGACGGTGCGGCGGACCGGAAGAACACCGGCAAGCTGCACGGGTTCAAGCTCGGCGGCAAGGGGCCGTGGAAGGTGCGGCCCTCGGAACTGGAGCGGTTTGTTCAGGCCAATGCCGTGCTCGGCATTGAGGGGGAGGGGGAGTGATATGCCGACGTTTCTCATCAAAGGACGCAGCGAGATCGCCAAGGCTGTAGGAAGATCGGTGCGCGATATCCCTGCATTGGTGCGCGACCGGGAACTGCCAGCTTATCAGGTGGACGGGACTGGACCATGGTTTGCCCGGCCGGAAGACCTCGCTATCTGGTGCCTTGCTGAAGCGGACGCACATCTTCCCGAAGGATGGAAGGAAAAGCGGCGTCGATATATGTGTATGATTTCCTTTCGAAGCGAAGGAAAATAGGAAGGACTGGGAGAAATCTCCCAGTCCTCTTTGTTTAAAACGCTTTCACAGCATCCTCCAGAAGGGCTTTGGCTTTTTCTTTAGCCTGATCAAGAGTTACTTCAATCGGATCGCTTTTATTGAGAAAGAGAGGAACATTTACTGTAACAGTTGGAAATGCTCCTGTCTCATCCGGTTCGTCATTGGAAATATCCACAAGAGCCCAAAGGAACTCTCTCTTGTCATCAAGGCCAGAGGGGGCAGGCGTTGAGATTTTGAGGGTGGTTGTGATTTTTTCGTCTTTTTTCATTTGTGCTCCTTAACGCTGTTTGCGTTAGAATGTTGTGAGTGCGAAACGTTATTTAATTATAGCACACTTTGTTTCTTTGGTGAAATGGGTGTGTTTTTAAGAAGTCTGTCAATAGGAAATGTTGGTCATTTAGTACCCTCTGGATAGCCCAAAACCGTGCAATCGTGGTTTTGGGTCTTTTTGTGCCCTTACACTTTTCGTGCAAAGCCATCGTCTTATCACTCTTCGCTCCGGCGGGCGGCCATGGGGGCTGCCTGCGGGGTCAGGGTGAGGGGCGCAGCGCGGGGAGTTTTTCTATGTACAGCAACGGCACCCGTTCCCTTGATTATCTGCTCTGGGGCATCATCGGCTTTCTCATCATTGTCATCTTTTTGTCCGGGCTGGGAACCGGCTGGCTGGTGTGGGGCTAGGCTGTGGCGTTCATCTGGGACGATCTGCTGAACCTCGGGTCCACCATCGTGGACAAGATTTGGCCGGATGCCGGGGAGTCGGAGCGCAACAAGGTGCAGCTCATCCTCTCCGAGTTCGCCGGGCGGCTGAAGGTCCTGCAGACCGAAATGCAGGGCAACTGGATGCAGCGCTCATGGCGGCCGTGTCTCATGTTCCTGTTCATGCTCATCATTGCCAACAACTATCTCGTGCACCCGTACCTTGCCCTGTTCTGGGACAAGGCACCGGTGCTGGAGATTCCCCCGAACCTCTGGGGGCTGTTGAAGCTCGGGGTCGGCGGGTACGTGGTGACGCGCGGGGGCGAGAAGATCGTTCGGGAGCTGCGCAAGTGAGCCCTGATCTGGTGCAGGAGGTGCGGGTCTCGCTGGCACGCATCGAGGAGCGTGTGATGGTCGTGCAGGAAGACATCCGGGAGATTAACGAGACGAGGCGGTGCCACACCAACAATGAACGGATCAAGCATCTGGAGCGCATTGTGTGGGGCACTGTGGCTTGCGTCGTCAGCATCGGCATACGGCTTTTGTATCAATTTTTTCAGTCATGAGCGGCGGAAGACCATCGAAGTACAAACCCGAATATGCGGACATGGCGCGGCGCATCTGTGCCGAGGCCGGGTTTTCGCAAGCCAAGCTCGCCAAGGTGTTCGGGGTGTCCAAGTCCACGGTGAGCAAGTGGAAGAGCGAGCACGGGGATTTTGCCAGAGCCGTGACCGAAGGTGTGGACGTCTTCAACTGCACGAAGGTGGAGAAAAGCCTTTTGAAGCGGGCGCTGGGGCTGCGGGTGACGGAGAAGGTTTTCGGCAGGCTGGATGCCGGGGAGACCGAGAGCGGGGAGAAGATAGTGAGCGACGAGTTGCATCTGCTCAAGAAGGTGCAGCGGGCGTATCCGCCCGACACGCGGGCCTGCAATCTCTTCCTCTCCCGCCGGGACCCTGAACGTTGGCCCGACAAGCAGCAACTGGAGATGACCGGGAGCCTGAACGTGACCAACAAGGCTGCGGCCCTGTCTGAATTTCTGGACGAGATTGACGGAACAACAAAAGGAATTGAGCACGGTGCACAGGTTGAAGGACAGGATGTGGAGGCTGAATAACCTCTACTCGATCACCGACAAGCAGGGGCGCATCCGGCGCTTCCGCATGAACTGGGCGCAACGCCGGTTCATGGCTGCCCTGTGGTATCGAAACATCATCCTCAAGGCCCGCCAGCTCGGGTTTACCACGCTCATGTGTCTCGTGGCGCTTGATATGTGCCTCTTTAACAAGAACGTGCGCGCCGGGATCATCGCCCACAACAAGGACGACGCGAAGGCGTTCTTTCGTGACAAGATCAAGTTCGCCTACCGGGAGTTGCCCGAGGTTTTTCGCCATGCCGTGCCGGTGGCAACGGAGAATGCCAACGAGCTGCTGTTCAGCAACAACTCGTCCATTCGCGTGGCAACGTCGTTCCGCGGCGGGACCATTCATTTCCTGCATGTCTCCGAGTACGGAAAAATCTGCGCCAAGCTGCCTGACCGGGCAAAGGAAATCCGCACCGGGGCGTTCGAGGCGGTGCCGGAGTACGGGATTCTCTCCATCGAAAGCACTGCCGAAGGGCAGACCGGCGACTTCTTTGAGCGCTGCAAACGGTCACAGGACCTTGCAAAGAGCGGCAGGGAACTGGGCAGGCTGGATTACCGATTCAATTTCTATCCGTGGTTCGAGCATCCCGAGTATCAGACTGATCCCAACCATGCCCTGATCCTGCCGCAGCATGACGAGTATTTCGAGCGGTTGGAAAAGACGCTTGGCATCACGCTCTCCAAGGCGCAGCGGGCATGGTACGCGGCCAAGGAGGCGGACCAGCAGGAAGACATGAAGCGCGAGTATCCCAGCACGCCGGAAGAGGCGTTCGAGGCGGCTGTGGAGGGAGCCTACTACAGCAGGCAGTTCGCCACCATCCGCGACCGCAGGCAGATTGCTCGGGTGCCGTATGACCCGGCCTTGCCGGTGTACACGGCGTGGGACCTCGGGATGAGCGATTCCACCGCGATCTGGTTCATTCAGCCGCTGATGGACCGCGAGTTTCGTGTCATCGACTTTTACGAAAACTCTGGCGAAGGCCTTGAGCATTACGTCGCTGAGCTGAACCGCAAGCCGTACGTCTACGCGGGGCACTACGCGCCGCACGACATCCGCGTGCGGGAACTTGGCACCGGCAAGTCCCGGCTGGAGACTGCCCGCAAGCTGGGTCTGCGTTTCGATATCAGCCCGGACATCCCGGTGCAGGACGGCATCAACGCGGTTCGGAACCTGTTGCCCAAGTGCTGGTTCGACGAGACGCGCACCGATCAGGGTGTGAAGTGTCTGGAGGCGTATCGCAAGGACTGGGACGAGCGCAATGGGTGCTGGAGGAATCAGCCTGTTCATGACTGGACATCCCACGGCGCGGATGCGTTCCGGTATTTTGCCGTGGGCTACAAGCCGCGACGCAGCGGGGCGGGCATGCAGACGAGGTGTGAAAACTGATGGGTGCCGTACGGGTTGAAACACAGCCGACCGCGCTTGTGGGGCTTCAGTACACGTGGACCGAACCGGAGCAGTACGAGTGGTTCGAGTTCCGTGCCGGTGGCGCAGTGTACGCGGTGGCCGGGCTGGCGGTCATCGGTGACGAAGCGTGGATGTACTGGCGGATTCTGGAGCAGGGCATCCTCGCTTGGCGGGACCTCAAGAAGAACGCAGTGCCGCAGATGCGGGCGCATTGCCGGGAGCGCGGAGTGCGGCGGGTGTTTGTATCGACCGACGATCTCAAGGACGTGAATTTCATTTCCATGACCGGGTTCATGGGCTTTGTGCCCGTGTTGACCGTGGCCATGCAGGAAATCGGGGAGGAAGAGAATGTGCGGTAGCACGGGAAGTACTTCGTGGCTGGATACGCTGGGCAAGGCGGCCACCGCCGCGAGCGCTGTGGGCTCGGCTGCGAGCACGGGCATGGCGCTGTTCGGCAAGGACCCGGAAGTGGAGACGCCCGGCGAGGCCAAGGCACCGGGGCCGGATGACCCCAAAGTGCAGGCCAAGGCAAAGGCCCAGCGGCAGCGGCTGCTTTCCCGCAGGGGCAAGGACTCGACCCACTTGACCTTCGGCAAGGACGCAAGCGCCCGGCCCGAGGTTGTGAAAACGGTTTTCGGAGGGTGGTAGGATGCCTGATTTCAGCGGATTTTCAGGGTCTGGTTTTGGGCCGGGTGGTCGCGCCAAGGATTCGCGTGGTGTTGGCGGCTGGGGTGGTGGCAACGGCAACGGCGGCAACAGGTCCGGCGGCAGGCTGCTCTCGAACCAGCGGAACAACGACAAGGCTGCGCGGGAAAAGGCTGCGCGGGAGAAAGCCGCCAAAGAGCAGGCCGCAAAAGAGAAGGCTGCACGGGAAAAGGCTGCACAGGAGGCGGCTGCCAGAGAACAGCGGCAGGCCGAAGAGCGTCAGCAGGCCCAGAGGGCGGCTGCCGAGGCAAAGCATGGGGAGGACGACCCCCGCGGAAAAAGCCTTGGTGCCAAGTACAGCACTCCGGACCGCAAGAGCTGGGCCAAGAAACACGGGGTTGGCTTTTACGGAGACCGCAACGCGCCCACGAGCGAAACCAATAACCCGCACGGCACCTATGGTGACGGACAGGCCGACAACGCCTTCAGCAAAGGCGTGGCCCCGTCTTCTCTGGGGAGCATGGGAGCGGGCGGCAAGGGGAATGGCGGGGGAGTTGCGCCGCAACCGCCTGCTGCGGAAGCCAGAGAGGAAGACGCCAAGCCTTTCGATCTGCAGGCCGGGCTTCGTGAGCTTTCGGACCCAAAGACCAAATGGGCACCGGGGCATGAAGCAATGAAGGCCGGGAATAGGCATGGTGACTGGACCAAGAATGAGGAAGGTCAGTGGGAGTTCGAACCGGACCGAGGTCTTCTGGGCAGCCTGCGTGATTCTGTTTTTGGGTATGATCGAAATGTTTCAATGAAGGCCATGGTTGATCAGGCCAGAAGAAGTCCAAAGCATGCGCAGACTTTTGCAGAGGCTCACGCTGAAGGCAACATGATGACCGAAAACGGTAAATCCGCCGTGGATAAGGTTGGTGTTGCAATTGATGTAGCAAAGCCTTTTGGTTCTTTGCTGACAGGTAATTTTGCAGGAGCAGCATATGGGGCCTTCAATGCCGTAGACACCTTGCGTGATATGGCAATGCTTGATGGTGAAAGCTCAGAGAGCAAGCAGCAGGCGGCTCCGAGCCGAACCGCAAGGGGACGTGTCTCATTAAAAGGGGAATCCGATGGAAACTTCGGGCGTTTGCTGCGGCCTCGGGCTGGCGGGGGCGGCGGTTCCGGCAAGGCGGACGAAGCGGCCACTGGTGCGGGGAAGGTTCGTGGAGCCACGCGTAAGGGGCCGAAGCGGGGCAAGGGGAGTCTGATCCTGACAGGCAGGCGCGGGCTTGAGGACGGGCCGGTGCTGTTGGGAGGCCGTTATGCCAGCTAATCAGGAGCAGATTGAACGGCTTGCCAAGCGGTACGAGAAGATGGACGCGGACCGTGCAACGGCGCGGCTGCGGGCTGACGAGTGCGCGGAGTTGTTCAAGCCGCGCAAGGCCAAGAGCAGCCAGAAGGCCGGGGACGGCAGCGACGACCGCACGCGCATCTGGAACGGGACGCCCGAGGAAGCGCTTGATATCTCGGCTGCTGGGTTTCACTCCGGCACCATGCCCAAGGACCAGCAGTGGAGCCAGATCGGGCTCATGGACGAGAAGGCCGAGGATGACCCCGGCAACAAGAGTTGGCTGCAGCAGGCGTCCAAGCAGCTCATGAGCTTCATTCATCAGTCCAACATTCACCGCGAGGTGCATGAGGCCATTGTTGATTTTCTGTGTTCGGGCGTGTGCAACACCCGGATGCTCATGGGGCCGCACGGGTTCCGGTTCTCCACGCGCAGGCCCTTTGAATACTGCTTTGCTGAGAACGAGGACGGTGAAGTGGATACCGCCATCGGCGAAATTGAGCTGACCGCGCGACAGGCGCACCATAAGTGGGGCGACAAGGCGGGCAAGGTGGTTCTGGAAGCCATGGAACAGAACGACCAAGAGAAGAAGATTTCCTTCATGCATGCGGTGGTGCCGCGTCATGAGCGCACGCCGGGCAAGGGCGGCAAGCTGAACATGCCCTTTGCCTCCATCCACTGGGAAAAGAGCGAAAAGCACATCTGCGAGGAATCCGGGTTCGAAGAGTTCCCGTTTCTCGTGGCGCGCGGGTCCAAGGAGACCGGCGAGGTGTACGGCTATTCGCAGTGCCGCAAGGCGCTGGGGGCTGCACGTGTGCTGCAAAGCAAGGAACGCACCACGCAGCGGGCCGGGGAGAAGATGGTGGACCCGCCGCTGGCCATGGCCGATCAGGCCGCGCTTTCGCCGCTTAGAAACGGTCCCAACTCCATCACGACTCTCGATGCCTCGGCCATGCAGAACGGCATGCCCGGCGTCAAGGAACTGCACACCGTGGGTGACGGACGGTTCGGCGTTGAAGAGATTCAGCGCAGCGAGTTCATGGTGCGGCGGCTCATGTTTGTTGACGCCTTTGAAATGGAAGAGGTGCGTTCCGGGGTCACGCTCGGGGAGCGGCAGATGCGCAAACAGGAGAAGCTCATGGTGCTCGAACCGCAGCTTTCGCGCTGGTTCAGCGAGTATCTGGAACCGCTGCTCAAGCGCGGGCTCTCCATGCTGCTGCGTATGGGGATCATTCCGCCGCCGCCGGAAAGCCTGCGCGGGCACCGGCTTAAGTTCGTGATGAAGTCCCGCCTTTTTCTGGCAATGCAGCACGGCGGCGACTCCGAGGCAGTGGAGCGCATGTATCAGCAGGCCGGAGCCATTGCCGAGCTGACGCAGGACCCGAGTGTCTTCGACAATCTCGACAACGACGCAGCCATGAAGGTGCATGGCAGGCTTGTGAACGCACCTGCCGAAGTGGTGCGCGACGAGCGGACCGTGGAGGCACTGCGCAAGCGGCGGGCACAGCAGCAGGCGCGGGCTGAACAGATGGAAGCGGCCCAGCAGGGCGCGGACGTGGCCCAGAAGCTGGGCATGACAGGAGGTGCCGGTGCTCAAAGATAAGCTCAAGACCATGCGGGACAGGATTTTCCGGCGGCACCTGTATCGCCGGGTGTTCGGAGCAGGAGAAGGGCGCGAGGTGCTCAAGGACATTTTGCTCACGACGCGCATGGACCTGCCGACCTATGTGCCGGGCGATCCCACGGCTACGGCCTACAACGAGGGCCGCCGGGCAGTCGGGCTGGAGATTTTCCGGGTGCTGCATCAGGACCCGACCGAGTTCAAAGAAACCATGATCACAGGAGGATCAGACAATGAGTGACCCGACTACCGGCGCAGTGCCGGAAGGCGCAACACCCGAGGCCCCTGCACCGCAGGAAACGCCCGAAGTCCCGGCCGGTGACGGCGGCGGTGGCGGGCTCGACTTCATCCCCGAAGAGTTCCGGGAGGCAAGCTGGGCGCAGAAGTACAGCTCGGCCGACGAGTTCTTCAAGGGCGTGGACAACATGAACAAGCTCGTGGGCCAGCGTCCCGAAGGGCTGGTGCCGCCGGGCGAAGACGCCACGGACGAGGAGCGCGCGGCGTTTCACAGCAAGTTGCGTGAAATGCAGGGAGTGCCCGGTGAGTTTGAAGAGTACTCGGCCGGGTTGACGCTGCCGGAAGTGGGCGAGGACGCCACACTGCCGGAGCTGGTGCAGTTGGCGCACGCCGAAGGTGTGCCGCCTGCGGCCATGCAGAAGATGGTGGACCATCTGTACGAGGGGCATACCGCCGCACGCAAGGCCGAGGAAGAGCAATACGAGAATGCGCTGAGTGAGGCCACCGAGACGCTCAAGGGCGAGTGGGGCGACGAGTTCGACCACAAGGTGCTCATGGCCGAGCGAATGCTCTCCGAGTTTCCTGACGACGCCGTGGAGCTCATCGTCTCCAGCGGTGCGGGAAACAATCCGGCCATTGTGCGTGCGCTGCACGGGCTGGCCGAGAAGTATCTTTCCGAAGACGACTTGAAGGACCTTGGCAACGGCTCGGACGGCGGGGAACTGACCGAGGCCAAGCTTGCCAAGATGATGCAGGACCCGAGGTATGCCGACCCGGACCAGCGCGATCCCGCGTATGTGCGCGAGATCGAGGAAGGGTTCAGGCGGCTGTACCCCGAGTAGATAGCGGCCCCGGCGGACAGGAGGCCCCACAAGGACACCCTCCGGGTTCCCGAAGTGCCGGGACACCCCAATGTTTGAGGCATTTCGACGACAACCATCAAGGAGGAAACGACAATGAGTTTTTCCGTGGATCAGGCATTCATCAAGCAGTATGGCGCGGAGGTGCATACTGCCTATCAGCAGAAGCAGGCCAAGCTTCGCAAGACCGTGCGGCTCAAGACCAGCGTGAAGGGGTCCGAGTACATCTTCCAGAGGTCGGGCAAGGGCAAGGCCGGGAAGAAGACGCGCCACGGCAACGTGCCGCTCATGAACGTGGACCACAGCCATGTGACCGCCGTGCTGGAAGACCTCTACGCGGGCGACTACGTGGACAAGCTCGACACCATCAAGACCAACATCGACGAGCGCGGCGTGCTGGCGAACGCCGGTGCCTACGCGATGGGCCGCAAGATCGATGACCTTATCATCACCAAACTGGACGGCGCGACCGAGGTGATCCCCTCCGGCGATGCTGTCCTGACCAAGGCCAAGGTTTTGCAGGGGTTCGGCACCCTGAACGCCAACGATGTGCCCGACGACGGCGAACGCTACGCCCTCGTTGGTGCCGAGCAGTACAACAACCTGCTGGAGATCGAGGAGTTCAAGAACGCCGACTATGCTGGCGACGCCCTGCCGTGGCTCAAGGGTGCGCAGGCCCGCAAGTGGCTGAACATCACTTGGATCATGCACACCGGCCTGCCGCTGGTGGGCGGGGTTCGCAAGTGCTTCCTCTACCACAAGTCCGCCGCCGGGCTGGCCGAAGGGCTGGGCATCACTCCGGACATCAACTGGATTGCGGAAAAGGCCGCTCACTTCGTGAACCACATGATGAGCGCCGGTGCCGTGCTCATCGACCCCGAAGGCGTGGTCGAAATCGAGTGCAAGGAGGCCTAGGCATGGCTGAAAAGGAAACCGTTGCCAGCGTGAACGTAAAGCTGGACGCGCTGCTTGACGTACTCATCGAGGATGGCGAGCGGCGCAAGGGCGAAGGGAAGGCCGTTCCGGAACTGGACGGACTGTACGAAGTGGCGGGCAAGACCCCGCCCGAACCTGCAACCAAAGAGCCTGAAACGGCTCAGGGAGAATAGCCCATGGCCTATGCATCCAATGACCTGCGGCTGATTGGCGGGTATCCCGGTCAGCAGCTCTTTCTCTACAAGACCGCCGACGACCTCGCCACCACCGTGGCCTCCGGATACTTCGACGACGCGGCCGAGGACTACAATCTCGGCACCGGCGACATCGTGCTGGCCGTGACCGGCACCAACGCCGCCGTTGACGTTCTGGTGATTAACTCCATCGGCCCCGTGACCGTGGTCAACGGCTCCTAGCACTCAACCGGGCGGGGCAATCCCCCGCCCATCACTTTTCGGAGGAGGCATGGCCGACAAGCCGACAATCTGCAACCGGGCGCTGGCCGCCATTGGCGTAACCGATCGGATCAGTTCCATTGACGAAGGAACGCCCGAGGCCGACCTGTGCAAGCTGCATTATGACGAGGTATTGCGTGAGGTCCTGCGGGTGTATCCGTGGAATTTCGCCCGGACTTTCAAGAATCTGGGCGGGCCCGTGGAAACGGACCTGCCGCCGCACTGGTCCCATGCCTATCAGCTCCCGCCCGACTGTCTGCGTGTCTGGCGAGTGTACGGAGCCAGCGGCAGCGAAGTTGTGGAGCCGGGTGCGTGGGTTCGCGCGGGTCCAAGGATTTTCATCAACGAGGATGGTCCGGTCATCGAGTATATCCGCGACGAGCCGGATGCGGGGCTGTATGACTCCCTGTTCGTTGCTGCCGTGGTGGCGCGGCTGGGGGCCGAGCTTGCCCTTGGGTTGGCCGAGTCCCGGACCATGGCGGCGGAAATGCTCAGCATCTTCGAGCGGCGGCTGATGGAGGCGCGTAGCGTGGACAGCGCCGAAAATGCGCCGGAGCGGCGTCGAAGCGGCGGCTGGGAAACCGCACATCTGGAGTAGGGCATGCTCATTTCACAGGTGGCATTCAACGCCGGGGAGATTGACCCGGAACTGGACGGCAGGACGGACATCGAACCGCGCGCACGTGGCTGCCGCACGCTGGAGAATTTCATTCCCACCGTGACCGGGCCGGTGCGGCGGCGTGGCGGCTCGCGTTTCATGCAGCCCGCTGCCAATGATTCCGCGTCGCCGCTTTTGCAGCCGTTCGAGTTCAACAAGCAGCAGGCGTATGTGTTGGAGTTCTCGCCGCTCTCGGTGCGCGTGTGGGTGCACGATGGCCTTGTGGCTGCGGAGGACGGCAGCGCCTACAGTGTAGAGACGCCCTTTACTGCCGAGGATTTGCCGGACCTGTGGTTCTGCCAGAGTGCGGATGTGCTGTTCATCGCCCACGGCAAGCATCGGCCCAAGCGGCTTTCCCGCTACGGGCATGACGACTGGCGTCTTGATGACGTGCCGTTCGAGGACGGGCCGTACATGGACCAGAACAGCGACGAGGACAAGAAAATGGCCGCGTCAGCCACCAGCGGCACTGTGACCGTGACAGCCTCGGGAACGGACAACACACCTTTTGCCGACACGGATGTGGGGCGGCATCTGCGCCTGCGCCACGGCAATGTCATCGGCTGGGGCGTCATCACCGAATATGTTTCTGAAACGCAGGTCAAGGTTGAGGTGAAACGGGATTTTTCCGGCACCTCTGCCACATGGGAATGGCGGCTCGGCGCGTGGTCCGAAACAACCGGCTGGCCGCAGGTGGTTCTTTTTATCGACGAATCGTTGGCCTTTGCCGCGACGGACGTGCAGCCGCAGACGCACTGGAAGAGCACATCCGATGATCTGTACGATTTTTCGCCCACCAATGAATCCGGCGAGGTGCTGGATTCTTCGGGCTACTCCAAGACTCTCGGTGGCGACCGGCTCAACGCGATTCGCTGGATGACGTGGTCACAGTACCTCATCATGGGCACCTCCGGCGGCGAGTGGCGCGTGGTCACGCCAATGAACGAGCCCATCAAGCCGACAAACGGCACCCCGCGACTGGACGGGGGGCGTGGTTCCTCGTCCATAACGCCCGTACGGATCGGCGCGGAGACGGTGTTTGTGCAGGAGCAGCGCCGTCAGATGTACGGGCTGCGCTACAGCTTCGAAAATGACGGGCTGACCGATGTGGAGCTGACCAAGCTTTGCCGTCATGTGACGGCATCCGGCGTCAGGCAGCTTGCACACCAGCGCACGCCGGAGTCCGTTATCTGGGCTGTGCGCGAGGACGGGCAGCTTGTCTCCATGACCTACGAACCGAGTGAGCAGGTGCTTGCGGCTGCGCGGCACATTCTGGGCGGGCGGCTTGATGACGGGCATCCCGTGGTGGAGTCCGCTGCCGTGATCCCCGGTGACGGGCGTGACGTGCTCTGGCTGGCGGTCAGGCGGACCGTGAACGGGCAGACTCGCAGGTGTATCGAACGCATGGAGGTCGGGCACGAGACCGGCAGGGCACAGGAGCAGTGCTTTTTCCTCGACTGTGGCGCGACATACGAGGGCGAAGCCGTGCGCGAGGTGCCGGGCTTCGATCATCTGGAAGGGGAGACCGTCGAGGTGCTGGCGGACGGGGCCACGCATCGGCCCGTGACCGTCGAAGGTGGAAAAGTGGTGCTGGATTCCGCTGCGTCCGTTGTTCACGCCGGGTACGGGTACAGGTCCGTGCTGATGCCTGCCCGGCAGGAAAGCATGTCCGAGAAAGGCCCGACGCAGGGCAGGAAGAAGCGCATTGCCTCGGTTACAGCGCGGCTGCATGAGTCGTTGGGCCTCAAATACGGCCCGGACGAACAAAAACTCTCCGTGCTGCCCATGCGATCCACCGGGCACAAGCTGGGTGCGCCGCCGCCGCTTTTTACCGGGGATGCGGAACTGCGCACGCCGGGCACCTACAACGAACAGCCCGACGTTTGTCTGGTTCAGGACGCGCCGCTGCCGCTGACCGTGCTGGCGCTCTACATGACCGTGAAGGTGGGAGGATAGGATGGACTGGATTTCCAAGGCGCTTTTCGGCGCAGGCAAGGGGCTTTCGGTTTTCGGTGATGTGTCCGACGCGGAGGAGGCGTGGAAGACGGGCGTTTACAACCGGGAAGCCGCGTACCGCGATGCGGACCTTGCCAAGCAGGCCGGGGAGTTCGACGTGCGCCAGTTCCGGCGGCAGGGCCGGGAGTTCATGGCCGGGCAGTCTGCCGAAGTGGCGCACAGCGGCTGGGCGCGGTCCGGGTCGCTGCTGGACGCGCTTGCCGATAACGCCATGCAGGTGGAGCTTGAGGCCAGCAACCGCGAGTTCAACGCCGGGGAGCGGGCGCGGTCACTGCGGATATCCGGTGACATGGCCCGCAGTCGCGGTGCGTCCATGCGCAAGCAGAACTATCTCAAGGCTGGCGGGACGCTTCTCTCTGCCGCACAGAAGTTCTGGGAGGGATAGATGAATCTGGAGAAATATATGGCTAACACCGCGCCGACAGGGGCGCGGACTCCGCAGGCGCAGGGCGTTCGCAGTTTCGGCACGCAGTCCATGGCACAGGACATGACCAATGCGTCACGGCGCATTGAGGACATCCATGACGCTGACGACTTTGCGGCCGCGCGAACCTCGTGGCTCAAGGGCATGGCCGAACTGGACGAGCATTTCAAGGAAGACAAGGATTTCGAGACGCTCCAGAAACGCCGAGCAGAGGCCGTGCAGAAGCTGCGCGAGCGCACTTTGCAGGGAGTTTCCGGGCGGGTGTCCCGGCGGCTGACGCCGCTTTTCGAGCAAGCGGCGGTCAAGGACGGCGTGACCTTCGGGCGCGAGGTGCAGCGCAGGCGCGGAGAGCATCACAAGGCCCGGTTTTTGGAAGACCGTGACCTGCTGGTTAACACCGTCATCAATGCGCAAGGCGAACAGCGGGAGCAGGCCCGACAGCATCTTGATGAGCGACTGCAAGGAATAGCCCCGTACATGGCCGAAACCGAGTTTGCCCGTATGCGTGACGCTACGCATGATCTGGTGACTTTTGAGAGCGCACGGCGTGACATCCCTGCCATGGTGGCCGAAGGGCGTGCGTTTGATCCCGAACAGTATGCGGGGCTGAATCCGGCGCAGGTCTCCCAGCTTGATGCGGTCTATCGCGGCGAGGTTCGCCGTGTGAAGCGCGAACGGGAAGAGTTCCAGCGGGACCGGTTGGCCGCGCTTTCGCCGTTGCTTGAAGATTCGCTCGCTTCGGCCATGACTGAAGGCACCGCCATGGACGGGACCGAGGAGATGATAGCCGAACTCGGCGGCCTTGGGGAACGGGGGCAGGAGCTTGCCGGGGCGTACGCGGAGCAGTTCGCCCGAGTGTCACACGTTTGGGACGTGCTGGACAGCGTGAAAGACCGTCCTTTCGGCGAACAGCGGGCCGCTGTTGAGGTGTTGCGCCCTGAACCGGGCGCGCAGGGCTACCGTGCGGACATGGACATGTACGAGCGGGCCGTATCGCAGGTGCAGCAGAAGGCCAAGGCGTTTGCGGATGATCCGGCGGGGTTTGCCATGCCTGAAGCGATGCGCCGTGCGGAGAACTCCGGAGTGGAGGAGGACGATCTCGCCGGACGGGCGGCGCTTGTGTTGCAGGTTCAAAAGGAACTCGGAGCAGAATACCCGAGGATTCTTCCCAAGGAGCAGGCCGCACGACTCAAGGAAAAATTTCGTAACGATGACGCGGACGGCAAGGCCGGACTGCTGCTGGAAGTGGAGCATTATGGCGACCATACTCGGCAGGTGCTCACGGAGCTGGGACTTTCCCATGCCGAGAACTTTGCCGCCATGCTGTACCTGCGTGACAAGCAGGTCGGGCGCAAGGTCTTGCGGGCCGCCAGCATGAAACTGGACGAGTTGGGGGCGGACAAGGAGGTCGCCAAAACCGTCCGTGCCGACCTCAACCCCGAGTTCTACAGCGGCAGTATGGGCGAGGTCCTGACAAAGCAGGCGCGATTGACCGGAGACCCTGCTTATTCCCGCATGGCAAAGGAGCTGGAGGACCTGACACTCAAGGCCGCGATGGTAGACGGAGACGCCGAAGAGGCTCTTGAATCGCTTTGGGGCGGGTTCTCGTTTCTTACCGATGAAGAGCTTGCCGTGGCGTGGATGCCCAAGGAGCACGACGAGGACGAGGTGGAGGACGGGCTGCGCATTCTCAGGGCACGCATGGGTAAGAACAGCCCGGCGCTGCATGATTGCGTATGGAAAAACGCCGAGGACGGCGACGGGTTTGTGCTGGTTCATCCTGCGCTGGGATCGGTCATCGAGGACAGTTTTGTTTCCTATGGTGATGCAGCGATTGCGGCTGCGGAGGCAGCAACCGAAGACTACTATTATGGGCCGTAGGAGGGCGCTGTGAATCTTTTCTCTCCCAAAGACAGGGTGGCGCGTCCCGAAGAGCTTGAGCGGCTGGAGGCTGAACGATCGCCGTCGTGGGGCGAGTCTTTGGGTGCCAATGTGAGCGGCGCATGGGACTGGTTCTCTCTCGGTCGACCTTTGGACGCGCTACGTGAGCAGTATGCGGAAATGCAGGCATACGGTGACCGGGATGCGGACGGTGACGGCGTACGCACTTGGATGGACACGGCGATCAATGCCGAGCATGCGGCACTGACCGAGGAGCAGTGGAAGGAATCCGAATTTTTCCGCGACGGCATTGAATTTGACGGTGGCATGAATCCGGTTCGGGCAAAAATACTGGCCGAGGATTATGACAAACGTCGAAAAAGGGATGAGCTTCTGAGTCGCCAGACATTGGCGCAGAAGGTCGTCGGGTTTGGCGTGCAGATGGGCGTGGGTTTTCTGGACCCTGTGAACTACATCCCGTTTGTTGGTCAGGCAGCAAAGTTACGCATGATCGGGCGGTTCGGGACCGTTGGCGGTCGCGTTTTGGCCGGTGGGCTGGATGCGGCGGTGGGCAATGCGTTGACCTCGCCGATCATCGGGGAGGATCTGAAGCGGCGGGGAGAGAAGATCACATTTGAGGACTACGCTGTGGATACGCTCATGGGCGCTGGCGTGGGGATGCTTTTCGGCGGTGCCGGTGGTGCGTGGGCTAAGCTGCGGGGCGAGAAGCGGGCGGACGTCCTGAACGCGCTGGCGCTGGCTGCGGATGACGTGGCCGAAGGCAGGCCCGTTGATGTTTCGCCGCTGCTCAAGGGCGTGGTGGAGTCCGGCGAACTGACGCACGAGCGGGCCATGAAGCGGCTGGCGGATCAGGGCTTGCGCGTTGAAGAGGCCGGGGCGCTGCTCGGGCCGCTGGAGCGCATGGCCGAAGATTCGGGCATGGAGCTGGATGCATGGATGCGCAGGCACATTAGCGACATTACCGTGGGCGGCAAGGCTGATGAAGGGGCGATTCGGTTTCAGGTGGACAGCCCTGAAGCCCGTTATGTCCGATTCGCCAAGAAGGTCATTTACGACAATGATCGTCGCTTGAAGGTGGAATTCGAAGATACGGGAACGGATTTAAGCCTTGAGAGCCGGGAGGCCATGAAGGCCTACTTCGATACGCTGAAGCCTCAGAAAATCAAGGCTCTCAAGTATTCTGATCCAGACAAATATCTCTTTGCTCTGCATGAGATTGCCGAGCACCTTTTCCCTGACGGAATTTCTTTTCGTATGACTCAGGACGGGAAAGACGTGGATGCTAGTCATTTTTTGAAGCAAGAAAAACGTCGTTTATATGTGCACTCTCTATCCGACACGCTCGATAATCCTGATGTTAAATTTATCTTTCAGAAAGAAGGCACTACCCGAGATATTTTGCTCAAGCGTTATTTCGATAAAGAACTGAAAAAGGACGTATGGGATACTGTCGTTACATTCGGCTCTGTTGTGCAGAGCAAATTTCCAACAAGGGGGGGCAAAGGGAAAAGGGAGTGGGCCAGAGTGGTGGAGATGGATTTGAACTGGGCAGAGGCTGGAGCGTCCCAGTCAGCCAACCCGGGCGGGAATACGAGGAACGCTCTCACCCGCCAAGGTCACGACACAAATGTAAATATAAAAGAAGCGAAAAGCAAGAGGTTCGGCGGTGATTTTTCAACTGTGCGCGCCTTGCAGAGCAAAGCCCGGAATGCCCTGCCGCTTGAGATAGTCGAAACCTTTGATGACCTGCCGGAGCATATCCGTGCCAAGGCCGGGGAGCGGGGCATGGAAGGCGTGCGCGGGGTTTCCGATGGAACGGCCGTGTATCTGGTGGCGGATGCCTTTGATTCGCCTGAGGAGGCCGTGAAGGTCTGGCTGCATGAGCAGGTGGGGCACGTGGGCTTGCGCGGGCTGCTGGGCGACGGCGTTGACGATGTGTTGGACCGGGTGTTTGAGCATTTTGGGCCGGAACGGATGGAGGGCATCCGGGAGAATTACGGGCTGGACTTTGCCAACCCGGCGCACCGCCGGGAGGCAGCCGAGGAAATGCTTGCCCACATGGCCGAGCGCATGAACGAGGGGGTTGAACTTTCCGAGGCGGATCGCAACCTATGGGAGTCGTTCAAGCGCTGGCTGCTGGATGCCTTGCGCGACATGGGCGTGGACGTGGAGATGAGCGACGACGAGCTGCGCTATCTCATTCAGGACGCCGCGCGCTGGACCATGGACGGGACCGTGCGCAAGGAACGCGGCGGGCATTCTGTGCGGTATCGCGCGGGCGGCAGCAACGGCGCAGTGGAATTTCTGCCCGACGGGCGGGCGCACATTCGCATTTTTGACGGGGCAGACCTTCAGGAGGCCGGTGCAGCTCTTTCCCGGATTCTCTCCGAACGATTTCAGCATGCACCACCGGCAACCCGGCCGGACTGGCGAACCGAGCGGCCCGAGTCGCCCGAGTTTGACCCCATGGAAAGTGTTGATCCGGACGCAAGCCATGAGGAAATGGCCCTGCTGCACGAACAGCGTGTGCAGGCCATGATGGAGGCCGGAGAACTGACGGAACAGGAACTGGCCGCGCTTGACGCTGCCGATATCGGTGTGCAGCGGGCCGAGCGCTGGGGCGCAGGCTATGAGGCTGCCGTGGACTGCATCATCAAACGGGGGCTGTAATGGGAATCGACGTCTGTATTCAGGACATCATGCGCCACGCCGGAGTGGATGAAAACGACGCCTTCGACATCATCCACCAGATGCTCGACGAGAAAAACCGGATCGTCGCGGAAATGTCCATGGACATGGCCGACGAACACTTGCGCCAGATTGCCGGTGGCGTTCGTGACCGCGCACAGAAAGAGGCCATCGAGGCCAAACGGCGGTCCCTTGCTGATATAGTACGCCGTGATGAATGGGACCGGGAAGTGGGCGGGCTGATGCGCACGGGCGTTGTCAAGGATTGGGCCGAGGGCATCGTGGCGCGTCTCATCGGCACGCACAAAGGTGTTGCCGGAGCGCGCACGTCCATGAGCCAGCGCAAGGATATGCTGGAGCATCGCTGGATCGGCAAGATTTTTTCCATGATTCAGGAGGAACGGCCGCACGTCCTGAAGTTGATGCGCGACAAGGGGTTTCTCGACAGCACCACGCTGGAGATGTTCCACGTTGATCGTGGGGTATCCGTGACCGGCAATCAGGACGCGGTGTGGCTGGCACAGGTGCTGTCCGACGTGTCCGACCTCTCGCGGCGGCGGCTGGTGGCTGCCGGGGCGGATGTGAAGCGGCTGCGTAACTGGCTGCCCCAGCGGCATGATCCGCTGCGCATCATGCATGCCGGGCGGGAGCAGTGGAAAGAGTTCATCATCAAGAACGATCTGCTGGACCGGGAACGGACCTTTGGCCGCATTGCCGACGAGCAGATGGACGAGGTGCTGGACGAGGTGTTTGATCACATCGTGCGCGGCAGGGATGTGGACGCCGTGACCGACTGGCAGAACGTGGTACTCAAGCGGCCCGCTGATCTGGCGCGCAAGCTCTCCGAGCAGCATCGGGCGCTGTTTTTCAAAGACGCGGAATCGTGGATGGCCTACTCTGAGAAATTCGGGGGCGGCGACGTTGTGGATTCCGTGCTGGGGCATCTGCGCATCAACGCCCAGAACACCGCCAAGTTGGAGATTCTGGGGCATAATCCGCAGGCCTTTCTTGAGACGTACATCCGCAAGGTGGAAAAGGATGTCTGGAAGAATCCGTTGTTGAGCGACGAGGAAAAGAAGGCCCTGACCAACCGGCTGCCGCAGGACCTGAACCAGCCCGTCAATCGGGTGGCTATGGCATGGAAGGTGTCATCTGGCGAGGCGGACCGGGCCGTGCCCAATTTTGCCGGACCTGCCAAGTGGGGCATGGCGTGGGCGACCATGGGGTCATCCATCCGGTCATGGGTATCAATGGGCAAGCTCGGCATGGCGGTCATTTCATCCGTGACAGACGTGGCCACGGCTGCATCCCGGCTTCGTTGGCACGGCATCAACCCGGTTAAGGGATACAGTGAGATGCTGCGCGGCCTGTTGCACGGCAAGACCCCCGAGGATCAGCAGGCCATCGCACATTTGCTGGGTGTTGGTTTTGATTCCATGCTCGGTGACATTCACGCGCGGTTCATGGCCGAAGATCAGGTGCACGGACGGATGTCCAAGTACGCGCAGAAGTTTTTCAAGCTGTCCGGCCTGACATGGTGGACCGAGCGTATGCGCGAGAGCTTTGCCTTGATGAGTTCGGCGCACATGGCCATGCAGACAAAGAAAGGATGGGCCGAGCTTGATGACGGATATCGGCATCTGCTGGGGCTGCACGGCATCGGAGAGCGGGAATGGAAAGTTGTCCAGAAGCTGGAGAAGCGGGCAGCCGATGGCCGAGAGTTCGTGGTGCCTGAGGCGGTGCGTTTCCTCGATGAAGCCGACATTGCCGAATATGTGGCCCCGGAGCTCGCAAAGTACGAGGCGCACGTGCAGGACGAGTGGCTCAAGAAGCGGCCACAGGGGGCGCAGATTCCGAGCGGCGAACCGGGATACGAAGCACACAAGGCCATGCACCTTGATCCTGTCCGGCCCAGACTGATGAAGAAGGCATGGAGTGATTTGGAAGACAAGCTCTCGTCCTTCTTCCTCGATGAAACTGCATACGGGGTCATTCAGCCCGATGACCGCACCCGCATGTGGCAGACCGCGGGGATGCAGCCCGGAACGGTTTGGGGCGAGGTGGCCCGGTTCATGATGCAGTTCAAGAGTTTTCCTATCGCCTTCACGCAGAAGGCCATAATGCCTCACTTGAAGGGCAGGCCCGGCGGCAAGGGGGATTTCGGCGGACTGGCGCAGCTCATCGCCGGAACCACGGTTCTCGGGGCGCTTGCCATGACGACCAAGGACGCGCTCAAGGGGCGCGAGCCGCGTGATTTCTCCATGCCCAACACGTGGCTTGCTGCGATGATTCAGGGCGGCGGGGCCGGGATTTACGGCGACTTTCTGCTCGGCAAATTCTCGCGCTTCGGGGATTCGCCGCTGAAGACGGTTGAGGGGCCATTTCTCAACACCGCCGACGATCTTGCCCGGATGTTGCTGAACACCCTGCACGGCGATCCGCCAAGCGCGGGGCAGTCCATGTACATGACCATCAACAATACGCCGTTCGTGAACCTCTGGTATACGCGGCTGCCGCTCGACTACATGATCCTCTACAACCTGCAGGAAATGGCCAGTCCGGGGCATCTGCGCCGGACGCAGCGGCGGCTCAAAAAGGAATACGGGCAGGAGTTCATTTTGCCGCCCGGAGATATCTACAAACATGGGGGAGGGATTCGCTAATGCCCGTCATCAATGCCAAGAACCGTATTTCCTACACAGCTGCGGCCGGACAGACCGCGTTTGTTTATGACTTTCTGCTGCTGTCCGCAGCACATCTGGAAGTGTATGTGGACGGGGTGCTGCAGGAGAGCGGCTACACAGTAGACGGCGCAGGCCTTGAAGCCGGTGGCACCGTGACGTTCGCTGCCGGGCTTTCCGGCGGCGAGAATGTGTTGCTCTACCGCAATCCACCGCTCTCGATCGAGATATCCCTGACCGACAACGACAGCATGCCCGCCGACGTTCTCAACGAGGCGTTTTACCTGTTGGCTATGGTCAACATCATGCAGGCTGAGCAACTCGGCCGCGCGATTCTGCTGCCGCTCACGTCGTCGGTTTCCGGGGTGCATATCCCCGAGCCTGAGGCGGGAAAAGTGGTGGCATGGTCTGACGATCTGCAGGAGCTCGTCAACAAGGACCTTGCCGAACTGGGCGCGTTGGCCCTGCCGCTGGCGGTCGAGCAGGGCGGGACGGGTTGCACGACTGTCGCGGAAGCGTTGGCGGCGCTGGGGGGCGTTTCTGCGGCTGTTGCCAACACGTGGACGAAGGCCCAGCGGTACGGCGAGGCCGCGCTCGCCATCGATGCGGGCGTGGTGCTGTGGGACATGCGGGCCGCGCCCACGGCGGTGCTGACACTGACCGAGGACGTGACGGGCATCGTCATCACCAACCCCGGCCCCGGTGAACTGACCATCGTGCAGGACACCACCGGCGGCTGGTCCGTGGCATGGCCCGCCGCGATCCTCTGGCCGGGCGGCGTGGCTCCGTCCGTGACCCCGGACGCAGGAGCCGAGGATGTCATCACCTTCACCGAGCGCGGCGGCGTGCTTCGCGGCGTGGCTGCCCAGAACCTCAAGGCGGTGGCGTAATGAGGCCGTTCGATCATCCGCTTTCGGGCGTTGCTGGCGGGGGTGGCGGTGCCGTGGATGTTTGGCCGTACGAGATCGGCCACTCTGCTCTGTTGGATGGGGCGAGCAGTCTGCAATTCACCCCGGCGGCTGTCGGCAACCGCAGGCAGTTCGCGCTGGTGCTGTCGCTTAAGATTTCGGCGTTGCCGAATGTCTACAACACCCTTTTCAGTGTGTTTGCCGACTCCAACAACCGCTTTGCTTTTTGGCTGACAGAGGCGGGCAAACTCCACGTGTTTGACCGCTCTGGCGGCGTGACCCGAATGGAGCTCAAGACCGACGCTGAGTGTGTGGATACGACCAATCATTTCACCCTCGGTCTATTCGTGGACACCACGCAGGCCACCGAATCGGAGCGTGTCCGGCTGTTCGTCAACGGCACGCGCATCATCTCATTCAGCTCCGAGACGTATCCCGCACAGAATTACGACACCAACCTGTTTACGACCGTGGAGCACGTCCTTGGCGCGTACAACGGCACCTACAACATCAACGGCAATCTCTCTGCCGTGCATTTGGTGGAGGGCGTCGCGGACATGCCCGATTTCGGCGGGTTCTCGTCGGTTGTGTCCGGCCTGTGGGTGCCGCAGGCGTACACCGGGGGCTATGGGGCAAACGGTAGCCATCCCGATTTCGCGGACGCGGCCAACCTCGGCAAAGACGCAAGCGGCAACGGCAACGACTGGACCGTGAGCGGTGCGCTTTCGCAGAGCGACGACACACCGGCCCACAACGGCGGTGTTGCTGCGTGGAGGGCGTTGCCGGAACCGGATGTGCTTGACCCCGCCACTGGTGTGGCCGTGGTGCTGCGCGATGGTACGGGCGCGGCGGGTTCTGTGGGCGGCTTGGCTTTTGGCCCTGACTCTGTGCTGACAAAGGACCGTTACAACACCCGTTCGTGGTGCTTGCAAGACACGGTGCGCGGTCCTGAAAACTGTCTTTTCACAGACCTGACCAATGCCGAAGATGTTAAGCCCGGCGCAATTCCCGCGTTCAACGCGGATGGGTACGACCTCGGCAACCAATCCATCACCAACGACCTCGGCTCGTCGTATATCGACCTCTGCCTTAAGCGCGGGCCGGAGTTCGGTTTTGATATTGTTTCGGGCATCAATCACACCAGCGGCACCCCCACGCCATTCGATCACGCACTCGACGATTCCGTTGAGTTCGGTTTTGTCAGGCGTTTGGATGATGTGGACCACTGGTGGTTGTTTCACCGCGACTTGGGCGCAGACAAATACCTCTGCTTGAACCTGACGCAAGCGGCTACCACCAGTGCAGGGTTTTGGGCTGTCAACACAAGCACGCAGTTTTGCGTACCGAGTAGTTTGGGAACTGGCATCTATGCCGCCTACCTCTTCCGCTCGGTTCCCGGCTTCTCTAAGGTGTTCAGCTACACCGGGAACAACCCTGTGGATGGACCTTTTGCTGACCTCGGATTCACCCCGTTGGCTATGATGCTCAAGAACGCTGATGGTTCGGATGATTGGCAGTTCTCCGACTCTGCCCGCGACCCATACAACCCCGTTGAGTGGACACTGAGGCCCAACGAGGCTGATGTGGAATATCAGTATTCCGACCGCTATCGCTACCTGTCAAACGGGTTCAAGATCACTGACAACTCAGGCGGTCAGGTCAACGGGGCTGGCAATCTCTATGTCGGCATCGCATGGGCCGCGCAGCCCTTCAAATACAGCAACGCATTTTAAGGAGATAGATTATGTGGAGATACCCCGATGGGACGTTTCGTGCCAACCCGCCGAAACAGATTGTCGAGAATGATGTTGTCCGCAGCTTCGCGGACCTGACTCGTGAGGAACTGGACGCGCAGGGCTACAACGAGGCCGTGGCGCTCAGACGCGAACCCTACACTACCTACGAAACGCAGTGGGAACGTGGCGAGGATTTGATCTACCGCGAGACGGTTGTTTCGGCGGTGGTGGACGAGGCGGCAAAAAGCGAAGCCTTAGCTTCTCAGGTGCGGGCTGATCGTGACGAGAGGTTGAGGGTGTGTGATTGGACTCAGCTCGCGGATGCACCGCTTGACGACGCGCAGAAAACCGCGTGGGCCGAATACAGGCAGACGCTCCGGGATGTGCCGCAGCAGGCGGGGTTTCCGGATGCGGTTGAGTGGCCGGTGAATCCCTAGTGGATATAGCTATTCTATCAGCCCTCCTATCAAGTGAGGAGGGGCTTTTTTTACAACCTTATAATTCGAAGCCTTAGTGGCCCTGCAACAGTATCGGCAGTGGAAAGAGCTTCATTGGGGAAGTCCTTGGGCACCCGAAATTCAAGCGTTTGTTCAAGGCCTGAACCTTTCTCTCCGTTAACGACGCTGAAAGTGCCCGGAGCACCTGTAAAATATATAGTTACATTAATGATAAGGTCATTCCCTTCGATGCGGGCCATCCCCTTGATATCTCCTGCAACGCAGTCTTTGCCGCGTATTACCCCGTTGTCGATGATTGCAGCCGCGTTGCCAAACCCGGCGGCGCCTTCGTAATAGACCATGTAAGTCCCATTGTAGTCTTCCATTTTTTCCTCCTATGGATAGAGTTTGTTATTAGCGTTAAACCTCTGGGGGACTCATTGTCTAGAAAAGAGTAGGTACGTCGTGGTATTTTTCTTCACACTATGATTTCTCAAAACTTATGACCTGAGGAAATGGTGGTAATGTTGTGAGTATTTGTTTTGGTGTATATTTTTTTTTATTAATAATATCATTTAATTGGGATTATTTTTTTT